>LYSV01000266.1 GCA_001657315.1 Flammeovirgaceae bacterium BBD 1991-12 | reverse complement strand
TATAATGACATCTCATTAGAATTATAGCTGAACCGGTAAGTAGCATTTTGGGTATTGGTTATGTCAGTTTCGGTCACTGCCAACAGTTTTAACCGGGTAGAACTGGAGTTGGTATAGTCGAACTTGTACTTTTTCACTATCTCACCCCCAGAGTCCATGATCTTCAAGGTATCCAGTTGTTCCCACTGGAGTTCATTAGGGTTATCGAAATAGAATCCGTAAAAATATACCGGGTCATAAAAACTGTCATAATTCAGATCATAATCATCGTAACGCATCTCCGTGGTTACGGAGCGTGTAAATTCCATGCTGACATTATCGGCTACTATTCTTTTTAAATATACAGGGAACAGCAGGTAGCCGTTAGCGGGCCTTCTTCCAAAATTCACCACCGTCCCGCTGCAAGAAGGATTCAGGCTGAACCATCCTCCTCCTCCTTCCTTATTGTATTTCAGGTAGCTGTAGCCATTGCTTAAGGCGCAAACCAAGTGCCCTGGCTCGTATTCAAAAGTGATCACGGCTCCTTTGGGTGAGGTGATCTTTACCAGGTTCCACGTAGTGGGAATAAGCCATGTCGTTTCAGGGTTCCTGTAAGGTACACTATACTCAGTGGCATGGATACCCCCGAATTCGTAGATCGTGCCATCATCAGAAACAATGGAAAATTTATTAAAATAGGTATCATTATGTTGCCTGACACCACTGGGTACGTCCCATTTTAGTGGTTCACGCAATTCACTTGTAGAAACAAAACCTCCATTGGTGGGTTCAAAGATGATTTTCACATCCCGATCGGATTGTACTACCCATTGCCCGGTATGGTCCAGATAGAACGTTCCGGAATAGCCCAAAAAATTGAAATGGAACTCATCCGGCATCACTTCGTGGTTATAGGGTTCACCAAAAAGAAAGTCGTGCCCGTATTCTTTAAGCTTCGTATCGGAGGACCATGTACCCACGTTTACTTTATCATGGTTGAAATAATAACCGTAACCAGCCCGGGTACTTGATTTTATCTCATCTGGCCCTCCTTTTACCACCCTTGTGATAGCACCTCCTGTAGACAGATTCCATCCCAGTCCCGTCCAGCCAGGGTGCGCATTGAGCTTTACCGCTGCGGTGTGATAGCTCAAGGCGACCGGAATTTGCACATCCCTTTCGGACAGTGTATAAAGTGGTACCTGGATATTGGGTATCCCGGTAAAATGATTGACCGGGATATCGCCATACAAGCCTAAAGTAGCGGCATTCGGGCTTGGGAAGTTAACAGCACCCGGTTTGAATTGGGCTGACGTGGTCATAGAGAAAAGTGCCATCCCAATAATAACCGAAAAGGAGAATTTTGAAGGGTTTTTCATCTTTGGGTATATTTTGCTAGTAAACTACCATTCAGGTTAATGTCTTTGAACAATGAATTATCCGATCCTTTCACTTGTGTTGTATAATCAAAGGAAATTTGGCTATCCATTTCCGAAAAGCTCAGGTTGGATGTCATCAGGTCAACAGGTACAAACTTTTCAATTATTCCTGACGGAGCAGCTATTAGTTTTCCTAAAGTCATACCTGACACATTGGTCTGTGGTAGATCAACCATAGCGGCTATCAATGAAGCATTGGTTATTTTATTTTCACCTTTGTGGTAAAAGAATTTCATTTTGAAATAATTCAGGCCGGTTTTGAAACTTGCTGAGTCTTTATAAAAGTATAATTCCATGAAAACGGAATCGGAATTGATATAGACTGAATTGCTCTCTGCTACCGTGTGAGCAAATAAGTAGTCCAGGTCAAGGCCCTCACTGATAAACTCCACCTGGTTATATCCATCTGGAGAAGAAACAATAGGATTTGGTTCATCATCGTTAGAGCAGGATTGTGAGGAAATTAACGTCACTGCCAGAAAACACAAGTTAAAAAGGGTTCTAATGCTTCTCATAATTACTTCATTCCGGTTATTGCAAATCTTTGTTTTCATATGGCATTCGGGGCTAGGAAGTCAATTCTACCTATGGAAACAGATCCAATAATTAGGCTGCTTCCTGTATTATGGTTTGCGCGACTTTAAACATCCAAATCAGACCAATTGAAGTAAAACAAAATCCAAACGCCCTATTCAAGATCTTTTTATCAACCTGAAAGAACAGAATCAATCCTGTTAGTATCAAAACCGGTCCGCTAAAAAAGACTCTGGCCACAATGAAGCCATCTTCAACCCCGGGCAGCAGGTCAAGTTTGAACACAACCAGATATCTCGCAATCGGGTAAAGTGCAATTACTGCCAAAAGGTAAACTGCAAGAGTAACTATATTCTTTTTTGCTTTAATCTTCATTTAACTCATCTAAAATAGCCTGTATAACTTGTTGTAATGTTACGTCATCAATATTTGAATGTACAATGTCGTGTTCTTTTCCGTCAGCATCTGTGTAATGAACCTTTACCTGGTTAATAATACCTTCTTCACTACCATCTTCCCGGACATTTTTATCTCCATGTGAACCGACTATTGATGGTTTTGTCTGGTATAGGTTAAGATTGGAATCTACGTTCGCCGAGACAGTCCTATCCACTTTGTCGGTTTCGAAACCCATAGCAGCATCTATGGTAATTAACAGATCAACTTTGTATCCTTCTTTGTTAAGCCTTTTAGCCAAATGATTTGAAAGTACCCCACCATAACTATAACCATATAAAGTAATTTTTCCACCTTTCTCATGATGTTCCTTGATATAATCATAAGCGGCCTGTGTCGCTACATCCAGGTTAGTTTCACGTGAGTAGACCACCGTTGGTCCATAGTACCCTTGATATATTTCTGCCTTCCAATATGTTGAATGAAAATTTTGTACTGCTCCTCCTCTTTGATCTATATGTCCTTGTCGTACACCGTGTACAATACCGCCTGTAGCCCCTAAGCCCTGATTTGAAAATAAGTCTGCACCCGCAAAAATAACAACAACATCACCTGGATCTTCACCATACAAATCAATGAATCTCAAGGGGTTGTTAAAACCGTAAGCATACTGTGAAATAGACTCATAGCTTTCAGTTTTTGGATCAATAACAGCCCACCGACCTAACTCCGGCATATACAATCTGGCCCCATAATCATACCACCCCGTTTCGGGCTGCTTTTCTTTCCCGTTG
>LYSV01000265.1 GCA_001657315.1 Flammeovirgaceae bacterium BBD 1991-12 | reverse complement strand
TGTTCTCGCTATCGGTAGCCGTGATGGATACTTCATAGACATTATCGGCATTGGCATCTGCGGGCGCTTCGAAGTCCCTGGCGATCATGGTTACCACGCCAGTCGAACTATCGATAGAGAAGTCTTCTGCATCTGTGCCACCCAGTGTCCATGTCACGGCGCCCTTCGGATCCCCGGAAAGAACCGGCGTAACGGATGTGTAGACGGTGTTTTCACTGAGGGTGACGTCTGCGATGGCGTCGATGGTGAATGCTACGGACTTACAATTGCCGGCCGCTTCAACGGTCACCAGGGCCGTTGTCCTGGCTGTATTGGTGCCATGGGCAGCGGTAAGGGTCACCGTTACCGGGGTTCCCACATCGTCACAGGTAAAAGTATCCCTGTCCAGACTTAGATCCGGGGCATTGCTACAGCCATAGCTGGAACCATCGTCCACCTTCTCTGGCGAGATAGTCACCTGTCCGCTGGCATCCAACTGTACCGTAATGTCACGGGCCACCGCTACAAGGTTTTCCAAATTTGCTTCCACGGTCACGGTAGCCGAACAAGTGGCCGTATTACCGTTGATATCGGTTACGGTAAGCTCAACGGTATTGACCCCTATATCGGAACAATCGAAGGTATCCCTGTCGATGGTCAGGGACCGGACCCCACAATTGTCATCGGAATCGTTGTTAATTTCATTGGCCGTGATGGCCGCATTGCCATCGGCATCGAGCTGTACCGTGATGTCCTGGCAGATGGCCATGGGACCTTCATCATCATGGACCGTTACGATCTGCTCACAGGAAGCGGTATTTCCGGTACCATCGCTCACGATCCAGGTCACGGTAGTTGCTCCCGTACTGAACTCATAGGTATCAGGGTCTATCTCCATACCATTTACCTGGGCAACAACAGCAGCAACGGAACAGTTGTCTTCGGTAACGGGGCTGCCAAGGTCAACAGTGGTGGTACAATCGCCCGTACCATTGTCAGCGGTACTGGCCACCACATCGGCGGGGCAGGTTATGGTTGGATCGATGGTATCCTCAGTACCTATGCTTACCTGCGTGGCCGCCAGGTTGGGCAAATTGAGCAAACTGTTCGCGACTGAGGCCACATTGGCTGGGACATCTATGGTAGTATTTCCATCACAGAGCGATGTGGGCACAAGGGTAGCGGTATAGGTCGATCCGCTGCCCGTAAGGGTGCTTACCGTGGCATTGGTCACTTGAATATCCCCCAACTCAAAACCGGTAACGGCCTTACTGAACACGATCCCCACCGTAAAGGGTTCCAGGTCTTTCACAACCGATGGGGCATTGCTGATCGAGACCGTTGGGGGGGCCTCTACCGTTACCCTGGCAACGGCAACGGACTGATTTCCGCTAGCATCCTGGACGACCAATTCAACGTCAAAGATCCCTTCTGCTAAAAGAAGCTGGTTGCTCCTTATGAACATAACGGCCACGCCACAATTATCGGTACTGCCATCATTGATTTGGTCCGCGTTGATGATTACCTGCCCGTTGGCACCCAGCGCTACGGTAATGTCCTTCGCAATGGCTTTGGGGGAAATGTCCTCCCTCACTTCCACGATTACCTCCTGCGCTGCTAAATTGGGCATATTCAATGCATCCAATACCGAGCCGGCAGGTACGTTAATGGCAATATTGTCACAGGGCGATGTGGATTCAATGGTGGCGGTATATGTCGATCCACTGCCGTTAAGCGTGCTTACCGTAGCATTGGTAACGTTGATATCGGTTTCCGTAAAACCGTCAACGTCCATATCGAAGGTAAAGGTAACCTCAAAGGAAGCCGTGGCCTTTACTTGCATTGGAGCTCCTATGGAAACACTTGCGCCTGTACGGTACACCTGTACATAGCCTGAATTCCTCCGATTGTTTGCATCTCTGCCCCAGGTTCCTATGGCCAGTGAACTACCGTCAGACGACAGGCTCACCCTATGTCCGAACCCATCCGTCGCCGCCTCGCCATCGATGTCTTCGCCCACCTTTCTCCAACCAAAGTCAAGGTTGTTGTCATCCCTTTCATACACCCGGACATGGCCTGCAGAGTTAGCAGTTTCATCGTTGTACCAACCTCCTATGGCCAGTACCGTACCGCCTGACGACAGGCTCACACTATTTCCCCAGTAATCGCCCTTTGCCTCGCCTACGATATCTTTGCCCACCTTTCTCCAACCAAAGTCAAGGTTGTTGTCATCTCTTTCATACACCCGGACATAACCTCGGCGTTGGTTTGGGATGAAACGGGTATACTGCGGGGCTCCTATGGCCAGCACGCGACCGTCAAACGACAGGCTCACACTATATCCTAACTGATCGCCCACCGCCTCGGTATCAATATCTTCAGCCTTCGCCTCGCCATCGATATTTTTGCCCACCTGTTTCCAACCAAAGTCAAGGTTGTCATCTCTTTCATACACCCGGACCTGGCCTGAATTATTACCGTTTCCATCTTTCCACGGAGTTCCTATGGCCAGCACGCTGCCTTCAAACGACAGGCTCACACTATGTCCTAACTGATCGCCCGCCAACTCGCCATAAATATCTTCGCCCACCTGTTTCCAACCAACGGGAGCATCGGTGGAAGTAGCATCTCTTTCATACACCCGTACACGGCCTGAAAGCTCACCCTTTCCACTGTTCCACGGAGCTCCTATGGCCAGCACGTGGCCATCAGGTGACAGGCTCACACTCCTTCCTGACTCATCGTTGGCCTCTCCATAGATATCTTCGCCCACCTGTTTCCAACCAACGGGAGCATCGGTAGAAGTATCATCTCTTTCATAGACCCGTACCTGGCCTGAACGATAACCGTTTCCACCGTTGGCCCAGGCTCCTATGGCCAGTACGCTACCGTCGGACGACAAGCTCACATTCGCTCCTGACCCATCACCATCATTCTCGCCTACAATATCTTCCCCTATTTGTACCCACTTAAAACCGTCCTGGGCATCCTCAACTTTTTCATAGACTTGCACATAGCCTTTAGGATCACCGGTTAAATGACTGCCCGGAGCTCCTATGGCCAGTACACTGCCGTCGGCCGACAGGCTCACACTGGCACCTAAATGATCGTCGTACCATCGACCATTGATATCATCGCCTATCTGTACCTGGCCATGAACGCCAAAGCTTGTACTAAAAAAGAATACCCAAATTAATTGTAAACGCACTTGATTTTTCACTTGTTTTTTCATGGTCTTTGGTTTTTTTAGATAAAATAATTAGGAGCATGGCTAAAATTGAATTTTCTATGATCGTAGCTATTCGATAGTATGGTTGTGTCATTGCCGGGGAATTAAGAGCACCTAACTTCCAACCACTCATGCTCTAACATTTAAGGGGGTTGAGAAATCAGATATATATAATATTAATTACTATAAATACAAAGATGGTGAAGAAGGGATCGAATGGACTGTGCGAAAACCGTTAAAATCTATGCGAGAAATGGCAAACATGGTTGGTTGAGGGCCGGTGTTGTTATCCAATATGAATCTGAACCCGTCCCACCCATTATCTAAATAATATTGTCTCTTGCCTATGGGCACCACAAGGTCTATTTGGTCACGGTCTGCATTGGCAAAAGCATCTAAGTAGTTTGATGATCTAAAATATTTTAAGCATTGAGCGCAAATATTCTTTTGGAAGTTTCAATCCTGTAATCTACTGTCATTGATCAGTCCAAATTATCAGTTTTGCAGAAACCAAATAGGTGTTATACTTTGAAACACTTTTTCCAAATTCAATAATCAACGTATTTTCTCCTTGCTTCAAAAGTGACACTGGAAGCTCTACTCTTTCTACCGAATTGTAATGTTTAATTCCTACGGTATGCCTGTGGTTAAGAATTTTTCCTAAGCTTTTGCCATTGAAAGTAAACAATGGTGAATCATTCATGCCATCTTCTACTGCTATGGCAACATCCACATAACACTTCTGTGCATTTTTGGCTGCTCCTGGCAGATCAAACTTAATTTCATGCGGCGTGTTTTTAGGAACTTTATTCAAGTAGCTCCTGGCATAAAAAGCTTCTTCTACCATTTTGGTAACAGGTTGGTCAGGCGACTTCAATTTGATCCTTACGATGACCATTTCTTCTCCTTCGATGCGGATATCATTCAACGACGGAATTGATTGATATTTTGAATCTATGACCAGGCTACCGCTGAAGTTTTTATTATTGTGGAATTCCGGATATTCACCTTCCCATTTTAGTCGTTTAATACCTATGGAGGCAATATCATCTGTATTTACCTGATCAAGAGTTACATCCAGGTCAAGTATGTACTCTCCAACAGATTTACCATAATGAGCCATCAGGTAAATGGAATTTGCATCCTTAAAAACCTGGTATTCACTGAAGGTTTTTTCTGAGGATTCAACTTCATAGTGGAGTCTTTCTCCACTCACATCTTTGAAGTAATCATAGAATTGTAAGAAGGGAGTAGCACTATGCTTCCTGTTGTTGGGATCGTTCTGTAAGTTGTAAACAGCCTGACCTCTATCAGGTGCATAACCAGCACCACTATAAGCTACAATAAACGGTACCGCAAGCTCTACCTCCGGCAGATCCATGTAGAGCATCATTTGCCTGATCACGGTGGTCATATACAGGAAAAACTTAAAATCATTTTGCCATGGACCTAGTTGGGGTGTGATGGACTGTCTGCCGTATTCTGAAACAATTACAGGCTTAAGCCCCGTGTTATAAAGTGTGTTCTGAACCGCCTGTACCATGTTTAGCTGACTCTCTAAAGTTCCAAAATCATAAACGTTTTCATTTCCATTGTACATCCCTTCAAACAAGCTTGGATGATTTTGCTTTTTGGTCATATCGTTTCGGTTTCCTTTGTAATTGATAGAATCGTAAGCCCAATATCCTTTAGAGTATGTATGCATATCGTAACCACTCAGTGTATTTTCAGTAGCAGCTATAAAATCAACGTAGAATTTTTGCCATACACTCAGGTCTTGCCCGGGGAAAGTCCATGCCCAACAAGGACCGAAGACCTTTACATCTTCATGCTTTTCTTCAATGGACTTAGCCATAATTCGGTGAAATTTAGCAATGTCCCTGATATTCCAGCTTTGTGTAGGTTCGTTATGTACGGTAAACCAGGTGGGTAGGGGAATATCATATGATTTTAATGTACTTAACCATGCGTTGACCTGTATTGCTGCATTTTCAAAATAGTTATTCTTTACCGGTAGATGCATATCGCCAGACTCCCGCATCCATGCCGGATAGGTAACGGTAATCCCGGCAGTTGCCCATTTGAAACCCTGATTTGATTCAAATCCTTTTTGATACCACTTGAGGCGATCAAGTATACCTTTCTCGATCTTTTTCTGAATAGCAAACTCGTATTCATAATCTTTATCGAGTATTTTTAAGTGTGGCCCTACTGTTCGGGTGGGTTTCATCATTTCCCATTTCGGATCTTTAAATCGGGTTCCTCCAGGCATACCCATGGTAGAAAAATATTTGGACCTGTCCAGCCTGTTCTTGGTGAAGTCGCCACTTTTCAACTCGCGTAGTTTGTGTGGATAAATCATAATTCTTGCTTTGTCCTGGGCGAGTAGCAATGAATTACTAAAAAGTGAGAACAATAGAAAAATAGCTAGCTGAATATTATTGGTTCCTGTCATCTGTCTTTATCCAAAGAAGGTTAAGTCAGCATCAAAAAAAATCATAAAAGTTTTCTATCGACTCTTTTTCAACCGTTCATTTAACGGGTTTAATAATTGACCTCTTTTTTAGCTAATAATTGACCTCATTAAGCTCGAAATTGACCTTTAATTTTGAGGCTATTGCTTAGTCATTCTACTAAATGTTCAAGGTTTAATGTGTAAGAAGATTTAATTGACAGGAAAATGATAAAAAATTGTAGCTCTTTAATTTTCATATTTATAGCTCATATAGCCATTTCTCAAGAGATATATGTAGCAAAAGATGGTAACGATGATACCAATGATGGATCAATATCAAGTCCTTATTTGACCATTCAAAAAGCTGCGGATCAGGCAGTGGCCGGAGATATTATCTACATAAGAGAAGGGACATACGAGGAAACCGTGACACCCCGGAATTCCGGAACCGAAGGAAATCCCATTATCTACACTTCTTATCAAGATGAAAGAGTGATCATTTCGCCAATGACTGCCGTTAACG
>LYSV01000264.1 GCA_001657315.1 Flammeovirgaceae bacterium BBD 1991-12 | reverse complement strand
TACGGTGTCTTGTTTTACACCTAAGATCTCGCGCATGCGGCTGATCTTCCTGCCCAGGTGTTTGGTCCGGGGTTTTGTTTTGCTTTCCATGAGCTAAAGATATCAAGATTTTGCACATTCCATTGTCTTCAATTAGAGTCTTAGGTTTTGTATAATGATAAACCCAATTGTTTATTGTTTTTTCATCAATTTTAGCTTCAAAAAGATTAAAAGGTCTCTTCATTTTTTATGTATCATAACAACCCAGTAAAATACACTACAGTGTACTTTATCCACACTGTATCTTTTCCCTAATCTAAAGGATATTTAACAGGTTTAAAACTATTCAACAGGCGGTGTTGTATAGATACGTCTGTTTCAAGGGTAGATTGCCGGATCACCTGAGCACGCCCGTATTAAAAATCCTATCCTTACAATTCAGCACGCATTACGCGCTGCTAAATGCGCACCAGTGGGGATATATATCAATTCAATTTACTGGAGGTTCCTGAAAGTGATGTTGACCACTTGGAGCCCTCTTTCGTGATGTCAACTTTAGAACTTATTACCCCATATTGAAACCTTGATTCTCTAATGGACTTATTAAATTCTTTAATTATTTTCATCGCTTTCCTGTCTCTTCTTTTAGGTTTCAAGCTGACTGTCAGTGGGGATGTAATAAATAAATTGTCAGTTAAAGATTTGTATTTAATTACCATCTTCTCAGTTGGAAGTTTTTTATTCCGATTCCATGGAGTCAAAGTACTTAAGGGTTTACCCTGCAAGATTTTATTCCATATTTCTTCATGATATCCTGTTTCACTTCCGTGGTGTGGTATCTTGAAATATCCTGACCGTGGAAAACTCTTAACTATTTGAGAATTTCGGGTAATGTCCAACCAACCTAATTTTGGGTTATCCTGAACTTCCATATCTGCTCCGAGGAGAACAGTGTGCTTTCCCAATTTGAGTAACAGGACAACTGATCTGTCGTTTGGAGTTTGTTTGGGCAACTTCTTGTTTGGTGCACCAAAATCACTGATCAGCCTTGATATTTCCTGATCGAATAATTCAGAACTAAAATCTGACGGAGATAATGAATATACATTGATGTTTAATTCGTGGAATTCAGTCGCATAGAGCAATCTGTCTGCAGACGAATATTTGGCTTGTCTCTTTTCTTCTCTTAGTAATTTCAGGCATTGATTAAATTCACTCGTAGCAGAGTTTGATGCCACTGATTTGACCTTTTCGTAGTCTAAAGAAACAAACTGTAAGAACTTTTTCTGGTCATTAACCCTCGCAAACGAAAAAGTTGCATTAGGGCAATTCCTCAAAAGTTCCGAAATGCCATTAATATGGTCATCATGCCAATGTGTGCAAACAATTAACTTAACCTGACTAAGATCAATTGATCTTGATCTCAAAAAAACCAACGGTAATGATTTCCCAGTGTTAGGATCCTGACAACTGTCTACTACAATCCATTTATGATTACCGAGATGGATTACAATGCTTTCACCATAGCCACCACCCGTACCCAATAAATTGATTTCTGCGATAAATGGATCCAATCGTGTACTTTCCTAGTCAATATTTATATTATCAAATAAATCCGAGGCACGATCCGCGGCATTATTATAGTCTTCCTCATCCCAATTGATCAGTCTTTGAAATCGAATTATAGATTCCTTTGTTATTTGTCCCTGATTCATTTTGTAGCCTATATTCCAATAAAATGCAGCACCGATCTGAACCAAATTTTGATCATCAGGAGAAACACTCATTAATTCAATTTCAGCTATTTCCCGGGTGCCACCATGTGTCAAATCTTCCAACTCAGCAACGAAAAATTCATCTTCGATCGAAACAACATTCCCTTTCCAGCTTTGCAGGCTATTAGAGTAGTTTTTTGAGAACTTTAAATCTCCTTCTTCAATGGAAGATTTCATAGAATCTTCATGTACCTTCCCGACTGAACTGGTTCCTTGTGGCAGGTAAGCATCTTCTTTTAAGCTCTTTATTTTATCATCAATTGAAAGTAACCTTGAATGATGCTGCTTATTCTTGTCAATGGTAAGTTCGGGATCTGCAGTCGGCTGATCCACATTTGTTAAAGATTCAGTGTTTCCCATAGCTTTGTATATGTTTTTCCAGCCCTGTTTAACGAAGTTTGCCAGGAACGGTTTAAGATCTCTATAATCGCACCACTTCCGGAAATATTTTCAACTTCGTCAAAGTGATCATTTATATTTATAGTAACACCATAAGGCCTGACAAGCACAGAAGGAGTGATGCTGACTCTGTACTGACCTGAAAACCCATCATTTCGTGGCTGATCAGTCATCTCTAATTGTAAAAGGCGCGGATTTGATAAAATTCCCTCCCAGTTATCAAATGGAGCCAGTCTTTTTCCTATATTAATGTAACCTGTCTTATCCAGTTTAAAGTGCAGAATATGATTTATACCTAAGCTCTTTAAGGGTGTGTCTTTCAAAATATTGAAAATACTAACAGCCAGATCTTTGATTACAGGAAAAAAAGACTCTTTCGTAGTCCTAACCATCAACCTTTGACCCGTTATTTCAAAACTAACCCAATCCAATTGAAATTTTACAATTTCATTATGTATTATTTCAATCTTTGCATTTTCTCCCTCTGTTTCTTGAATTAATCCTTTACTGGCCAGCCAAAGAGGTTGAACAATTATCGGATTAATATTACCAACAAAAACAATTGACATATCATATATTTCCGGTTTTGTCATTTGGAGAAGGAGTTTGAAAACCAACAATTATTTAATACATGCAAATTAAAACGATTGAAACAGCAAAATATCATCATGAAAATTAATAATATTCCTCTTACTTCCCCTCCAAAAGCCGCTCCAGCATTGCCACCTTCTCCCGCTCACTTTTCAACAACTCCTCGTAAAGCTTCTTATTTTCTTCGATAGCCTCTGCCCATTTGTCGATAGGATTGAAGGTGCAGTGGTAGTTATTGAATAAGGCTGAAGCGCCTTGATTTGATCCTTCGTAGTTATTTTGAATGTAATTGATTGTACCTTCCTCGTCGAAATTCCGGATGGCTTCGGGGTCTACCCCCAGCACTCCCGCGATCTTCCCGAGGGTCTCATCATCCACCTCTTCGGTCTGCTCGATTTTAGAAACGGTCTGCTGGCTTATGCCTAGTTCATCGGCTACGGTGTCTTGTTTTACACCTAAGATCTCGCGCATGCGGCTGATCTTCCTGCCCAGGTGTTTGGTCCGGGGTTTT
>LYSV01000263.1:3685-4271 GCA_001657315.1 Flammeovirgaceae bacterium BBD 1991-12 | reverse complement strand
GTGCCGGCCACAAGTAAACCGGCGTCGCTCACCGTGATTGCGCCAGTCGTCGCATTCAAAGTCGTTCCCGCAGGAAGGCTGCCCGAAGCCAATACTGCACTGGTGATCGCACCGTCCGTATCAGCTACCGTCGCCAGCACATCACTGTCCGAATAGCTGTCCACGTTCTGAGCTGCATTTACCGTGTAGGTAGCTTCTGCATCTGGATCGATCACAATCGTGACTGTTTGCGTAGTCGTACCACCTGTAGCATCAGTAGTGGTCACATCAAAACTTGTTGAACCTGCAACCAACAGGCTTGCATCACTCACCGTGATCGCTCTTGTCATAGCGTTAAGAGTGGTGCCCGCGGGAAGGCTGCCGGAAGCAAGCACTGCACTGGTGATCGCACCGTCCGTATCAGCTACAGTCGCCAGCACATCACTGTCCGAATAGCTGTCCACGTTCTGAGATGCATTCACCGTGTAGGCCGCTTCTGCATCTGGGTCAATCACAATCGTGACTGTCTGTGTCGTTATGCCGCCTGTAGCATCTGTTGTGGTTACATCAAAACTTGTGCTGCCGACAGTGAGCAGGCTGGCATCAC
>LYSV01000263.1:3275-3610 GCA_001657315.1 Flammeovirgaceae bacterium BBD 1991-12 | reverse complement strand
GTGATCGCACCATCCGTATCAGCTACCGTCGCCAGCACATCACTGTCCGAATAGCTGTCCACATTCTGAGCAGCATTCACCGTGTAGATAGCCTCCGCATCAGGATCAATCATGATCGTGACTGTCTGTGTCGTTATGCCGCCTGTAGCATCCGTGGTGGTAATGTCAAAACTCGTGGTGCCGGCTGCAAGTAAACTGGCGTCGCTCACCGTGATCGCGCCAGTCGTAGCATTCAAAGAAGTTCCCCCAGGAAGACTGCCGGAAGCAAGCACTGCACTGGTGATCGCACCATCCGTATCAGCTACCGTCGCCAGCACGTCACTGTCCGAATAGCT
>LYSV01000263.1:0-3265 GCA_001657315.1 Flammeovirgaceae bacterium BBD 1991-12 | reverse complement strand
GCATTCACCGTGTAGGTAGCTTCCGCATCTGGATCAATCACAATCGTGACTGTCTGTGTCGTTACTCCGCCTATAGCATCTACGGTGGTAACGTCAAAACTCGTGGTGCCGGCCACAAGTAAACCGGCGTCGCTCACCGTGATTGCGCCAGTCGTCGCATTCAAAGTCGTTCCGGCAGGAAGGCTGCTGGAAGAAAGCACTGTACTCGTGATCGCACCATCCGTATCAGCTACCGTTGCCAGCACATCACTGTCCGAATAGCTGTCAACATTCTGAGCAGCATTAACCGTGTATACTGATTCATTATCAGGGTTGATCACAAGGGTCACGGTTTGAGTAGTGATCCCGCCAGTAACATCTGTAGTGGTAATATCAACGTTTGTAGTACCTCCGACCAATGAGGATGCATCACTCACCGTGATCGCACCAGAGGTAGTATTTAAGCTGGTACCGGGAGGTAAGCTGCCACTGGCAATTGTGGCGCTTGTTATTGCCCCATTGGCGTCACTTACGGTAGCCAGAACATCATTGGTAGTGTAACTATCCACATTTTGTGCCGAATTCACAGAATAGATGGCCTCCGTGTCAGGGTCTGTCACTACCGTTACGGTCTGTGTAGTGGTTCCGCCACCTGCATCTGTCGTCGTCACATCAAAGCTGGTGGTACCTGCTACCAGGGCACCAGCATTACTAACCGTAATCTGGCCTGTAAGAGCATTCAGGCTTGTACCGGCAGGCAAACTGCCACTGGCCAGTACAGCAGCAGTTATCAGGCCATTACCGTCAGTAACTATAGCCAAAACATCATTATTGGAATAACTATCAACATTCTGAGAAGGGTTAACTGTATATTCGGATTCATCATCAATATTAATAGTAATAGTTGCAGTATCGGTTAGTCCGTCATTATCGGTCACAGTTACCGTCAGTGTGAAGGTCTGAATGCTGAAGTCAAGTTGATTGACGTCGTTTACAGTGATCTCGCCCGTCCCAGTGTCAATTGCAAAGGCGTTGTTTGTATTTCCTGCGGTTATGGCATATGTCAAGCTGGCTCCTATGTCAGGGTCTGTTGCCGAAACGGTATGCACTGAGGTACCATTAGGACTATTCTCATCCAACAATATTGTGGCATCATCAACAATAGGAGGGGATTGGCAATCTGCGACCATAAGGGGACCGAAAAGGTTATTGGAATAATCACATTCACCCACGAAGGTTTCCACGTAATCCGGAGCGGTGGGAGGAAGTGATTCGCCATTGTGATTGATCAGAACATACAGGTCAAAATCCTGATGTTGCTCAGGGAGCGTGTAGGTCCGGGTAATGTTTCCACCTGCGGCTACTTCCACCCCAATTTCAACAACTGCCATAAGGGTAGCACTTCCTCCATAGGGATCACCATTGTAAAAAGCAACAGGTGTATTGGACGATAATGGCCAGCTTCCTCCATTGGAAATATCAACCGTGGCATCAATCTGATATGGTGGGGGACCACAACTAGTAAAATCAATAGGTGATGATATGGTTACAGTAGCATCAGGAGCGGCCAGTGTGGGCGATCCATTACTAAGGCGAAAGGTGGACTGGGCGAGGAAATTGTTTGAACCCGGTACCAATGCATGATCCTGGAGTACTGCCGGTATGGTGAGATCATCATTAACATTTACCTCGAAGTAATTATGCTGATTCCATACTTTTCGTGCCGAAACCCACGGGTAGTCCGTGGATCGAAACATGGAAATATAATCATTACCCGAATTGGACGGTCCAGGGACATCCTGGCAGGCACAGACTACTTCTGACTGGCCGTTGTCATCTACATCCGCCACCACGGGGTATTCCATCCGGGTTCCTGCTCCACAGGCAATCGATGCCATTACGGAACCGTCCAGTCCATTATAAACATATAAGCTGTCCTCATCCCGATAGATCACTTCGTAAAATCCATCTGCATGGAAATCATAAACAGTGCTACCTGTTCTCTGTGAATTATCTGTGGAAAATACAGACCATAACTCTCCCATACCGGAGACGTTATCATCAATAACAACGTAAACATTTCGTCCGGCAAGGCCGATCTCGGGTCTGCCGTCAGAATCAAAATCAGCAATATTGGCATGCCCACCATTACCGGTGGTATTGCTCTGTGAAGCACTTCGCATATCAAATGTACTCCCAATCTGCACTGAGGTCTGGATATCCCATGCATAAACGTAACGTCCCTGGTTGACAATTGCGTCAAGGTCTCCATCCTGGTCCCAATCCGCTATACTGGTCACCCCATCCAGTGTTGTTATACCACCGGAAAGAGTACTCGGAGCACTGACCTGCAAAGTAAAGCTTGCCGTTGACAAGTTAACGGAATACACCTCATTACCTGTTACCAGCTCAAGGCCGCTACAATCCGCGCAAAAGGCATCGGGTAAAACATCCGCAGCCACGGAAAAAGGTTCTCCGCCAGTCTCTTCTCCCCTGCTACCACTTCCTGAAATTATACTTGTTCCTGTGGCCGCATCGAAGATCTGGTCGGCCATATATACCTCCGGTACACCGTCTTCATCAAAATCCGCCAGCTCCGGTGTGTAGCGATCATCGTTGTTCCCCCCATGCCCTACTGCTGAGGAAGAGGTCCATGTGGCCGTAGATAATGTCGCGGCTCCATCCGGGTCATAACGTACCAATCGGGGTGAACCGCCGTTTTGAACCACAATAAAAAATTCGGCAAATCCGTCTCCGTCCACATCAGCAAAAGCCGGTGCGTTTGTTTGAAAATCCTGTCTTGAAGTGGATATCTCCATTACGAGGGAACCATCCTTCCCATCAAAAGCGTAGATCTTGCCTGGATTATCATCAATTCCTATTACCTCGGTCGCCCCGTCATTGTTGATATCTCCGACCAGAACAGTCTGCCGGGAATCCATGGGATATTGTGCGGCATCCGTGTCCCACACTTTAGTCAGGGTGAAGGGCTCACCGGGTGCCGGAGTACTCTGACACCCCGGAAGGCTGTTTCCAAAATAAAATCCATCACAGGAAATATCCCCTGAACAATCCGGATCATAGCAGTCAATTAGCCCGTCGTTATCATCATCCGAGCCATTACCGCATATCTCCTGAGCATTCAGAATATAACCCGCAAGACAGAATGAAACAATTGAGATTAGTCTGAGCTTCCATTCATTAATTTTGAACATGGAATAAGTGAATTAATCTTAAAAAATATATACCTGATTAATAGTCATATTAAAAAAATGAGTTTCCGAAT
>LYSV01000262.1 GCA_001657315.1 Flammeovirgaceae bacterium BBD 1991-12 | reverse complement strand
AACATATTTCTCCTGGCCTCTGCATGTTGCTTTTCCAAATTAAGGTTGATGATTTTTTGTTTATGCTCCTTTAATTTGTAGCTGGCTTCAATTTCTTCGATTTGTCGATTTGTATTAAGATTGATGATACTATCCAGCAGTGCTTTGTATGATTTATAGTATGCCAGGGCCTCTTCAAACTGATTGATCTCCTGGTTTAAAAGATAGAGATGCTTTAAAGCGTTACGCCTGACATCAATGCTTCCTATGGATATTCCTGATTCCAAAGCTTCTTTCAGCAGTATGCCGGACGATTGATAATTTCCATTGACCCAATGGGCCTTTCCTATGTTTATTTTGGATTGGGCATTCTCATAAACACTTCTTTGATCAGTTTCAACGGCAAGTGCTTTTGTTGCATAATAGATCGTTGAGTCATAGGATTTCAACTCAAAAAAACAATCCGAGATATTGTTGTAAATCATAGGTAGATCCCGCTGATTCCCCGATTCTTTTTGTATCTCAAGATTCACTTTGTGGTAATCAAGTGACTTCCGGTAGTCTTTCTTATTGTAGTACAGTATAGCCAAATCCCCATTCGCGTATGCTATACGTTCACTGCTATTTAACTTTTCGGCAACTTCCAGTGTCTTCCTGAATACGTTCTCCGCTTCTGCAGTATCGCCCTGTTCTATATAGATGTTGCCAAGCTCGTGATATACATCATAGAGTCCGCTAAGGCTATTGTTTTTCTTGGCCATAGCAAGTGCGGTCATATACATATCCATGGCTTCCTTTAAATCCCCTCGCTCTCTGAAAGCCCAACCCATATTGGCATATACTTTCGTTAACCACTCTTCATTTTCCATTTCCTCATAAATCAGCCTGGCTTTTTTATAGTAGTCGATAGAAGTATAATAGTCATCCTGATGGGCGTAAGTACTCGCCAAATAATGCTGGGCCTTTGCATAATCCAGCCTGTCCCCACCTTTTTTCAATTCCGGAATAACTTTTAAAAAAATATTTTCAGCCTCTGCAAGCTGCCCAAACCTAAAAGACCGGATTCCCTTGATAAATTCAATCCTGCTAACACTGATCCCATCTTCCAGGCTCCTGGCCATGGAAAGTGCACTATCGTAATACAAGTCAAACTCAGCTCCCGGGTCATTGACAAGCTCATCAGTAATTTGAATAAACAAGGACAATCTAAGGCAATCATCAGAAGCAGATATAAGCAGCTTTTTCAAGCTATCTGGCTCTTGTCCAAATCCAGTCAGGCATAAAAGAATGTATATGAAACAAAATGTTCGCTTCAATGACTTTAACAATTAAAAGATGGTGAAATGGTAAAATAAACCCAACGTGCAGTAGTTGCTTTAATTGAGGATGAAGTCGTCGTTCAGGTCTTCTTCGGTATTGCTCCTTCCCTGCCTGCGACGAGTGACCACGTCCTGGTAGTTTTGGACCAGGGTGTCAATCTGTGAGGTCAATGCCTCAAATGGCGTTTTGTCTTTAGCCAGCAACAGGTTGGCATTGATGCGTAAGACGATCTTTTCAAACCATTCCTCGGCCCGGTCCCGTAGATCTGCCAGCTTCCCCTTAGGGATCGATGCATATTCACTGTTGCGCTTCAGGTAGGCCTCATCAAACTCCGTATTGGCTGTTTGCAAGGCTTCAATGTACGCTTCCAGGTGCAAAGCCTTCACCGCGGCAGTCAGCAATATGCCCTGGTTTATGGTGTTGATAATACTGTGTATCCCTGCGGTCTCTTCCTGGTAGTTCTTTCGGTGCAGGGTAGTCCCGTAGCTTTCCACGGTTTTAAGCAGTAGTTCGGCCTGGGCCCGTTTAGTTGGGTCGGGATGCCCTTGCGCATGATGGGTCAGCAGGCCTCTCAGAGATATAAAATATTGATCCCTGGCCCCGTCCAGCTCCACCAGCGACCGGGTGATGCGACTCCCCCGCTCCATCTTGTAATGCATCCTGAGCGTATCATAGACAACAGAAAGTTCGGTTACCTCAACCAGTAGCCCGGTCTTTTCCAAGTCGGTTTCATTTAAAACAGTTAAGACATTCGAAAAAAAATTCATGACTTCTCCGTTGCGAAGGTTCGTAAGATTTGATGATGTGATCATAGTTAAACAGTTAGTTTAAAATTCATTTCCTGGTTCATATTTTCATTTGCCAGTGTCAGGGAATCAATGGGTTGGAAGATTTTCCCCGCACTGTTGCGAGACGGTTTCGTGCCCTGCGAAAACGCCCTGCACAACTGCGAGAAGGTTTCTCTCATAGAGAAAATGCCCTGCACTGCTGCGAGAAGGTTTCTCCCATAGAGAAAACGCCTTGCACTGCTGCGAGAAGATTTCCCTCACAGAGAAAAGACCTTGCGCTCCCGATAGCTATCGGGACGAGGCGTTTTCCCCGGTCGGGAGACCGCCAGGCTAAATTGTTCTTCTTCCTGGTCAAAGAAGGGAGAAACGCGCAGCAATGGCCATGCGAAAACTGGCAAAGAGTGTGCAAGAACTGGCAAAGTGCTGGCTGGTGGTTATCCAGGGGGCAATGCCCGCCCTGGCGATTGCGCAGCATCAAACCGTCAAAATCACGGGGCTGGAAAAAGCGATGGCCGGGATTTGATTTGCCCATACCCACAACCATGCTGCACTTCCCCTTGCGAACCTTCGGTTTTGACAAGTCCCGCTACCGGGACGGGATCAGGAGTTTTGCGATCGAAACCCTTCTTACCACACACCCTTCAACACCCTATTTGCCATTTCTCGCATAGATTTTAACACTTTTCGCACAGTCCGTCCGCCCCCTCCTTCGCCATCTTTGTATTACGCATAATACGTTGTTAACAGGTTTTTTACGTATCTGATTTTTTCAACCCCTTAAATGTTGGAGCAGGAAGGCGGTTGAAAGATGAGGTGGATAGGTCAGAAAGCCATTGGCTTTCTGACCTTAATTCTCCAAACCCAACGACAAAACATGTTCAAAAAGTGCCCCTGAACCTTTAACCTTAAGTAACCCTCCTTAAAGGAATAGCTACGATTATAGAAGCTCCAATTTTAACCGTGTTCCTGATAATTGACCAAAATCCATGAAAAACAATTACAATTAATACTATCTGCCCTCTTTATGGCATTGGCGAGCCTTGCCGCCTATGGCCAGTTGTTTCCTCAACCTCCGCATTTTGATCCTGCCCATATAAAGGTCCGTATTGATATTGATCCACGTTCAGGGCAGGAATTAAAACAGGTAAATATCTATACGATGACCGGAGCCTGTTTGCACTCGGAAAACGGACCTGAAATAA
>LYSV01000261.1 GCA_001657315.1 Flammeovirgaceae bacterium BBD 1991-12 | reverse complement strand
TATCCTGTGGAAATACCGCAAAGCGCGGATCGCAGTTCTTCACCCGCAGGTTCAGCCGCTCCAGGTTATGCTCCTTGGGGCGGTAGTCCGTGTACACCAGCAATATGGTGGTGTAGTAGCGCTCGGTGGCCTGATGGAGTTGAAAGGCTGCCAGATGTAAATCGTTTTCTGAAAGATTAAACTTAAAAGTTTTGTAAAACCCATTCGCACTGGTATACCACTGGTCAAAATACCGCTGTGCCTTCTGCCGGGCTTCCTCCACAGTAAGCTTTTTAGGGTTTTGCAGGGTCACCGTACCGGTATCGTACAGTACTATGCCTTCTTTTTTGATGTCTTTGAAAAAGTAATTGCCCTCTCTAAGCGCCTGGTTCAAATGCTTGCCGGAGTGGAAGATCAGGCTCACGGGCGTTTTCACCATGCGGATGGCCTGCAGCTCGCCCACCCGGGTCTCTATTTTGAAGTTAGTCTTCAGGTCATCGTTACGGGTCACCACCAGCAGGTCGTAGTCGCTTCTGTATTCATACAGGATACCGTTTTCCACATACGTGTCTTCCACATACCCGCCGCGGGCGTAGCTGCCGAAGAGGATCACCATCTCTACTTCCTTGCTAGCGCTGAGCAGGTCGGTCAGGTGTTGCAGTTCTTCCTGTTTGGTGAGGGGGAGGTTTTGTAAGGAATTATTCACGGGTGTAAAGTACGTTTTATTGACTGAAGGCTAATATAGGGAATTTTTTTAGTCGTGAGTATTGAGCCCTTAGTCGTGAGTCGTAAGTAGTGAGCCAGTCGGTGGAGGGGTGTTGAGTAAGGCTGGTGCAGGGGGTGAAGTATCGTAAACGTTCTTTTGATCGTCATTCCGGGCCGGTGGCTGTGCAAAGGCCTGTGGGAGAGCCGGAATCTGCTTTCTCATCAGACGGAAACTCTGGTAAGCCTTCCTTTAATGGTCTGATATTTCAAAATACACGTTAAACGACCCAATAGATTCCGGCTCTCATGCTTACCTGCCCACGACCACCGGCCGGAATGACACCCAGGAGGCGGCACACCGGCATAAAAAAGGATAAAAACAGCAAGGACTTTACATCGGAAATGTCATCGCATCTTAGTGGTATTTTACAAGGACATCTACTTCATGTATCGAAACATATGCTCAACGTGCAGAAACATGCCCTCGATGAACCGAAATATATACTCAACGCATCGAAACACCGGCTCGATGCATGGAAATATGCACTGAATGGACCGAAATATATACTCGATGTACGGAAATATCCGCTCGATACATGGAAACATATGCTTGATGCATGGAAATATCCACTGAATATGCCGAAACATATGCTCGATGGACCGAAATATCCGCTCGATGCGCCGAAATGTCAGGCGGAAGTGACGCAATGTCAGATTTCAGTGTTGCAAAGTCTATTGACTGTGCCGAAAAGCCTGCTGTCACCCTCGCAAAGCCCGCTGAACATGCCACAATGTCAGTCTTCAGCACTGCAAAACCCTTTGGCTGTGTTGCAATGCCCATAATGAGTGTGTAAAACGCATTTTTACAGTTACAAGGGTAGAATATTATTTGGTTGTAACGTGATAAAATCGTTTTCAAAAGAGCCACCTTGCCCCCGGATGGAGGTATCATCTTGGTTTACCACGGCAATCAATTCAATTTAATTAATTAGAGAAAGGTTCCTTCATCAAGCTTGAAGTGTTTTGCTATTCTATCATTTTAGACCTCCTGAACGATTATGGGGAGCTGTTTTTCTTCTTTGAAGAGACTCCGGGACGGGATAGGTCGTTCACTATACGGCATGTTGAATGCCGCTGCCATAGTTTTCGAGGTAGCTGTTCAGTATCTCCTTCAGCTTATTTGAAGTTATCTTCAATCCGGCGGCCGCTATGTTAAAAGGTGAATTATAGTTGTTCAGATTAAATTGCATCACCTGTCGCTTTAAAGCATTCTTTTCCTTTTCTATCCAGACCTCCGGGTCTTTCACCATTATGATCAGAATACGGGTACCTTTAATGTTTATTTCATCGAATCCAAGGATCTCGTTCCACTTAATAAATTCTGTAGGGGACTTTTCGGGATTGACGTTTAACCCAATGGGATCAATTATGAGTGCCAATTCAGATCGTATCAGTCTTTTAATACCTGCATAGATCCCAAGTCCGAAAAACAGAACTGATGCAATTCCAATTCCCCGTATCAGAAATGGGTCTCTTATTCTCCCACCGGTAAAACTATCAGCGTTCAAAAAAAACCAAATCCCCAATCCAACAAATACGATCGAGCCGATAAGCACCAAAACTGATTTCTTTTTGCTTGTAAAAATTTCTATTCTGTCCATATTACGTGTAATGATGGCTGCGATTCAGCAAAGTGATGATGTGCGCTATCTACGCTTGTATTTCCTAAAGATAAGGATATTCGGAAGTTCTTAAAATCATTCCATGCAACAGTGAGGTGTCCTGCAGTCCTTTCCGGAAGGGAAGCCATTCTGAATAACAGCCTGCTCCCTCAATCATACATCGCCATCTGGCGTAAGATCTTTAGCGACCCGTTCTTTTCCCTTCGCCATATCCTGATGTCCTTTCCCGTGCTCACTCCTGAATAGGTCCCATTTCTCCAATTGCGGCTAATTCAAAGCTGATGTTATCATTAACAGGCAGGTGTTCCTGCAATGCTATATGAACGGAAGGAATATTTTTAAATCGCAGTCTGTCAGCAAAATCAACTGCGTGATTGTAATTCCATGCCTCCGTCATCAGTTTCATTTCTCCTTTTGCGGACTTTTCCCATATGTTTTGATATTTGCCTTTTAAAGTATATTCATTTTCAGCCTCTGTCATTCTCAGCGTAAAATACCCCAGCACCACAATTCTGTTATCCAGATCAAGGATTTCAATGACTTCTCTTTCATACGCTCCTATTATGAATCTCTCAAAAAAGGTATTATAGTATTTTTGAGCATTTTCTCTGGTGAATATCGTTTTCTGAAATTCGGGCATGAGCCGTACATCTTCGGCGTGGTAACTACTGATGATCTCAGCACGCTCAGTCAAAAAGGCTTTTGTATAGTCCCGGTCAAATTCATCCATGAATTCAATCACCCTTTCATCGGGCCTGATACTTCTGGTTTGGGCTGATATTGGATGATGTCCAAAAATCAGGATTAACATAAAGGTTACGATCGGCTTCATATTTCATTTTTTCAGAGTTTGAAACGTACGGATAAGTTACAAGATACTTTTATTCACACGATACCTTTTTCCCTCATCCAGGGGATACAAATAGTATACAAGGACGGATACATGTTTCACATTACAATTCCCAATAACTTCAAACGTT
This sequence comes from Flammeovirgaceae bacterium BBD 1991-12, assembly GCA_001657315.1. Taxonomy (GTDB): domain Bacteria; phylum Bacteroidota; class Bacteroidia; order Cytophagales; family Cyclobacteriaceae; genus Fulvivirga. Next base: position 43 of record LYSV01000261.1, on the reverse strand, counting down.
ATAATAAAATTCGGATATCAACTATACATTTCCCGATATATAC
>LYSV01000015.1 GCA_001657315.1 Flammeovirgaceae bacterium BBD 1991-12 | reverse complement strand
CCCAAAATCCCCTGGCTCTTCGATTTTAAACTTGACTTCCGGTTTAAATAAAAAACACTAAAATAAATCAACCCAATAAAATCCTTGATAATTATCGGAGGTATTAGAGCTCGAACCCGCCTACCGGCTGGCAGGGAATCACAAAGGTATTTTCTTTCATGTTTAATTCTGACATATTTACATCAACTCAGGTTTATAAACAAAGAGGTCTCGGGAGCAGGTTGCCTGGACCTTGGACGGAGTCGTGGCACCACTCCTGATCCTATTTTATCTTATATATTGAATTTACGATGAATTGACATTTTATATTACCTCACCATAGCATCAGTGGTGCCACGACTGAGATAAGGCAAAAGCTGCAAAAATCCCTATTCCTGGAGTCTGCTTACTCTTTATTATCGAATACTGGTAGTTCAAAAGATTCGAACACCTCATCTCCCAATACTTCATATACTCGTACATTCTTCGGCCCTTTGTTATCCGAACGGTCACCAGAGAGTAAAAGACCATTGTAATCGGAGTAATTGTCCCAGGGCCAGATGGCAGAGGCGCTGTCCTGCACAGCATTCCGGAAGTAGGCCCATTGTTTCACAAGACTGTCGGATTTGTCAATAAAGACCTCATACTTGTTATTAGGGGTATTCCCAACATTTTCAAACGTCAGCTCCAGCACTTCGGCTGCTGCACCGGCTTGAGTGGTATCCTGCCGTAGATACTTCAGTGTGACTCCCGAATCTTTCAGCTTAAAAGGCATGACCAGCCAGTAGGAGTCGTTGATCCAGATACTTTTGGCACGTTCCAGATATTTGGCCACACTATCCGGCTCAGTGAGTTCCTGTCCCTTCCGCCAGACCTTACCTTCCAGAGTATGTATATTCACAAGGTAGATGGAGCTGTCCCTTGGGAAATCAATGCGTACACGCCCCGTTTGCTTGTCCCATACAAGGTCCCGGGCTCCGAAGAAGTTCCATGCCAGAAAACGGGTATTGTCCCATTTTTTCCTGCCTCCCATAACTTGCATAACCACATCAGCCCAGGCGATTGCTTCCGGGTCTGATAACTCCTGGTTGAAGCCTTCCGCGGCCGGATTACTATCCTTCTCTTCTTCGATCCGGCTTTCCGTCTGTGGAGTGCAGGCCACGAAGGTCATGAGCAATATAATGATACCGTTATTTTTCATTGTCAATGGATGATTGGTTCCGGATACGTAAAAAATCCAGCAGTTGAACATTTTTTTCCTTAAATATATATTTTCTCAACAGACCTTCCACAGGCAGGATAATGACTGCGACAGTGACCTGTATAGCAAAATCGAATATAGGTGAGCTATGGGTCTGAAACTCGTTTTCGGCTATGGTTTGAATGAATTCAATAATGATGATCAGGGTGAGCAACGCCACGATCCTGCTGGCCAGCCTGTTACGGTAGCCCAGCTTTTTAAGTCTTGAGTAGATCAGTAAAAACAATGCCAGTGCGCAAAACTCAAGGGCGTAGAACCACGGACGTTTCCAGTACGGAGCCACTACTTTAAAGGGTACTTTCTGAATTTCAGAAATACTTCCGAGGGTATTCCTCGATCTCACATTCAATTCATAGTCTCCCTCCGGCAGGTAGGCAAAGTCAATGACGTTGTACTTTTCAGACCAGTTCGACCATGCACTGTTCAGGCCTAACAGGCGATACTGGTACTCTATGTCCAGTATGCCGGAGTAGTCGGGCTGAATAAACTCAAAAACAAGCGAGCTATGATCCTGCAATACCTTGAACTTGTCAGGGGATAGAATATCAGAGGCTTCAGTCTTTATTTTCCGAAGCATTAGCTGATCGGAGAAATCCGGGAGAACATTGTCAGAAGAAAGCCTGAAAAGCTCGTTTTTCTCAGTGATCACCCACAGGTTGCCATGGCTGTCGGAGGAAATAAAGCCAACATTTTTAAAGAGGCTCAACTGGTCAAGCCTTTCGGAGTCACCGGTGGAATCCAGTTTGCGCCACTTTTTGTTCTTTAAGAACCATACCTGTCCGTCAGATCCTGAAAGGTAGCGTTTGAGGCCAGCTGCGGAAGAAAGCGGTACTATCTTGTCCTTTTTAAGATCCAGAGACAGTATACCGGTTTCATTAATGAAAACCAGACTATCACCCCTTGTTGCACCCAGCGTTTCATAGAAATAGGGGTTATCCAGCGGATAGGTTTCTGTTTCAGTAATGTCCCCTGCCTTGATTTCAACCCAGAAGATCTCACTGGAACCACAGAACCAGATCTTTCCGTTGCTGCCCTCAAAGATGTAATCCACATAAGACTTGAATTCACCAAACATGTACACCTCCAGGAGGTTGTCCATGCTATACACTCTGATCAGATCCTGATAGTTACTGACGAAGATCTTTTTATGATAAGTTGATACAAAAAAGTAGCGGACTGGAGTGTTGCTGATGTTTTTTGCCTTACCATGTTCTACCTCATACAGCCCGTCGAGTCCTCCACAAAACAGCCGGCCCGAGACAGAGGTAAGGTGAAAAACCTTGGAGTCGATGCTATCGATCTTTCTGAATTCATACCGTGTAGAGAGCAGCTCTTTTTTGGTTTTTTTCTCATAACGGACCCTTGTTCTGGTCCTGGGCCTTACCTGAGCACTGTCAGGAGGTGTCTTTTGATCCTGCCGGTTTCTTTTGTTCCTCCTGAGAAATTTCAGAATACCTCCGGAGGGTTCCGGCTCTTCCTCTGGTGCTACCACCTGTTGTTCGTCCCTCACTTCTTCCGTTATGTAACTTTTGACTACATAGGTGGTCTCATCGTAGTCTTTTACCTCCGCCAGATAGTAAAGCCCGAGCGTAGTACCCACATAGAGTGTGTCCTTGTGGTGGATCACAGATAACAGATCTCCCTCCAGCCCTGCATACCGGTTAAAACTCCGGAACGGCAGATTCGGGGATACTCTGGTCAGGCCTTCCTTGTGTGAGATCCATAGGGCGTCGTCCCGGTCCAGCAGAATGGAAAAAACCTCATTATCCGGTAGTCCGCTTTGATAGTTGATGATCTGATCCACCTTACCGGTTTCAGGGTTCAAAAAGATCACACCACCTTTCAATGTGGCAACGGCTACGAGATCATCGCTGATCCATACACCGGAGAGCACTTCACTGTTTTCAAAATACTGCCGGTCGGCCCCTGTGTCAATCATAGTCAGGCTATCACCATTGAACAGATTGATCTCACCGGTTTCCATGCCTATGATCCATTTTGTCGAATCTCCTGAGGGGCATACAAAGGCGGGGCTCAGGCCCTGAAGTGCAGATTTCTCTGGCTCATCCAGCACATTTCCATGAAGCCGGAGCAGGCCACTTACCGTGTTGTTAACGTAGATCTCATCCCCAATGACGAACAGCCCGGTAAGACTGCCGCCGTATTTTGGCATTATCTGGTTCACTAATGTATCTGATGGTTCCAGAATGAAAAGCGACTCCTGATTAATGCCATATAATTTATTTCTGTGATATACACTGGAGAATATGCTGCTTCCTTCTGTACTGCGTGGCGCCAGGCTTTTGTGGCCCAAACCCTGTTTGGTATCCCATTCCACCTGACCGAAGCCATTCCTGCCCGTGCTGAATATCCGGTTGCTTTTGGAGTCCATGGAAAGTGAGAACACAGTAGAGCTGGTCTTTACAATATCCCAGTTTTTACCATCAAAATGTACTATACCATTCCTGTTGGCCACATAGATCACACCATTATCATCCTGTATCAGGTCAAAGTTGATGTTGTCAAAACCATGCTGGTCCGGTGAAAAGTGGTTAATAAAAAAATAACCCTGCTGTCCTTTCAGTGTAGCCGCCATAAGCGTCAGGGACAGGAAAACCAGAAGTTTTATCGACTGCACGAATTGATCAAATTATGCCTCAAAGTAATATATTTCGATTAAAAAACCCTGAACAGCCCTACAGGGTTTTGTCTGTGGATGTAAGTATTTAACAGGAATTAACCTTTTTGGTAACCGTCCTGAGTGTGAGATTACCTCAGTTAGGCAATAATGAAGAAAAGTGCATTCTTATGGCTAAAGTCTGTTTAAGCCCCACTTGATTTCATTTATACTACCATTGATTCCATGTAAAAACGAAATGATCTTTTACCGGATCCTCGTATTCCAGACACTATCTATATGTTGTAAGACTAAGAAATGGCCCACATATCATTATCCACGTCCCTTGAGAGGCAAATAAACAGCCCTCCGTCCGGATAATAAAATGTCAGCTGAGGCTTGTTATTATACTATCCCCTGATCGATCATAGCGTCCGCCACCTTGATGAACCCGGCAATATTTGCGCCGGCTGCATAGTTGCCGTCCAATCCGTGGCTTTCAGCTGCCTCCAGGCAGTTTTGGTGGATGTTTTTCATGATCCCCTGCAGACGTTTGTCTACTTCCCCGGCGGTCCAGTAGTTGCCTATGTAATTCTGCATCATTTCAATGCCTGAGGTGGCTACCCCACCTGCGTTGGAGGCTTTTCCGGGTGAGTACAGCAATCCATTGGAGATTACCACATGCATGGCATCGGCTGTAAGGGGCATATTTGCTCCTTCTCCCACCAGCATGATCCCGTTGTTCACCAGATTTTGGGCGTCTTTTTCATTCAACTCGTTCTGTGTAGCACAGGGGAACGCACAATCAGCCTTTATATCCCAGAGCGGATTGGATTCCGCCGCGCTTTTGGTTTCCATATAGCTGGCACCGGGATATTTTTCAATATACTCCCGTATGCGGCCCCTGCGGTAGTTCTTGAGATCCTTGATATAGGCCAGCTTATCTTTGTCTATCCCCTCTTCATCATAGATGAACCCTGATGAATCAGAAACCGATACCGGTTTACCACCCAGTTGAACGATCTTTTCAATGGCATGCTGGGCCACATTACCTGAGCCGGAAACAACGCAGGTCTTACCTTCCATGGAGTCGTTTCTTGTACCCAGCATATTCTGGGCAAAATAGATCAGGCCGTAGCCGGTGGCTTCAGTACGCATCAGACTACCACCCCAGCCTACACCCTTGCCAGTCAGTATGCCGGTATGTTCATTGGTGAGTTTTTTATGTATGCCATACATGTAGCCAATCTCCCGGCCCCCAACACCAATATCCCCGGCGGGAACGTCCGTACGACGCCCTACATGCCGTGTGAGCTCGGTAAAAAAATTCTGGCAGAAGTGCATCACTTCACGGTCTGACTTGCCTTTGGGGTTGAAATCCGAACCTCCCTTACCCCCTCCCATGGGAAGGCCGGTAAGTGCGTTCTTAAAGGTTTGCTCGAAGGCGAGGAATTTTAATATACCCGGGTAAACCGAAGGATGGAAACGGATGCCCCCTTTGTACGGCCCTATGGCGCTGTTCATCTGTACACGGTACCCCCGGTTGATCTGTACTTCGCCATTGTCATCAAGCCAGGTGACCCGGAAGGAGATCATCCGCTCGGGCTCCAGCATTCTTTCAATAACCTTGTGTTTCCTGTATTTTTCGTGTTTGTCAAGGACAGGCTTTACAGATGCTATCACTTCTTCTGCCGCCTGATGGAATTCCGGCTCCCCGGGATTCCGCTCTTTGGTTAGGGCAAGGATGTCTAACATAGATTAGGTCGTTTTGTCAAATATAACAGAAGTGTTACTAAGGCTGAGTTTTTCGATACCATTTACAGTTTGTCTTTTAAAAATTGTGCAGTGTGGTTGTTTTCCAGTTTTACCATGTCTTCCGGCACGCCGGCAAAGGTCACCTGCCCACCATTTTCGCCTCCTTCCGGGCCCAGGTCAATGATCCAGTCAGCACATTTGATCACCTCCATGTTATGCTCAATAACAATTACAGAGTTGCCCTGCTCAATAAGCGCATTTATTGAGATAAGTAATTTGGCAATATCATGAAAATGCAGGCCGGTGGTAGGTTCGTCAAAAATAAAAAGGATGTGCTCCTTGCTGTTACGCGTGTTTTTGCCCAGGTAAAAAGCCAGCTTTACGCGTTGTGCTTCTCCACCACTCAGTGAATTGGAGGATTGTCCCAGGCCTATATAGCCCAGTCCTACCTCAAAGAGTGGCCTGATCTTGCTGATGATGGCATTGCGCCCCTCGAAGAATCCGAGGCTTTCTTCTACCGTCATATCAAGAACGTCGGCAATGTTCTTGCCCTTGTATTCCACATCCAGGATCTCCTGCTTGAACCTTCTGCCCTTACAGCTCTCGCAGGTGAGGTAGTAGATGTCAGCCATGAACTGCATTTCTATCTTCACTTCCCCCTCTCCCTGGCAGGTTTCACACCGGCCGCCATCTACATTAAAAGAGAAGTGTGAGGGCTTGTAGCCTCTTTGCTTAGCGAGAGGCTGATCGGTAAAAAGCTGACGGATAGCGTCATAGGCCTTAACGTAGGTGACAGGATTGGAACGGGACGATTTCCCTATGGGATTCTGGTCCACGAACTCGATCTGCGTTACGCGCCCGTAGTCACCGTCCAGCCTTCCAAACTTGCCCGTAGTGTCTGACACAGTGCCCAGTATTTTACCTATGGAAGGGTATATTATTTTTTTGACCAGTGTAGACTTCCCCGAGCCACTGACTCCGGTGATGGCTGTCAGAACTCCCAACGGTACCTGCACGTCAATGTTCCTTAGATTATTCTCCCGTGCGCCGGTAATACTTATGCTGTCTTTCCATTTCCTGCGGATACCGTTCCATTTCACCTGCTCCCGGCCCAGCAGGAAATCAGCTGTGTGGGATTGAGACCCGTTCAGGTCCTCCAGTTGTCCCTGAAAAACGAGCTCTCCTCCATGTACTCCAGCATCAGGGCCTATGTCAATGATCTGATCGGCTGCGGTCATCACTTCTTCTTCGTGCTCTACTACTATGACTGTATTGCCCAGGTCACGCAGGGTTTTCAGTACCCCCACCAAACGTTTGGTGTCCCTCGGGTGCAGACCAATGCTGGGCTCATCCAGTATATACATGGATCCCACCAGCGCGCTGCCCAGTGAGGTGGCCAGCTTGATCCGCTGAAACTCACCTCCGGAAAGGGTGGAGGTCATACGGTTAAGGGTCAGGTAGCCCAGTCCTACCTCATCGAGATAGCCCAGCCGGTTATTTATTTCTCTTAAAAGCCTCTCAGCTACTTTTTGCTGGTATTCGGATAGCTCCAGTGTATCAAAGAACTCCATAGCCCGGGAGATGGGCATCAGCACCAGATCACTGATGGAGCTTTCATTGATCTTTACATAGGAGGCATCTTTTCTGAGCCGAGTCCCCCGGCAGTCGGGGCAAACGGTCCTGCCCCGGTAGCGTGACAAAAGTACCCGGTACTGGATCTTATGGGTTTTGGACTCCATGTACCTGAAAAACCGGTTGAGCCCTTCAAAATATTCGTTCCCTGTCCACAGCAGTTCCCGCTCTTCCGCAGTAAGTTCCTCATAGGGCCGATGGATCGGAAAGTCAAAACGGATCCCATCTTTCAGCAGGGGAGTAAGCCATTTTTTCATGGTCTCACTTCTCCAGGGGGCTATGGCCCCCTCATAAACGGACAGACTCTTGTCCGGAATCACAAGGTCGGGGTCTATCCCTAATACCTTGCCAAACCCTTCACAGGTTCTGCAGGCGCCATAGGGATTATTAAAGCTGAAAAAATTAACGGAAGGTTCCTCAAATTTCATTCCGTCAGCCTCAAACCGGTCAGAAAATGACCTTTTTTCGGCTCCATCGACATGTACATGGCAGTCACCTATTCCTTCAAAATATGCTGTCTGAACTGAATCGCTCAAGCGATAGACGGTATCTTCATCTTCCGGATTGACTACTGCCCTGTCAATAGTATTTCTACACTGTCCTTGTCTGAAAGTTCCGCTTTGTTTTCCAGTAGTTCTTCGATAAAGGACACTTTTCCATTGAGAAGCACGCGGGTGTACCCTTTACTCATTAATATGTCCAGCTCCTTGATCAGCGACCGGCCATGAAGCATGACCAGCGGACACGAGATCATAACCCTGGTGCCGCTTTCCTGACTGTTGATAAAATCCACTACATCACTGACCGAATCTCTTGAAACTACAGTACCGCTAACCGGTGAGTATGTGGTACCGATGCGGGCAAAAAGAAGCTTGAGGTAGTCGTATATTTCTGTAGTGGTCCCCACGGTAGAGCGGGGATTCCGGGTATTGACTTTCTGCTCTATGGCAATGGCAGGTGAAACTCCCTTTATGTAATCTACCTCAGGTTTTTCCATGCGTCCCAGAAACTGCCGCGCATAGGAGCTGAGGCTTTCCACATACATGCGCTGTCCTTCGGCAAAAAGAGTGTCAAAAGCCAGAGATGATTTCCCTGAACCGGACAAGCCGGTAATGACAACGAGCTTGTTTCTGGGAATGGCGACACTTAGATTTTTGAGGTTATTGACCCGTGCACCCTTGACTACAATATACTGCCTTGGGTCCAGCTGGTCTATGTCCTTCTCTACAGTCTTTTGGGTGTTTTGCATAATTGGCCGCAAAGATACAACACATCGGAGAGAAGCTATGTATAGAGTAAGAGAATAGTCAGGGCGAAGAGCTCCTGTTTTTACTGTTCTCCAGGGTCTGTTTAAACAATGTGCTACAGGTCCGCCCCTTTCGTGGTTTTTGCTTGTCTGAGTTATTCTATTATGTCAGGTTATCAGTTGGAATGGTGGAATCCGGTGCAATAAGCCATTAAGATCATTGGCAACACCCGTCAATCATCTTCAAAATCCGGATCATAGGACGGATCATCAAAGTCTTCATTGACCTCATCGGTATCATCAACAAGATCATCTTCAACATCAATGTCATATTCCCCTTCACTGTTTTTGGTTACGGCGATCTTCACGAGGTAGGTGGTGTCCTTGGTTTCCAGGGGTACCACAAAAAAAGGTTCATTCTGAGCGTTGGTCAGTCTTGTGAGATAATTCTCAAAACCATCAGGGTACCGCTGCTTCAGCAGATTCCTAAGATCTGTGTCCAGCTTTTCAAGACTTTTAATAACTCTTTTCTTCTCCATTGATCCTGAGCATTTGGAAATGAATTCACGGGGCGAAAAGTACTAAAAGTTTTGATTCACTTTGAAATAAAATTCTGAAAAATTTAAGCCAGGTACGTTCTGCTATAAATATTGCCTCTTTTTGTGCTTGTGAGTAAGAGTCATATAGCTTTTACCAACAACAGTTATCGCATTTGATCCCATCAACCAGAGGTTTATGACGGAGGTGCCATGTATGGCTTTTTCTGAGTGTCGCCATCTGGCAAAATGAAAAATTAATGAAAAAAAGTTTTGCATGTTATTTGTTAATTTTTTTACTTACACCCCTTGTCAAAATTTTTTAACTTACTTAACATACGCAAGTAGCAATATGATATAGACCTCTACGTTAACTAATTTGTAAGTCTTAATGGAGAAGTACAGGATCAGTGATAGTCAGTTGGTATCACTTTATAAAAACGGCAACGAAGAGGCATTTAGGCAGTTACTTGACCGTCACAAAACAAGGGTTTTTACCACTATCTATCTCATTGTAAAGGATAATTATGTAGCAGAAGATCTTTTGCAGGAGACTTTTGTGAAGGTTGTGCGTACAATAAAGGAAGGACGATATAATGAGGAAGGCAAGTTCCTTCCCTGGTTGATGAGGATAGCGCATAATCTGGCGATTGATTTTTTTAGAAAGGATAAGAGGTATCCTACCGTTATTTTGGAAGATGGAAGCAAGGTGTTCAATACGCTTCAGTTTGCTGAGGATTCGGTTGAATCCAGACAAATAAGGCAGGATACTCATGTGAAGCTGAGAGAGCTTATTCAGGAGTTGCCTGAAGCACAGAAAGAGGTGCTCATGATGAGGCACTATATGGAAATGAGTTTTCAGGAAATTGCTGAAACCACAGGAGTGAGCATAAATACAGCGTTGGGAAGAATGAGGTATGCTCTCATCAACCTGAGAAAGAAAATGAAACAATATAATGTTGCGTATGACCAAAACATTTACCCAAGATGACGTAATCAGGTACGTATACCGTGAAACTTCCGAGAAGGAGAACAGGGAGATAGAAAAGGCCATGCTTTGTGATGCCCGCCTGCAGGAAATGCATAGGGAATTCATGGCTATAAAGAGTGATCTCAACAAGGCAGTGAAGACTCCTTCCGATACTACGATCAATAATATTCTTAATTACTCAAAATCTTTAAATTTGCCATCCAATCAATAAGGGATGCGCAAAAAAGAAAGATTTGAAAAAATCATAGAGTATTTCAATACGCATCAGCCTGATGCTGAAACCGAGTTACACTACGGTAATCCGTTTGAATTACTGATAGCGGTGATCCTGAGTGCGCAGTGTACAGATAAGCGCATTAACATGGTCACTCCTAAATTATTCAGGGATTTTCCTACACCTGCACATCTGGCGGCCAGTCATTTTGATGAGCTTTTTCCCTACCTGAAATCGGTATCCTACCCCAATAACAAAACCAAACACCTTCTGGGCATGGCCAAAATGCTGGTGGAGGATTTCGACTCTCAGGTACCCTCAGACCTTAAGGATCTTCAGAAACTTCCCGGCGTGGGGCGTAAAACAGCCAATGTCATCGCCTCCGTTATTTACGATCAGCCAACTATGGCTGTAGATACACATGTATTCCGCGTGTCCAAAAGACTGGGGCTGGTGAATCAGAATTCAAAAACGCCACTGGATGTAGAGAAACAACTGCTGAAGTACATCCCGGAAGAGTTTGTTCCCAAAGCCCATCACTGGCTTATTCTGCATGGCCGATACGTGTGTCTGGCCCGGCGCCCGAAATGTGAAGAATGCAAGCTTACCTCCTTTTGCCGGTATTTTGAGAAGAATAATCAGTAAGGAGTTCCGATGAATATCCTTATTATCCATCAGTACTTTCGGACTCCCGAAGAAGGGGGAGCTATCCGGTCTTACCATATAGCGGAACACCTTTCCCGGTCAGGGCATAACGTAAAGGTTATCACTGCCTACAACAGCAGCCGCTACTACATCGAAAGGCTGGGGAATTTTGAAGTTCACTACCTGCCAGTGTATTATACGAATCACCTCAGTTTCTGGAGCAGGATACATGCTTTCTGGCTTTTTACCTTTTATGCCATGAGACTTATGAAAAAGCTGAGGCCAACGGACGTCAATTACATTATATCGACCCCACTTACCACTGGGCTGGTTGGACTGTACGGCAAAAAACGATTTGGCATTCCCTATATCTTCGAAGTAGGTGATCTGTGGCCGGAAGCTCCTATCCAGCTCAACGTACTGAAGAACATTTTTTTGAAAAGGCTGGCCCGCAGGCTTGAGTATATTGTATATCGTAATGCCAGAATGATCATAGGCTTGTCCGTCGACATTAAAACGGCCATAGAGTCAAAAGTGCCTGACCGGAAGGTGGAGGTGATCACCAACATGGCAGATATTGAGATGTTCGGCAATGTAAAAAGGGATGAAGCGCTGACATCGGAGCTAGGCCTGGAAGGAAAGTTCGTGATCGCCTATACGGGCACGGTTGGCCTCGCCAACCATCTGGAATATCTTATTGCGGTTGCCCGGGCCTGCATTGCACACCCGGAGATCGTGTTTCTGGTGATGGGAGCCGGGGCGCAACTGGATCGTATAAAACAACAGGCTGAGGGACTGGAAAACATTACCTTTATTGAACCAGGGAACAAGGAAAAGGTTAAACGGGTACTGTCCGTATCGGATGCCATTTATATTTCCTTTAGGAAAGTACCCGTACTGGCCAGTGGATGTCCGAATAAACTGTTTGACGGCCTGGCGGTCGGCAGGCTGATCATCATTAATTTTCAGGGTTGGGTAAAAACGCTGATAGAAGACCACAATTGTGGTTTTTATTATGACCCGGACCGGCCTGAGGATTTTCCGGAAAAGCTAAAAGCCTGGCTCAGCGACAGCAAATACCTTGAAGAATGCCAGAAGCGATCAAGAACCCTGGCCCGGGAGCAGTTTTCGGTAGAAAAACAAATGGAAAAACTCAGCAGGATATTCGAACAGTTCTCTGGTCAGGCAGTATAAGTAAATAGAGGGCAAGTCATCGGATGGTATCTGTATCCTTTTTCTTCTGCGATGACCTGCCCTTTATTTAAAATTCAAAACTCAATAATTCATCATTTAAGTCCCTTCCACCTCTATCTCCTCACCCAGCTTATTGAAGAATTTAAACTCGGTAATCCCCATGGATGAATCCTGAATAAGCTTCACCCACTTGAAATATCGTGTGTACCACGATACTCTCTTGGATATAAGACCCTTGGTAAAATATGCGTAGATGAACGGATGGAGTACAACGGTGACCCCTTTTTCATTTTGTTTCTGTAGCAGATAATCGACGTTGCGCTCGATCTGATCTGACACCAGTATGGAGGCGCTTATCTTACCCGTTCCGTTGCAGGTAGGGCACACTTCACGGGTGGTGATATTCATTTCCGGCCTTACCCTTTGGCGGGTGATCTGCATCAGGCCAAACTTAGATAGAGGCAATACGGTGAACTTGGACCGGTCGGAAGCCATTTCCTCCTTGATCGTTTTGTAGATCACGCGCTTGTTCTCGGCCCTTTTCATATCGATGAAATCGACCACTATAATGCCTCCCATGTCCCTGAGTCTCAACTGCCGGGCAATCTCTTTGGCAGCTTCGATGTTTACCGACAGCGCCGTGGCCTCCTGACCTTCCTCCTTATTGGATTTGTTGCCACTGTTTACATCAATAACATGCAGCGCCTCAGTGTGCTCTATGATCAGATAACCCCCACCCCTCAGACTTACGGATTGCCCAAAGGCGGATTTGATCTGCTTTTCGATACCGAAGTGTTCGAATATCTTCCTCTTACCGTTAAAGGTTTTAACTATTTTTTCCTTATCCGGCGCTATGGTCTTGATATAACTCCTGACCTCTTCATATATTTCCTTGTCATCAACGTAGACGTTGTCAAACGACTCGTTGAGCACATCCCGCAGAATGGCTGAGGCCTTGTTCATCTCACCGATCACTTTTTCACGGGGCTTGGCTATCTTAAGCTTTTTTACTCCGTCTTTCCAGATCTCGATAAGGTTTCTCAGGTCGGCATCCAGCTCCTTTACGTCCTTGCTCTCTGCAACAGTACGTATGATCACTCCGAAATTTTCAGGCTTGATAGAAGAAACCAGCCTAAGCAGGCGTTTGCGTTCTTCTCCGCTGGAGATCTTCTTGGATACATTTACTCCGTTCGCAAAAGGAACGAGCACGAGGTATCTCCCCGCTATGGATAACTCACAGGATAATCGCGGCCCTTTTGTGGAAATTGGTTCTTTAACTACCTGAACCGGGATGAGTTGGTTTTTGGAAAGAATATCTGTGATCTTTCCATGTTTGTCGATGTCGGGCCTTATCTTAAAATTTTCCAGTTTACTGGAAGCATTTTTTTTGTTCAGCGCCTGCTTCGAGAATGCCTGAAGCGAGCTGAATTTAGGTCCAAGGTCGAGGTAGTGTAAAAACGCATCTTTTTCGTAGCCTATATCTATAAAAGCAGCATTTAATCCCTGAACGACCTTTCTGACCGTTCCGAGGTATATATCACCCACATTGAATTTATTACCGTCTTCTTCATTGTGGAACTCAACAAGGCTTTTATTTTTTAATAGGGCTATGCGACATCCATTCTGAGTCGAATTGATAATTAACTCACTACTCAAAATAAATGGATTTTAAAAAAATGAAACTTAAACTAACAGAAACCAAAGGCCCGAAAACAGGTTAACGGACCTCCTCAGGATTACTTCTTCTTATGTCTGTTCTTTCTAAGTCTCTTTTTTCTCTTGTGAGTAGCGATCTTGTGTCTTTTTCTCTTCTTACCGCAAGGCATAATATTAAATCTTTATTTGCTCTGAAAGTCAGAGCATGGTTAAACAATATTTTGTACTACATATCTTCAAGGTACGAATCCACCGTGGCCTGCACCGAGGGATCATCGTCCAGAGATTTCACTAATAAAAACTGCTCTTTGGCTTTGTCTTTTGCTCCGGTTTCAAGATAGCTGATCCCCAGGAAGAAGTGTGCCTGGGTATTGTCAGGATACAGATCGATCAGGCCGGTAAATCGTTCGACAGCCCTGTCATACTGGCCGGACTGCATGGAGAGAACTCCCAGATTGAACATGGCCTGTTCGTTTTGAGGGTCTTTTTGAAGTATTTCCCTAAGCATCATCACCCCCTGCATGGGATTGGATGAAGAAACATAGGTCATAGCCAGTTTGTTTTTGACGTCCAGGTTGTCGGGTTGTACTTCCAGCACCTTGTTGAAGTACACCGCAGCTTTTTCCCCGAAGGACTGCCTTTTGGCCGCATCCATAGAAAAACCGAATGCTTCGTACCAGGTGTCCCCGGCTTTGATCCAGTTTTTCGCGTTAGGTACCCTGTCAGCTATAAAATCAAAGAACCTTGCAGCACTGTCATATTTATTCAAGGAAATATACAGCGTTGCCAAAGAGTCCGCAAAGATAAGACTTTTTTCAGAATCTTCACTAATAGTGAACTGCTGATTCAATCTGAGAATAGTACGGACCTGAACGGAGTCTGCCTCCGTACTGTGGGGATCATTATTAACTGTTGCAGGAACTTCACCATCCTCAATAGCCTCCGCCTCATTGTCCACGACCGATTTTGGTAAGCTGAACAACACCGTGACCAACACCGCAGCGCCCAAAAAGAGAAAAATCCTTGTCTTTACCATTCCAAAAAGCTTTAGGCCGCAAAGTTCAAGGATTAGCTTCTTAATTAAAAATCAGGAAGCTGACTATCCGTGCGTTTCTTTCACTTTCCGGCTTTCCTTTATCTTTTCGATAAATACCTTCGAGGGTTTGAAGCTGGGAATGTAATGCTCGTCAATGACGATAGCCGTATTTTTTGAAATGTTCCGGGCTATTTTCTTCTTCCTTTTCTTGTTTATGAAACTTCCGAAGCCTCTGACATAAATATTGTTGCCATCAGCCATAGAGTTTTTCACAATACTAAAGAAAGCCTCAACCGTCACAGAAACGTCTTCCTTGGGGATGCCTGTTTTCTCTGAAATTTCTGATATTACTTCTGCCTTTGTCACAATAAACTTTTTAGTAGTTGAAAGGTTTGTTTTATTTATACTTGCTCTGATAGCAAAATTATATCGAATGTTGGTATATAAAAATCAAATCTTCAAAAAATCTAACACCGTACATTTCATAATGTTACAAACGAAAATTTATTGTTGAAGCATCAGATTTTTTCGGAAAAAATTATTTCGTGGTATAGGGAAAACAAGCGTGATCTTCCCTGGCGAAATACCCGTGATCCCTATAAAATATGGCTTTCAGAAGTCATATTGCAACAAACTCGGGTAAATCAGGGCTTACCATATTTTGAAAGATTCATTTCAAAATATCCTAATGTAGCCGCTCTGGCACAGGCAAAAGAACAGGATGTATTACGTACCTGGCAGGGGCTTGGATACTATTCAAGGGCCAGAAACTTACATAGGTGCGCGAAAATTATTTACTCAGAATATGAGCAAAAGTTTCCCGATTCTTACCAGGGTCTTATAAAACTGCCCGGTGTAGGTGCGTATACGGCAGCGGCCATAGCCTCTTTTGCATTTGCCGAAAAAGTTGCTGTGGTTGACGGAAACGTCTACCGTGTGTTGTCCAGAGTGTTTGGTCTTCATGATGATATTGCCACCGGAAAAGGTCAGAAGGTATTTGCCCGGCTGGCTCAGGAGCTGATGCCGGAGAAAGATCCTGATGTCTACAACCAGGGCATTATGGAGTTTGGGGCCTTGCATTGTACTCCAAAGAATCCTGATTGTGCCAGTTGCATATTGGCCGTGGAGTGTGAAGCCCGGCGTGGGGAGCTGCAGACCCGGTTGCCGGTCAAATCCAAAAAGCTAAAAGTCCGTAGCCGGTATTTTTCCTATATCAGTGTTTTCAGCGAGAACAGACTTCTTCTAAGACAGCGGGGCCAGAAGGACATATGGCAGGGCCTCTATGACTTCCACCTGGTCGAAACGCAGCATTCAGTGGATCTCGACCATCTTTACGGTATGGATCCTCTGGTGAGATCCCTTCGTCATCCCGGGGTAAAGGTGGAGGTCAGTCATGAATATATTCATGTCCTGTCCCATCAGAAGATATTCGCGACATTCTATACCTTCTATCCGGAGCAGGCCGGCTATGAAGTCCCGCTGAACGGGGGGTATGATTTTCATTCCATGGATCAGGTGTTGGACCTGCCCAAGCCGGTTTTGATCTCCCGCTATTTGAATGATACCTTTTTTTAGCTAGATTTATTATGAAATGATAGGTTGCGATAGTATGCTTTTCCGAGGATGATCACCGCTGTACCGATCCATTCTGCACTTGCGCAGGAATGAGAGCAATTTTATAGATCATTCCTTAGGCATTCACGTATAGAAAGTTAAGGTGCCAGTGTGGTAGCGAAATCAGGGAAATACAGCTCGCACCTGCCACAAGTTATTAAAAGATTGCTAATTTTGTTTTTTTAATTGTGCTATGTCAGGAGTAAATAAAGTCATCATTGTAGGCAGATTGGGAAAAGATCCAGAGGTAAGACATTTGGAAAGTGGGGCTTCCGTGGCAAATTTTCCCGTAGCTACTTCGGAAGTTTACAAAGACAGGAATACGGGCGAAAGACGGGAACAAACTGAATGGCACAATGTAGTACTTTGGAGAGGGTTGGCGGACATTGCCGAGAAATACCTTCACAAAGGTGATATGGTCTATGTAGAAGGAAAACTGCGCACCCGGTCATGGGAGAAAGATGGAGTTACCCGGTACACTACAGAGATAGTAGGCGATAACATGACCATGTTAACGCCTAAAGGAATGAACGAAGGCGCACCCATGCAGGGACACAGCCCCGCACCTGAAAAAGCTGATGTACCCTCTGCGGATATTAGCGCGAATGACGAATCTGACGATTTGCCGTTCTAGATGTTTTACTAACTACTGACTATTGGAAACCACAGTAGACGAACCTCCGAGTCATCTTCTTGCGGAATTGTTGTTTGCACAAAGTACGCTGTTCTTTGCCACGAGCGGAGTTATACTATTGGTACTCCTGTTTCTTTCCGCACTGGTCAGCGGCTCTGAGGTTGCCTTTTTCTCACTTACCCAGCAGGATATTTCCGCTTGTAAGGAATCCAACCGCTCTGTGGACAATAAGATCATAGCACTGATCAGGAAACCCAGGCTGCTGCTGGCCACCATTCTGATCTTCAACAATTTCATTAATGTGGGGATTGTCACCCTTTCTACGTTTGTCATGTGGGAGGCCATGGGTACCAAAAGCACAGAGGGAGAACGGATTGCACTTCTTACCCTGATCATCACCTTCTTTATTGTATTCTTCGGCGAGGTGCTGCCCAAGGTCTATGCTACACCCAATAACCTTAGGTTTGCCCGCTTTACCGCGCATCTGATCAACTATTCACAGATCTTTTTTAAGCCTCTTTCATGGGTACTGATGTCCATGAGCAATGTAATAGAAAGGCGTTTTGAAAAAAAAGGATATGACATTTCCGTGGAGGAGCTGCATCACGCTCTGGAGCTCACCACCACCAACGAAGAGACCACGGAGGAGGAGAAGGACATTCTGAAGGGCATCGTCAACTTTGGTACCCTTACGGTGAAGCAGGTCATGCGCTCAAGGCTGGACATCACAGCTTTTGATATGGAAATGGATTTCCATGAGTTAATGGACAAGATCAATAAATCCGGTTTTTCAAGGGTGCCGGTTTTTTCGGAAACCATAGACAATATTGAAGGCATCCTGTACATAAAAGATCTTCTGGCCTACACAGATCAGGATGAACATTTTAAATGGCAGACGTTGCTAAGGCCTGGTTTTTTTGTGCCGGAAACCAAGAAGATAGATACCCTGCTGAAGGACTTTCAGGAAAAACGGGTTCACATGGCCATAGTGGTGGATGAGTATGGTGGCACGTCAGGATTGATCACCCTTGAAGATATCATTGAAGAGATCGTTGGTGAAATAAATGATGAATTTGACGATGATGATATCATTTACAATAAGATCGATGAGCAAACCTATCTGTTTGAAGGAAAGACCACACTCAACGATTTTTGCAAGCTTATCGATGAAAATCCTGCTACTTTCGAAAAGATCAAGGGGGAAAGTGAGTCACTCGGTGGACTCCTGCTGGAGATCAACACCAAGTTACCCTCAGCCGGAGAACGCATCAAATTTAACAGGTTCATTTTTACGGTGGTGGCTGTGGACAACAAGAGGATCAAGCGTGTGAGGGTGCATATAAAAAAGGAGGATCATGCAAAAACCGGTGAGTAAATCAGTTATCGTTTTCCTTTGCCTTGCCATCTGGTCATGTGAGCAGACCTGGGTACCCAAGCCCAAAGGGTATAACCGGTTTGACCTGCCCGCTCATGAGTACGTGGATCTGGCTGATACTTTTCCCTATCATTTTCAATACTCGAAGCATGCCAAAGTGCTCAGGGATTCCTCGTGGATATCGGACCGGTACTGGATAGAAATATACTACCCCATGTTCAAGGCAGATGTTCACATTACCTACAAGGTCATTCACAATCAGGACTCGCTGAAGGAATACCTGAACGATGCCTATTTCCTCACTGCCAAACACCAGATCAAAGCCTCAGCCATAGATGAGGGCATAGCCAGAACGCCTTCAGGCAAAACAGTGGTCTATGCCGAGCTGTCCGGGGAGGTGCCGAGTCAGTTCCAGTTTTTCAGTACCGACAGCACCCGGAATTTCCTGCGGGGAGCACTTTATTTCAATACCGCGGTACAAAACGATTCACTGAAACCAGCCATCGATTTTGTGAAAATAGATATTGTGCACATGATGAACACCCTGAACTGGAACACCAAAAAATGGCCGTGAAGGTCTGGCTTTTGTTGATACTGGTGGTTAGTTTGCATGCATGCAGGGTTTTTTTGAAACTCCCATCGAATTTCTGAAAGGGGTAGGCCCTCAAAAGGCTGCACTTCTTAATAAGGAACTCGACATTTTCACCTACGGGGATCTCATTCAGCACTATCCATTCCGTTATGAAGACCGTACGCGGTTCTACCATATCCGCGAGGTGGATGCATCAATGCCCTACATTCAGCTTAAGGGCAAAATAAGACACCTGGAAACGGTTGGTCCACCGCGAAAGCGCCGTCTGGTGGTCTACTTTCAGGATGAAACAGGCGAAATGGAGCTGGTATGGTTCAAGGGAGTGGACTGGATACTGAAAAAGCTACAGCCCGGAGTCGAGTATGTGGTATTTGGGAGACCTACGGCTTTTGGCAGAAAGATCAATATGGCTCATCCGGAAATTGAGGTATTGACCAGTTTTAATGTCCAGTCTGGCTATCTGCAGCCCGTGTACTCTACAACGGAAAAACTGAAAAAGAAATACCTGGACAGCAAGGCGCTGGGTAAGATCATAAAAACATTGCTGGATATGGCCAGCCCGCGTCTCAGGGAAACCCTGCCACCCTCTACACTTGATGAATATCGTCTCATTTCCAAGCAGCAGGCCGTAAGGCAAATACATCTTCCGGATAATCATGAATGGCTTCAAAAAGCACGGTTCCGACTAAAATTCGAAGAGCTTTTTTATGTACAACTGCGGCTGTTGAAACTCAAGATCACCCGGATAGATAAATTCAAGGGGATGGTGTTTGACAGTGCTGACCTGCTGAATACCTTTTATCATGAGCACCTTCCCTTTGAGCTGACCGGTGCTCAGAAAAAGGTGATCAGGGAGATCTATCGTGATATGCGCTCTTCGCAGCAGATGAACCGGCTCCTGCAGGGGGATGTAGGCAGTGGAAAAACAATTGTCGCATTCATTTGCATGTTATTGGCAGTGGGGTCCGGTACACAGGCGGCGCTCATGGCCCCCACGGAAATTCTTGCCATCCAGCATTACAACGGATTAAGGGAATACGCTCAAAAGATGGGGTTGAGAATTGCCCTGCTTACAGGATCCACAAAGGCCGGTGAACGCAAGATCATTCACAGCTATTTGAAAAGCGGGGAATTGCACATTCTGGTGGGTACCCATGCCCTGATCGAAGAGAAGGTACAATTTCAAAAACTCGGGCTGGCCATTGTGGATGAGCAGCATCGTTTCGGAGTGGCGCAGCGTTCCAAGCTATGGCAAAAGAACAAAGACCTTTATCCTCATGTACTGGTCATGACTGCCACACCCATTCCAAGAACCCTGGCTATGACGCTGTACGGTGATCTTGACATTTCCACAATCGATGAGTTGCCGGCAGGACGTAAACCTATAAAAACTGTACACCGCTATGATTCCCACCGGCTGAAGGTGAATGGCTTCTTAAAAGAGCAGATCAGTGAAGGCCGGCAGGTGTATGTGGTATATCCCCTCATTGAAGAGTCTGAAAAGCTTGATCTGAAACATCTTATGGATGGATACGAAAGCATCTGCCGTGCTTTTCCTGAGATGCCCGTAAGCATTGTTCATGGTAAGATGAAGGCTGATGCCAAGGATTATGAGATGAACCGGTTTGTAAAGGGAGAAACAAAGGTCATGGTGGCCACTACAGTAATAGAAGTGGGCGTGAATGTGCCCAATGCCTCCGTGATGGTGATCGAAAATGCCGAGCGGTTCGGACTGGCACAGCTCCATCAGCTCCGGGGCAGGGTGGGGCGTGGCGCAGACCAGTCTTATTGCCTCCTGCTGACCAACTACAAGCTGTCAAAAGAAGCCCGCGTACGTATAGAGACCATGGTCCGAACCAACAACGGGTTTGAAATAGCCGACACTGATTTGAAGCTGAGGGGCCCAGGTGACCTGATGGGTACTCAGCAAAGTGGTGTGCTTGATCTGCTTATTGCCGATCTGGGTAAAGATGGCGAAATACTTCAGTCTGCCCGACAGGCGGCTCAGGCCGTGCTCACCCATGATCCTGAGCTAAGTCAACCCCGAAACGAGAATATTAAGGTGCAGGTCGAGGCCATGCGGAAAACCATGGTGAACTGGAGCAGGATCAGCTAGCATATCCTCCTGGAGGAGTAGATGTAAAGAAAAGATCAGGTTTGTGATCAAATTGTCAATCATCAATCAGAAAATTCAAATTCTCAAGCTACGGATCGGGCTAATCAGAGATCCTTTACTCCTGCATCTTTTTTAGTGGAATCGCTACGGTTAGATCTACTATTTTATTATCAGATAGCATACAAATCATATCTTTGATCCCGGTAATCTGAAAAGCCTGACAATTTAATCATCAACACTCAATATCAATAACATGCGAAAAAAAATAGTAGCCGGAAACTGGAAAATGAACAAAACACAGGACGAAGGCCAGGCCCTTGCTTCCGAGATCATAAATATGGCAGGCGCCGAAGTTACGGGAGATGTCACCATTGTGCTGGCCCCACCCTTCATTCATTTGAGCCATGTAGGTAAGCTGGTTGAAGCGGCCGGTAATATATTTCTGGGAGCCCAAAATTGTAATGAACATGCCTCTGGCGCGTACACGGGTGAGGTTTCAGCGGCTATGCTCAGTTCTGTGGGAGCGGGATATGTGATCCTGGGACATAGTGAGCGAAGGGAGTACTTTAACGAAACCAATGCCCAGCTGGCCGGTAAGGTAGACATAGCCCTGGAAAACGGTTTAACCCCCATTTTCTGTTGTGGAGAATCACTGGAGATCAGGGAGAATGGAGATTATGTGGGCTTTGTATGTCAACAGATCAGAGAGAGCCTTTTTCACCTTTCGGCAGATGACTTTTCAAAACTGGTCATAGCCTATGAGCCTATCTGGGCCATTGGCACGGGAAGGACAGCCACTTCTGACCAGGCCCAGGAAATGCATGCTGCCCTGCGAAATTTTATAGCCAGCCAGTACGACCAAAATGTAGCAGACGGGCTTTCCATTCTTTATGGTGGCAGTGCCAAGCCTGACAATGCTCCTGAGCTGTTTGCCTGTGCCGATGTGGATGGTGGATTGATCGGAGGAGCCAGCCTGAAGTCCCGTGATTTTGTAGACATTGTAAAGTCATTCTAGTGCATGGCTGGTGTCGATTTTCTGGCCGTTAAAATATATTGCTCCGGAGAGATCAGGGAAATACTCATTGCTGAACTATCGCAGTTGGACTATGACTCTATGATGGAGACCGATGACGGGCTGGAAGCTTATATCGACAAGGCCAGATTCAATGAGCAGGACCTGAACGATATCCTGAACAAATACAACGGCCATTCCATTGCCTATGAGGTGACACCGGTGGTTTCCCGCAACTGGAATGAAGAATGGGAAAAGAACTATGATCCTATTGTGGTGGAAGATAAGATATATGTTCGTGCTACCTTTCACAGAGAGGACAGCTCTTTTCCCTATGAAATTATCATCAACCCACGTATGTCCTTTGGTACGGGCCATCATGCAACCACATGGCTGATGCTGAAGAATCAAATGCGTGTGGATCACAAGGGAAAAACCGTACTGGATGCAGGCACTGGTACGGCCATTCTCGCCATTATGGCGGAGAAACTGGGAGCCCGGGAGGTCATAGCCTATGACAACAACTCATGGAGTATCGAGAATGCTCCGGAAAATGTTTCACTGAATCATTGCCGGAATATAGAAATTATGGAGGGCACCATTGATTCGCTCAGGCTGGGCCGCAGGTTTGACCTGATCCTTGCAAATATCAATAAAAATGTATTGCTGAGTGAAACCGGTCAATATGCCGATCACCTGGTAGATGGAGGGAAACTGATATTGAGCGGGTTTTATGAGCAGGATGATCAAAGTATCATAGACTGCGCAGCGTCGTCCGGTCTGGAGCTGATACATTCAGGACACCGTAATGACTGGTCGTCGCTCGTTTTCGTAAAAAAATAGGAAAAAACAATCCTCTTGACGATTATTTCGTTATCACTATTCAGGATTATTGGTTTATTCGCCATAATTTAGGAATTTGTGGGATTGATGCGGAATGTACATACATATTTTTTGCCGCTGGTCGTTACGGGACTGCTCTGCCTTGGCTCTTCCGCCATGGGACAGATCTCTGCGGACTCTTTGAAGAACAGACTAAGCCCGGTGCGATCAAAACAGGTACTTGTTATTCCTGATGATTTTGTTCTTGCCTGGCCACGTCTGGGCCCTGAGCTGCAGGATAAGATACAACGGCAGATCGCTGCTGTTATGAACAAGCGCTACGGCAGCAGGGATGTTATGGATGCCTATTTCAGGTCATTAGCCCTGGCCAAGGATGTGGAGTATGCCAGTGACAAAAACCTTACCGCCTACCTGAATGTTGCGGACCAGGTGATCGACCGGCATGGTAAGGCAGAAATATTGAAATTCTTCCGGTCGTCGGCACGGTTTTTTGAATACCGCGCTCTGTACTACTCCAGAGTTAACAGGCTCTATGTGCTGAATGATACCTATCAGTTTGAATATGTGGAAGAAGCTGAACCCGTAGAGGAGCCCGCGGTTGAACAGGCTGTGGATGAGGAACCTGCAGAAGAAGAGGAATGGTTTGATGACTGGGATGAAGAGGAGCCCGATGAAGAATGGGATACCGAATGGGATGAGGAGGACGAAGAACCCGCATTATCAGAGGAAGAGCTGCTGGCGCAGGCCATTACAGGTGGCAATAACCTACCGGTCATCAAAGGTCCTATTATAAAATTCAGCGCCCTCGACCTGAATTTTGTTACGGAATATGATTCTGTCTTTTTAAGGAAAACGTCGGGTAATTATCTTCTTCTTTCCGATGATTTTGTAGGAGCAGGGGGAAGGTTTGACTGGACCATGGCTGGTCTGGGGGCAGACTCGGTCTACTGTGATTTTTCAGATTACAGCCTTGACGTGACCAGGGCTGGTCTTACTGCAGAATCAACAAAGCTCACCTACGTGGGCAAGTTGAACAGGCAGGTGGATGGTGTATTTGAATACAAGAGTGTGCGGCATGACACCACTACGGATGCGAGCTATCCCCGGTTTCAGTCTTATTACAGCAATATACCGGTAAAGGGTTTTGACAAGCATTTCCTTTATCAGGGAGGATTTTCTCTCAAGGGAGCACGGATCAATAGCTCCTCCCTGCTTGGCAAAGGTTCATTGATAGAGGTGCAGGATGCTGCTTCCAGAAAATTCAGAGCCCGGGCAGATATATTTGAATTTCAGGATTCCCTCGTGCAGGCCAAAAGAGCAGCTGTTGTTATCTATCAGGGCAATGATTCCATTTATCATCCGGCCCTGCGGTTGAAATATGACCTGGGAAGTAAATACCTTGTGCTTCAAAAAGACAAGGGAGGTTTTCGCAATACCCCCTATACGTCCACCTACTTCAACATGGACTTTACCGCAGATATTATCCGGTGGGATCTCATGTCGGATAGTCTGGACGCTTCCATACTTGAGGCACGCAGGATCGTTCCGGCCCGCTTTGAATCATCGGACCACTACAACTATGAGGACTACCGGTCATTGGGAGACAAAGTCTATGATTTTAATCCGTTGGGGATAGTGACGTACTATGCCTCGAAAAAGAACGTAGATGAATTTTATGTGGGTGACCTCGCAAAATTTTACAAAAAAGATGAACTTCTGCTACGGGGAGCCATGTTGTTCCTCGCTCAAAAAGGCCTGGTGGGGTATGACTCCAATGACGGACTGGTTACTGTAAAGCCAAAAGCCACCCACCTTTTTGAATCAAAAAACGGGAAAAAGGATTTTGACAATATCATCATAGCTTCGGTGACGAACGAAAAACCGAATGCCACACTGAACTTCAGGGAAGGGCAGATGACAGTGCGTGGGGTGGAGAGTTTCAGGATCAGTGATTCATTGAATGTGGTCATCGAACCGGATAGCAGTGAGATCAGGCTGCTCCGTGACCGGGATTTCAAGTTTAACGGCAAGGTCTATGCCGGCAACTTTGAATATGTTGGCCGTGATTTTACTTTTAAGTACGACAGCTTCCTTATTTACCTGAATATCATTGATTCGATAGAATTCTTTGTAAAGGACATCAATAGCAGGAGTACGTCCGGAGGAAGAAAAAAAGTAAAAAATGCCCTTGTATCGGCTGATTCCATTCAAAGCTCGGGCATGGTGTCCAACTCTCTCAAAAGTGGTTCGGGAACACTCTATATCAACAAGCCCAGCAATAAATCCAGTAAAGTCAAATATCTGAATTACCCCAGGTTCAATTCGGAAAAAGGGCAGGTAGCCTACTTTGACAGGAAAGAAGTACTTGACGGGGTATATGACCGGTCCCTGTACTTTTTGGTTCCGCCATTCGACCTGGACAGTCTTGGAGGTTCTGATCCGGCAGCTATTGGTTTTGAAGGTACTTTTGTATCCAGCGGTATGTTCCCCGAATTTAAGGAAACCATGCGTATCCAGCCGGATTTCTCGCTGGGTTTCCAGCATGAAATTCCACCGGAGGGCTACACACTTTATGAAGGAGAAGGTAAACTTTACAATAAGCTCAGCCTGGACAGTCGTGGGCTCCGGGGAGATGGCAGGATAGATTTTCTTACCACATCACTGGAGTCGGATGATTTTATTTTTTATCCGGATTCTGTAACCGGTAGTGGTAATTACTTTGAAATACGCGAGGCAGAATACAATGGCGTAATATTCCCACAGGCCAATTTGAGTAGCTATGAAATGAAATGGCTGCCCAAAAAAGACAGCATGTACATCAAAAATGTGGAAGAACCCATCCAGTTTTATAATCAAACAGCTTCCCTGGACGGTACAGCCATTGTCACAAATAATGGTGTTTTTGGCTCCGGTCTGCTGGCTACCCGTGGGTCAGAGTCGAAATCAGACCGGATCACCCTTGAACATGATCAGTTTTCCGCACGCCATGCTGAGTTTGATCTGCAGTCCAGTAACCCTGACAAGCCCGCTCTCCATGGCAATGATGTGCGACTGAAGTTCGACCTGGATGAAAACTATGCGGTCATCAGTCCTGAAGTAGAAGGCGAGGCCGCCATTGAGTTTCCCTATGCCCAGTTTAAAACCTCTATTACAGAGGCAAGATGGGACCTGGAGGAGCAGAAAATAACGATGATCAAGCCACGGGATGTGCCTATTGAGAGTTCATACTTCTACACTACCCGTGAAGACCTGGATTCCCTAAGCTTTAATGCCACAAAGGCAGAATACGACATTAATACACTGGAGCTGAAAGTGAGTGGCATACCTTATATCATTGTGGCTGATGCGAAGATCACTCCGGAAAACAATGAAGTGCTCATACTGGAGAACTCAAAGATAGGTCAGCTTACCAATACTACGATCATCCTGGATACACTGAACGGATATCACCGTTTGACGGAAGGTGTTATTGATATCAAATCCCGTAATGAATTTTCAGGTTATGCTACCTATCAGTTTGTCAATGCGTTGAATGATACGGTCCCTATCAAAATGGAGGATTTCCGTTTGGAGGAAATAGCAGTAGGTGAAGGGAAGAGACAGACCTCTGAGCAGCACACCGTAGCCAATGGGTCAGTAAATGAAATGCAGAATCTTCTGATCTCTGCGGGCATGTTCTACAAGGGTGACCTGATCATGTATGCACATAAGCCGGCCATGGAGCTGTCAGGGTATGTAAAGCTTGACCTGGACGAGCCTGGATATAATACCTGGATAAATCATACAAGTAGTGGAGATCAGCGTGATGTTGTTATAGACTTCGACAATTCCACCACTGAAGAGGGCAAAAGGCTGGAAGCCGGTTTACACTTCGCCGTTGGTGATAACAGTCTGTATCATTCCTTCGTTACCGAAAAGTATACTCCTGACGATGAGGATTTCTTTACGCCCTCGGGTGTACTTTTTTATGATAAGGAAAAAGACGAATATGTTATCGAGGATTCTCTGAAGGCTTCTGGCAAGAGACTGGCCGGAAAAATATTCAGGTACAATCAGAATACGGGTGAGATCAGACTGGAAGGCCCGGCCAACTTTATTCCACCCAACAAAGACGTGGATATAAAGGCTGCGGTACTGGGCAATGCGAATGTGAATGAGGTGAAATACAATCTGAACACCTTTTTTTCCGTCTCCTTTAAACCGGTACCTGCTCAGGCGTTTGATGTAATGGCAACGGATATCCTTGATGTGATCAATAATCTCGGAGCCCCGGAAGGATTGGGAGATCAGACAGAACTGCTGTATAAGCTGGCCGATATTGCAGGTGAACGGGCCGCCAGAGAGTATGAGCAGCAGTCCAGTCAGGAGTATGTATCCCTTGCGGGATTTGTAAAGGAGACCTCAGTCTCCATGGTGTTTGCTGATATTAATATGAAATGGTCAGTCGACTACAATGCATTTTACAGTGAGGGCAAGCTGGGCATGTCCAACATACAACGCACAGATCTGAACGGTGCCTTTGACGGATTCCTGGAGGTGAAACGCAACGAAGACGGCGGGGCACTCTTCAACCTGTTTCTGAAGGCCTCGGCAGATTCATGGTATTACTTCAGCTATGAGGATAATCGTCTGCTTATTTTTTCCTCCAATAACGCCTTCAATACTATCATTTCCAATAAAAGTAACGGTGCCAAGGCCAAGATCGGCGATCTGGTATTTGCTCCTGCAGACCGTGCGGAAACGCTCAACTTCATTAACCGCTTCAGGCTTCAGTATTATGGAATAGATGAGCCCTATCAGCTTGACTCCGATATCGAAGAGGAAGAAACCGTTGATGAAACGGATGAGACCACAGATGATGACGACGATGGGTTTGACGATGATGATGGATTCTAGCAGATGGGTCTCATTTTGCTCCGACCCTTCGGAGTATTAATTCCAGTGTATATTTAGCTGTAAAGAGGTATAATTTTGAAAATCAACAAGTTAAATTTTTGTTGTCAAGACCATTTTCCTGCAGATAAGTGCTGCCGGCGACAAATCTGCACTTTCAAAAAAACATTGAAATACCTATATTTGTTATCCTATCAAGAAGTAAATGCGATGTTTACTTCTTTTTTTATCGTTTAAAACAACTTATGGAAGTACTCATCATTGCTCTTGTGATTATTTTAGCTTACGTTCTAGGGTCGGTTCCTACGTCCGTTTGGTTCGGCAGGGCCGTACATGGTCTTGACGTACGCGAATATGGTAGTGGTAATCCGGGAGCTACCAATACATTCAGGGTATTAGGCACGAAAGCAGGTATCATTGTTATGTTGGGGGATGTGATCAAAGGTTTACTCGCCACCTCCATCGCTACCCTGCTCATGCGGGCTCAGATCATCAACGAACCCAACCTTATCACTTACAAACTTATATTTGGCGTGGTAGCAGTGATGGGGCATATATTTTCAGTTTTTCTCAACTTCAAAGGTGGAAAAGGTGTTGCCACGCTACTGGGTATGATGATAGCCATACACTATGAGGTGGCCCTGTTATGCATTTTGGTTTTTATCATTACGTTGCTGGTCTCCAAATATGTATCTCTGGCTTCCATCATAGGCGCACTGGCGTTCCCGTCTATGCTGGTGTTTGTTCCCAGGTTCAAGACGAGCGAAACCCTGTTGATCATCTTCGGTTTCTTTCTGTTTATCGTTATTCTCTGGACCCACAATAAGAATATCAAAAGGCTGATACAGGGTGATGAGAATAAAACCTATCTGATCCGGTCTAAAAAAGAGTGACCCCTGTTCTGGTCACTTTTCTAAATTTCAGGTATTTTAAAATCACAGGACTTTATTCAAAGTTTTTCTTTTCTCCTGACAACGTACCTCTGAAGAACTGATCATTTTCCCAGATCAAAATTTCGCCGTACTCACCTTTTTTAATACTTGAATCAACACTGAATATTAATCCATCAAAGTGAGACTTTACTTTTTTCATAGAGGTGTGGCCTACAACAATGTGCTTTTTGTTTAAGTGATCAAGAATCTCCCGGGCCTGCGCTTTTGTAAAGTTTTTGTCCCTGAAATATCCACGGTACCATACCGGCCCTTTGGATTTAGCCAAAAACCTGGTAGTATCATTTTTAGCTATTACCTCTTTACTTTTATCTACTATACCTGCGTGAAACAGGCGATTGGTTGATTCTATATCAAACTGTTTACTGACAAACTGAGGTGAGAAGCCTGCATGGGTAAAAGCAATATCACCAATGGTAACAGCTACCGGTTTGGTTCTTAACCAGCGACCGATAAATGTGTTTGAACTGAACAACTCATCATATTCCAGCCCCATCTTTTCAGATACAAGTTTATATTTATCGCTTATATATCTCAAGTCACCATTCAGCACCATGATCTCATGGTTTCCAAGAAGCAGGTGTACCCTTCCCCCTGCCTTTGTTGCTTCCTGTTCCAATTTATACAGGAACCAAAGGGTTTCCGTTACATGATCACCTCTGTCGAATACGTCACCCACAATAACCAAATGGCCCTTTCCGTAGCTCCATTTACCTTTCTTATTAATTATTTTATGTGCCTGCAACAGCTCAATGAACAGATCATACTGTCCATGAATATCGCCTAGCGCAGCGATTTTGGAAACACCCGTGAAATGTGGCTGATCGTAGATCTCCATGGATGGATCTGTAACCAGATACTTTGACCGAAAAGCTTCACATGTAGTTATTCTTAATTTTTTGAACCTGTGCTTGTCATACACCTTTTGGATCAGTTCCCCGTCTTCAATCCATTTTATTATAATTTTATCGGTATCATAAAATACATATGGACAATCATTAAGCTGTGCCTTTAAAAGAGACGAATAAAAACAAGCAATCACCAACAGTATTGCGCGAATAATTGATTTCATTTTATAGTAATTTTTTTATTTCATATTGTTATCCCATGCTACAACCTGACGCGAGTTTTGAGGATACCCATCCAAAACCTTCAGGTCAATGTATTGATCATCTGTCTCAGGGTTGATGAACAAACAGAGTAGTGTGGTCCTTTGACTGACCGGTTATGCGCACAAGATAGATACCAGGGCTCCATAGAGTAAGGTCCAGTTGAGTTTGATTTAAACCTGTCTTGTCGGCTAATCTTTCTTTATAAACAATACGACCGTCAGTGCTTGTTACATACAATGTGGCATGATCCTGCCCGGGATCTGAATATTGAATGGTAATGGTCTGCCGTGCAGGATTGGGGTATGCGCTTAACGTGTTCCCTCTATTATCCTGTTCGATCCCGGTGATCAACTCTTCACTTGAAACCACAATATCATCGATGGCCATATCACCTTTGGAACCGCTGCTGGTCTTACCCACAAATCGCAATTGAACAATGTTGCTGACATA
This sequence comes from Flammeovirgaceae bacterium BBD 1991-12, assembly GCA_001657315.1. Lineage (GTDB taxonomy): Bacteria > Bacteroidota > Bacteroidia > Cytophagales > Cyclobacteriaceae > Fulvivirga. The sequence continues at coordinate 56,184 of LYSV01000015.1, read as the reverse complement.
ATCATCAAATGTGACAACCGCAGTATTCCATTGGTTGCCTTTGTTTCCCTGTTGTATCCATAGTGTGGCCCATGTAGTTCCCTGGTCTTTGGTTATTTGTAATTCAAGCTTACCGATATCTGTGCCATACATATGATATCCAAAACTGATACTGGCAGTACCCTGGTTTTGCAGATCAAAACAAGGACTGCTTAAAATACCAGTGGCATTCATATAATCAGATGCTTCGGTATACATAAAATAATCGCCATCCAAAGCCTGACCAGGACCAGTGCTACCGGAGGATGTTCTATGTATTAATCTCCAACCAAAATCATCGTCAAAGTTCTGTCTCCATTCTGTTCCTCCTGTATAATCTTCGAAACTTTCTTTGTGTGGAAAAGAGGTTATGGTGGATATGCAGCTGTTGACCTCGGGTGCCGTTTGCGAACAATCCACCAGGTAATACCGGTCCATCATTAACGATGCCATTATCCGTTCACGTTGAAGTAATGAGAACCTGTTCCGGCAGGTTGCCTGTCCTCTTCCCATGTAATTAAATCCATCAGGTTTATACAGATCACCAGCAGCATCCCTGGCACCTCCGACATATATGCAAGCACTGAAATCGCTCCTGTCTCCCGGGTCTGGTGGGGTGTCACATATAAAATCACCCGCCACTCTGCAGTTAGCGCCACTTACCAACTCAGCTCCTCGCGAAGTTGAGTATGTATGAAGTAAGGAAAAGTAGTGACCAATTTCATGTTCTACCGTGCTTGTCAGGGCTCGTTCATTATTTATGACAATTCTGTCGACCTGATCCTGGGGGAATTTAGCATAGCCATTCACATCGAGTATGTCCTCAAAAAAATAAATATTCAGAACAAATTTGTCGTCATATTGATCAAGTAGTGGATCGTGGAGGTCTTTTTCAAAATTTGTATGCAGGAATGTGTCATCAATAAACCTGGTTTGCCCGCAAGACATAAATGAAATTCCCATTGAAGAAAATGATGCATTTACATTGTCTAAAACTTTCACCAGGTCTGCTTCACTTACTGCAGCATCATTACCTTCGGTTGTTCTGCTTACATGGAATTGGACGGGAATACTGGCACTGGTAACTCTACCCATTTGCCTGTCCCTAATATATTTTTTTGCCAAAGCTTCCCGTTCTGTTAGAGTTCTTTCTAAATAACCCAGGTACTCCTGGCCTGGCACAGATCCACATTCTTCTTTGGACTGGCTGATAGAACTACCTGCCTGGCCTGTGAAAAAGAACAAGAGCAATAAAATTCTATAAACAATAATTTTCGTATACTTCATTTTAAATACTTTTTATAAACTACTGGCATATTTTAAATACACCCTATCAGTATTACTGCAAGTTTGACCTCACAAAAAACTCATCTCTCTCTACCCCATCAATGTCTTTGAAATAGAAACGCGCCAGCCTGGCATCTCCATTGTAATTGAACTCCCCAAACAGGGCTCCGTATTGACCTCCATTGTTGCTATGATATACATCGGCCCACCATGGATTCAGGTCCAGTCCTGCTTGTGCATCCCGGATGCTTCTGCCTCCCAGACCGGATACAAATGCGAATGATCTGCCTTCGTCATAGGCAGTCGCCAAATCATCTTTTGCCAGATTCACTATATTGCTGGTAGAGGAGATGGTTTGCGTTTGAAAATTGCTCATTTCGTAGGTACGACTGTAGGAATGCTCATGGGCTGTGGCTATAATGGCCCCTCCTTTTCGCGATTCCTCATATACATGCCATCCAGCCTCATCTACTTTACCTCCTATTTGCATAAGGCGTTGATTTTTATGCCAAAATGATATTCTCCATAAAGAAGAATTTCCTTTCAACTGGCCACGTATAAAGTCACCTGCTTCTGCAGAGGTAATACCAAATTCGTCAGGTGCAGTAGTAACAAAAAAGATCCCCTTGTATGAAAACGAACTTTGCACTCCCAATTGTCCTGTCCATTTGATTCCCAATCTCTTGAATCTGCTTTCCAGCAGTTGCTGATAGCCACCGCTGATGTTCCAAAGGTGATCATCATGATTACCCACTACGTAGAAATATGGAAAATCTGCCCCCAGGACAGCATTAACATTATTTTCAAATATCAATGGTGCATTGCTATCATAACCAAGGTCCCCCGCATGTACTACGGCATCGGTACCTTCGCTTTTAATAAGAGATAAAACGGCGTCTGCTGCTACATCAACTTCTGAATCGCCGATAAACGCGATCTTGAAGTTGACGGGCGTTTGATTGGTATTATCTATCACTTTTTCCTCAACAGTAAAAACCGGCCCCTGTACTGTTTGATTTCCAATAGTCACTGATACATTGCCGGTAGTTGCGCCGGTCGGCACTTGCGTGGAAATTTGACTAACAGAAGAAAAGAATATTTCTGTGGCTTTTACACCATTGAAACCGACTGTAACGGTTGTAGCATCAGGGCTGAAATTATTACCATTGATCGTCACTACATCCCCTTCTTTCCCTTTAGCGGGACTGACTGAAGTGATCTTCGGGAGAGGAAGCTCAGCGGGTTTATCATCTTCATCACCTGAGCAGGAGCTTAACATGCCGATGCAGCACAAAGTGATTATACAGAGAAGAACAAACATATTTCTCCTTTCCATGGATCCAGGTTTTGATGGTTGATATTGATCTAAAATAGTCTGTAAGATAGCGCTGATAATGTTTCTACTCAGGAGGTTGGAATATCCTTTAATGCTGATCTGCTTTAACAAAAACTGTGATTTGATAAATAAGAGAATGCTCCTGAGAAGCATTCTCTTATTTTCATTATTACTTGAAAGTGATGGATAATTCAGCCCCGTCATCAGCGGTAGACGATGAGTAATTTTCTGCTTCTCTTCCTCCTGAAGTATTGGTTACACCAATACTCACACCCGTGTGTTTCATTATAATGTTTATGCTATTGCCGGGTGCCCAGTCAGGCCGATCTACAATTTCCTGTATTATACTCGCCAAATTCACTGTTTTCTGGGCGTCTAACCGATCACCTGCTGCCACCCATTCAGGAACATTCCACACCACATTTGCTGTGGTAAGTGGTCTCTCAGATAATTCTCCGTTAACTCCTGTATATTCAGCAGCATTGGCGGTATTTTCTCCATAAATGGTCAGTTCTACCGGGTCCGCCCCGGTATTATCACATTTAAACTGAACGCTGGCTTCTTCAATAGTTGCTCCCTGCGGTATGTCAGCATTATTAAATCGTAACCCGATATTCATTAAGCCCTGACCACTGCTCATTTCTCCAAATTCCAGGTCACTACTGCCCAGATCCATATCACCTACGGCATCGGTGCTTCCAGCTTCCAGCACTGCAATCTCTTCTACATCATCATCATCGCTAATGAGAGGGATCAATATGGTATTCCCGGTTATAGTGAACTCAGGCCCTGTTACGGGATCATTACCAAATACCGTCAGAGTAATGGGGCCTGTAGTAGCATCTAAGGGAACGGTGGCAGTAATGGTTGTAGGTGTGGATGCTGAAACATCTGCCAGCTCTCCATTGAAACTGACAATATTATCAGCCAATATTTCGCTAAAACCAGTTCCGGTAATTGTAACTTCTATTCCCGGGGCGCCCTGGGTTGGGTTGATGGAAGTTATCATTACTTCAGGTCTCGTAACCGTAAATACAGGACCTGTCACCGGATCATTTCCAGCCACCGTTAAGGTAATTGGACCTGTCAAAGCCCGCACGGGAACTGTAGCCGTAATGCTTGTGGATGAAGATGATGCAACCTCAGCCAGTTCTCCATTGAAGCTGACAATATTATCCGTTGGTGTTTCGCTAAAACCGGAACCGGAGATCACGACAGATGCACCGGGTTCGGCTGTTGATGTTGAATAGGACATAATTTCGGGTAGCTCAACCGTAAATGTTGGCCCTCCTATGGCAAATGAAGTCCCCACAACTAAGTTTACAATACCGGAAGTAGTGAAATCAGGTACTTTAACCTTGATCGTTGTCTCCGTAGAGGATATAATTTGTGCCTGATCTCCTCCGTCGAACGTTACGCTGATCTCATCAGGATTTTCACTGAAGTTTACCCCTGTAAGTGTCACCGTAGATCGTACAGGCCCGCTGGCAGGGTCTATCATGGTTATATCCGGCAATCTCTGTGGCGAGTTAGAAATTTTATCAGCATCATCATCTTCACATGCTACGAGTATGGTAGCTGTCAGGGTTAAGCAAAACAGGAAACGCTTAACCAATATATATCTAGTATTTTTCATTAATTATTCTTTTAAAAATATATCCGAATCTGAACTTTTTAAGTCGTAATAAAAGTTTCAGGGTCATGCAGGTGCTCCGTAACTGCGAAAAACAGTTATTTAAGCTCCCAGTCTATAATTAAGACAGGTGCAGCAGTTCCATCGAAAGTTTCAGCTTCTCTACCGCCAGAGTTACTTGTCACCCCTACACTTGGTCCGCTATGTTCCATAATGAAATTTATACTGTTACCCGCCTGCCAATCATCTCTATCCAAAACTTCCTGAACCACTGCTGACAAATCCAGTGTTTTCTGAGGAGCACCACTTTCACCCACAGTAAGCCACGGTGGTACGTTCCAAACCGCATTAGCTGTAGTTCTATCTCTGCTTGTCACTCCAAAAGCATTTGCGTATTCGGGTGCATTTCCAATGTTTTCCGCATAAATGGTCAATTGGACAGGGTCCGACCCGGTATTATCTGCAGTAAATTGAATAGAAGCAGAAAGTATATTCACATTTTGTGGAATTTGAATGTTATTGAACCTGAGGCCAATAGTCTGAAGTCCACGATCTGGTGTTCCTCCTGTATCATATTCACCTAGTTCAAGGTCACTACTATCAAAATCCAGCGCACCATCAAACTGACCTTCTTCCACATCATCATTAGTTGCGGAAATTGGTACTTCTACTGTTCCGGAACTCACGTCATTATTAACAATGCTTATGATCAATTCCCTCCGGTTTGTCTCGGAAAGACCCTGGCCGGATGGCAATGAAAGTATGATCGTTTTGTCATCATCACCAGCAGAATTATCAATTAATGAGATGAAGAGGTATTGATTGTAAGCTGCATCACCACTTTCCCCGAAAGAAAGGTTTAGATCACCGGTCAGGACATAATCTACATCTCTAACAGCTGTACCTCCTAAAGTAATAGTGGTGCTACGTCCCGGCTTAATTGAGCTTACTCTAACAACAATATCATTTGGATCATTTTCAAAACGACCTATACTGTCGGTATCAAAAAAGATTCGATCAATATCATCATCCAATATGGGTCCGATATTATCTACTTCGCACGAGAGTGCTACAATAGCAACAAGTATTATATATATGTATTTTTTCATAGCTTCTAACATTCAAACCTTTTAATATCCATCATTCTGCTTCATATTGGGATTTGCCAAAATCTCGTCCTGAGGAATGGGGTATATAAATCTAGAATCACCCGTTGGCAAGGTACAGTTCAGTGTTATACCTCTGCAATCGGTCCCCCGGGCGATAGATTCATTTGTTCTTCTCAAGTCAAACCATCTGTGTCCTTCGGCTACGAGCTCCTTTCTTCTTTCTACCCGGATCGCTTCTTTAAGTGCATCTCCACTAAGATTTTCCGGTACATAGGCACTTATTCTACTATCCCTCAGGGCATTCAGGTCCGCCAGTGCATCGGTATCTCTACCGGGGATATTGGTGTATGCTTCAGCCCTGATGAGATACATTTCACTTACTCTAAGCACTTTGGCGTTATTAAGACCATTTTCACCACCACGCCCGAGGTATTTGATCGTCAGGTAGACATCATCGGAACTTGTTGTGGTGTTTTCCAATACGAAAGTGCTGAATCGAATATCATTGGTCTTATCATAAAGGTCTCCCAAAGAAGCGGTATAGGTAAACTGTTGTGGAATGTCAAGAACGGCATCATACAAGCGACTGCCTAAAGTGCCCTCATCCCGCGTAGCAAACAGAACGCCAAACAGGATTTCGTCATTAAGGTCATCTTCCCTCCATATCCCAGGGTATTCACCAATGCCTGCCAGTGAATTGGTACTAATAACCTGAGAGGCATAATCCGCGGCATCTTCCCACTCTTCGGCATAAAGCGATACCCTCGCGAGCAGGGCCGTTACTGCCCGCTGGTCCATAAAATATGGCCCTGTTTCCTGTATATCTTTGTCAACATCACCCAACATGGTTCTGGCCGTGCCAAGATCTTCAAACACCTGATCATATACCTCGGCTACCGTGGCCCTGGGCGGGGTACCGATCTCAAAGAATTTAACAACCGGTACCCCAAGCCTGGTAGAGTTTCTATTGTATTCCTGTCCGTAGTATCTGAGCAGGTCAAAGTGCCCAAAGGCTCTTAGCGCATAGGCTTGTCCAACAATTCTGTTTTTATAGGGCCCATCTTCAAACTGCTCTGCGTTGTTTATTACAGTATTGGCCCTAAAAATAAGCGTATAAGCAGCAGCCCAAACTCCAATGTCATTGCCTGCTGTGTACAACCAGTTTGTCTGGGTTCTGAAGCGTCCTCCATTAGTAGGGCCTATTCTCATATTATCCGCCAATATATCCGGCAAATACACCATAGCCTCTCTATACAAGCTTCCGCTCCGCAAGGTGGCATAAGCACCTACCAGCGCCAATTCTAAATCCTCTACACTTTGAATGGCAACCTCCGCGGACAGCACATCCGGTTGAGCAATTTCCAATTTATCATCACATGAAAGCATGATCACCAGGCATATGCTCGTCAATAAATATCTATATATCTTGATCATTGTTTTATAGATTAAAATCTAACATCAGCCCCTACAGTGAACGTTTGTAGCGCTGGGTATTCGGCCCGCTCTTCTATGCCCGAGTTTTCAGGGTCCAAACCAGAATAGGAAGTAAAAGTAAGTACGTTCTGCCCCTGGAGGTAGACGTTCAAACCTGATATGTGCAACCTTTCTGTGATTGAAGAAGAAAGGTTATAAGAAAGTCTCACGTTCCTCAATCTGATGAATGATGCATCTTCAATGAAGCCTGAATCACTGAAATATTCACCTTGCCTTGCACTGGGGATATCTGTTATATCACCAGGCTGTCTCCAAAGTCGCAGGGCATTCGTAGAGGCACTTCCATTATTTGTCTTTGTAGGATTGTCAAGTGAGGTCCTTGCGATGTTCATAATGTACTTCCCTTCAGAAAAAGTAAATAACACCCGAAGCGTAAGCCCTTTGTAGCTTAGTGTGTTTGTTAAACCTCCAAAAAATCTTGGTGTTGCCGGCAACTCTGCGACACGGTCATTGAGATCAAAGGTTTCCGTTAATTCCCCGTTCAGATTGTACCATAAAAACCTGCCATTAGCCGGGTTTACACCGGCCCTTTTCACTCTGAAATGAATAGGGAACTCAACCCCCTCTCTTACCAGAGTATTTCCAGTTACAAATTCACCATTCGGCAATTCAGTTATAATCGTTCGGTTTCTGGAAATGTTAAAGTCTGTACTCCACTTAAAATTACCTTTATTGATATTATTGGTATTGACATTGACTTCAATACCCCTGTTTCTCAATGACCCTGTATTTCTTAACTGACTACTAAATCCTGTAGTTTCCGAAAGTGGTGTAGAGATCAGAAGGTCCGTTGTAACTTCATTGTACCAATCAACATTAAGAGATAAAAAGTCATTTAATAGCGTTAGGTCAATTCCCAAATTCAGTTTTTGTGTTTGTTCCCATTTCAGGTCAGGGTTAGATAAACCTTCGACAATACCATTTACACCTCCGTAAGAGGATATACCAAATATAGGTTGGGCAGCAGTATTACTGATACTTTGATTTCCGACTGTACCATAACTGGCTCTGAATTTTCCATAGTCTAAAACGCCCAGACCGGACATAAAGCTTTCTTCACTGAAGCTCCAACCTAAACCTACTGAATAGAATGTTCCAAAACGGTTATTAGCCCCAAACCTGTTCGATCCATCACGTCTTATCCCGGCAGTTACGTTGTATTTATCCCTGAAAGAATAGTCAAGGGTTCCAAATAAAGATGATAGCGTGTTTTCACTAATACCTCCACCAAAATTTGGGATAAAACCATTGTCAGCTGTGCCTGGAGTAGCACCCGCTATTGTATTGATTTTATCAAAACCAAACACTTCGACAAAAGTTTCCCTTGTTTTAGCCTCAAAATACTCCTGATAAGCTGCTACTTCAAAAAAGTGTTCGTTAGCAATATCAAAACTGTAGTGAAGAGAGTTTGTACCTGTAAGCAGAGTCCGTCTGTCAAAAGAGTTTCGTAACTCTCCTTGTCTCCCTTGCCTTGTCTGGCCTCTAAAGGATTGTGGATCTACAAAATCAACATTGTTTTCCTGTCTATAATTTACAGACCAATTCGAGACTACCCTTAACCCCTTTAAAAAAGGAAATCTGTATTCCCCTCTCAGGCTTATAATTGCATTGTCACTATCTTCATCTTCAATCGTGTTATTGGTACGTTCCACAATATTCCGGCCTTCCAGGCCTAATACATATTCGCCTGTTACCGGATGTACAACCGGATTATAGGGAGCGGTCCTTATAGAGCCGTAAAAAGAGTTAGACCTGCTAAAACTTCCCTCTGACTGACTATCCCGGGCATCTGTATGAGCCAAATAGACATTGGACCTTATGGTAAAGTTATTTATCTCATGCTCAAGGTTCAGTTTGAGTGAATATCGTTTCAGATCAGACCGTAAGGCTATTCCTTCCTGACTAAAGTAAGCTCCTGACAGGTAAAATGTAGTGTTTTCATTTCCTCCTGACAAGGAAAGCTCATGGGATTGTATTGTACCATTTCTCGTAGTAACATCAAGCCAGTCCGTATTGATCTGTTTAAGTGAGTCAATATCCCTTTGAGAAAAGCCAACTGTAGAACCGGATCCGAGCTCATGCTGCAGATCTATATTTTGCGCAGATGTAAGTGGCTGAAGTCCATCATTATAGTCAGGCTTAAGCGAAAGCCCAAAATAGGTACTGTATTCCATTCTGGTCTTTCCTTTCACTCCTTCTTTTGACGTGATAACTACCACTCCGCCTGATGCCCTGGAACCATATATCTGGGTAGCCGCAGCATCTTTCAAAATAGTTAAGGAGCCAATATCGTTAGGATTGATGGCTGCAAAATCCCCTTCTGTTATTATAGTACCATCCAAAACATATAATGGAGCATCACCCGCATTTAATGACTTAACACCCCTTATGCTAATGGATGCTGATCTTCCTGGCTGGCCGGTACCTGACTGAATAAGAACACCGGCAGCGTTACCTTGTAAAATATTATCGAAGGTAGACATTGGGACTTTTTCCAACCTGTCACTATCTACTGTGGCCAGTGACGAAGTGAGCTTTCTGGAATCCTTCTCAGTATAGCCTACCACAACTACTTCAGAGAGCGTTTCAATGTCCTCTTCCATAATAACATCAATGACACTAAGATTACCCACAGGGACTTCCTGAGTAGCATATCCGACAAATGAAAAAACAAGTACTGCATTCTCATCCGGTACTTCCAAAAAGTACTCACCATTATAATCTGTTATGGTACCAATAGTGGTGCCTTTAACAACAATGCTCACACCTACCAGTGGTTCCTCTTTTTCATCGACCACAACACCTTTTATCCGAATATCTGCTGGCTCATCAACCTCTATTTCCAACCTGTTCAGCGGGGAGGATTTTGTTCTGGATACTACGCTGATATTGTCATTGACCTGTCTGAACTTTAGGTTTGCTTTTTTCGACAAGTCAATCAGTAGTTCTGCAACACTGGTGCTCTGAGGCTTCCTGTTTATTACTACAGTTTGATCGATTTGAGTATGATCAACCGTAAAATAAAAGTTGGTGTGTTTCTCAATCTCTGCGAAAACTTCTGTTATTGTTGCATTGTCAAAACCGACGTATATATATACATCTTTTACACTTTTATATTTCTGTGCCGTCCCTTCTGCAGCCAATATCAGGTTTGAAAATATGCACATGACCGTAAGGCTGTAGATGGCGTATTTAGAGAGCATGATAATTACTGGTAAAAGTTTATTTTTCATAAATTTGAGCGTTTGTTTATACTGATTAAATGAACTTTTATTGCCCTTAATGGCCGGTTATGAGATGTTGTAGCATGGATTAACCTTTCACTAAGGGTGAAGTAATGACCGGTGACATTTGTCACCGGTTTTTTGCTAGCTGGTGTTGAATATCATGTTATCTGGATTTTTATTTAAAGTGGATGACTATCTTTTCGTCGTCTATCCGGTAATCAAATTTTAACGTAAAGGCCAGGCTCTTCAGCACATGGCTTAAGGGTTGGTTTTTGAAGGTAGTTGACACACTTACCTCCCTGTCAGGCGGGTTTTTGACCGTGATGTCTACACCGTACCAACGCTCAAGTCTTTTCTCGATATTTGCCATATCTGCTTCTTTGAAATAGATAGTTTTGTTTTTCCACGCCAGTATTTCTTCCATGTCAAAGGAATCTTCGGAGATCTCAGAAGATGATCTATCGTAAATGGCCTGACGCCCTGGTTCCAGAACTATTGTCTCGTTTTGAATATCACTGGATTCGACGGGTGATACGGATAGCTTGCCTGTTGACAGCGCTACGTTGGTGTAGTTCTCCTCGGGATAGTTCCTGGCATTGAAAGATGTACCCAATACCGTTGCTTTTAGCGCTCCCATGTATACAACGAATGGCGCTTCCTCGTTCTTCCTGACATCAAAAAAAGCCTCACCTTCCAGATGAACTTCCCTCAGGTTTTTATCAAATACTTTGAGAAATGAAATTTTACTTTCGGAATTGAGGATCACAGTAGAACCGTCGGGGAGAGCAATCGTAGATTTCTGACCACGGGGGTTAAACTTGTTGACCAAAGGTATAACAACCGGATCCTCCTTTTCAAAATCAATGAATTTATAAGCTCCAAAACAGATTGCAGCCAAAATGGCCAGAGAAGCTGCTGCCTTGTAAATACCGGAAAAGGGGACTTTCCGGGTAGTATTGATCCTTTGCCTGATCCTATCAGCAATCAGCAGGATCCTATCTTCATTGATCTCATCTTCCGCAAAGGTCATTGAAAGAAGGATGCGTCTGGCTTCTTCCATTTCAGCCTTCTTTTCAGGATGTCTCTTTAGCATTTCCTCCCATGCTTCTCCTTGCTTATCTTCTTTCTGTGTGTAAACTGATAAAATGAATGCTTCATCAAGCAGGAAATCCTGGGTAGTATACTTCTTATAATCTTTCTTCATTGTTGGATAGTATTTAGGGTGAAATTCCCTTTATGAATTAAAAGGGGCATTCGATTTTCATTTTACCCCATGACTACAGAAAAAAATGAATGAAGGATAAAAACTACCGCGCAGGAGGGCTATTGAAATGATAAAAAATCGGATAGCAATGTAGTGCAGGTCAGCGCACCTGACTTCATAGTGTCTTTAAGTGTGCTGATGGCTCTGGACATTAGTTTATAGATCGCCTTGGTTTCTATTTCCATTACGTCAGCTACTTCCGCGAAAGACAGTTTTTGTTGATATTTGAGGAAAATGGCTTCCCTTTGCCTTGCCGTTAGCTTTTTCAACGCTTCTTTTAACCTGTCTTCTTGCTCTTTCTTTTCTTCTTCCGCAATAAGTTTCGATTGGATGGATGGGGATAAAGGAAATTCATAATCCGGTGTGTTAACAGATCGTGCTATGGACGTACGCCTTTTTTTTCTTACAATTTCCCTTAATAACTTTCTTTTGAACGCTTTAAACAAATAGGCTTCAACATTCCGGACGTCCGATAGTTTATGCCGTCTTTCCCAAAAACCAACAAAAAGATCCTGAATAGTATCTTCAACAAGTCTGGCATCCTGAGCTATTTTAAATCCATAACTGTAGAGAGAATTAACGTGTCTGAGGTAAATATTGGTTAAGGCGTGCTGGTCACTGTCCTTCAACTGAATCCACAATTGATCATCTGATAATTCTGAACGATCTGGTCCCTCTGTTATCATTAAATTTGAAATATAACTATCTGTTATTCAGAAAAAAAGCACAGCAATTCATTTCAAAAACTGAAATATAATAAACAAAAGCCTAAAAAAAATCACAGGATCTCCGTCAATAGCGTAAAATGAAAAGCATTTCCGGCGATTCGCTAATTCCGGGTAGTGGGCTTTCGCTGGTAAAATGTATACGACCGGTATGATCATGTAAAGAGCGAACCGGAGATCCCATCCCGGTCTGTCGTTTTATGGTACCCGGGATTACTATTGCCTGTATGCTATATGGTCAGTATCCTTTCTTTTCCTGCGAGATGTGTGGACTTAGGACAATTGCAGTCTCCTGCTGTGGCGCTTATCCCCTGACCAGACGTACCATGGATAATTGCCACTTATCCATCAAGGATCTGGAATTATGTAAATGTTACATCCTTTTCCCGGGTAATCCGTAAACCCCTAGGAATCCTCAGAGCCCACCAAAACAAATTTTCCACTTAAACCTATCTATTATGCGATTTAGACGAGTACTTGCAATCGTGTCGTTAACCGTAGTTGGCTGCTTTGGTATGCAGCAGCTTATGGCTCAGGGTGTTACGTTACCACGCTCCAGTGGTGCAGCAGAGGTGTCCCAGACCATTGGTATCACCTCAGTGTCTGTCAACTACTCCCGGCCCAATGTGATCAGCCCGCAGGGACAGGACCGTACGGGACAGATATGGGGTGGTCAGGTACCCTATGGCTACAATAACCTGGGATTCGGTACCGCCACCGAAGCCCCATGGAGAGCCGGGGCCAATGAAAACACTGTGATCAAATTCTCTGACGATGTGAAAATTGAAGGTAAGGACCTGCCTGCCGGCACCTATGGACTTCATTATGCTGTCTTTGAAGACGGGAAGGCCACCGTGATCTTTTCCAAAAGTCATAACGCGTGGGGGAGCTACTTCTACGATAAGGCTGACGACGTCCTGAGGGTGGATGTACAAACCAGTGAGATACCGCAGACCAATGTACTTACCTATCACTTTCCTGAAGCCACCACTTCCAGTGCTATGCTGGCGTTGGATTGGGAGAAAAAGAGGATCCCTTTCAAAATAGAAGTAAATACACCGGAGCTGGTGTATGAAAACATGAAGAGGGAGTTACAGAGCAGTCCAGGGTTCCAACTCATCAGCTGGACTTCAGCAGCCAATTATCTGGTCCAAAACAACATCCATCTGGATGATGCTCTTGCATGGGCCAATTCAGCCGTTGAAGGTCACTTCTTCAGTCAGAAAAACTTCCAGACATTGTCAACCAAGGCATCTGTACTCAATGCTATGGGAAAAACAGAAGAATCGACCACTGTCATGGAGGAGGCGCTGGAAGACCCGGGGGCTACTATCAATAACTACTACAGCTATGGTCGCCAGCTCATAGCTGCGGACAAGGACGAAAAAGCTATGGAGATCTTCAAAAAGGCGAACAAAAAATGGCCTGATCACTGGCTTGCGCCGCATGGGCTGGCCCGTGGATACTCAGCACTGGGTGACTACACCAAAGCGCTGAAATATGAAAAAACCGCTTATGGCAAGGCACCTGACGGAAGTAAGCAGTTTCTCGAAGGCTACCTGAAGTCGCTTGAGGAAGGAAAGGATTTTAACTAGTAGTTGTTAGTCCTGCGTAGTGAGTAGTAAGTAGGTTTCTGTGATGCTTACTACTTACTACCTTAGGCTTATAACTCCGCTCATGTCTCGGTAGTAACAATCCCCGCCATCTCCAGTATATCGTCAATATGCTCACGGTTGTTGGAGAGCCGCGGTACTTTATTCTGACCGCCCAGTTTGCCCCTTTTTTTCATCCACTGATAGAAGGTACCTTCATTGACGGCGTGTATAATAGGCGGTTGCAGGGCCATGTCCTTGTAACGTTTGGCATCATAGTCAGAATTGATCTCCCTTAGCTTGGTATCAAGTGCGTCACGGAATTTATTTGTATCTCCTGGTGCCAGTTTAAATTCGATCACCCATTCGTGGCCGCCCCGCTGGCCTTCGTCAAAATAGATGGGCGCAGCGGTGAAGTTATCGATAATGGCGCCTGTTTGGTTGCAGGCTTCAGTAATGGCAAGTTCTGCATTTTCTATGATCACTTCTTCACCGAAGGCATTCATGAAGTGTTTGGTACGCCCACTGATCTTTATCCGGTAGGGATCGGTTGATGTAAACTTGACTGTATCACCGATCTGGTATCGCCATAATCCTGCATTGGTTGAGATCAGCATGGCATAATTCTGGCCCGCCACTACGTCCTCAAGGCCTACGGTCTGTGGGTTTTCCCTGTGCATTTCGCTTGAAGGGATGAACTCATAAAATATACCATAGTCCAGCATCAGCAGCAGCTCGTTGGAATCTTTCTGATCCTGAATGCCAAAAAAACCCTCGGAAGCGTTGTACGTTTCGCAGTACCTCATTTTATCATTGGGAATGAGCTTTTTAAAAAGCTCACGATAGGGTGTGAACGCTACAGCACCATGGAAAAACACTTCGAGATTAGGCCAAACCTCCAGAATGTTTTCTGTTTTTTTGAGTTCCATGATCTTTTGCAGCAACAGGATCGTCCAGGTGGGTACGCCTGACAGGTTGGTGACGTTCTGCTCAGCCGTGATCCTGGCCATTTTTTCTATTTTTTCCTCCCATTTATCCATGAGCGCCACGTCCAGGCTGGGTGTGCGGATCACCTGAGCCCACAGGGGAAGGTTTTTCATAATTACCGCAGATACGTCTCCATAGTAGGAACTGGCACTGGGATCATATTCATTGATCTGGTGGCTGCCACCGATCGCCAGACCCTTGCCGGTGAACATTCGTGAATCAGGATAGTTGTTCACATAAATGGAGATCAGGTCCTTGCCTCCCTTAAAGTGGCAGTTTTCAAGGGCTTCAGTAGAGACCGGTATAAATTTACTTCTGGCGTTGGTGGTACCGGATGATTTGGCAAACCAGGTGATCTCCGACGGCCAGAGAATATTCTGCTCACCCTTCATCACCCTTTCTATATAGGGGAATATCTGCTCGTAGGAATGAACCGGTACATTGTTTTTATAGTCCCGGTAGGATCTGATACTGTCAAACCCGTACTTTCTCCCGAATTCGGTGTTTTTACCCCGTCTGATAAGCTCACGAAAGAGTTCTTCCTGTACCTCGAGAGGGTATTTCATGAAAAGCTCGATATCATGTATCCGCTTTTTCATGACCCATGTCAATATGGAGTTTAAAATGTCCAGGGCTCAGATTGCAGTAATTCTTACTTTAAAATAACAAATGTGGGGAAAGAGCAATGATAAAAGCCATTAAAAATAAGTTTCCAACCCACTTTTATCCCTTTGAATGGTGAAGGTCACAGGGTCAGATCTTTCGTTTTAACTCAAAATGGCGCCCGAGATAAACCCTTCGTACCTGCTCATCGGCAGCCAGCTCTTCTGCTGAGCCGGCTTTTAGCAACCTGCCCTCAAACATCAGATAGGCCCGGTCCGTGATGGACAGGGTTTCGTTCACATTATGGTCTGTAATAAGAATGCCTATGTTTTTGTCCTTCAGCTTGGCAACGATGGACTGTATCTCTTCAACAGCTATGGGATCAACTCCGGCAAAGGGCTCATCCAGCAGTACAAATTTAGGATCGACTGCCAGTGCACGTGCTATTTCTGTTCTCCGGCGCTCGCCACCGGAAAGTACCATACCCAGATTCTTACGCACATGCGTAAGGCTGAATTCTTCCAGCAGAGCCTCTGTTTTTTCCTTCTGCTCCTTTTTGGGGAGGTTTCTCATTTCCAGCACCGCCATTATGTTTTCCTCCACGCTCAGCTTTCTGAAAACGGAAGCCTCCTGGGCCAGATAGCCTATACCTCTTTTCGCCCTGCGGTACATGGGGAGCTCGGTTATGTTCTCTTCATTCAAAAAGATCTCACCTTCGTTGGGCTTGATCAAGCCAACGATCATATAAAATGTGGTAGTTTTTCCCGCTCCGTTTGGCCCAAGCAGTCCCACGATTTCGCCTTGTTTTACGGTAACGGAGACATTGTCAACCACCGTGCGCTTTTTGTATTTCTTGACCAGGTTATCTGCCTTCAGTATCATGTTTGCAAAAATAATGACCCTTATTCAAATCGTATATCCTTGATATTCAGTTGTATGGATTTCATGCCCTTGTATTCATTTTCCTCCGTTGCAAAGGCCATGGTGAACCGTGTGCCACTGTTTAAGGCTTCAAAATGCCGGGACTGACCAAAGGCTATAGCCTCAAACCTTTTGGCGCCTCCCTTCTGCCTTACGCTGAATTTCAGATGCTCATCCTTAAGTACATTCACTGCCCCGGCCGCTTCACAATCTTCACAAGCAAAAACCGGGCGAAGATTTTCCGGCCCGAAAGGGGCCATCCGTTCCAGCACCTTTAAAAAATTGGGAGTGATACTATCCAGCATCAATGCGGCATCAATGTTCACCTGAGGAATCAAAAGTTCTTCAGAAATTGTCCCGGCTACCACTTCCTCAAACCTCTTTCGGAAATCTTCTACACGATCGAGCTCCATGGTCAATCCTGCCGCATACCGGTGGCCTCCATACTGCTCCAGCAGGTCACTACAGGCTTCAATGGCGCTGTACACGTCATAACCAGGTACAGAACGTGCGGAGCCCGTGGCCTTGTTATTCGATTCTGTGAGAATGATGGTAGGCCGGTGATATCTTTCAATACAACGGGAGGCTACAATACCTATCACACCCTTGTGCCAGTCATTTTTAAAGAGCACTGTGGTTTTAGAAGATCGTAATTCATGGCTTTCCTCGATCATATCCAGCGCCTGTTGAGTAATACCCACGTCAAAATCCTTGCGGCGGTCATTGTTGATATTCAACTGCTGTGCATGCTGCTCTGCCTCTTCATCTGACGCCGCCAGGAGCAGATTAACCGCCATTTTGGCATGGGAGATACGTCCGGCAGCGTTGATCCTTGGCGCCAGCCCAAAGACAATACCGGATACAGAGGCCTTATGCTGTATCCCGGCGAGCTCCATCAGGGCTTTAAAACCCGGCCTGGGTTCGTGATTGAGTCGTGCTACACCATGGTGAACAAGTATCCTGTTCTCACCAGTGATGGGAACAATGTCCGACGCAATACTTACTGCCACAAGGTCCAGAAGATCGTATGGATCTGCATTTAACGCAGAATTACTGTCCACCAGTGCCTGAATAAGCTTGAATCCTATACCACAGCCAGGCAGTTCTTTATATGGATAATGGCAATCCTTTCTTTTGGGGTCCAGTATAGCGACTGCCGGAGGCAGAGTATCACCCGGCTGGTGATGATCACAAACAATAAAGTCAATCCCCTTGTCTCTGGCGTACTGAATGAGGTCTACTGATTTTATACCGCAGTCCAGTGCAATGACGAGAGTAAATCCGTTCTCCGCCGCCTGGTCGATCCCCAATCTGGAGACTCCATACCCCTCTTTGTACCGGTCGGGGATATAGAAATCACAGTGATCATAAAAGGAGCTGAGAAATCCATAGAACAGTGCCACGGAGGTGGTTCCGTCCACATCATAGTCACCGTATACCAAAATGCCCTCATTATTCTGTATAGCCATGTTGATCCTTGCTACTGCCTTATCCATATCCTGCATCAGAAAGGGATCGTGTAGCATGTCGAGGGAGGGATTGAAAAAATCCCGGGCCTGCTCATAATCAGTAACGCCTCGCTGGCAGAGTAGAGTAGCTATGGGTTTGGAAACGTTTATGGCCTGAGAGAGGTGATCTACAAGATCGGTTCCGGGGGTAGGTTTATAAACCCAACGCTTGTTTGTCATACGGTTTTACAGAACGGGTAAAAAAACAAAAGCAGCACAAATGTACTGCTTTTTCGATATAGCTAAGCTTACTATTTAGTCAGAATCAGCGGGACCGTCGGCGATCACACCTTCCAGCACATCCTTTATCGGGACCCTGATCCCATCCCTGTAAGGTACGATCCAGGCATCTTTCACGCCCATTTCCCGAAGGTATTTCTTGAAGGTATCTGCCTCCCAGTAATCCCGGAACTGTCCCAGGGTGATCTTTTGCATGTCATTTGCATTTTCACCGCTGAAGTTCTCATTGTTATCAAAGTATTTGGAAAGATCCTTGTTTCTGAAAGCGCCGATCTGCACCTTAAAAACTACTCCGTCCACCATAGGTCCGCCGGAGGTGGGAGCAGGTGCTGACTGTGCATCCTTTAGTTTATTTCTGGCTGCGGACAGATCGCTTCTGAGTTTTGAAAGATCATCCTGAAGCTCGCTGATCTTTGCATCCTTATCCGCCATTCTTGATTTTATCTGAGAACTCTCAGATTTCAGACTGTTGATTTGCCCCTGGAGTGCCTGACTATCCTCTATCAGGATCTTCAGCTCTTCAGGGTTTTTTGCATATTCTTTCGCCTTCTTTTTCCACTCCTTTTTCTCCGCCTTTGAAAGTTGTGCATACGAATTAAAAGAGAATAAAGCCACCAGTATAAAAATTAATATTGGGGTTAGGTTTTTCATCTTTTTTTGTGATTTTAACATTTAAAACGCTGAAATATAGGCAATATAATCAAATAAATGAAAATATTGTTGTGATTCAGCCGGTTATGGCCACACTCGTACAAAGCACGCTGTGGCCTTCCGGCTGAGATTTCATGGCCTCTTTTACATGACAAATAAGTTGACTTCTGTCAGTTCTTAAGGCTGCCTACCATATCTTCCGGCCTCACCCATTTTTTGAACTCCTCCTCTGTGACAAACCCTGAGCCGACGGCTTCGTCACGCAGCGTGGTACCGTTTTCATGGGCTGCTTTGGCAATTTTAGCGGCTTTTTCATAGCCGATATGCGTGTTCAGGGCGGTCACAAGCATTAAGCTCTTGTTCAGGTTGCTTTCCAGATTTTGATGGTTGGGCTCTATGCCTATGGCACAATGGTCATTGAATGAAACACAGGCATCACCCAGCAATCTTGCAGACTGCAGGAAGTTGCTGGCCATCAATGGCTTAAATACATTCAGCTCATAGTGACCCTGTGTCCCGCCTACGGTAATGGCCACATCATTTCCCATTACCTGAGCGCATACCATAGTGAGTGCTTCACACTGCGTAGGATTTACCTTACCTGGCATGATCGATGAGCCGGGCTCGTTGGCGGGGAGATTGATCTCACCAATACCGGCTCTCGGACCGGAAGCAAGCAGGCGTATGTCATTGGCGATCTTATTCAGGGATACGGCCAGTTGCTTGAGGGCACCGTGAGATTCTACGATAGCATCGTGGGCTGCCAGTGCTTCAAATTTGTTTTCAGCACTTTTGAAGGGTAATCCTGTGAACTCAGCGATGTTTTTTGCCACGTGATCAGCGTAGCCCTCCGGCGTGTTGATACCTGTACCCACGGCAGTCCCGCCAAGGGCCAGCTCACTCAGATGATCGAAGGTATTTCTCAGCGCTTTCAGCCCGTGGTCCAGCTGTGATACGTAGCCGGAAAACTCCTGCCCCAGTGTTAGGGGGGTGGCGTCCATCAGGTGCGTGCGACCGATCTTCACTACATCCATAAAGGCTTCTGATTTTTTTTGCAGGGTGCCCCTTAGCTTTTCAATGCCCGGGATGGTGGTTTCCAGTACCATTTTATAGCATGCTATATGCATGCCGGTAGGGTATGTATCATTGGAAGACTGCGATTTATTGACGTCATCATTCGGATGGATGAGTCTTGTGCCATCTCCCAGCTTGTTTCCGGCCAGCACGTGCGCCCTGTTGGCGATCACCTCGTTTGTGTTCATATTCGACTGAGTGCCTGAGCCCGTCTGCCAGATCACCAGTGGGAACTGATCATCCAGCTTACCGTCAAGTATCTCGTCGCATACCCGGGAAATGAGATCCCTTTTTTCTTCGGAAAGAACACCCAGGCTGCAATTGGTATGTGCAGCGGCCTTTTTGAGGTAGGCAAAGCCATAAATTACCTCCCTGGGCATGCTTGCGGCATCCCCGATTTTGAAGTTGTTTCTTGATCTTTCGGTCTGTGCTCCCCAGTATTTGTCGGCTGGTACCTGCACGTCACCCATGGTGTCTTTTTCTATCCTGTAATCCATTTGTATGCGGAATTATACGTTGAAAATTTGTCGTGGCAAATTTAGGGAGGAATGCGCTAATTCAGGTGTGTTGAAAACAGGTTTTGTATCTGAACAGTAGCGGAACGGCCCTGCTCGCTGTTATAGACTTCCTCGATCTTCTTTTTGAAGCTCCAGATGGTATTTCGGCGCAGGTCCAGCATTTCCGACAGTTCATCCAGTGTGAACTGATTTTGAGGGCTGTTACTGACATAAAGCACATAGAATGCTTTTTGCAGGGGAAATTTGATCCGGTGGAACACCGTATGGCTGGTGATGGATTCATCATACCCGCATTTGGTGCACCGCCTTGAGAACATGGCCTGGCCGTCGGAGTATTTGGTGTTCCCGCATTTGGTGCACTGATATCCGTTGCCCCATTTTAGCTTGTCAAGGAACCGGTAGCAGGTAAGCTGATCCGGGAAGATCTTTTTGAACTCTTCCAACGTCAGGTTCTTATTGATCAGACGGTCCTGGAGTATTTCCTTTATGTTGTTTTTCAGCTTCCAGTTATCAAGGTCCAGCATGGAGTTGATCTTGTTGATCTCCCCGGTCTGCTCGAAAAGCTTTTGATTGGTTTCTGCGAGCTGGAAATTCTTCTCTTCCAGCTGTTTTGTACGTTGTCTGATCTTCTCCTCCAGTTCCTTATTCACCTTGTCTTTCAGCTCAGCATTTTCCTGATGTTGCCTGATGATCCTTTTCAGGGCCCTGTCCCTGTTTGATTTCAGTATTCTTACTCTGTCACTAAGCGCAAAGGTGAGAAAAAGCATTTCCAGCAGGAAGCAGGCATGAAGGCTGTAGTAAGACAATATCAGGAAGGGGATAATGGAAAGGTACAGCAGTGCCTTTATCAAAAAGCCAAGGAACAAAATGCCGTAGGCCAGCACGAAAAAACGGGCAGGTTTATAACCTCTGAGCCATACATGGATACTGGTGTAAAATATCAATGTGAGCGGCAGGATCTCTATGCTGCGGTACTCAAACAGCCTGTGGTCGAACAGCAGGGCAAACAAAAACACCCCGGATCGTATCACTACTGTGGCAGTGAGTAGCTTATCCAGTTTGGGTGCCCTGACGGAAGTATTGAGAAACCTCCTCGAGAATAAAAGTGACCAGAAGATCAGCGAAAAGAGGGCTGTGCCATAGGCGATCTGATTCCATTGTGGCCAGTTGGGCCAAAGGTACTGATAGGCAATGCCATCCACACACATGGCATATACCCCTACACTAAGGATATAAAACGTGTAAAAGAGATACTTCTGTTCACGAATGGCAAAATAGATCAGTATATTGTACAGGGTGATGATGAATATCATACCGTAGAACAGCCCATACAGAAAATATTCATTGAGCGAGTAGTAAATGAACCGGTTTACCGTCCGCAGGGCAATCCGGATATCGGCATAGGAATGCGACTTTACTCTGAAGTACAGGTTCTGATTACCTGTGATATCAGCATCGATCAGCCATTCAAAGTTTTTGTGTATGAACGGTTTCTTTTTAAAAGGCAGATAATCACCGACATGGTCTTCCCTGTAGCCACCATCCTTTGTGGGGAAATAAGCCGTAATATGGTCGATAGTCTGATCGTAAAATTCTATCATCCATTGCTTTTCAAGGTCCTTGCCAACAAGCAAAGGCACTTTTATCCAATAGGAACAGGGGACGCAATAGTCCTTGGGGATAAACTGCGTGTGGATCGTAAACTGGCTCTGGTTATTCAAAACATCTTCCAGCGTGAGTGTACCCGTACTGTCTATTAATATGGGCAGGTCATTGATAGTAAGGATAAACTCATTATCGGCATTGTTTTCCACGAAGATCCTTTCCCTTTCCGGGTAGGAAAAAAGCGGGACAATGAGAACATACAATATGCTACAGAAAGAGTTCATTTTCGACCTCCTGAAGATGAATCATCTTCTAAATTAACCATTCGAAGGCTGAAATTTAAGGGAATCCATCATTATCCACTGTTGAATGCTGTGGGCAGGTTGTTGTCCGGTGACGGTATTGGTAGTTACAGGTGACCGTACTATGCTTTTGCAGACTGCATTTGACCTAACCGGATAACGTTAACCCAATGTGAACCACGCAATGATACAGGCCAGCCACATCACCAGCCCTTCCGCAATACCCCACAATATGATCTGATAGCCTTTGGATTGTTCTACTTTCTGTAAAATAAAAGGCACACAGGACATAAGCAGTCCCTCAGCCAGTATAACATAGTAGGGCACCGTGCCCATCATTCTGGTGTTTTCATAATACCACCATCCGGCATTGATGGCCCAGTGCTCATACAGAGGCACCAGAAGTGCTCCTGCGGTCATCAGGCCTACGGAAGCCTTCACCAGCCCGATCTTGTGGGATGCCCACCACCCAAGGTACCCCAGTTGGACCAGTACCACCAGCCAGCTAAAAGGCATATATGCTGGTGAGCTCAGCAGCATGGGCTCGTCTTTTGGGTAGATGAGAGTTTTGGTAAATTGTACGAGCCAGTTATCAGGGAGCAGCTCTGTGAAACCCGCGGCCAGGGCAAAAACTATGAATTTCAGTAGCAGGCCGTCTTTTTTGAAAACGGCATACCCTACGTACAAGGCAGACAAACCATATCCCCACCATGCCGCCGTGATCCAGCCATAAGCAAGTATGCTGTCAATGATCAGCAGTACTATGCCCAGTAGCATGGACAGCATGATGAAAATAAGCTGTACTTTGTTTGTTTGGTGAGTGGTCATCATGAAAAAAGCCTGGAATAGAAGTATTTTATCTGATGAAGGAACCTTACCTTCCATGGGAATTCCTTTCTCCATGGCAGTCCTTTGTTGAACCTTTTCAGATCATGCCTTCTGAGTACAGAGAGGATATCCGGTTCATGCAGGTTCCATATTTTGCACAGAGGCGCCTCTACACGGGCGTCTTCAATGATGGCGTTCACTGCCCGGCGGGCCGCCTCATTGGCTCCCTCCATGGTAGCAAGGTCTGTATGCGTTCTCACATAGTCCGATGCCAGAAAGAGGTTCGGTATGCCGGTCCAAGCCTCAGGCCGGAGTGACCATGTATTTACTTTGTTTACCAGTAATGGCTCTTCATTAATGGTTTTAAAATCCTTATCCGTGACGATATCTCTGTCCAGGTACCAGTCTACTATCATATCATCGGAGAGCAGGCTTTGCCCATCTGTGATGAGGCTCTTTTTCAATTGTTCCCATACCTCTGTTTTGATCTCTTCTTTTGTGCAATCCCGGGCTTTTTTGCCATTCAGGCCGGGCGTATTCCAATCGGATATATCCACAGAGAGCACACCTTTTACCTTGCCATTGCCGTACTGGCTGATATCAAAATCCTTCCAGAACTGTAGTTGCGAAATGGAAGTGAGTGCCCATGGTGAATCCGTGTACATGACATGTCCTTTGGTCATTTTTACATCCTCGCTCAGGTAGTACTGGATGCCCGTCATCCAGGCGGTGTCACTGGAAAGCTTTTTTATGTAACTGAGTACAGGGTCAGCCGTCGTGATATCATCAGTGAGTAATTCGGTCATTCTTTCCACGGGGAGCGCAGAAATGTAATAGTCACCTGTTGCGATCTTTTCTTTACCTTCCTTATCCTTCAGAGCAACACCCGTTATCCGGCCGTTTTCTGAGAGGATCTTTATTGCTTCATGATGATGATAATATTTTACGCCCTTTTGCAGCAGATAATCGCGCCAGGGAAAGAGCCAGGCTTCATTTGTGGGGCCGTTAAGCACCCTATCCGCATGAGTGGCAGGGTCTCCCATAAGGAAGAGGAGTTGCAGGAGGACATCCCCGCCGGTTTTTGTACTGACCTCTCTTGGCTTGGCGGCCACCAGTGTTCGCGTAATCCCACCTACAAAATACTGCCGGTAGGCTTCGCTCTGATTGGCCGCATCTGTAAAATTCCACCACGCTATTCTTTCATAGACAGAGTTTCTCCGCTGAAAACTACTGGTCATAAGCTGCCAGAGCTTTTCTGCAAAGACCTCACCGTCCTGTTTGCTGAGGCCAGTGTCTGAATCCAGAAGTGCCTTCAGAAATATCTTCAGGTCCTTCAGGGATTTCGGGAAGTTAACGATGTTAATGATGGGGGGCTTATCAAACCGTGCCATCATGACTCGTTGTGTAGGGACGAGGTTATCAAATACGCCATTCCTGTTCCCTTTGAACGGGATGCGTTTCATAGTGTCTGTGACATGCCGGTAAAAGCCCGGGAAAAATCTAAAACCGTGCTCCCCGGGCAGCGAGTCCCTGCCTTCTGTGGCGGTATCAGGGACTTCCACGCTTCTGGCTTTGCCCCCGACGTAAAAGGGCTGTCTTTCATACACTTCTACTGAAAAACCTCTTTCAATCAGCTCGTGGGCAGCACTCATTCCTGCTACACCTCCGCCAATAACGATCACTTTTTTTGACATATCAGATAAGTGGGATTTCAACAATAAACGTAGCACCGTACCCTTCGCTACTTTCACACCAAACCCTGCCCTTCATAAGTTCGATGTATCTCTTTACCAGAGACAGTCCAAGACCTGTAGAGCTTTCACCGGCTGTAGGCTGAGCGCTCAGCTTACTGAATTTATCAAAGAGCTTGTCCATCTCCTGTTGGCTTATGCCCGGACCCTGGTCAGATATTTCCGTGCGGACGGCATCAGATCCGGTAGTAAGTTTTACCTTTATATCTTTCCCGGGAGGAGAGAACTTGATAGCATTTGACAGTATATTTTCATAGACCTGATTCAGATAGACGGAGTCTACCATGGCCTCGGCATTTTTATCAGCTACTTCGATCCGGATCTCGATTTCCTTGAGTTCCGCGAGCTTTCTAAAATCATTCACCACCTTTATTAAAATGGAGTAAAGATTTTCCCGGGTCAGGTTTATTTGCTCCAGATGCTCCAGCGCCCCCATACCTATAACTTTATCAATGAGCGTCCTGGACTTACCTATGGAAGATTGCATCAGACTCAGGTATTCTTTCTGGGAGTCTGTCAGCTCTTCCATTTTCATCAGGCTTATTAACCCTTCCATGGAATCCAATGGGCTTTTAAGATCATGGGCCAGAATGTTGATAATATGGTCTTTGCCCTCTACCAACTGCTTTAAAAAATCAGTCTGGGCGGCTATTTCCTCGTTCTTGCTTTTTACTTCCTGATGTTGGCTGTATAGTTCTTCCTTGGTGGCTTCAAGTTTACTCAGAGTGCTTTGCAACTCATTGTTTTGCATCTCCACCTTAGCCTGCGCCTGAGTACGGCTTTTTTCAAAAATAAAGTATATGGTGAGGAGGATGAGCAGGAGGCCGATGTAGGTAGCCACAACAAACCAGTGATGCCATGCAGGATCATACTGCTGCTCCAGCCGGACATTATTTATGGCGAGCGCACCGAAGTAAATGATTCCGACCAGTGCGAGTCCCGCCCATGCAAATGCAGCCTTTCTGTTTACTATAAGAAGTGCAATATTGGGAGGCGCCAGCAACCATGGGAATACCGGGGACTCAATTCCCCCCGAGTAATAGGTAAGCAGGGCTATGGCCACCCAGCCTATGAAGACATAAAGGTTGCCAATCAGCGCAAGAGGTGCTTTTGTCCTTAGCAAAAGCGGCAATAGCAGAAAGCCCGCTACATTGAAGATCATCAGCTTCACCCCGGGATCAAAGTCAATGAAAAGACTAACGATCAAATAGGACAGAGAGAAGAGACTGGTGTACAGAGACGTACGAAGTATAAGCTTAGCCTGGGTCAGTATATTCTCCTCTCCGGAATAGTACTCACCCCTTAAGAAAAACCGATCAGGATTATAACTCATGCAGACTTACTCCAGGGGAGTAAAATAAGTCAATATTTTTTAATTTAAAACACACTTTGATACTTTAAGCAGCACCCCCCAGCTTGGTATCGATCCAGGATTCAAAGTCTACATAGTCAAGAATATTAGCCCTTTGCTTGTCGGAATGCCCCTGAAATAGTGAAATGGAAAGATTTTTAAAAAGACGTTTGTACTCATGGGCAGGTGACAGACTGAGCCTGGAAAAGAATCTGAGCAGAGTGGATTCAAAATTCAGTAAGGAGCCCCGTCTCTTTTTAAGGAATCTCCTCGTACTTTCTACGGCATATTTAAGCACGATTATATTACCCAGTTCGAAATGGATCATCAGTAGCAGAAAACGCGCATAAGTCTGAAGATCAGCCCTTTCCTCACCATAATTTTCATTCACAATATTATTGATCATGGCCAGTGACTGTGAGTACTCCTTCAACTGGAAGTAGATGTAGGCGAACTGATAGTGGAAAGATAATCTGTATTTGTCGGGAACTATCTGAGCGTCCAGAAATGCGCTTATTTCGCTCATTAGTTCCAGTGCCCTGGTCCACTCTTTCAGATCCCGGTAGAGCTCCAGCTCCACATTATAGGTTTTAATGAATATCCGTTGTACGTAGTCTTTTTGTTTCAGATTATACCGGCCCGGGATGCTGCGGATCTTTTGGAGGATCTCCAGAGCGTCGTTCGCCTCCCGGTTGTAAAGCATCATTCCCATGAGATTATTGAGGGCTGTAACGTAGGGATCAGGATTTTCTTCAATTCTGTAGGGCGTGGATTCCATGAGGGATATCAGTGATCTGAGCGCTTCACGTCCTTTTTCCCCGTTTGAAGTGACCGTGTTGAGTATGTAGTTCAGGTAATAGTACAGGGTAAGCGCTGAAAAGCTCCTGGCGCAGTCCTCACTTTTGAGCAGAGGGTGTTTTAAGAAGTCAAGCATAAGGTTCTGCTGTGAGAAATTCTGCTTCATTAATTGATGTAGCAACTGGTTGTACTGGTTGTAGTTGTCCAGAATATCTACCGTTTCTGACTCCAGCCTCATAATTTCCTCGATGTTCTTTCCTGCCTCTGAAGAGGCTGTGGTATTGATCAGACGCCTTTCCCAGCCGAGGATATCCAATAGCAAAGGGTAGCTCTCATATTTCAGTGCTATCTTTCTGGCTTTCTTTAACTTATGAAGACACACATCATGTAGTTCCTTTTGAAACATGATCTCAGTTTCGAGAAGTAGATGAAGTATCTCGGAGCGCTTTGTTTTATTCTCATTGTAGACTTTCAGGCTTTTCAGGATGAGCCGTCCCAGATAGTTTTTGGTCACTCCGGGATCAGCACATTGCAGATCATCATAATTGATTATCTCTCCATTCGTGGTGGATCCGATCTTATCAAAGATCCTGAGATACAGCTTGTTACCTGATTGAAGCTCGCTAAACAACCGGAAATAGCGTTTTTCCGCCTTGTCCAGTGAATTTACCATTTTTTCAACGGTACCCTTTTTAGCCATAGGATTTTAACTATAGTAAACTAAATATAGTAAATAATTGCTTTCAAAGCATTTAAATAAATGAAATGTTAATTTCAGGATTATAATTTTTTTGTTTTTTAGACAAGCAACTTGTTTAACATCAGGTTACATTTGATCGTCTTTTGTAAGACAGTGGCCACGCGAATCAGTCAGACTCAAAAACACAATGTACTACCTCTAAACAACACTACGTATGGCGAATGCTATTAATTGGTTTGAGATTCCGGTCAGCGATCTGGAACGGGCCAGGAAATTTTACGAGAACATTCTCGACATCGATATTTCCATAACTGAAATGGGACCCCGCATCATGGGCTGGTTCCCGGGAAATCCTGAGGACAGGGGCGCCACAGGTACTTTAATGAAATCCGATGGCTATACTCCTTCACATGAGGGCACGGTGGTTTACTTTGCGGTCGGTGATATTGAATCCACCCTTGAAAAGGTAGATGCCAGCGGAGGGGAAACCCTGATGCCGAAAACAAGTATTGGTGACTATGGCTTCATAGCTCATTTTCAGGATACTGAAGGTAACCGGGTAGCGCTGCACTCAATTAAATAAATGTTTAATCCAAAAATTTACATAACATGGCAAATGCAATCAATTGGTTTGAAATACCAGCTAACAATCTTCAAAGAGCGTGTGATTTCTATGGTAAAGTACTAAGCCAGGACGTTCACACACAGGAAATTATGGGACTCCAGATGGGGTTTCTTCATAACGGTCAGGATGGCGTGGGTGGCGCTGTGGTACAAGGTGATGGCTACGTGCCTTCCGGCGAGGGAGCACTGATCTACCTCAATGGTGGAACAGACCTGAGCGACCCGTTAAACAGAGTGGAAGCGGCCGGTGGAAAGGTACTTGTTCCGAAGACCAAGATTTCAGATGAAATAGGTTATATGGCCGTATTTACGGACAGTGAAGGCAATAAGCTTGCCTTCCATTCTCCCAGCTAAACTAATATTGACGCTTGAGACCTAAGGGTCTTAAGCGTCTTTGAACCTTTTACGAAGACGATATGAATTCCAAAGATCTTGTATTAAAATACTTTAACTCATGGCAACAGCCTTCCGACTTTGATGAAATGCGTGCCTGTGTGAGTGATGATGTTACCTTTAATGGCGGAGAAATGATGAAAGTCACTGGTGGAGACGCACTAAAGCAAATGGTGTCTGCCAATCCTGACCCATGGACAGACGTTATCCTTTTGAAATCATACTTTGGCGATAACCAGGCTGTGCTTTTTTACGAAGGCAGGAACAGCCACAACAAAACCACCCGTGTGGCTGAGTACCTTACTATTACCAACGGCCGGATCTCCGATATTGTGGCCGTTATGGACCTTCCTAAACCCAACTGAAATGAGCCACTTTACTAAAGATTTTGTCAGCTTTTTTAAAGAGCTGAAGGAAAACAACACAAAGGAATGGTTCGATGCCAATCGGAAGCGGTATGAAACGTCCGTAAAGAAGCCGCTTTATGCCTTTGTGGATGAAATGATAGGTCGCATTAACGCAGAGGAGCCTGAAGTACGAATACAGGCCAAAGACGCCGTTACCCGTATCAACCGCGATATCCGTTTCTCCCCGGATAAGACTCCCTATAATACGCACATTGGAGCAGTTATTTCCAGTGCGGGACGAAGAGATAAGAGCGTGCCAGGCGTGTTCCTGCGATTTGATCCTGAAGGACTTTATATCTTTGGCGGAGCGCATGGCATAGATCCACAACAGACCGCTCTGGTGAGGTCAGCAATTGCAGAAGACCCGGAAGTCTTCATGAAACTGATCCTCCAAAAGGATTTTATGGACAAATTCGGCGAGTTAAAGGGAGAAAAAAGTAAGCGGATACCCAAGGAGTTTGCAGAGCTGGCAGAAAAATATCCGGTAATTTCGCATAAATCCTTTTATTACGTGGGCAAGGTGCCGGTGAGTAAGATCACAAGTGCAGGTCTGCCCGAACTCGTCATGGAGTACTGGCACACAGCCAAACCCGTGAAGGATTTCTTAAGCGTGGCCTTGAACCATCACTGACCCCTGATGATATTCTGAAATAAAAACAAAACAAACAGAACGATGGCATATGATGAACTGCTTGCCGATCGTGTCAGAAATGTGATCAGGCAGCGAAATGTTCCTTTTGAGGAAAAAAAGATGATGTGAGGCCTTTGTGTAATGGTGGATGACAAAATGTGTGTGGGTGTGGTCAGGAACCAGCTGATGGCCAGGATAGATCCCGATGTATATGAAAAAGTGTTGAACACACGAGGTAGCCAGGAGATGGACTTCACAGGCCGGCCCATGAAGGGATTTTTATTTATAAAACCTGAAGGGGTGGATATGGAAGAAGATCTGGAATATTGGGTTGATCTGTGTCTGGAGTATAATCCCAGGGCGAAGTCCAGCAAGAAGAAAAGGAAGTGACCATATTTTAATGCGGTTTCGGCATCTTTTACCCCGTTATTGATGTCAGCACAGGGGTATTGACAACAAATTAAAAGTCATCAGCTATGTCCTGCACATCCTTTTTCTTTTCTTCTTTGACCCGTCGTGTCATTACATATGAGAAGTACTCCATTTCTATTTTATTTTTTGAGTGCGATACATAACTCAGTCTTAGATTGTCTGCACTCCAGTAATAATGATTCGATCGGTAGGCATACTCGGGCTCTCCAAAGGCTTTTTTCAATCCCTTGTAAAGATTGGGATCCTTCTCTGTTACTACCCGGATCCTGTAAACAGAGTCCCTGTAGGTCATCACCTCCAGTTCGTGGATCTTTAAATTCCCTATGCTCTCATAATGGCCCTTTTTGGGTATGTATAGTTTGGCGCCGGCAAATACCTCATCCTCAATATCCTTTTTATAGATCAGTCCCTCATACGTAGAGATATCACTTGTCATTTTGATATCCTTGAAACCATTGCGCCTGTCGAGTTCTGTAGCATCCTGTGCATAACCCGTTGCAAGCAGCCCTGAAAGAGTGATCAATATCAATATTTTTGGCATATCTGCGTTATTCTTATCAAAAAATTGGTGTTGTGGAGATTAATTTTTGGCTGACATTTTCTAACTTAAGAGTCCTGCGTCAAACACTCATGTTAAGTTAAGAAAAGCTGATGTTTTTTATAAACCAGCAAAGTTAATGCCTGGATTTATTTATAAAACAACATGAAGGAAGATATCCATAAAAAAAACCAGGACCTGCTGAAAAAGCTAGACTATTTTATTATTCATGTCCTGCTTTTCATGCTATTCAACGCTATTTTGGTGCATGTGGCCTTCAGCCACGGGCAAAACAGATGGTGGGTACTGCTTTTTGTGGGTTTATGGGCAGTAGCCCTTATCTACCATGGTCT
This sequence comes from Flammeovirgaceae bacterium BBD 1991-12, assembly GCA_001657315.1. Taxonomy (GTDB): domain Bacteria; phylum Bacteroidota; class Bacteroidia; order Cytophagales; family Cyclobacteriaceae; genus Fulvivirga. The sequence goes on along the minus strand of LYSV01000015.1, from coordinate 25,284 downwards.
CAAGGTATACGGTGTCGATCTTCTCGATCATAGGAACAAAAAGATCAACCACCTCTGGAGCTGGGTACTCAAGCTCACCGGACCTTGATTTGGTTTTTGTACCAAAGGTGATAAAACACCGCCAATACCTTTCAATTGCCATCCCCGAAGTTCCACGGTCCTTACCGGATTCCAGCAAGACCCTTTTTGTAAAGCTACAATGGCCACATCAATGCATGGCTGAGTTTTCCACTTTCAGATTCTTGAGGAAAAACCATATCTGGTAACCTTTCTGTCTAACGATCGCAAACTCAATGGTAGCATTGGGGACAGGATCGATGGTCGTCATGGCAATGATGAATAGGGACACCTCGATTCGGGTTTGGGGCTATGCATTTCATAAATTTCAAACATTTCTGAAAATTCAATGTTACTTAGGAAACAAAAAAATGTCTTATGAAAGATTTATTATTACTGGACGTCGTCGCCATACCTAAGGATGACCCTGTCGCATTTACATTTTTTACAGGTTATATGGCGATGTTCGCTGCTTCGGTTTTTTTCTTTTTCGAAAGAGGTAATGTATCGGGAAAGTGGAAGACTTCCCTGTTGGTATCGGGTTTGATCACAATGATCGCTGCTGTTCATTATTACTACATGCGTGATTATTATGCCGCTACCGGATCTAACCCCACGGCTTTAAGATACATTGACTGGACACTGACCGTACCGCTCATGTGTGTGGAATTTTACCTTTTGACAAAACCGGCCGGCGCCCGGTTGGGCTTGTTGTGGAAACTGATCATTGCTTCGGCCTGGATGCTCGTCATGGGATATATCGGAGAGGCATTTGTTCCGCTAAATGCTGATGGTACTGCGGCTGCTGGCGCTACAACGCATAGTGTGATGTATGGTGTTTTATCTACCATTGGTTACATATACATAGTATATACCGCATGGTTTGGTGAGGTGAAAAAGCTGGGTGATGCCTCAGGTAATCCTACGGTGATCAAAGGTATCAGAATTCTGGCGTGGTTTGTTCTGGTGGGATGGGCTATTTATCCTGTAGGTTATATGTGCATGCCTGGTGGCTGGTTAAATCTTGGCCTTGGATGGACATCTTCCAATGTGGATCTGTTTTACAACATTGCAGATGCCATCAACAAGATCGGTTTTGGGCTGGTCGTATATTCAGTGGCCAAATCTGATACTACGGCTACTGCTGCTGCTTAAGAATTAAGTGTTCATTCCAGGGGGCTATTGCCCCCTGATAAGCCACAACTCGATGAAAATCAGGATCATTGATAATATTTTACTATTGATCACCATTGTGTTATGTATGGTAGCCTGGGTGTGGCCCTCCGTTTTGGATCAAAGCTACCTACTGTTTCTTGTCATTATATTTACCGTTGGTATACCTCATGGCGCGCTGGACCATATTATATATCATCAAAGTAGAACACGCAAGGAAAAGAGTATGGTCTTTTTTTACTTTCGTTACCTGGGGCTCATCATGGTAGTGGGTATATTCTGGCTGTTGTTGCCTGTACCTTCGTTTATTGTATTCCTGCTATTGTCTGCCTATCATTTTGGACAATCGCAGCTTTATTATGTGAAAGGCCCTGTATTCCTGAAACATATTTTATTCATAATCTGGGGGACATTTCTCTTATCCATCATGATCACTATGAATTTTCAGGAATGCTTAACCATCTTTGCAAGCCTAGAATGGTTACAGGTACACTCATGGATGTCCCGGGGTTTATGGAATATAATTCTCCTGGTCAGCGGTATAGTGTTGACCTCTGGTTTCTTCTACATCATGTATGCCGGATTCATTTCCAAATTCAGGATGATCCTTGAGCTTGTCCTGCTGGCAGCTTTTGTCCTGCTTTCAGCTCAGACCAATGTGGTTTTTACATTTACCATTTACTTTGGCCTGTGGCATTCCCTGCGATCACTGGTCATCGAATACGATAGCCTTTATCAGGTGATCCGGAATTATTCCATTCAACGATTTTTAAAACAGTTAATGCCTTTCTCCATCCTGGCCATTTCATTTCTGATCGCTGTATACTATCTGAGCGAGGCATTTATTCCGGGGGTTTCTCCTTACATGCTTTTTATTATAATAATTTCTACACTTACCGTTCCGCATCTCATGATTATGTATAATCTTTACAGGACCTACGAAGGGAACTTCACAAAGCCGTAGTTCTGTCGGGCAAATAATGAATTTTGATCAGGCCAAAGAAGAATTTATACAGGCATGGGGGACATTGGGCACCTCATGGGGGATAAATAAAACTATGGCTCAGATATTTGCTTTATTGCTGATCACTCCGGATAAGCTCTCAGTGGAAGATATTATGAAGGAGCTTTCTATATCGAGGGGTAATGCAAGCATGAATTTACGCGCTTTAATGGATTGGAACCTGATAGAAAAAACATCCAAAAAAGGAGAAAGAAAGGAGTTCTTTCACTCTGACAGTGACGTTTGGGAGCTTTGCCGAAAAGTGGCAGAAGAACGGAAGAACAGGGAGATCAAACCTATAATGCGTGTATTGCAACATGTCAGCCAACTGGACAATACACAATCGTCTGAAGCCAGAGAATTCAGAAGGGTAACAAAGGAACTAACGGAGGTAGTAAAAACTGTGGATCAGGCTTTGACTCATTTCATACAGTCGGACCGGTCATGGGTATCAAAAACCATTCTTTCAATAGTCAAAAAGAAAAAATAATATCTGCGCTATACCCGTTCTCACTAGCATGCGCATTTGATTTCCGTTCCGCCGGGAGGCTTCAGTTCCTTCAGTGGCATATCCATCGCGCTTCCACCAGTCCAGCCCACCTATCAGTTCCCTCACTCTGAAACCCAGCTTTGTCATCTTTAGGGAGCCCTTAGTAGACCCATTACACCCAATGCCGTCACAGTAGCACACATAGATCGGCTTCCTGTCCAGTGTTCTGGTGGCCTGCTCATCCATTGTCCTGTGTGAGATACTCACTGCTCCGGGGATATGTTCCGTCTCGTACGCAAACCTTTTACGCGTATCTACAATCACCACGTTACTACCTTTTTCCAATTCCTCAAAAAGGTCAGCCGCATCCCATTCAAAGTCCAGCTTTTGTTGATAGTATTGAATTTGAGCATTCATATTTTTCTTTTTTCTGTAAAATAGGTGTTTAGCGAACTGCTTTTGAAGGCTGGAGGTTGAATTCTACTGAAGGTTTGATTGAAAAAATTTCATGATGGTAAGGCAACCGGGACGATGATTTTCTCTGATATTGGATCAGGAATTAATTGCGATGAACTGTTGCCATTCATGTAACAATACTGTCATGATCATTTTATTCGTGGTATTATGGTTTAGGTTTCACTCAAAATCATAACAACATGCTTAAAAACTATCTGCTGACCGCCCTGCGTGCACTACGCAAAAGCAAAGTATCTTCCATCATTAATATCTCAGGCCTTGCCATTGGTATGGCCTGTTGCCTGGTCATTTTTATCTATGTAAACAATGAGCTGAGCTACGACGATTTTCATAGCAACGCTGACCGTATATTCCGGTTCTACACAATTGATGAAGCGCTGGGTGTAACCAGTAACAGTGTAGGTATCACTGAACCACGGATGCCGGCCGCTGCCTTGGAGGAGATCCCTGAGATTGTGAATTCAACCCGGGTTTTGAATCAGGGCAGGATGCGTATAGAGCGTGGAGACAAGGCAGTTTATGCCGAAGATGCTAAATATGTAGAAACTGAGTTCTTCAATATTTTTGATTATCCACTTGAAGACCCCCAGGCCAAAAAAGCCTTTAACCAGCCCCGGAAAGCTATATTGACGGAATCTATGGCTACCCGGATATTTGAAGACAGTAACGCTGTAGGTGAAGTAATTTCTATTAATGATCAGGATTGGGAGGTGGTAGGCATTATGACGGATATCAGTAAAAACACGCACCTCAAACTGGATCTGTTGCTGTCTCTGTACCCCACGGAAACCGATTCCAGCATAGCACAATACCTGGATTCCTGGCAGGGCCTGGGCATGGTGGGCTATGCCGTGCTGAACGATGCTTCTGCAGAAGAGGCAGTGGAGGAAAAGATGAGGGAATTGGCGCTCAGGAATGAGGCCCCGGAATTCTGGATCCCCCAGCTACAGCCGCTATCTGACATCCATCTCAGGTCTTCAGGAATACTTTTTGACGGATACAATGAAAACAAGGGAGATATTGTCTATATCTATTCACTGTCAGCAGTAGCGCTTTTCATTCTCCTTATTGCCTCGTTTAATTTTATGAACCTCTCCACGGCCCAATCTTCGTCGAGGGCAAGGGAGGTCGGTGTAAGGAAGGTGCTCGGTGCATTCAGGATCAGCCTCATTAAACAACATCTTGGTGAATCGTTACTCATTAGTACCATAGCGGCCCTGGTAGCGATACTACTGGTTTCCATTTTCGGTAATTACGTCAATATGGGGATCAGCGAAAGCCCCTTCGAATACGTCGCCAGCCATCCGGATATTTACCGGGCCGTTATTGTTACTACTTTCTGCATTGGTATCCTTTCGGGCATATATCCGGCCTTTGTACTGTCCAGGTTTGAAGCCAGCTCCATCCTCAGGGGCAGGTTCCAGTCGGGCAAAAGCGGCATATCACTCCGAAAGATCCTGGTGGTAGCACAGTTTGTAGCCTCCATAGCAATGATCGTGGGTACCATATTCATTTACAGTCAGTTGCAGTTCATTAAAAACAAAAATCTCGGGTTCAACAAGGACCAGATAGTAACATTCCGGATGAATGACCCTGGTCTGGCCGGGAACATGGTTACTTTCAGGGACAAGCTTACGGAATACGAATCAGTGGAATCTGCAGGCCTTTCATCCAATATGCCAGGACGTACTTTTGGGCGTACAGGTATCACTCCAGAAGGCGTTCCTGAAGATGAAGAAAACTGGATCGTCAGTGCTTTTTCATTTGATGCTCACTATCCTGGGGTGATGGAGATGGAAATTGTACAGGGACGGAATTACTCTGATAAGTCTGGCACAGACCAGGACGAGGCCATCCTCGTCAACGAAGCATTGGTAGAGCATGTAGGCTGGGAAGAGCCGGTGGGTAGGAAGCTCACCTTTGGAAATGGTATCGAACGAACGATAATAGGGGTAGTCAGGAACTTCCATTTTGCTTCCATGCGCCATAGCATTGAACCCCTCATTATGTTTTACAATCCAAATGCCAATGGAAACCTGTCTGTTAAAGTGAGTGGTAACATCAGCAGTACCATGGATTTTATTGAAAAGGAATGGAATGAGACTTACCCGGACTATCCTTTTGAATATGAATTCTTTGATGAGGAATTTGATACCATCTTCCGCAGCGACGAAAGCTTTAGCCAGCTCATCGCCAATTTCACGTGGCTGGCAATATTCATAGCCTGCCTCGGATTATTCGGTTTATCCGCACATACTGCTGAGCAGCGTCGAAAGGAGATTGGTGTTAGAAAAGTAATGGGTTCCAGTGTAAGCCAGATTGTAGTGCTATTGTCCAGAGAGTTCGTTTTTTTGATCGTGATAGCCAATGTTCTGGCGTGGCCTCTGGCATACTTTGCCATGACCGCCTGGCTGGGCGATTTCCAGTATCGGATAGATCTGCTTTCTACTCAAAATTTAATGGTGTACGGAGTTGCAGGAGTGCTGGCGTTGTTGATCGGACTGATCACGGTCAGCTATCAGTCTGTTTCGGCAGCGATTGTGAACCCGGTAAAATCATTAAGAAGTGAGTAGAGAGATTCTGGTAACGCTGTGAACCATAATATTTTCATTGAGCCATCTGCATCTGCTGTTCATTGGTCTTTCATTTTTAGCAGGAGCCGTGGATCAAAGAGGTGATCCTCTATATCGATAATGCTGAGTTTCTCAAAATCCGGATGATGTACGTTGATGATATAGTTGTATTCATGGATCACTATTGAGGAGGGAACCCTGAGAATACAGGAATCTTCTGATGCTATCCACCCGGACCCCAGGGCCTGCGTGGCTTTGTAGGCGGTAAGTCCATTCCATTCATTAGGCATGCTCGTCCTGGGTATGGTGGATATGTAGAGATCATCCGGTACATAGATCACGGATATCTTAAAAGAAGTACCCAATTGCTTTCCTGACAGGTGTACGATGAGTTCCAGCGATGCCAGCGCCCTCGAAGATGCTGTATAGATGACCTTTTCTCCCCTGTAGTTCCAGCGCGCAGCATTTCCTGAAGCCGTTAGTTTTGATGCGTATTTTTCCTTGCTTATCCTGTAGACCTCCATCCGAGAGATAGCTGACGGTGATTTGCGGGACCTTACCGGAGAGTTTCGGATATGAAGGTATCAGGCAAAATCTCCATATTCGATCCTTGATAATTCATCGTAGATAAGATCTATACCATCTGAGGAGTACAGGAGACTTGCCGGCACCCTGTTACCCAACCCAAAAGAGGGCTTGAACATCCATTCAATGAAGTTTTCAGAGCTTTCCAGTACCTCGGAGCCAAAGAGATACAAGGAAAATATTTTTATAATTTTTTCACTGGAATCAGGATCGAGGAGTTGATCTTTCTTAATGTAATCACGTAATGTCCTTTCTGAAAAATGAAAAAACTCTGCAGCCTGCTTCTGTGATATATCCAGTAACTCAGCCAGCCTGCCAATAGTTTGTGCTTTTACCCCTTCCTTTGCCAGTTCAACCATTTCCATTTTTTCCTCGTAGCCAATTGGTATTGTGGATAGTACCACGGGCCTGGCACTGTAGATGTCAAAGGCTTCTGTACTTTGTGTAACACCAGAGCCCAGTACCACCTTCTGATCACGGATATTGATCACGGCTACCTGAAAGGGGTTTATCGCGTAGGCTGCTGTAGCTCTTTTGTAGGAAAATGCGGGCTCATTGGCATGACTTTTTTCCTGCTTTTTTCGGGAATACCGGCCTCCGGGTTGTTTTGCGGAATTATGATTACTTTTTTTCTTTGCCACACTCAAATATGTCATTTTTCCGGCGAAATTGCAACTATATTCCGGAAAATTTGCCGCTATTGATGAATGAGTATTTGACTTTTTCCCGAACTTTTGGGTAGTGCCTATTGATCAGGATCCCAAAACTGGATCCTGTGTTTGGGATTGAGTTTTACACCCGGCACTCTTTTGACAACGAAAATTATTTTTGGGCTGGTGGAGTGATCATGATGTGGGCCCTGTGGGTGCCGGGGTCCATGATCCATGGGCCGCCCGGAACGATAGGACGAAGAGGCAATCCGGTTGATTCCGAAGTTGCAAAAGGGATATAGACTACATATCGATAGTTTGCGCTGGTCACTTCACCTGTAGTTGCATCGTATTTTCCGTTGGGGCCTGAAAGTACATGTAGCGTTGTTGGGTTTTCCGGCATTTTCAGGGTGCCTTCCTTCGCCTCCCTTTCACGTATGTCAAAGACCTCTCCGGGAGTCTTTCCCTCCGCCTTTAGCACCCTGCCTCTGGCCATGAATGGCTCAAGGTCCCTGTGATAGCAAGCCACGTTAAATCCCTCTTTATTTGGATCATCAGCCAGACAGATCATTTCATTGGTACCCTCTATGAGCTGCACCAGCTCCCCTTTGGAATTGAACCCCAGCACTGTAGCACCTTCTCTTTTCTCCTCGGGTGCTGCCAGCACAGCGGCCGCTATTTGCACATCAGCATCAGGTATTTGAGCCTGGCAGCCCATGGGGATCATACCTGCTATCAGGGGTAGGATCAGTTTTTTCATGGCATTTCAGATTGGATGGTTGCTGTAGTATAAAAATACGAACTCATTGCAGGCTGAACAACCATAACCGGATAAACGGTGGAAACAAAAAATAATCCCGTTCAACCTTCCTGTACAGCGTGTACGAATATCTTTTTCTGCTTGCCTTTAAGTTGTACGTCTCCAAGGGGCTTGATATGGTAGCCGTTGGGTTGTCCGGTCCTTTTTAGCAATTCTCCCGATATCAACAGCCGCTCCTGATACTGATTACAGATGGACTGTATCCTTGAAGTAGTGTTCAGTACATCTCCATGATAGGCTATATCCCTTTTGATGTTCCCTATCTCGGCCACAGTAACCTTGCCTCCATGTAACCCAGCCTTGAACTCAGGGATAACCCCGTATTTTTTCATGTAATGGTCTGATCGCTTCTCCAGCCAGTGCTGGAAAGAGTAAAAAAGATCGATACATGTGCACATGTTCTTCAGCTTTCTGGTTTCCCATGTCAGGACAACCTCATCTCCCACGTATTGATATATTTCAGCATCGAATTTGTCCACTAACTGGTTGATATCATTTATACAGTCCTTGATCAGCTTTGAATACCTGATGTTTCCAAGGTTTTCTGCATATGCCGTAGATGATTTCAGGTCCATAAAAAGGAATATCCTGTCCTCAATGACAGGCTTTTGATATTTTCCCATTAAAAAGTTGGTGATATTCCTGTAGCCGAATTTCTTGATCGTGAGCACAAAGAAGTTGAGCATCACCACCTGGATGAAAAGAAAAACCACACCCAGCAACAGGAGCTGCAGGGACAGTTGGGATTGTACTGCTGTCTGGAATGCTCCTTCCGGTAATGTACCCAACACACTTACTATCCCATACACCATATAAAATGAAACCACAAAACCGATCAGGTAAATGGCACTTTTGAACAAAATGGCAAAGCTGAAACTCAGTCGTTCTATTTTCAGTTCTTCAGATATTTCATTTACTGCAATGAAGAGCAGTCCAAAAAACAATCCAAATAGTGTTGACTCCAGTAGCTGGTAAGGAGAAGCCCAGTATATGGCAAGAGGATTATCCAGTGAATGAACATCCAGTCCGGTAATCTCAATAAAACCGATGACATTGACCAGCGCAAAATAGGACATCAGGTTCAATATCAGAACCCAGTATATCAGCACTGCCGTGTAGATCTTCAGTTTGCTCATCACGCCATCATTCAGCCGGATAAAGCTACCAAAGATTGACGTTTTTTGTGTGCGTTACCATAAACTATCGTTATCATTTGATATTTCCATCGGTCTTTTGAACCATTAATAATTTCCTAAATGACCTTAGACAAAAGTTTCAGGCAGTTTGTAGTTCTTCTTCTACTGTCTGACCGTGTGAGGTCCTGGTTTACCAACCTGCCCCCGTGTATGTCGTAAGCATTATAAGGCATAGGTAACTTCCCTTTATGACCAGAAGAGAGTCTCTTAAAAACTTTTTGGGCATCGCTGCATTGTCTGGCCTGAGTTTCAACGGCATGTCCCGGCTTTGGGCAGCGATCCGGACACGCAAGATACCCTCTTCGGGAGAGTCTTTACCTGTGGTGGGTGTAGGTACCTGGCAGACCTTTGATGTTGGTACCTCAGATGAGGAAAGGGCACCACTACGGGAGGTTTTGAATGAATTGCTGGAGTACGGCGGAAGTGTCATTGATTCTTCCCCGATGTACGGTAGGTCCGAAAAAGTAGTAGGAGACCTCGCTACGGCTATGGAAGGGACGGACAAACTTTTCATGGCTACCAAGGTATGGACCAATGGTCGACAGGCCGGCATTGACCAGATGCAGCGCTCTATGGATCGTATGCAGAAACGTCCGATAGATCTCATGCAGATCCATAATCTGGTGGACTGGAAAACGCATATCAAAACCCTGCAAGGGTGGAAGGAGTCGGGCAGGATACGTTACATGGGTATCACCCATTACATAGAAAGTGCATACGATGAAATGATGCATATTATGACCAACTACCCACTCGATTTCATTCAGCTCAATTACTCTGTTGAGAGTCGCACGGCTGAAAACAGGATCTTACCTCTGGCCCGGGACAGGGGCATAGCCGTGATCATCAACCGACCCTACGAAGGAGGCTCCCTGTTCCGTAAGGTAAAGGGTCGTAAGCTGCCTGACTGGGCTGCTGAATTTGATTGTAACAGTTGGGGACAATTCTTCCTGAAATACATTCTTTCGCACGATGCAGTCACCTGTGTTATCCCCGGTACCAGCAAGCCACACCACATGGTTGATAACCTGGGTGCCGGACTTGGCAGGCTCCCCGATACCGGTCAACGGGCTAAAATCACCAACTTTCTGAAAAATCTTTAGTTTCTGATTCCTGATTTCAAATTTCAAACCTTCCCTTACTCATTCCTAAGCGCCTCCACAGGGTTGGAAACGATCACCTTATAGATCTGGCTGGAAACCGTGATCAATGCTACAGCGAAAAGGCAAACCGTGGCGATGGCCAGTGGACTTAACGTAAGTGGCATATGGTATGTATACACTTCTGTGAAGAACAGATCCAATAGAAAATAGCTGATGGGAAGACCCAAAATGCAGGCAATAATCATTAGCAGCAGGTACTGCCGGTTGATACCATTGAAAATTGCTGCCAGTCCTGCTCCCAGTACCTTGCGGATGCTGAACTCTTTCATTCTGGCGGCTACATTGAGGGAAACCAGACCAAAGAGTCCCATGCAGGAAAGAATGGTGGCCAGGAGGGCTGTAAAGCCCATGATCCGGCCATGACCCTTGAGCTGGTTAAAGTAGTTATCAAATACCTCATCCTGAAAAAAGGCTGTGTAAGGCATATCGGGGACGTGTTCCTTCCATAGCTCTTCCACATAAGCTTCAGTGTCTGCGGCCTTCCCTTCCTGTATCCGCAGAGAAAGGTACCTGAACTTATCTTCCTTAGCCATACGGAAAAATGCCGGCTCTATTTCGCTATTGAAATTATAGTAATGAAAGTCAGCCACCACGCCTATCACGTTATAGGTGAGGGAATCAAGATCAAACGACTTGCCTATCGGATCCTCCCACCCCATGTTATTGGCAAAGGTTTGGTTGATCACTGCACTTTCTTCGAGGTCCGTCAGGAGAGTTTCATCAAAGGACCTGCCTTTTTTTAGACGAAGGTTCAGCGTTTCAAGGTAGTTGTACCCCACATCTATTCTGCGTATTTCGTGTTTCTGATCATGGATATCGATCACACTGAGACCAACGGAACGACCTATATGTGAGGCAGACCCTGCTATTCTGGCAATATTCGGATGCTGGAGCAGCTCATTTTTCAGAGCTGCGTAGGTTTTTTCGCCATCAAGAGGCACTACCAGTGTTTGAGCCTGATTATAGCCCCAGTCACGGCCTCTCTGGTATTCAGCATTTTGTAAAAAAGCGATCCCAAAAACAATGGTGATGATGGAAAGTACAAACTGGAATGTTAGAAACAGCCGGGTGAAGGTGTTCTTCTTGCCAAATTTCTGCCTTCCTCTCAAGATATTTACGGGCCTGAAGGAGGAAATGTAAAAAGCGGGATAGGCCCCTGAGCCGATACCTGTGAGCAACAGAAGGGCTATCAGGAATCCCCAGGCCTCAGGATTCTGGTAAAAATCCAGCTCCAGCCCTATGGAGAATTGGGAGTCAAACCACGGTGCTATAATGGTTCTCGCCCAGATCGCCCCTAAAACCAGCGCAAAAAAACAAATGATGAGGTTTTCACCTATGAACTGGACAATAAGCTGCCGTTTGGTACCACCCACCACTTTGCGTATCCCTATTTCCTTCAGGCGTTTGGTGGCCGAAGAGATGGAGATATTGATATAGTTAAAACAAGCCAACAGCATCATGAAAGAGCCAATGGTGATCAGTACAATGCTGCCGGCAGGATCATTACCCCCTGAGATATCTCCCCGGATCCTGTAGGAGTTTTGCGACAGTGTGGTCAAAGGTTCAAACACGTAAGCCTGTGCGGGCCAGTCCTCATCAGCGGCGTTTTGAAGAGTGATGTATTTGTCCATTTTGGAGCGGATAAGCGTTATGTCGTCGGGATCATTCAGTTGAATGAAGGTGGCGTCAATGAACTTCGTCCAGTCATCAGTATCTTCCTTGTCATACAGGGAGAACTTCTTTTCAAAGTTGAACAAAATGTTAAACCGGAAGCTGGCATTTTTTGGAAAAGGGGCGGCCACACCACCTACGGTGAAGGATTCTTTTTTGTCATTGGCCGTGATCACGATCTGCTCGCCAATGGGATCGTTTTCTCCGAAATACTTTTCCGCTATGGACTGGCTTATCACCACCTGAGAGGGATCCTGCAAAGCCTCTTTGCGTCCCTGTTTTACAGGGAAGGTGAACATCTCAAGAAACTCAGGATCCGCAAACCATATATATTCGGTAAAGACCTTATCCTCGTATTTCATTACTATGTTGCGGCCGTCCACTCTGGCAATGTTCCTGATCTGTGAAAAGTCTGCCTTGAGCATTTCTCCGATGGGTGCCGGCGAATCACCCCACACCTGTTCTGCTCCGTCACGAGCCACTACATTGTTCAGCAGAAAAATGCTTTCCTTGTTTTTATGGAATTCATCCTGTCCATAGGCAAAATCCATGAAAATGTAAACCACGAGTCCAATGGCAATAGCGACCGAGAGACCAAAAATGTTGATAAATGAAATAAGTCTGTTCTTCACGAGGTTGCGAAGAGCGGTTTTGATAAAGTTCCTGACCATAGGTAGATGTTGTTTGATTTTTATTAGGACTACAACTCATTGCGCGAGGTTGCATGAGGACTGAAGAAAAACAACATCATGATCCGGTAATTCGCCGCCCAAAAAGGGATTTGCTTTTCTTCGATAAAGACGTTACATTTGCACACCATTTTGAAAGGAAAGAACAATGATCGTAATAAATGTTAAGGAAAACGAGTCTATAGACAAGGCACTCAAAAGATTCAAAAAGAAATTTGAGAAGACCGGTGTGTTGAAGGAGCTCAGGTCCAGAACGTTTTTCGAAAAGCCTTCCGTCTCCAGAAGAAACGAAATTATTAAGGCCAAATACAGACAGTCAAAATACGCCGAAGAAAATTACTAGACTCCCTGTAGTTTTCCCGATAAAATATTAAATTAGTATTGATCACGTTTTGTGGTCAATACTTTTTTATATGCGGGAATCTTTCCTCAAATACCTTCAATTCGAAAAAAGATACAGTCCTCATACCCTTACCTCGTATGAGAATGATCTCACCGGGTTTGAAAGATTCATTGATCAGCATTTTCCTGGAACAACCTTAGCTGACGCCACCCATGCGGTGATCAGGAACTGGATCGTGTCGCTGGTGGATGAAGGACTTAGCCCGGACTCCGTCAACAGAAAAATTGCCTGTCTCAGGTCGTTCTATAAATTCCTGTTGAGAAGGGAAATGATAGAGCGCGATCCCATGCAGAAAATACGGGTGCTTAAGACGGCAAGGAAGCTTCCTCAGTTCCTGAGTGAAGCCGAGATGGCCCGCCTGCTCGATCATGTTACCTTTGAAAAGGGTTTTGCAGGATGCAGGGACAGGCTGATCCTTGAGTTGCTCTATGGTACCGGTACTCGTCTTAATGAGATCATTGAACTGAAAAGTACGGACATTGACCTGCCCAGCCGTACGCTGAAGGTACTGGGTAAGCGAAATAAGGAAAGGGTGGTCCCATTTGCGGTGTCACTGAAGAAGGTGATCGGGGATTATTTGAATGAAAAGAATTCTGCAGGCCTGAAAAATGATCAGGGGTATCTGATCGTTACAGATCAGGGTAAAAAATGTTATCCAATGCTTATCTACCGTACCGTACGGAAGTATCTGGATCTGTTTACCACTGTGGAGAAGCGTAGCCCTCATGTATTGAGACATACATTTGCTACGCATCTCTTGAACAAGGGGGCTGAGCTTAATGCCGTGAAGGATCTGCTGGGGCATACGAGTCTTGCTGCCACGCAGGTTTACACCCATAATTCAATAGAAAAACTGAAGGCGGTCTTCGACCAGGCGCACCCCAAAGCTTAATTTATTTATTACCTTTTAAACGTTAGAAAGTTATGAAGTTACAAATGCATTCCATTCATTTCGATGCCGACAGAAAGTTGTTGGATTTTATCCAAAAGAAAGTTGACAAGCTCGAAACTTTTTATGATCGTATGGTAGATGGTGAAGTGTTTTTAAGGTTAAATAGTGATACTATTGATAATAAAACGGTTGAAATTAAGCTGAATATGCCCGGCAACCAGCTTTTTGCCAAAGAGGAGGCCAAATCATTTGAAGAGGCTGCCGATCTGGCTACGGATGCACTGCGCAGACAGATCAAGAAATTCAAACTAAAGAGGAATGGACGTTAGTTTGGCTCTTGAAGGATCCCGGTCTGAATAGTCTAAGACCCAACCATAAAATAAAGGCTTCAGAGTTTCTCTGAAGCCTTTTCTTATTTTCAGAATAATTTCAGTTTACTCCACAGCAGTAGCCTGTAGCTTAAAGGCTTCTTTTACCTTGTCCACATAATCCAGTTTTTCCCATGGAAACAGCTCCACTTCCAATTTCTTTTCCGTACCATCGGCAGATACGAACGTTTTGGTAACAGTCTCGTTCGCACGGCCCATGTGTCCGTATGCCGCAGTTTCCGAGTAAATAGGATTTCTTAGCTTAAGTCTTCGCTCGATACTGTACGGTCGCATATCAAAAACCTCCGAGATCTTCTGAGCGATCTCACCGTCAGTCATATCCACTTTCGCCTTGCCGTAGGTATTCACAAAAATACCCATGGGCTCCACTACGCCTATGGCATAGGATACCTGGACCAGTATTTCATCTGCTACGCCTGCCGCTACCATGTTTTTTGCAATATGTCGGGTGGCGTAGGCTGCAGAGCGGTCCACTTTGGAAGGATCCTTACCCGAAAAAGCCCCACCACCGTGTGCTCCTTTTCCTCCGTAGGTATCCACAATGATTTTTCGGCCGGTAAGTCCGGTATCGCCGTGAGGCCCGCCTATGACAAACTTACCGGTGGGATTGATATGGTATTTGATATCCTCATTGAATAGTTGCTGAAGTTCGGGCTTCAACTGCTCTTTTACCCTCGGGATCAATATGTTAACGATATCACTTTTTATTTTGGCCAGCATCTCCTCTTCAGTCCCGAAATCATCATGCTGCGTGGAAACAACGATGGCATCTATGCGAAGAGGCTCCCCGCTATCTGAGTATTCAATGGTCACCTGCGACTTTGCGTCGGGTCTGAGGTAGGTTATTGCGCTGTTTTCCTTTCTCAAGCGCGAGAGCTCGATAAGGATTTTGTGGGAAAGATCCAGTGCCAGCGGCATATAATTCTCCGTTTCATTGGTAGCATAGCCGAACATCATACCCTGGTCACCGGCACCCTGCTCTTCAGGGCTGGACCGGTCTACCCCCTGATTGATGTCAGGCGACTGCTCGTGTATTGCAGAAATAACACCGCAGGAATTCCCATCAAACATATACTCTCCCCGTGTATATCCTATCCTGTTGATCACCTCCCTGGCTATTTTCTGTACATCCAGGTAAGCTTCTGATTTTACCTCACCACTCAGCACGGTCAGCCCGGTGGTCACCAAAGTCTCACAAGCCACTTTGGACTGCTGGTCAAACGCCAGAAAATTATCGATCAACGCATCGGAGATCTGATCGGCCACTTTATCAGGATGGCCTTCGGAAACGGATTCCGAAGTAAACAGGTAAGGCATAATAGTTTCTTAGTTTAATTTTAAAGTTCTGGTGCTAAATCCCAAAGCCCACAAATTTAGAGTAATTTAAACTTAAATTAAAGTGCGCAGGTTAAAATACTACGCTCACACTATCAAGCGCTAAAGAGTAAAAATACCGTCGGTTTTTTATGAAGATCGATGGTTATTTCCTTCCAACGTTTGATGGTATTGGTCTGTATGAGTTCATATTCGCCGGTTATATCACGTGCTATACACAGTCTCGTGTTGTCATGACAGAACTTTAACAGGTTGGTCAGCATGGTATTGTTTCTGTAGGGAGTTTCGATGAAAATTTCCGTTTGGTTGTATCGTGCAGAATTTTTTTCCAGATTCTTTATTGCAGGGCTGAGTTTGTCCTTGTCTATAGGAAGGTACCCATGAAAGCAGAACCGCTGACCGTTAAATCCGGAGGCCATTAGCGCCAGCATGATGGATGATGGCCCTACCAGAGGGATGACCTTTATGCCTTTCCGGTGGGCATAGTCAACTGCTCTTGAGCCGGGGTCTGCTATACCGGGACATCCGGCCTCTGACATTACACCCATGTCCTTACCTGCCAGTAACGGGGCCATAAGCTTCTCTATTTCATCAGCTCTGGTGTTCTTGTTCAGCTCTTCGAACTGAAGGGATCCGATATCCACACCGGATCGCAAACTACTGATATATCGCCTTGCTGTTCTTACATTTTCTACAAGATAGTACTCCAACCGGGGGATGATTTTCCTCACCTGCTCAGGAATACTACTTGTATCTCCCTCTGCAATCACCGATGGGATCAGATACAGCCTGCCCTTTTTCATGGATCTATTTGACAATGGTCGTCAACTCATTGCGGTACTGTGAGGGACTCTTTCCTGTAAATGCCTTGAACAATTTATTAAAATGTGAAAAATTGTTAAATCCGCATTCGAAGCAAATGTCGGTAATATTATCAGGCCTTTCTGAAAGTAGCTTGGAAGCATGTACCAACCGGTATTCATTCACGAACTGGGTGAACGTCTTACCGGAGATCTTTTTGAAATAACGGCAGAACGCCGGCTCGGTCATGCTCACGGTGTCTGCTATTTCATCCAGGGAGATTGGCCTTTGAAAATTCTCACGCACAAAATCATACACCTTGTTGATCCTTTGACTGTCCCTCGGCTCTATTTCCATTGAGAAGCCGTCCACATTCAAAACGGTGTATTCATCGGACAAGGCAAGCTCTTTTAAAATGGACAGTATTTTCAACAGCCGATCATAAGCGTCAAACTTTACCAGCTTTTCTATTTTTCCGCCTATTTTCCTTTTTGTCTTCCCGTGAAATGCGACCCCCATCTTTGCGCGTTGCATCAGTTTTTTCACCGGCACCATTTCAGGAATATCAAAAAAATCAGGCCCCAGAAAATCCTCTTTCATCTGCACGATGGTCTCAGACTTGTTGCCCGTCAGGCGGTCTGTGAATCCGTAGTGGGGTAGATTGGCTCCGATCAGTAAAAGGTCGCCATTTTTGTAATAGGAAAGTTGATTGCCAATATGCCGTTTGCCGGACCCACCGTTTACATAGACCATCTCCATTTCAGGGTGAATGTGCCAATAGGGCAGTTTATTTCTGCAAGGGTCTGCATACTGCCTTAATTTAATAGAATTACCGAATCCCGGATCTATCCTTTCCAGCGCCGGCGCACCTTTGAACTTCATCTCATAAAACTTGGTCTGCATACAAATAACAAATAATGTGGCTCTAAATGAATGTTCAAATTTAACTCATTTATGTGCTTGATTAACGTAATGTTCAATATTAATGTTTATTGGGGTTAAAATAATACATAAAGACGAAAAAAGAGATGTAGTTGGGCGAGCCTCGGTGACCGTAACTTTGTCATATCAAATTTTTTAAATCAATTGGAAATGAAAAAGATGATTCAGAAAAGTTTTGTAGTTGCTTTAATGTTAATTGGATTGACATCATTTGCAAAAGAAAAAGATCCATTTCTGAAGTTAGGTATAAAGGGAGGGAAGGAATTTTTTCTTTTTATCGACAAGGTGAGTGCGACTTCCGACGATGCTCTCATCTCGCTGAAGGATCTCAAAGGTGAAGTACTGTATACTGAAAATCTCACCAGAGGTGATCAGTACAGAAAGCTTTTTGACCTGAATGCGTTGCCTGAAGGTGAATACATTCTTCAGATTGAGGACGGCACAAGAATAAAAACCTGGCCACTGGAAATTACCCGGGCAGGACTGAAACTTCAAAAGGCCGGTAACACAGATTTTTACAAACCTCAGATCATTTCAAGGGAAGTAAACAAAGTGGGAATATCCCTGTTGAACGCAGAAAAACAGTATGTGCAGATGAGCATATTCGATAATAACAGTAATCTGCTGTTCAATGAGTCACTCTCCAACGAATTGATCATTCAGAAAATGTACGATCTTTCTCAGTTGCCCGCTGGAAGTTACAACGTGAGTGTAAGGATAGCAGGTAAAAAATTCAACGAAATTGTAGAGGTAAAGTAATTGAAGATAACTAATTAGGTTGTTTGGATTTGTTCAAAGCCGGGTCAAACGAGATCCGGCTTTGCTTTTTCCAGGGATTTGTAATTCACCTCGTACATTTTCAGGCATTCCATGACCAGCCATGTTGGCAAAAAATGAAGTAATTTTGTTCAGGAATCCTCAATCCGATGAGCAGGTTACTGATCATAACAGGACTTGTGTTAATACTGGCTGGTATAGCACTGCACTATGGTCACAAGCTTCCATTAGGCAAGCTGCCCGGTGACATAACTATTAAAAGAGAAGGCTTTCAGCTGCATATGCCCCTCATGACCAGTTTGTTACTGAGTGTATTGCTGTCAGTGCTGCTCTACCTATACTATAGATGGAAAAATCAGTAGTACGCGGCCGTTTTACTTCCTCCTGTTCAATTCAAAAATTCGATCACCAACTTCAGTAACTCCTCTGGCTTTTCAGCATGTACCCAATGACCGGCGTTTTCTACTGTCTTGAGGTTAGCATTGGGGAATATGGTTTTGATGAAGCCCATGTCCTCATCTTTTATGTAGTCTGATCGGGATCCGCGTATGAAAAGGACGTCCTTCTGGATAGCCTGTTTTTCTTCCAGGCCATCGCCAATGGTCTCTATATGGCGGTTGATAGCCTCCAGGTTGATCTTCCAGCGAAATCCCGCTTCATTTCGAGCCAGGTTCTTCAACAAAAATTGCCTCACCCCGATTTCAGGAACATATTCGGCCAGCTGTTTGTCTGCTTCGCTACGGGAGGAAACAACACCCAGGTCGATTGAAAGCAATCCGTCAAGAATGGTACGGTGATGAACGGGATAGGCTTTTGGTCCGATGTCCACCACGATCAGTCTGTCCCACAGGTCAGTATGATTAACGGCAAATTGCATGGCTGTTTTCCCACCCATGGAATGCCCCAGGATATGCGGATCTGAGATATTGTGCTGTTGTATAAATTCAAGAAGATCATTGGCCATAACAGGATAGCTGAACTCATCACTGTGCGTCGACTGCCCGTGATTTCGCTGATCCACAAGGTATACCTTGTAGTGTTCTGAAAGAACCTTTCCGATGGAGAGCCAGTTATCTGAAGAACCGAAAAGGCCATGAAGTATAACAAGAGGTTTCCCCTCTCCTGATTCGCGGTGGTAGAGTTGCATAAGATAGCTTTTGAACTAGCTGGTTTTTACCGGCGCAAAGGTATCAGTCCTTGAGGAAATTCATTCAACAACGATAGGAAAATCCTGCCCCCTGCTGAAAGTATGCGGAAATTGCATTTTTCCCTTGTACTTCTGCGAGAACTCTGGCACCTGATCATCAAGATAGGATTTCAATTCGTATATGGTCACCTTGCCGTCTTTTGGAGCGCCATCGGCCTTGCCGGACAGCGCCTCCAGCAGCACATAGGTAAAAAGCCCATGCCCCAGCTCAGCAAATTCCGTGGCAAACTGCTCACTACCTGCTGCCGCCAGTACATGGATACCGGCGCTTCTTGAAAGCTGTGCCAGCGCTTTTTCTTCGGTAGCGCCCCGTTGGGCCAGTATTTCCACACCACCACCAGACTGGCAGGCATCAATGATCACCACCTGCTTTAGCGCTGCTATGGATTTTAACTTTTCCTGAAGCTCTCCGGCATAGATCCCGGTTTTATTGAGCTTTTCATCATTGTACAACCTGGTATTTTCTGTGGGGATAAAGTAGAAATTGTTGTCCACCATGCTGCCGTGGCCGGCATAAAAGAAAAACAGCACGTCCTGAGGCCTTATTTTTTCGGCGAGTTCATCCAGCCTTTTAAGAATATTGTCCCGTGTAGCTTCCTGATCATACATGGAGACTACTTCCACCCTGTCAAACAGTTCCTCTGAATGACCCCGGATCAGCTCAACAAAACCTTTTGCGTCTGCCGAGGCATAGTTCAGGTTAAGCTCAGTATTCCGGTATTTATTAATGCCGACAGCGAAAAGATACAGTGTCGACTTCAGATCACCCCCGAATCGGAGGTCCATCTTCTTTTTTGCTGATTCAATGTTACCCTCACTGGTGGCCGAGATCTGGATCACATTTACTCCTTCCACCAGCTCAAGTTCATGTTGTACCACCTGTGACCGGCCTTGTTTCACCTGAAGAGATTGATCCAACACAATTTTTCCGTTATGGAACAACCGGGCCTGTTTTGCCCCTCCCCCCTGGTCCGTCACTTTAAATAATATTTCTGCCCGTGGTGTTTTAAACTCTGCATGATTGGCAGGGGCTATGATCTCTATAGCCGGTGGCGGGGATTTTTCCATCTTCTGAAGCATATTCAGTTGTTTTCCGCCACGCTCAGTAAATACATTTTTGAGCAGGTCCGGCTGATAGAATTCATCAAAAAACTGATCTATGCTGAAGCTTTCCATGCCCTTTACAAAGATGATATTCTGAAAAGCTCCGTCGGTGGCATTAAAATGTCCATCGGAGCTCACGGCCATCCAGTTGCGCTGGTCGAGTATGATGTAGCTTACCAGCTCACTGCCGTTTTCTATATTCCAGATCTTTATTTCGCCGTTTTCAGCCGCGCTGATCAGGTAACGGTCATCAGCGCTGAACTGCAGATTGGTGACCGGAGCAGTATGCCCTGTAAGTTTTTTTAAGCTACGTCCCTGTTTGTTTCTCAAATGAATGATGCGGTCCGCTCCTGCAGTGGCCAGCCGTGATCCATCGTGATCAAAAACAGCAGCATAGGTCGGGCCGTTGTGATCATCCAGCCGCAGCGTTTGCAGTCCGGTGGCCAGGTCCCATAATTTCACTTTGCCATCCCAACTGGTGGAAACTACGGTCCGTTGGTCCGGATGTATATCAAATGAATGGATAATGTCCGTATGTCCTATAAAATTCCTGACCTCCGATTTACTGTCGATTTCCCATAGTTTCAGCGTCTTGTCCAGTCCCGCGATCAGCAGGTAGATGTCATTGTTCACAAACCGGAGCTTGTAGGGCGAGGCTTGTTCGAAAACAAGTGTTTCCAGCAGCTCTCCGCTTTTCACATCCCATATTTTCGCTGTACCGTCCCAGCTTCCGGTAGCTATTTTGGTATTGTCACTGCTGAAGGCCACGGAAAAGATTACCTCCCTGTGTCCGCTAAAGGTCATAATACACTTACCGGTGGCCAACTCCCACAGCCGGGCTGTGTGATCTGCGCTTCCGGTAAGAAGGGTTTTACCATCTCCGGAAAATTCCATAGAAAGTACAGCTTTTTCATGACCCGCAAGGTCTCTCACCACTTTCCCATTTTTATAATCCCATATACGGGCTACGTTGCCTAGTTTGCCCTTAACAAGGTATTTGCCATCCGGGCTGGTTCTGATATCGTTTTTCAGATCAGTGTACTTTTTAATATAGTAGTCCCACCGTGATGACGGATCGTAATTAAGTCCTCCCTTGTCTGCCAGGTTCAGGGACCCCTGAAGTACCTGTATTAATTTGCCATTTGTTGCATCAAATATCCGGATCACTTTATCATCATTGCCCAAAGCGATGATCTTTCCATCCGGACTGAATCTGGCATCGGTGTTTTCCTTCTCGGTATCAACCTTCACTGCCCAGTCCAGGCGGGCAGAGTTCATATCGTATACTTTCAATGAGTCTGCCTTGGTCACCAGCACCTTGCCTTTTCCGTCATGATCCAGCGAGGTAAACTCATCCGGGTTGGTGTAGAAGAACTTTTCTGCTTCCCGGGTATCAGGATCCCATAGCTTCAGGTCGCCTTTGTTGCTGGCCGAAAGTATCTTTTTGTCCACATACTCCACAAACGTACCACATCCGCCACAGTAGCCCTCGGCAGGCTTCAGTTCGGTGATCTCCTCCGTGGTTTCAATATCATGGATAAATACAGACCGGTTATCACTGCCAAACGCTACCGAGCGGCCGTCCGGACTAAACTCAGTATCGATGCCATAACCTATACCTTTATCCGGTCGCACCTTGAAGCGCCGCAGTTCCTTGCCGGAATTTATATCCCAAAGAATGGCCTCCCAATCAAATCCCGCAGTAAGCAGGTAGCGGCCATCGGGTGATACTGCCACTGAGGTAAGATAATTCGTGTGACCGGCAAAGGTCTTTATCAGCTCACCTGAGGCTATGTTCCACATTTTAGCCGTTTTATCAGCTGAGCTGCTAATGAAGTGTTGGCCATCCGGCATGAGTACCAGAT
Organism: Flammeovirgaceae bacterium BBD 1991-12; assembly: GCA_001657315.1. Lineage (GTDB taxonomy): Bacteria > Bacteroidota > Bacteroidia > Cytophagales > Cyclobacteriaceae > Fulvivirga. Next base: position 3,022 of record LYSV01000015.1, on the reverse strand, counting down.
CATTGATGGTCGATTCATGACCGGGATAGGACCTCAGTTCTCTTCCCGTACTTAGTTCCCATAGTTTAATACTTTTGTCGCGGCTGCCGGAGAGCAAGTACCGGCCGTCTGGCGTGAACGCAACGGACTTTACAGATTCATAATGACCCCGCTGGACCACCGTTTCCAGCCGCTGGGGCCGGGCCTCCATGATGGACAATAGTAAAAGCAAAAAAACAGCGGTCTGTCTCATGTCTGAACCATTGATTGCAGCCAATTTAGAAATTGTTTGGAAAAGTTTTTGCATTAATGGCTATATTGTAGGCTGTGAGGTCTGAATGCAGATCCTCCCACCCTGTATTCCAGATCCATGCTTCTCTGGTGTCTGATTCGGAAAAAACTTCCATACGATGGTTACATCCGGGGGTACGATGGAATACTTATCTGAAAACGAAACAGGGTTCAATTTTTTGGATGATGCAGGCTACAGCATTTGAAATGATACTTTTACGATGAAACACCACATGAAATTTTTTGTCTTGGTAGTATTCGGCTTTTCTTCACTTTATTGCACAGGGCAGTCAAAATTCCGGCTGTTGCCCCCCAATATTAATCAGCCTTCTATTAACTATTATGCTCCCTATATCAGTGGTGATGGCCAGTCCATGATCTATTTGTCAGATTATACTGATGAAGGGCATCATTCAATGCGGTATGCTACCAAAAAGACCGTGAGCACGTGGAATGACGCTGTGGAGGTGAACAAGCTCATTAACCGGCCTACTCTGAATTACAGGGGTGGCTACAGTCTTAGCTTCGATGGTGATATGCTGCTTTTTACCTCACGTAAGGCAGGGCTGGGGGGCTTTGAGCTTTGGTATAGCTACAGGCGTGGAAACGATTGGGAAGCTCCTAAAAATTTTGGAGCACCTGTGAACTCAAGAGAAAATGAAGGCGGACCGGCACTTTCCCCGGATGGAGAATATCTTTATTTTATGCGATGCGCCAGTATGAGTGAATATGGCGGTGCCAAAGATTGCAGGATTGTAGTTTCGAAGAAAACCAGCAGAGGATGGTCGGAACCCAAAGACCTGCCTGCCAATATCAACACGGGCAATTCCCAGACCCCTCGTATGCTGGCCGATGGGCAAACTATGATCTTTGCTTCGGACAGGATGGGCGGAAAGGGAAAGCTGGACCTGTTCATGACCCAAAAGGAAGCTGACGGATGGTCTGACCCTGTGCCACTGGATTTCCTCAACACGGAAAGGAACGATCAGTTTGTAAGCATAGCGGCCAAGGGGAGGTATGCCTATCTTGCAGAAAACACCGGCAGGAACAGCCAGTTGGTCATGAAGCTGATCCCGGACGAATTTAAGCCCAAAAGAGTAATGCGCATCCAGGGCGAAGTGGTGGATGCAGTTTCCGGAGAGCCAGTGGACGCCACGTTGACGGTATTCAATATTGATGAAAGGAACAGGCTCTGGAATGACCGGATCGGCAGCCGCGGTGAATTTGCGATTGTATTAAAGGAAGGGGCTGCCTATGATCTTTCTGTAAAAACAGATGATCCCTCCTACATGTATTATGCCATGGTATTTGATCTGGAGGAAATAGGTCCACGTGACAAACAGACGCTAAAGATAGCGCTGAAACCTCTGGAGCCCGGGACTTATATGAAAACAGAGATCTCCTTCGAGCCCAATGAAGCCTCTCTTACAGATAATTCCACATTTGAACTACGGCGTATTGCCGGTATGATGAGAAAAAACCCTGCTATGCAGCTGGAGATCGCCTCATATCTGGATCTCTTCAAACAGGACTCCGTGGCATCTGATCCGGACCTGACTGAAGTAAGGGCGGATTCCATATATATAGAAAGGCAGGTTGAAATGGAGACTGATGCTGCTTTTGATGAAGTGAACTCCCCGGAGGACAGCACCGCATCGTCCGGCTATGCACGACATCAGGAGCCGGATACGTACATGGACGATACGGATTCTTCAGCCTTGTATGAAGATACGGTCAGGTACGAGACGGTCACAGAACTTGAAATAAAATATACCTATCATAATGACCGTACGGAAAAAGAAGCCCAGGCAGTAAAGGAATACCTTGTGGGACGAGGCGTAGAGGAAGAAAGGATAGAGATCAAAACTTATGTGAACAGAGAGACAGAATGGCGTCCGGCATCCGGTTTTTCTGATGTTTCCGATGAAGACCAGGAAGAGCCCGAACCCTCTCCTGAGATAAGAAGAATAGAGATAAAGGTGCTGGAGATGTAGGTGTGACGGTTAACCCTGCTTTGTTTGTCAAGTTAAGATTTCAAAAGGTCGTTTTAGCAAATTTGGAACAGTTACTGGTTGCCCGTTGCCAGTTAAAAGGAACCCGCAACGGGCAACCCGCAACCGGTTCTCGGAGAATAAGCATGCAAATGAACTATTCATTAGACTTAACTTGACAAAGTAGGATTAATCGTACTTTGCCAGAAACCGGAACCAAACACTGAAAATCAATCCGCAGGATTCTGTGAATGCGAATGGGAAGCCCTGGGAAAAAGAGAAAATCAGAAAGTCTTGAGCCAGGCTTGAATTTGACGGATTAAAAATAAGATTGACGGGTTACAGGATTAACCAGGCAGGTCATTCCGCTACTGTCATCGGAACAACCACCAGCGTCTGGTCCCACATCATCACCAGGTCAATTTCATCACTCATTTCCTCAAAGGCAATCGTGAATTGCTCAAAGATGCCATCTGTTTTGATGGACCGGACATCTATGGACAGTACATCGTTTTCTTCAGCCCGGTTGGCTTCACCGGAAAAGAGTTTTACTCCCCATTGTCCTGTTTCACTGTTGAAGATCACGGACCAGCTATCTTCACGGGGAACGGTAAATATACTGTAGCTCCCGGGTTCCAGCCTGCTGCCACCAATATTCAGGGCCGTGTTCGAGGTGAACAGGGTTGCTTCGTTGGCCCCTGTCCTCCATACCTGTTCATAAGGTACCAGGTCGCCAAAGATCTGCCTGTCCCTTTTCCATG
>LYSV01000260.1 GCA_001657315.1 Flammeovirgaceae bacterium BBD 1991-12 | reverse complement strand
AATGACATCAAATACGGAATTACTGCTGTAAACCCCAATGAAGTTGAGGTCATAGACTACATCGGTTCAGCAACAGCAGTGGAAATTCCCGGAACAGTCGATGATAAGGGTGAAACCTATACGGTCACCGCTATTGGTCGTGAAGCTTTCCAGGGTAACCAACTGACCGGGGTGACCCTACCCAACAGTATCACCAGTATTGGGGATGAGGCTTTTAGGGACAACCAACTGACCAATGTGACCCTACCCGACAGTGTAACCGCTATTGGCTACTATGCTTTTTCGGACAATCAATTGACCGAGGTGACCATACCCAACAATGTCACTAGTATTGGGTTCGGTGCTTTTGACTTGAATTACGGTCTTGCCACCATGGTGGTAAAGGCTACTGTTCCCCCATTGCTCGGTGCCTTTGAATATCCAAGCCGTTCCCAAATAGACTTGGTAGTACCAGCAGATACCAGGGAGGCTTATTTAGCGAATGATGGGTGGACAGGGTTCAGATCCATCACCTTTGGCATCTTTACCGATAATGACATCAAATATGGAATTACTGCTGCAAACCCCAATGAAGTTGAGGTCATAGGCTACATCGGTTCAGCAACAGGAGTGGAAATTCCCGGAACAGTCGATGATAAGGGTGAAACCTATGCGGTGACCAGTATTGGCAATTTTGCTTTTGAACAGCATGGATTGACCAGCGTGACCCTACCCAACAGTGTCACCAGGATTGGATCCTGGGCTTTTGCGGGCAACCAATTGACCGGGGTGACTATACCAAACAGTGTCACCAGGATTGAGTGGGGCGCTTTTCTGAATAACCAACTGACCACTGTGACCCTACCCGACAGTGTTACTAGTATTGGGGGTAGTGCTTTTAGGCACAATCAATTGACCGGGGTGACCCTACCTAACAGTGTCACCAGTATTGGGGATTGGGCTTTTGCATATAACCCGGACCTTGCCACTGTGGTGACAAAGGCTACCGTTCCCCCATCGCTCCATGCAAGTGCCTTTCAAGATCCAGGCCGTAACCAAATAGATGTGGACGTTCCCATGGGAAAGAGACAAGTTTATTTAGCGAATGGGTGGACGGACTTCAGGTCCATCACGGAAGTTGTTCCAGGGGTCGGGGACACGTTCAGTGCCGGTCATATAACCTACAAAGTTACTTCCTCTCCTCTTAAAGTTGAGGTAATAGACTATAACACTGCGGGAGGTCCCCGTGTGAACATACCCCCAACGGTGGATGATGGCCCAAACACCTACACGGTGACCAGTATTGGGTATGCTGCTTTTGGATTCAACCAATTGACCAGCGTGACCATACCAAACAGTATCACCAGTATTGGGTGGGAGGCTTTTAGAGATAACCAATTGACCAATGTAACTATACCCAACAGTGTCATCTGGATTGGGGAGTGGGCTTTTGCGGACAACCAATTGACCAGTGTGACCATACCCAACAGTGTCACCAGTATTGGGGAAAGGGCTTTTGAAAATAACCCGGACCTTACCACGGTGGTAACAAAGGCTACCGCTCCGCCATTGCTCCATGCAGATGCCTTTCAAAATGCATACCGTAACCAAATAGATGTGATTGTTCCCAATGGCAAGAGACAAGCTTATTTAGATAATGTGTTGGGGGAGTGGAAGGGCTTCAGGTCCATCACGGAAGCGGAGGTCGGGAACACGTTCAGTGCCGGTCATATCACCTACAAAATTACTTCCTTAGCTCCTCTTAAAGTGGAGGCAATAGGCTATAACACTGCGGGAGGTCCCAGTGTGAACATACCCCCAACAGTGGATCATGGCCCAAACACCTACACGGTGACCGCTATTAGACCCTGGGCTCTTACTTATAACGCTTTAACCGAGGTGACCCTACCAAACAGTGTCACCAGTATTGGGGATCGTGCTTTTAGAGATAACCCAAACCTTACCACAGTGGTGACAAAGGCCACCGTTCCCCCATCGCTCCATCCATATGCCTTTCAAAATGCAGACCGTAACCAAATAGATGTGATTGTCCCCATGGGCAAGAGACAAGTTTATTTAGATCATGGGTGGACGGGTTTCAGGTCCGTCACGGAAGTTGTTCCAGGGGTCGGGGACACGTTCAGTGCCGGTCATATCACCTACAAAGTTACTTCCTTAGCTCCTCTTAAAGTGGAGGCAACAGGCTATAACACTGCGGGAGGTCCCAGTGTGAACATACCCCCAACGGTGGATAATGGCCCAAACACCTACACGGTGACCGGCATTGCTCCTGCTGCTTTTTATGAAAGCCAATTGACCGAGGTGACCATACCCAACAGTGTCACCAGTATTGGGGATGGGGCTTTTATAAATAACCCGGACCTTACCACAGTGGTGACAAAGGCTACCGCTCCGCCATCGCTCCATGCAGATGCCTTTCAAAATGCAGACCGTAACCAAATAGATGTGATTGTTCCCAATGGCAAGAGACAAGTTTATTTAGATAATGGGTGGACGGACTTCAGATCCATCACGGAAGCGGAGGTCGGGAACATGTTCAGTGTCGGTAATATAACATACGAAATTACTTCCTTAGCCCCCAACACGGTAGCGGCAACACGCTATTACATTGTGGGAGATCCCAGTGTGAACATACCCCCAACGGTGGATAATGGCCCTAACACCTATACGGTAACCGCTATTAGACCCTGGGCTTTTTCCACCTACTATGTATCCCTTGGACCCCCCTGGCCTTTTCCCACCGACGCTTTAACCGAGGTGACCATACCCAACAGTGTCACCAGTATTGGGGAGCAGGCTTTTAGAGATAACCCAAACCTTACCACGGTGGTGACAAAGGCCACCGTTCCCCCATCGCTCCATGCACATGCCTTTCAAAATGCAGACCGTAACCAAATAGACTTGATAGTACCTGCAGGTACTAGAGACGCATACCTGGTTGCGGGGTGGACGGGCTTTAAGTCCATTACAGAAGCAGTTGCCGTACAGGGTGCTGTAGCACAGCGTTCCGGCGCTAAAGCATCCACCGAAAAAAGTGCAGAAGAACCTGGCCATAGTGATCAAGGTAATGAGTTCAACGATTTTACCCTCTACCCCAACCCGGCCAGGGATAAGGTCCATATTGATATTGATCCACGTCCAGGGCAGGAATTAAAACAGGTAAATATCTATACAATGACCGGGACCCATTTGTACTCGGAAAACGGACCGGAAATAAACACGGCCCGTCTACCCAGGGGGACGTACCTGTTTGAGATCGTGACCAAAACAGGGGACAGATCCATGAGGAGGGTGATCCTACAGTAATATCACGAAGCTATTGTTTAAATACCTGCTCGGTCACATCCTATCCCATCCCGTCCCGATAGCTATCAAGGATTTTATTGGGTTGATTTATTTTAGTGTTTTTTATTTAAACCGGAAGTCAAGTTTAAAATCGAAGAG
>LYSV01000014.1 GCA_001657315.1 Flammeovirgaceae bacterium BBD 1991-12 | reverse complement strand
TACGCAACCCACCCTCAGCATGCAGATCCAGAAGCTGGAGGACCAGCTCGGGGTCCAGATCTTTGACCGAAATAAGCAGCCGGTGGTTCCTACGGAAATTGGTAAAAGGATCGTGGAGCAGGCGCGTGCGGTGGTAGAACAGGCGCGAAAGGTTCAGGAGATCGTTAATGATGAAAAAGATGAGCTTGCCGGTGAGCTCAGGATAGGGATCATTCCCACCCTGTCACCCTACCTTCTGCCTTTGTTCATTCATGGCTTTATGGAGAAATACCCCAAAGTGAACGTAACCGTAGAAGAGCTCCTTACGGATCAGGTGGTAGATAAGCTTAGGAATGAACAACTGGACATCGGAATAATTGTTACCCCACTGGTGGAGCCGGGCATGATTTCCGTTCCCTTATTCTACGAGCTTTTTTATGCCTATGTAAATCATCGGGAGAAGCTTTACCAAAAGGACATTCTCCATATCGATGATATCCCTGAAAATGAACTATGGCTTTTGAATGAGGGGCATTGCTTTCGTGATCAGGTACTGAATGTATGTCACATTTACGGGGAACATCACGGCAGGTTCAAATATGAAAGTGGTTCGCTGGAAGCTCTGAAAAAAATAGTGGACAAGCACGGTGGCCTTACACTGCTGCCTGAGCTGGCCACGCTTGATTTTGACAAGACCAGCCAGAGCAAACTGAAAAGGTTTGTCAACCCTGAGCCGGTAAGGGAAGTGAGCCTTATTGTTAAGAAAAGCTTTTTAAAAAGGAAGCTGATCGAAGCCCTGAGAAAGGAAATACTGGACTCCATTCCGGATTACATTAACGTTAAGAAGAACGGTCAGGTAGTAAAATGGAGATGAATGATAATGGTTGATAGTTGATTGGTCTATATGAATGGTTAAAAAAGTAAAAAATGAGTTTAGACAAAAAAACACAATGTGTGCACAGTGGTTCGCTGGAGGACCGGCAGTATAAGGGTGTGGTTTCTCCGGTGTATCCTTCTACAGCCTATGATTATGTGGACGTAGATACCTATGCCTACCCCAGGTACTTCAATACACCCAACCAAAAAGCGGTTAAGGACAAACTTTGTGCGTTGGAAAATGCGGAGGACGGGATCATATTTGGCTCAGGTATGGCCGCCATTACCACTACGCTGTTTGGTATTTTGAAAAAGGGTGATCATGCAGTATTCCAGAATGACCTCTACGGCGGTACGCATCATGCCATTACCACACAGATGGAGCGGTTTGGCATCGAATATACACTGGTCGACAGTATGCATTGGGAGGATTACGAGCCGGTGGTCAGGCCCAATACCAAAGTCATCTATGTAGAGACCCCTTCCAACCCATTGTTGAAAATATTGGATCTCAAGGCTATGGCAAATCTTGCCCGGTCACGGGGTATCCTGACGCTGATCGATAATACATTTGCTTCACCAATTAATCAGAATCCTCTGGATCATGGGATAGATATTGTCCTGCACAGTGGCACCAAATACCTTGGCGGACACAGCGATATCTGTTGCGGAGTAGCGCTTACCACATCGGCACTCACCAAGGATATCTGGAATTCATCCATCAATCTGGGAGGAAGCCTGAACCCTCAAATGTGTCATTTGCTGGAGCGGAGTCTGAAAACCCTTGCCCTGCGGGTAAAGCAGCAGAATATCAACGCACAAAGGATCGCGGAATATCTGCAGTCCAGCCCGAAGGTAGGTGGCGTATATTATCCGGGTCTTCCGGACCATCCTGGTCATGAGCTGGCGAAGGAGCAGATGCTGGGGTACGGCGGCATGCTGTCCTTCGAAGTCAATTCCGATCCCAATGAGTTTGTCAAAAGGCTCAAACTGATCAAATCAGCCATGAGTCTGGGAGGGGTGGAATCCACCATCACCTGTCCCGCGCAGACGTCTCACTCCAAAATAAATGCAGAGGAGCGGGCGAAGGTCGGCATTAAGGACGGGCTGCTCAGAATGTCCGTGGGTATAGAAGAGGCCGATGACCTGATCGCTGATCTGGACCACGCTATCAACCGTTAAGTGATACATGAACATCCCTGGTGAAATACAACAATTTTGCTCCGAACAATTCGGCACCCTCATCTCCTTTCAGGCGGCATCAGGTGGTTGTATCAATAACGGTGGTAAGCTGACTACTTCCTCTGAGGCCGTGTTTATTAAATGGAATTCAGCTACCCGGTATCCGAAAATGTTCTCCAAAGAGAAACTGGGGCTGGAACTTCTCCATAAAGCTGAAGGGCTTACCATCCCTGAGGTACGGGCAGTGTATGAGGGTGAGCTATACAGTTGCATTGTCATGGAGTTCATCGAAAGTGCCATAAAAGCCCCAGCTTACTGGGAACAGTTGGGCCATGGACTTGCTGCCGTACACAGTACCTCATCCACCAAATATGGACTGGATCATGATAACTACATGGGATCGCTGGAGCAGTACAATGATACGTGTACGGACTGGCTGGATTTCTTTATACGGTCACGGCTTGGCCCGCAGATCAAACTGGCCAGGGATCATAACCGGATGGGTAAGGAACCGGTTCAATTATTTGAACGGCTGTATACCCGGCTACCAGACTTGTTGGTCACAGAACCTCCGGCGTTGATCCATGGAGATCTGTGGAGCGGCAACATTATGACGGATTCACAGGGTATGCCCGCGCTGATCGATCCGGCAGTGTCTTTTGCCAATCGTGAAATGGATGTTGCCATGACCCAGCTTTTCGGCAGGTTGCCTGCTGAATTCTATGAGGTGTACAACAATGCCTGCCCCATGGCACCCGGCTGGCAGGAACGGCTGGATATTTACAACCTGTACCCATTGCTTGTACATGTGAATCTGTTCGGTGGTGGCTATCTTAGTCAAACGATGCACATTGTCAGACGCTTTGTTTGAGGCATTGGACCTGTAACTGTGACTGGCACTGACCAAAATAGTGCCCGGGACGAAACAACCTGACTCGAATACCTTTCGTATTGGGGACAACCAGACCCTGATCCCATGTGAACACCACAGATTTACCAGAATTGGATAAGTCAGCTACTGAAGACCTTGCAAAGGATACCCGGAAAGGTATTTTGTTCCTTTGCTTGCTGAAAGACAGGATTGATCTGTTTCAACTGTCGGAACTGGTGGGTGCTCACGAGACAGTGGATGATCTGATGCAGCTTCCTTTCATACAGGTGGATCAGCACACGATCTGGCTCGAGGAAAGCGTCATTGCCACGTTGCTGGGGGGATTCCGATGGTCAGAACAGGTGAGGGCGGCTGAAGAGCTGGCTGTTTATTTTCATGGAAAGTCCCGTGATGTGGAGAGTGTTGGAGATCTGTGGCTGATGGCAGGTAAAAAGAAAATGGCCTGTGAGGCATTTCTGAAAGCTCTGGATCGCTATCGACAGGAACAAAGCTACAGATCTGCTATCCGTACCGGACAAAAACTGTTGCGTTTGGATACACTGACCGAAAAGGAGGAAGTTAAGGTATTGAATAGCCTGACAGAGGGATATGAATGCTGTGGACTGGTCCACGAGGCGATCAGGACCAGAAAAAGCCTTCTGGAGAAGCCGGTGGTCAAGGAGAATAGGATAGTTTATGCGTCCATTACAAGAGCGCTGGCTATTGACTATGCGAAACAGGGCAGCTGGAGCCATTACAAAACATATCGTAAGGAGGCAGCTCTGCTTTTTCGGGAGATGGGCCGGTACGAAGAATCTGTCGTGGAATTTCTGGCGCTGACCAACCGCGGCATTGACGAGATCAACCTGTCGGCAGCACTGGAATTTGCCAATGAGGCTATGACCGATGCACACCATGCCGGTAAGACCGAACTGATCTGCAAGGCTCAGGCTATGAAAGCATATGTCATGGCCATGTCGGGTGAAGGCAGGTCTGCGCATACCATGGCGGAAGAGGCGCTGCAGCTGGCGTTAAGGAAAAATCTGCTGGAGGCAGCTGCCTGGTGTTACAGAAAACTGGCCGGCACCTATGAGTATTCTTCTGATTATACACAGGCCAAAGTGGTGTACCAGGAAGCCTTACGATTTTGCCGGACTGAAAAAATGGATACCCAGACACAAATGTGCCATAGCTGCCTGTCGTGGATATTGCTAAGGCTGGGTGAATGGAAGAAAGCCATAGAAGTAAGTCTTGATCTGATCAGGGACCCCGCTGTGAATAATCCTTCCAAAGCAACGGCACATTGTGTGATAGCCATCATAAAATCGCTGAGAGGAGAACTGAGGTCCGCAGAAAAACATACGCTGGAGGGTATCTTCCTTTCCCAAAAAGAACAATTCCAGATCATGTACCATATACTTCATCTGCCCATGGCCAGGACGAACGAGTTGAAGGGTGATCTGAAAGGGGCAGGTGAGTGGTACAGAAAAATAGTGGATGAATGGCATTTGACCCGGGAGAAGCATGATATTCTGCTCAGCCTGATGGATGCAGCGCTCTTTTTTGAAGAGCAGAGGGACAGAAGCGGCCTGAGGAAATGTCTGGAAATATTTTCTGTTATATCCAGCGAGACCGGTAACAATGAAGCATTGGGCTGTATGGCATATGGACTTGGTCTGAAAGCTCTTATGAACGGGCAGTCAGAGCAGGCCTTGTGCCACTTTGCAGAAGCCAGGGAATATATTGCTCCGCTGAACATACCCTACCAGACCCTGCTGATCGATTATTTAAAAGGAAAGAGCCTTTTACAGCAAAAAGAGTCGGAAAAGGCAGGACAGGTTTTGCTGGAAGTACTTGGTCAGGCAAAGCTTATGGGCCTCGCTCCTTTTTCTTCTAAAATCATCTCTCTGATCACTCCGTTGAAACCGGAACGGTCATACAATGAGGAGCTACTGACGGGGCGCCAGAAGGACGTACTTACCCTGCTGGCCCAGGGGTTGTCCAATAAGGAAATAGCCACAAGACTCTCAAGGAGCACCCGCACAGTGGACATGCACCTTCGTCACCTGTTTGATCGTCTTGGATGTCACACTCGCTGGGAGGCTGTGGAAAAGGGCCGTTTGCTGGGCCTTGTCTGATCCATTGGGTGTGTACAAAACTTCAAAGTGATGAGGAAAACAGAATATTGTTCACCATATCATCTAACTTTTCGTAGCTTTTAAGATACCAAACCAATTGCCCATAATAAATTTTCCATGAATCAATCACAATTCCTGACACCATGAAAAGAACATTTCTACTCTTCTGTTTTGTTTTGTCGTTTTTCAGCATGGTTCACGCCATAGATCCGGAAGACAGCCGGTTCCTGACGCAGCCCGCGATCAGTGAAAGTAAAATTGCGTTTATCTATGCCCAGGATCTTTGGGTCGCCAACCATGACGGATCATCGCCTGTCCGTCTGACGATCGATGAGGGCATAGAATCGGATCCCTTTTTCTCCCCTGATGGGAAGATCATAGCCTTCAGTGCTTCCTATGATGGAAATACTGATGTATTCACCGTACCCGTAACCGGAGGTATCCCCAAAAGGATCACCTGGCATCCGGGTTTTGATCTTGTCAGGGGTTTCACTTCGGACGGAGATATTCTTTTTGCTACACGACGTACAGTTCATACACGCCGGTATACTCAGTTTTACACTGTCACGCCAGAGGGAGGCTTCCCGAAAAAACTTAAGATCCCTTATGGTCACCGGGCGTCATATTCACCGGATGGAAAATATATAGCCTACATACCAGGACGGGAAGTTTTTAACCAATGGAAGGATTACAGGGGAGGCACGGTCTCCAGGATATGGATATTTTCCATGGAGGATCACAGTGTGGTGGAGATCCCTAAACCCGAAGGAGGCGCCAATGATACGCATCCTGTGTGGATAGGGAATAAGGTGTATTTCACCAGCGATCGTGATGGTGAATTCAATCTGTACAGCTATGACGTATCCACCCGCAGCGTGGAAAGGTTGACCGATCATCAGGATTTTCCTGTTCTATGGGCCTCAGGAGGTGGGAACCGGATCATTTACGAACAGGCAGGACATCTGCATATCTATGACCTCAGCAGCAACAGCGCTGACAGGCTCAGAATAGGCATCTCAGCGGATCTGCAGGAGCTTAGACCCCGATTTGTATCAGGCGCAAAGTATATAAGGAGTGCAGACATATCTCCTTCAGGAAGCAGGGCAGTATTTGGTTTCAGAGGGGATATCGTGACAGTTCCTCAGGAAAAGGGAGATCCCAGAAATCTCACGCAGACTCCCGGTGTGCACGAAAAATATCCGGCATGGTCACCTGATGGCAGATCCATAGCGTATTTTTCAGATGAATCCGGCGAGTATGCGCTGCACATTCGTCAGCAGGATGGCAAGGGAACTGTGCAGAAGATCCCACTGGACGGTTCAGGGTTTTATGCTTACCCAAAATGGTCGCCTGATAGCAAACACATCGCTTTTGTAGACAACGGCCGGGGTCTTTACCTCCTCACTGTTGCCTCGGGATCAGTCCGTAAGATCGATGAGGATGAAATGTACATGCCTGGCCCTTTCAGGGATCTGTTTGGAGACTGGACATCTGATTCAAAATGGATCACCTATACAAAGATCATCGGGTCCAATTACGAACGGGTGTATCTGTACTCACTTGAAACAGGCACCCGTCATGCTGTCACGGATGGGTTGAGCAACGCCTCTTCACCAACTTTTGATCCTTCCGGAAAGTACCTGTGTTTCCTGGCTTCCACCGATGCCGGCCCCGTGATCAACTGGTTTGACCAGTCCAATCAGGACATGAAGATGACGAGCTCCGTATATCTGGTCACATTGCAGAACGATGAGTTATCTCCATTCAGCAAAAAAAGTGATGAGGAGGAACCAAAGGAACAGGAAGAAGATAAGGAAGAAACTTCAAAAAAGAGCAAATCCGACAAAAAGGATCAGACTGAGAAAAAGGATACAAAGATTGACATAGAAGGAATAGGGGATCGCATCATAGATGTACCGCTTAAAGCCGGAGCTTACCGCAATCTGCAGTTTGGAAAGGAAGGAAAACTGTTTTACATAGAAAACACATCGGGCAAATTGCAGGTGTATGACATGGACAAGCAGGAGGCTGAAGCGCTGATGAAGGTGAACAACTACATGATCGCTGGCAGCAGGGAAAAAATGCTCTATGTGGCCGGTCGCAAATGGTATATCACCGGTACCGGCAATAAATCGGAAAACGGCAAGGAGTTGAAGGTAGGCGCCATACAACTTAAGACCGATCCTGCTGTGGAGTGGCCCAATATGTTCTACGAAGCGTGGCGTGTGAACCGGGACTACTTTTACGATCCTGATATGCACGGTGTGGATTGGGAGGCGATGAAAAAGAAATATGAGGTGTTCCTGCCTGATATGGCCTGTAGAAATGATCTGAACAGGCTTATACAATGGATGTGCAGTGAGCTTCGTGTGGGGCATCACAGGCTTTCCAACTATGGGGACTTCCTGAATGACAATGACAATATTCCAGGAGGCCTGCTGGGCGCGGATTATGTTATTCAGAACAACCGCTATCGTTTTGAGAAGATATACGGAGGGTTGAACTGGAATCCCAACCTTGTCTCTCCTCTCACCGAGCCCGGGATCAATGTAAAGGCCGGTGATTACCTTCTCGCTGTGGATGGTACCGAGCTCACCGCTGATATGAACATCTTCAGCCTTTTTGAACACAGATCAGGAAAGATCGTGGAGCTGACGGTTGGGCCGAACCCGGACCTTTCCGGCTCACGTGTGGTAAAGGTGACCCCGATTTCCAATGAAGCTGCCCTGCGCAATCGTGATTGGGTAGAGGGTAATCTGAAGAAGGTACATGCGGCTACAGATGGTCAGGTAGCCTATGTATATGTACCCAACACAGCCGCGGCGGGTCATGAATACTTTAAGCGATATTTTTTCCCACAGGCTGATAAAAAAGCCATCATCGTGGATGAGCGGTATAACGGTGGAGGCCTTATTGCCGACTATTATGTGGACATTTTGCTCAGGCCGTATCAGGCTTACTGGAATTTCAGGCACGGAGGAGACCTTAAAACTCCCAGTGCTTCCATTCAGGGCCCCAAGGTGCTGATCATAGATGAAAATGCCGGATCGGGAGGAGATATGTTCCCGTGGATGTTCAGAAAGTTCAATGTAGGCACCATAGTGGGTAAAAGAACATGGGGAGGCCTCGTGGGTATCCTCGGGTTCCCGGAGTTTATAGATGGGGGGTCCGTCACTGCGCCGAACCTGGCGATATGGACAAAAGATGGCTTTATCGTAGAAAATGTGGGTGTGCCGCCTGATATTGAGGTGGAACAATGGCCCGCTGATCTGATCGCCGGGAAAGACCCGCAACTGGAAAAGGCCATAGAGATCGTTCTGCAGCAGTTGAAGGAAAATCCACCGGTTACACCAAAACGTCCGGCCTATCCCGACAGAGTGAATAAATAGTCCTGAGTTGATAGTTGATAGTCTATAGCACGCTGTTACTTTGGACTATCAACTATCAGGACATTGGATATTGATACTTTTGATACCCTGAGCAAGCGCTCTTGTTTTCGTCAGATTCTTTACATTTGTTAAGTACAATATCCGGGGTCACTAAAATCCGTCTGTTACTTCTGCCATAACTATGTTCTCAAGATCCTGCCAATATGCACTACAGGCCACTTTGTATATCACCATGCATTCCAAAGAAAAGACAGCCGTCAGCCTGAAGGAAATTGCTGACTCCCAGCAGATTCCCCTGCATTTTTTAAGTAAGATCCTTCAAACGCTGGTGAAATATAAGATACTTACTTCCATCAAAGGTCCGAATGGTGGGTTTATACTCAATCAGTCACCCAAACGCCTGAAACTGGTGAAAATCGTGGAGATCATTGATGGACTCGATATTTTCGATCGGTGTGGGATAGGCTTCAAGACGTGTTCGGACAAAAAGCCGTGCCCTGTTCATTTTGAATACAAGATCGTAAAGGAAAAGACCCGGGAGCTGCTGAACTCCAAAAGTCTCGCTGAGCTTTGTGAGGATGTAGAGAATGGACGCTCCTTTGTCAGTTATTCATAGATACTCTTCGTTTTCACATAAAGGAGATAATGAGCACTTAGGACGCAAAGTAAATCTGCGATCTTTGCGACTGCACCTTTGCGGCCTTTGCGAGAAGCGCCATATTAGGATAGAACGTCTGTATCTCACCTGTGTAGCCGGGTCACTGTGCCGGAAGCACATACAGCAAAACAGAAAAATAGTGACAGATACTGCCCGCCAGTACAAACAAATGCCAGACCGCATGATGATAAGGGAATAATCGCCACTGGTAGAATATTACCCCCAGTGAGTAAAATACTCCGCCGGCCACCAGCCATATAAGGCCGCCGGTTGGAATTTCCATCCACATTTGTCTCGCTGCTATAAGACCCAGCCAACCCATGAGGAGGTAAACTACCAGAGATAGTCGTTCAAACCGGCTGATAAACAAGGATTTGAACAGGATGCCGGCGACGGCCAGCCCCCAGACCACGCTGAACAAAGACCATCCCCATGGTCCCCGAAGGCTCACCAGCATAAACGGAGTGTACGTGCCCGCGATAAGCACGTAGATAGCCGAATGGTCCAATACTCTGAATACATGTTTTAGCCTTGGTTTTTGAAAACTGTGATACAAAGTAGAGGCCAGATAGAGAAGAATAAGAGAGCTTCCGTAAATGCTGAAGCTTACAACATGCCATACACTGCCTTGTTTTACTGCCAGTACCACCAAAATGATCAGGCCTGCTATACTTAACCCTGTCCCGATCCCGTGTGTAACGCTATTGGCCAATTCTTCCTGCCATGAATAGGGTTTTCCATGGGCAAGGGCACCTCCCGTCCGTTTCATCATTTCCCTATGTTATTCTCCCCTTATCCTGTAACGTTCACTGCACTATTCGCATTTTGTATAACCACAACTTTTGCAGGAAAGACATCCCTCTTCAAATACCATGGATTGCTCTTCGCATTCCGGGCAAATATTTTCCACTGGTGCCGTGCCATCTGGAATGAACCGTTTCAGCGCCCTGATCACCCCGTTTTTCCATGTATTCAGTGATTCGCCCTGTAGGTTCAGATTGGAGATCAGGTTGATCACAAATTTCAGAGGCATCCCATGGCGCAGAATGCCGGAGATCAGCTTGGCGTAATTCCAGTATTCCTCGTCGAACGACCGTGACAGCCCTTCTATGGTTATCTTGTAGCCATCGCGGTCCTCGTATTGAAAGTCATAGCGGCTTTTACCGTTTTGCATCCTGTTTTTGATCACCCACCCTTTGTCCACGGCACTCAAAATAGCCAGAGAGTCCTCAGCTTTACCCGTAAATATCTCGTAAGGCCGGTCGTCATAGATCCCCACTACTGCTATCCACTTTTCATGGTTATTGTTGAACCGGATGATCCTCGCCTCCAGGGAGCCGGGTCTCTTCGGAGGTTTTGTTTCGGAAAAAAGATGATCTGGAGTCTTGCTGTCAGCGTCAGATATCAACACACCCGACCTCGACCCGTCTCGATAGACCGTTATCCCCTTACATCCGCTTTTCCACGCTGTCATGTAAATATTACCAATAAGCTCTTCAGGAGCATCATTGGGCACGTTAACCGTCACGCTTATAGAATGATCTACCCACTTCTGTATGACACCCTGCATCCTTACTTTGCTGATCCAGTCCACATCGTTGGCAGTGGCCTTATGATAGGGGGACTCTCTGATCAGGGCATTGAGTTCTTCTTCTTTGCTTTTCAGCGCTTTGTCAAGAGCAATGCCTCTGCTTTTCATCCAGGTGATAAAATGATGATGGAAAACATTATGCTCTATCCACTGGTCACCGGACTCATCCGTAAAATCCACCTCACTTTGATCTACGGTTTCGGCGTTTACCTTGGTTCGTCTTTTATATGATATTGTGAAAACCGGCTCAATACCGGAAGTGGTCTGTGTCATCAGGCTGGTGGAGCCTGTCGGTGCTATGGTCAGCAGGGCAATATTTCTGCGCCCATGTTCAACCATTTCCTGATAAAGGGCAGGGTCTTCATTTTTGATCCGGTTAATGAACGGGTTGTCTTTTTCTCTTTTAGTATCCCACGCCGGAAATGATCCACGCTCCCTTGCCATATCTACCGATGCACGATAGGCTTCTACGGCCAGGGTCTTGTGGACCTTTTCAGAAAATGCGATCGCCTCGTCCGAAGCATAGCGCAACCCAAGCGCCGCCAGCATGTCCCCTTCAGCCGTTATGCCCAGGCCCGTTCTTCGTCCTTCAATACACTTGTTTTTTATCTTTTTCCACAAATTGGCCTCCGTCCTTTTTACTTCCGGTGTTTGAGGATCTGCGTTGATCTTTTTCAGGATCGTGTCAATTTTTTCGACCTCCAGATCAACGATATCGTCCATGATACGCTGACCGATATGGACATACCGGCGGAACAGATCAAAGTCAAACAAAGAGTTTTCCGTGAACGGATCCTTTACAAAACTGAACAGGTTGATCGCCACCAGCCGGCAACTATCGTAAGGACAAAGCGGTATTTCTCCACAGGGATTGGTGGATACAGTGCCAAAGCCAAAATCAGCATAGCAGTCCGGGATCGACTCTTTAATGACCGTATCCCAGAACAAAATCCCGGGCTCACCGGATTCCCAGGCATTGTGAACGATCTTTTGCCAAAGCTTTCGGGCATCTATCTCCACTACGGTGTGGGGGTCACTGTCCGCCGGGGAATCTACCGGATATTGCAGGACATAGGTGGTATCGTTTTCTACGGCATGCATAAAGTCGTCATCAATTTTTACTGATACATTCGCACCAGTCACTTTTTTGCCATCCAGCTTCACATCTATAAAGTCCTCCACGTCAGGATGTTTCACCGAAATAGAGAGCATCAGCGCTCCTCTGCGACCGTCTTGGGCTACTTCCCGTGTGGAATTTGAATAGCGTTCCATAAAGGGCACCACACCCGTGGAGGTGAGCGCGCTGTTCATCACCGGGCTGCCTTTAGGCCTGATGTGTGAAAGGTCATGTCCTACACCACCTCTCCTTTTCATGAGCTGCACCTGTTCCTCGTCTATTTTCATTATCCCTCCGTAGGAGTCGCCATTACCGTTGACACCTACCACAAAACAGTTGGAAAGAGATGCCACCTGAAAAGGGTTACCCAACCCCGTCATAGATCCACCCTGGGGAACAATGTATCGGAATCGTTCAAAGGCCTGGAACACTTCATCCTCCTGGAGAGGATTGGGATAATTCTTTTCTATCCGGGCAATTTCTGAGGCCATTCTCCGGTGCATATCGTCGGGTGAGCGCTCGTAAAGATTCCCCTCCGAATCCTTCAGCGCGTATTTGTTGATCCACACGTTGGCTGCCAGTTCATCTCCATTGAACCACTCCAGCGTTTTTTCCCAGACCTCCTCACGCGCAAATACAGCTGTAGGCGGTTTGCGCTCAATATCAGGTTCGCTTACGGCCGGACCCGCAAAATTGATTTCCATAGTTGCCTCTTTCATTTCGATACCAGGTTGATTAAAATAACGGATTGTGCAGGACCATTTGGGGTTAGCAACAGCATATCACTCACAGCAAATTCCTGCGAAACAAATATAATAGATAAATAGGTCTAAAATACTGAAATATAATAAAAATTGAGAGCTAAATTTTAAGTGAGTGAAGGGGTAAAAAGATACTGATCCGGCGCAGGTGGCAAATATCAAAAAAACTCGCTTTCGACATGGCTATTCGCAAGCTCATTACGGTAATATTTTCCCTTCAATACGGCAATTTACGCGTTGTCCGGGACATCACATTTAGCGGACTTTTGCAATAGTTAAAATTCTTGATAATGTGTGCAGCATGTGAGTTTAATCAGGCCAAAGCCGAGGGCTTTGCCGAAAAATTATTGCAGATCCTGAATAGCGGATCATTGGCGTTGATGATGTCCATCGGTCATCGTGTGGGACTGTTCGACACAATGCGCGATATGGGACCGGCCACCAGCGAAGAAATAGCCGGTGCTTCCGGGCTGAATGAAAGGTATGTGAGGGAGTGGCTGAACGCCATGACAGTAGGCAGGATACTTGAGGTCGATGACAAAGCTGAGCGCTATCAGCTTCCTCCTGAGCATTCCGGCTTTCTTACCAGGGCCAACCCCACGGATAACATGGCGCTGTTTGCTCAGTACATCCCCATTCTGGGACAGGTGGAGGATCGTATCATAGGTTGTTTCAAAAACGGAGGAGGGGTTTCCTATGATAAATATGAACGGTTTCACGAGGTAATGGCTGAAGACAGTGGCCAGTCGGTATTATCATCACTGATACAGGACATCCTCCCTCTGGTACCGGGTATCATCCAAAAGCTTGAAAAGGGGATCAAAGTCCTGGATGTTGGCTGTGGTAGTGGCAAAGCACTAAATCTTATGGCGCAGACCTATCCGAACAGTGAATTCGTTGGGTACGACCTATGCGCTGAGCCACTGGAGGTAGCCCGGAAGGACGCTATGGAAAAGGGGTTGAGCAACATAACTTTTGAACAGGTTGATCTTACCTATGCCCGTACTGAAATATCCTTCGATTTTATCACTGCATTTGACGCCATCCATGATCAGGCTCGTCCGGATAAGGTCCTGCAGTTCATTTATGGATCACTCAGGGAGGATGGTGCTTTTCTAATGCAGGATATAGATGCCTCAGAAAATGTGAACAACAATATGGATCACCCGCTTGGGCCTTTGTTGTACACTGTGTCCACTATGCACTGTATGACCGTATCCCTGGCGCAGGATGGTATGGGGCTGGGCACCATGTGGGGTACAGAAAAGGCGCAGAGAATGTTGAAGGAAGCCGGGTTCAACAATGTGAAGGAGAACAGGCTGGAGCACGATATTCAGAACTGTTATTTTGTATGTAGAGGCGATTCATGAATCGCCTCTACATACAATTTCAAAAACATCGCAACCCACAATATCATTGCCCCGTATATCTCCATTCCCTAAAGCTTACTGTCATGGAACAACACCATATCCTCTCCGACCAGCAATTCGAAAAACAGTTTCAGGATCTCACGCTGAGCCCATCACTTTTCAGCCATGAAGCGCATGTAAGACTGGCATGGATCCATGTAACGCGTTATGGTGCGGACCGTGCATCGGAAAATCTTTGCCATCAGATCTCCCGCTTCGACCGGAAATTTGGAGATGGTACCAAATTCAATAAAACCGTTACAGTGGCTTCTGTAAGGGCAGTGGACCATTTTGTGAAGAGATCTGCTTCAGACAACTTTCAGGACTTTATTGAAGAGTTTCCAAAACTGAAGAACAACCTGAAAGAACTTCTGGCCAGCCACTACAGTATGGATGTATTCAAAGACCGGCAGGCCAGGCATCAATACATTGAACCCGATCTGGCTCCTTTCTAACCTGCTGGAAGCCACCATTTGGCTTTTCTGACCGTAGATAAAAGGTAAGGAATGTTAAATTGTTCTTCCTGTACACTTTCAGGAAGTGCTTAAGTAAATTCAATTTGTCAATGCTTGTAAAAACAAAGCGAACAGGTGCTTGCCTACTCGTAGGCCTGCTGTGCCTTATCGGATGCCGGCATGAAAGACCGGAGTTGGTAGTAGCCACCTATACCTATTCCACAAATGACCGGGTAGGCAACCTGGAACCCTTTTCGAAACAACTTTCCCAGACTTTGGGGGTTTCCGTTCATACAAAAAGCTATCCGGACGTAGCTGCAATGATCAGCGGGGTCCGGTCCGGCGAAGTGGACGTTGCCTTTATCAACACACTGGGTTATCTGTTGCTGCAATTGGATAATACCACCATGACACCTGTGAGCGCTCTAAACGTAAAGGATGATGCCTCTGACAACTATAAAACAGTGATGATCGCCAATAAGACATCCGGCATCAATGACGAAAAATCACTTTTGGAAAAGTCCGAAGGGTTAAGGATATCCTTTGTCAGTGAAGGATCCACCTCCGGAAACCTTGTTCCAAGGCTTTATCTGAGCTCATTGGGCGTGCACAACCCGGAAACAAGGTTTTTACAGGTTAGCTATGGGGGGGATCACACCCGTACGTTTGAAGATGTGGTCAGTGGTAACACAGATATCGGTGTCTTGGGGAGTAACGAATATTTTAAGCAGATCAGCAAAGATCCATCTCTGAAGGACCGGATCGTTCTGTTATGGAGGTCGGAAGAGATCCCATTGGGACCGGTATTGGTCAAAAATGATCTTTCGGTATTTGACCACAACAGGATAAAGCAGATCCTTTTCAACCTGCATATTGAAAATCCGGAAGTACTGGAATCCATCAAAGCCGGATGGTCTGAAGCGAAGCAAAGTGAACGTTTTATTGCCATTAGTAATAGCTACTATGACCGTTTCAGAAACTTCAATGGCCGATCGGCCAATTTACCGGCGATCTTAAAAAGAATCGGGTCCAGGTAGTGACCATGCTATGATGTTGTTTTCCAAAAAGCTCTTCATGGAACGGTATCTCGATCTACACGAGCGGATCATACCGAACATCATCGAATCCCACCCTGAAAAGCTTTTGCGGCGTTATTCTTCCGGTATGAATTCACCCCTTTGGATCTACTGGCACTTTGTAAGAACAGAAGATCTGGGGGTAAGTCGTTTTATAATGAACTCAAGAGAGGAATATCCAGAATGGGCAGAAAAAGTGGGGATGATCACCACGCTGAACGGAACCGGTATGAACATGTCACAGGTGAAGGAGTTCTCTGCAAAGATCAGCCTGGCAGGTTTGAAAGGTTATCGGCAGGCTGTAAAAACAAGAACCCTCCGGTTTGTAGAAAATGTCAATGATCACGATCTTGCTGAAATCGTATCCACGGAACATATAGACCGGGTCATTTGCAGGGAAAGAACCATGCCTGAAGAGGCCTGGGACCTGCTTCCCCTGTATTATGGTAAATCGAGGGAATGGTTCCTGTTGCACGTTTGCCTTACCCACCCGTTCTATCATTTGGGGCAGATCGGTCCGATCCTGAAAAGCCTTGATCCATGAAGAAGTTTGGCTATAAAATCCGGAAAACCGAGTTGCTTCTGTTTGTTTCTTTTTTTACTGTTGGAAAAACTTGCTAACAAAACACACATACCGCATCGAAGCCTTGGGTAAAGGCCACTGTTTCTGTCGTTAGCGGATTCTCAAAATACTGAAGCTCAAAATTCCTTTGGTGATTTTCAGCCTCCAGAAATTCCCGGTCGTTGGGTTTTGCACTATATACTGCTATTTTCATGGTTCAGTTCATCCTGTAGTTGTTCTTTTGTTCAATCCAACGGGACCATATTTCTCTATGGGCTGCAAAATTGCCCGTCATTGGCACAAAGAAAAGTGACTCAAATCATAATGTGGTACTGATGTAGGTCGTATCATGCACGTTAGGTGCTTGTTACATTTATGACATTGATGCAGCACACGGACAAACTTTGCAAAATCAGGTTTGTTTTTACTCAATGGTATGATCTGATAACTATACTGTATTCCACTGCCAAACCAACCGACACAATGGAAATCAATACGATATTATTCCCCACTGATTTTTCAGAAAGGGCACAGAAAGGGTTGAAAGAAGCGATCTGGTTCAGCAAACAGGCCGGAGCGCATCTGATCATCTTTCATGTTTATCATCACCCGGTAGGTGAAGAGCGCTACCATTCGCTCAAAGAAAAAGAGAAAGACATAGAACTTAACTTCGAGGCCCTAAAAAAAACATATCCTGAGCTTGGTGAAATACGTTATTCCTTTAGAAAGGAATTGGGAATATCTGTTGAGACCATTATCGAAACTGCTGGCAAAGGTGAAATAGACATGATCATTATGGCCACAAAAGGTGCCCGTGGTTTTGGTGAATTATGGGGCAGCAAAACGGCCTCCATAGTACAAAAGGTAGATGTGCCGGTCATTGTGGTCCCCAACAGTTCCTCATTGCAGAATATTAATACCATTGGTCTGGCCTATGACTACAGTAAAAAGAATTCGGCAGGTACACTTCACTGCCTCGTACATGCGTCTGAGCTTCTTAAGGCAGATGTGGCTGTCATCACCGTTGACGGCAAGGAACAATCCATAAGTACAGAAAAAAGGCAGGTGAAAAAAGAGATGATCGATCAGTTGGAAGATATCCCTTACTCTTTCAGCTATTCACATCACGAGGATGTAGAGGAGGGCCTTATGGATTACTGCCATCAGAACGATATAGGCCTGATTTGTATCATACCACACACCTATAATTTTATAGAGGAATTGTTTCACGAGAGCCTGACGCAAAAGATGGTTTTTCATAGCGACATACCGCTGCTTGTAATTAAATAAAACAATAAATTTAGCCGTATATGACCCAAGAACCTTCAAATCTTGACAAACTGACCGAGAAAATATACCTGGAAGGTGTGGAAAAAGCGGATCTCAAAGCTGAAGAGATCCTTAAGGAAGCAGAAAACCAAAAAGAACAGATCATTCACAAAGCGAATGAAGAGGCAGACAGGATCATTGCCTCCGCCAAAAGAGCAGCCGCACTGGAGATAAGAAGTGCTGAAAGTGAGATCAGGCTTAAGGGCAAGCAGTTGGTGAGTGACCTGAAAGGTGAGATCAATCGCCTGCTTACGCTCAAAGTGGTAGATAACAACATCAGGGAATCGTTCTCCGATCAGAAATTTGTACAATCGTTGATCCTGGAGATCGTCGGTTACTGGAAATCGGGGGAAGAACTGGAACTGGTACTGCCCGAAAAGCTGAAAGCAAAAGTAGGTGCAGCCTTTGAAAAGAATATCTCAGGAAATGTTGATAACCTGACTGTCAGCTTTAATGAACACCTGGCCAACGGTTTCAGAATATCAAGGAAGTCTGACACATACGATATTACCTTTAGTGAAGATGATTTTATAGAGCTGTTCAGTGGCTATTTAAAGGAAAAAACAAGGGACTTTTTATTCGTGGAGCAGTCATGAGGTATTATTATCTTATCGCTACTCTGCCTGACCTTTCGCTGGAGGAAACAAAATCAGGGATTGATTTTGGGGAGACCATTGAAACGATAAGAAGGAATCTGGAGCCGGAAGATGAGGCTTTGTTGCGGTATCTGCTGCTTCGCAACGATAACAAAAATCTCCTTGGCGTCATATTCCACCAATACCATCAACTGCCCTTACCGGCCATGGTCCAACCATGCCTGTTTGATGAGGACACTATGGTAGAGTTTACACATCATCCTCATGATTTTCCCGAGTATATGGCAGACTTTATCACGTCCTTTCAGGAGCGCTTCGCCGATATGGGTATGGCAGCATTGGAAAATCAGCTTTTGCTCAGCTTTTATCAGGCTGTTTCCGTTCTGAACGATAACTTCATTCGCGACTACTTTGCGTTTGAGAGGGATCTGCGAAGTATCATTGCCGGGCTCAACCGCGGAGTTTATGAATTCAGCAGCGGTACAGAGATGGTGGAAAACGAACGGATCTCAGAACGGCTGTCACATGAAGGTGCCGGCGCCTCTGTTCTAATGAAAACATACCCATTTATTGAGTCATTGAAGGAGGTGCTGGACACTAAAGATCCTACCCAGATCGAAAAGGCTGTTGATACCATCATATGGCAGTACATCGATACGGCAAATAATGGCTTTTTTGACCGGCAGCAGGTATACGGCTATGTACTCAGGCTTTTAATGATCAGGAGGTGGACCATGTTGGAAGCGCAGGATGGAGTGCAACATTTCAGACAACTCAGTGAGCGGGTCCGCTCATCTTCAGAAAAAATGAAAACTAAACTAATATGACAAAAGGTGTTATAACCAGTATCATATCCAACCTTGTAACCATCGAAGCAGACGGGCCGGTGGGGCAAAATGAGATCTGTATGATCCTGAACAATGGGGTCAGACTCCGGGCTGAGGTGATCCGGGTCAACGGCAACGAAGCGTTTGCACAGGTGTTTGAATCTACCCGCAGTGTAAAAATAGGGTGTGAGGTAGAATTTACCAGTCACATGCTGGAAGTGGAGCTGGGGCCGGGGATCCTGTCAAAGAACTACGATGGCCTGCAGAATGATCTGGAGAAAATGGGAGGTATTTTCATCAATACCGGAGAGATCACCGACCCGCTGGACAAGGATGTATTCTACAGTTTTTCACCTTTGGCCAAGCCAGGTGATAAGGTAAAGGCAGGAGACTGGCTGGGGAATGTCCGTGAGAACTGGGTGGATCACAAGATCATGGTACCCTTTGCCTTCGAGGGCAGCTATACGGTAAAATCCGTGAAGGAGGCTGGTGATTACAAGATCTATGATGAGATCGCCATTCTCGAATCCGAAGAAGGAAAGAAGAGGGCTGTAACCATGACCCAGAAATGGCCGGTAAAGAAGGCTATAAAAAATTACACACAAAAGATCAGGCCTTATGACATTCTGCAAACAGGACTACGGGTAATTGACACCTTCAACCCTATTACGGAGGGTGGCACGGGTTACATTCCCGGGCCCTTTGGCACTGGAAAAACCGTACTGCAGCAGGCTATAGCCAAAAATGGTGAGGCAGATATTATCATCATCGTAGCCTGTGGGGAACGGGCCAATGAGGTAGTGGAGATCTTTACTGAATTTCCTGAACTCACCGACCCCCGCACAGGGCGTAAGCTTCAGGAGCGGACCACCATCATATGCAATACGTCCAACATGCCGGTGGCGGCACGGGAGGCATCTGTTTACGTGGGGATGACCCTGGCTGAATATTATCGTAACATGGGATTGAAGGTACTGATGCTGGCCGATTCTACCTCAAGATGGGCACAGGCGCTAAGGGAAATGTCCAACCGGCTGGAAGAGCTGCCCGGCCAGGACGCTTTTCCTGTTGAGCTGCCGGCTACCATCGCCAATTTCTACAGCCGGGCGGGCTGTGTTGAGCTGAACAATGGTCAGTCAGGCTCAGTCACCTTTATCGGCACCATCTCTCCTGCTGGCGGTAATTTCAAGGAGCCCGTTACGGAGTCCACCAGTAAGGTCGCACAGTGTTTTTACGCACTTTCGCAAAAAAGGGCGGATGCCAAGCGCTATCCGGCCATTGACCCGCTGGCTTCATACTCCAAATACCTCGATTATGAAGAGTTCAGAGAGAACACGAGTGCTAAAATTCAGGAGGGATGGGTAGACCTTATCAAAAAAACCAAGGATATCATGCGCAAGGGGCTGGAAGCGCGCGATCAGATCAATATACTTGGGGATGACGCTGTGCCGGTAAGCTATCACATGGACTTCTGGCGCAGTGAACTGATCGATTTTACCATCATTCAGCAGGACTCCTTTGACGATATTGATATGAACACGCCCATGGAGCGTCAGAAATATATGATCAACAAGGTGATAGGGATCTGCGATATGGACCTGCCCTTCGATGACTTCCAGCAGGTGGGGGATTTTTTCAAACAACTGATCAACCTGATCAAACAGATGAATTACTCTCCCATAGATTCGAAGGAATTTGAACAATATGAAAGAGCGCTGAAGGAGCTGTTGGATGAAAAAACCTCAGTGGCACAAAGTACGATCTGACTATGAAAACAAAAGCATTTCAAAGAATATACACGGAGTTATCAGCTATCACCAAGGCCACATGTCTGCTGAAGGCAGAAGGCGTCACCTATGAAGAGCTCGCCTGGGTGGACGGAAGACCGGCGCAGGCCATCAAGGTAGTGGGAGATACGGTGACTTTGCAGGTATTTCCGGGCACAGAAGGTATTGCAACAAAGGCCGAGGTAGTCTTTTCGGGTCACCCACCTACACTTAAGGTGGGGGAGCTGCTCTCAGGGCGGTTCCTCAATGCCTATGGGGAACCTATCGATGACGGACCGGAAGTGGAAGGTGAGGCACGGGCAGTGGGTGGTCCGGCGGTGAACCCTATTCAGAGATCGAAGCCTTCATCGCTGCTGGCGACAGGTATTGCCGGTATAGACCTGAACAATACATTGGTAACAGGGCAAAAGATCCCTTTCTTTGCTGATCCAGGGCAGCCCTACAACAGTGTGCTGGCTGAGGTGGCTATGCGGGCCGAGGCAGACAAGATCGTGCTGGGAGGTATGGGCCTTTCCAATGACGATTACCTGTACTTTAAGAATACCTTTACTCAGGCAGGTGTACTGGATAAGATCGTCTGCTTTATCAATACCTCGGAAAATCCACCATTGGAGCGGTTACTGATCCCGGAAATGGCCTGTACCGCTGCTGAATATTTTGCCAATGACAGGAAGCAGAAGGTGCTGGTGCTGCTCACGGACATGACCTTGTATGCGGATGCCCTGGCCATTGTGGCGAACAAGATGGATCAGATCCCTTCAAAGGATGCCATGCCCGGATCATTGTACAGTGATCTGGCCAAAACCTATGAAAAGGCAGTGCAGTTTGCACACGGCGGCTCCATTACCATTGTTGCAGTCACTACACTCAATGAAGGTGACATTACCCATGCCATACCGGATAACACGGGGTACATCACAGAGGGACAGCTTTTCCTGAAACAGGATACGGACATAGGTAAGGTGATCGTAGATCCTTTCCGCAGCCTGTCACGACTGAAGCAGAATGTGATCGGCAAAAAGACACGCGAGGATCACCCTCAGGTGATGAACACCCTGGTGAGGCTCTATGCCGACGCCAAGGAAGCCAAAACGAAGCAGGAGAACGGGTTTGACCTGAATGAATACGACAAGCGCTGCCTGCGCTTTGCCCTCGAGTATTCCGCGAGGTTGCTGGCCATTGATATCAATATTTCCATTGACGAAATGCTGGACATAGGCTGGGAACTGATGCAGAAGTATTTTGAAAAATATGAGGTGGGTATCAAGGAGACGTTTATGAAGAAATACTGGACGAAGGGTGAACCTGCCAAAAAAGAAGAACCTGTGGAAGAAAAAGTGGATGGTTGATCCGGGGGGACATAAAGGGATGAGCATTGAAATGGAGATTTTGTTTGGTGTACAGGCAAAATGCCACCCCTTCGGGGTTATGAGAAATGTTTTATGGTTGCTATAGTCCTTTCACCCTTTCAGGGTTATCGGACATGAAAATCATGGTATAGTTACAAGAATTGACAATTGATTAGATAATGAGATTCGATGGGGTTCAGGATGACAGAGGAGCAGGTGCAGTTTCTGACAAAGATTGCGTAACAACAAAAAGTGTTCTTTCACAAAGAATTAAAGGATAGATGACCAGATAAAAGAAACAGACCGGCTAGTCCGGCATGAGAGGATTGTAGGAAGACCTCAGGCTCTGAAGTTGCGAAAAGATCATATTGACGACGAACCAAAACCCCGAAGGGGTGACATAATTATAGAAAAAAATAAAGCAGATTAACCCCGAAGGGGTGACACAAAGCATGGCAGGTACATTTTCACAGCTCTATATTCAGGTGGTTTTTGCTGTTAAAGGCAGAGAGAACCTGATCAGTAACAAATGGAAAGACGATCTGCATAAGTATATGGCAGGTATCATCAAAAACAAAGGCCAAAAATCCATCATCGTTAACGGTATGCCTGATCATATTCATGCATTCATTGGTCTCAAACCGTCCATGGTACGAGACATTAAAAATAACTCATCGAACTATGTCAATGACAAAAAACGGGTCAAAGGAAAATTCTCGTGGCAGGAGGGTTATGGAGCTTTTTCCTACAGTCATTCGCATATTGGAAGGGTTTATGACTATATTCTCCGTCAGGAAGAACATCACCGGAAAAGGTCATTCCAGGATGAGTATTTTGAGCTTTTGAAAAAATTTGAAATTGATTTCAATGAAAAATATCTGTTTGAATGGTTGAATTGACCTCAAAAACACATAGAGTTTAAAACACTAACAACCAAAAAGTGGCGCTTAAATTTCAATACAATAAAAACGCACTGCAGGACCTGAAGAAACAGCTAAGTATCCGGGAAAGGGCGTTGCCTATTCTGAAGAGTAAGGAGACCGCCCTGCGTCATGAGGTGCAGGTACTGCAGCGTACCCTGAAGTCTCTTAAGAAGCAAATGGAAGAAACGTCCACGCTGTATCAGAAGTTTGAGAAGTTTTGGGCGGAGTTCCCGGACATTCTGGTCATGGAGCCGCTGGAGGTGTTGCAGAAAAATGTGGTGGGTGTGAAGGTACCCCATATAGAAAAGGTGAATTTCACCCTACGGGACATGAGCCTGTTCACCCAGCCGGCCTGGATACCTGCCGGTGTAGAGGCGTTGAAACGGACCATTCGTTTGCAGATAGAGATGGAATTTGCGGAAAAGCAACTGAAGGTGCTGCATGCCGCCCGTAAGAAGACCACCCAGAAGGTAAACCTGTATGAAAAAGTGCAGATACCTGCCTATGAAGAAGCCATTATCAGGATCAAACGCTTTTTGGAAGACAAGGATAACATTTCCAAGGCGGCTCAGAAGATCGTAAAGAAAAGGAATGAGCAAAAACAGATGCCCGCATGAAGGAACAAATGAAAAAAATATCGGTGCTCACCTTTTACAGGGATAAGGAACGGATCACCTCATTGCTGCAGGACCTGGGGGTACTTCATCTGGAACTGGATGAAAAAGCCTACAGTGAGCGCATCAGAACACTTCAGGAACACCATTCGCAGGTATCAAGGACCATGCAAACTGTCAAAGACTTTCAGTCCGATGAACCTGTAGACCTGCCGGAAACAAAAGCCGAAAGTATCCAACCTGCAAAATTGCTGAAAGAAGTGGCTGATCTGAAAAGAAAGAATGATACCAATGTCCAGCACATCGAACGACTGCAGAAAGAAAGGAGCAAGCTGACACCATGGGGCGAATTTGATCGAAGGAGGATTGAACTGTTGGAGGAGCGTGGACTCCGGTTTACCTTTTATGTAGCCAGCATTAAGGATTATCAGGAGTACGACTTTCAGGACAAAATACATGAGGTGATCCATACAGGAGGTAGAATGGTCTACTTTGTTCACCTCTCTACGGGGTCACAGGAAGGCCTGCCCTTTGAGCAGGTACAACTGCCGGAACGTACGCTGTCAGAGGTAGACCATGAGCTGGCACAGCTAAAGGGTGAGGATATGGAGATCGCCGAAAAGATCAGATCCTATAATGCATACACCACGGAATTTAGCCGTGAGCTGGAAAACATTAACAGTGAGTTGGATTATGAACTGGCTATCAACAGCTACGACGGATACGCTGAAGGCAAGATACTTCACCTGAAAGGTTGGTATCCGCTGGCTTTGGAAGTGAAAATAACAAAGGCTTTGAATGATGAAGGTATATCATTCCTGACAACGGACCCTGCTCCTGAAGACAGGGTGCCTGTAAAGCTGAAGAACTCCAGCTATACCCGTCTGTTTGAACCCATTACGCGTATCTTTCAGTTACCCAATTACTACGAGCTGGATCTTACCCCACTGATCGCGGTTTTCTATCCGGTTTTCTTTGCTTACTGTCTGGGCGATGCCGGATATGGGCTGGTCGTACTGGGGTTGTCATTGGTCGGCTGGTTCACTTTTCTCAAAAGCTCCCGCAATCTCGCTTTGCTGGGCTGTCTGTTAGGTGTTTTTACCACACTCATGGGCATTGTGAAATCCGGAAGTGTGTTTGGCCTTCCGCTTACCGGCGGTGAAGCCCTTCCGGTCTTCAGCTTCCTGTCACAGTTTGTTTACATTCCCGATGATCAGAATTACGTATTCAATGCATTTAATGTAGCTCTCATGGTGGGCGTAGTACAGATCCTTACCGGTGTGATCTCTTCCATTGTGAATAAGATCACCTATCATTCGTACAAGGCCGCCCTGCCACAGGTGGGCAAGTTACTGATCATTCTGGGTGCCCTGGTGCTGTTTCTGGCCGACATGCAAAACGTGGAAGTATTCCTTCCCTACGTGCCAGTAGCCAGGATTGCCCTTTTCGGGGGCATCGCTCTTGTGCTCACATCACATGACCTGAGCCTCTCCCTTTTCAAAAGGATCGGCGGTGGACTGCTTCCGTTGTTTTTCATATTTACCGGTCTGCTGGGAGATGCTCTTTCCTACGTGCGTTTGTTTGCCCTTGGCGTAGCTTCTTCGGTACTCGGTCTGGTGGTCAACCAGATCGGTATGCAGATCATGGGCAACGGCTGGTGGGGTGTGATCCTGGGGATCATATTCCTGCTTTTCGGACATTCGCTTAACCTGGCGCTGGCGGTATTGGGAGCGTTCGTACATCCGCTGCGTCTGACCTTTGTGGAATTTTATAACAATGCCCAGTTCGAAGGAGGAGGCATAGAATATAAACCGTTCAAAAAATTAACCAGTAAAATCGAATAAAACCTGAATAATATGGAAATTGATGCATTACCGTTGACCCTTGCCTTCATTGGCGTCGGTCTTCTTGTCGGACTACCTGGATGTGGCAGTGCCATGGGCACCGCCATAGGAGCCATGACCACTGTGGGAGCTCTGAAAAAAAATCCCGAAGCTTTCGGGTCTTACATAGTGCTGAGCGCGTTGCCCGGTACTCAGGGACTGTATGGCTTTGCCGGCTTTTTTATACTTCAGGACCTCATTGGTGCTGAAATGACGCTTTTACAAGGCGCTGGTATACTGGGAGGAGGACTGGGCCTTGGACTGGCCGGACTTTTTTCAGGGTTGTATCAGGGCCGGGTCTGTGCCAACGGTATCGACAGCATTGGATCAGGCAACGACGTCTTCGGCCGTACACTGATCCTGGCGGTATTTCCTGAGCTGTATGCCATTATAGCCTTTGCCGCCCTGTTCCTGATCAGGGGCATACTTTAACAAAAAGAGATATGGATGAAAAAAATGTAAAAGATCATTGCTTTAGAACAGCTTTGGCAGGTCTGGACCTGACAGAAATGGATGATCATATCATCCGCTATGCTGCTATGATATGCAACGCGTTATCCGTAGAGCGGATATTTTTCATCCATATCGCCAAATCACTCGAGCTGCCGGAAAGAGTGTTGAAAGAGTATCCCGATCTGCTGGCGCCACTGGATGAAAGCATCCATATGGATCTGGAAAAAAAGATAGAAAATTACTTCAGGCCGGTTTCTGATACGGAGGTAGTAATAGAAGTAAAAGAGGGGGATCCGATTGAAAAGATCCTGAGGCTTACAAGGATCAAGGAAGTGGATATGATCCTGATGGGAAGAAAGCTAAGTCTGAAGGGCTCGGGGATTGTTTCCAGCCATATTGCAAGGAAATCACCCTGCTCTTTGTTGCTGATCCCTGAAAATCCACCACCGCTCATTGACAGAATAATGATCCCGTTGGATTTCTCCCGGCATTCGGCGCTGGCTGTAGGTTGTGCTCAACGTATTTCAGAAGCCACAGGGGCGTCAATGTCCTGTGCCAATATTTACAAAGTACCGACGGGATATCACACTACCGGCAAGACGTTTGAAGAATTTGCCGCGATCATGGAAGGCCATGCGAATAACGATTTCAGTGACTTTTTAGAGGGGCACAAGGTGGAAGGTGAAGTCCCGTGTTCCTTTCTGCTCAGTACGGACGGTGATTATGCTGAGCTGATATACGAACATGCTGTAGATATAAAGGCAAGTCTGATCGTACTGGGATCAAGGGGCCGTACCGGTGTGGCTGCTATCCTCATGGGTAGCCTCGCCGAGAAGCTTACCTACCTGGATCACAATATTCCCCTACTCATAGCCAAGGAAAAAGGTGAGAATATGGGCTTCATTGAAGCGTTGATGAGAATATAGGATCACTCATGATGCAATAATGGTAGCCGGATTTTGTTTATGATCAGGGTGCTTATTTAACTTTCATATCCCGGAGTGGCTCCAGCACAATTACGTTAAGGTTGAATTCAATCTGAATATTTTTATTCACTTTTATCAATCCCAGGAATTTACTGGGAGGGTCCAGTCCGAACCGGGTGATGTCCAGTGCCGTGAGACCGTAGTAGTGTATATTCTCATGATGTTCCGATCTTTTCAGGATGTCAATAGTGCGTGAATCGGTGCTCCCGGCCAGATGGAAGCTGGTAAAAATAGAACCCAGCGTTTTTTCAGCCGTTTTTGGGGCAGGCTGGAATGATTGGAGCCGGACGGTAATCGTTGAATCCTGATCATATCTGAGCAGATCTCTGAAGTCCTTGTTGATCGCCTTACCCCCGCAGTCAAAAGCTCCTACATCCAGCGTGACGCCCGTATCTCGCAGGCGGTATATGTGACTTTCCTTTTCCAATTCTATCCAGACTGTATCGGTGAGAGGAGCTGTGTATTTACAGTGAAAGGCACTGATGTTGGTGTGTCCGCTGATGGTAAGCTCACTTTCGGGTGTTACCCAGAGGATCATATAGGCCCTGTCCTGCTGAGCATCAGCAAACGGAATGAACATCAGAAAAAGAACGTTAATGATGACTGTACGCTTCATAGTCTTCACCCTGATCAGGGTATAAAGTCAGCAATCATAGTCAAAGGCAATACGCGAGGCTGATCAGCCCCGCGCGGTTACAAAGCCAACATGACGTTAAAAACTGATGACCGCTTCTATGACGATCCCGTCAAACTCCGCTCCCTGGAATTTCTGTGTCCAGCCATCACCATCATAGGAAGAGGTAACGTATTCCACCTTGGTAAGTATATTTTTGCTCAGGAACCACCCGCCTCCAACATGGAACCGGTCGATCTCCTGGGTGGGTGCATTGTCGGCTGCCTCACCACTCACCGAATTGTACCTGCTGGCCAGATAAAGCTGATCCTTTCCACCAAAACGGTAGATCAGCTCCGCACCCAGGTGTGTGTAGCCGCCTTCCACTTCATCGTCACCGTTGCTGACGGTCTCTACTATACCAAAGAACTCAAGGCTTTTGTACTTGACAAACGGATTGAACTGAAAGGCCGTTTGATAGGCAAAGCGCGGATCAAATCTTGGTAGAAAATCGCTCACTCTTTGATCATTACGCCCTTCCAGCACATTGTAGTAGCGGGCTCCGGCACGGTCACCATTGTACAGGTAATCACGCGTACTGCCGCTACTGCTGTTGTAGAATGAACCGGTCAGTCGTACCCTCAGGTCATCATTAAACTGTTTGTCATAGCCGAGCTTGCCAAAAAGTACGGCGCCGCCGTCCCCTTCTACCGGAGCCTGGTTCAGCTTACCATTGGAAATACCTAGCACACCCAGCCATCCGGATCTTTGCAGCGTTAGCTCAAAAAAGGGCTCAGTCGTGAAGGCGTCCATAATATAATTGCCTACAAACGGATTAAAAATACCTCTGGCATTATCCGACCGCCGGAAATGTGCATCTCCATAGTTGATCTCGTCCATGCCTATCCTAAGGGTTGCCATTTTCATGAGCCAGTCCATGAAGCCCTCTCTTACAAAATTCAGGTTGTCCACCTGCAGGAAGCCGCCCTTTACCCATGCCTCATTGTGATGCCTTGATGCAAGATACGTACGTAAATGTACCCGGACACCGTCAAGCAGTTGTACATCGAGGTTCAGGTTGGCAGATGGCAGCGCTACGTTGCCAGTCAGGTCTACGAGCGTATCGCCTACCAGGTCATTGGACTGTGACAGACCCTGGAAAATAATGGCAAAATCACCGCCTACTCTTACCTTAAGTCCATTATAGCTCACCGTATCCCCTTTTGGGCTTTCAAACATGTTCATACCCCTTAGATCATTGGGCCGGAAATACTGTATCTCCGGATGATAAACGTTCTGCGCCAACATATTCTGCGCCGGAATTACGGTCACTGCTGATAGCAAGACAGCAAATAATACATTATTTGTTTTCATAGGTTTATTTTAGATTAAATTGGTTATGTGTTATTTGGTGAGGGTCAGTTCGAAATCTATGATCACCTCATCGTCGGTTTTAATGGTTCCCAATACAGCGGTGGGAGGGTCCACACCATAGTCGGTCATTAAGAGGGCATGTTGCCCTTTAATAAGGATGTCGGTATCTTTTACATTGGCAGTAGCTACTATGGTCACTTCCTGGTTTGATCCGGCTATGTCAAGCTGCCCTCTGGCTTTAAGCTGTGAGCCCTGAGCGGACAGCAGCTCTGTAAGTGTGAATGTGATGTCAGGATTGTCGTCTGCCTTCAGCGCAGCCCAGGTGAGCTTATCCATTCTTTCTTTCCCGCTTTTCAGTGATTTGGCTCTGAACTTCAGGCTGAACGAAGAAACGTTTGTTACTTTATCACCCGTTATCATAAATTCTCCCTGACCTGTCACCTCTTCTACCCGGCTTTCCCAATCATGCAATGTGGATGTCCCCTTTACCAGTACCTTACTATGCTCGCTGACGGAGTAGGAATCCTGCGACCATCCCGGGGCTGGCAATAGCGTCAGAAGCAACCAAAGTGTCTGGATCCTTTTCATGAGATCAGGTCGGTTTTGCCATGGACTCCCTCTGGTTTTAAGATGGGAAGAGAAATAAAAGCCAGGCGTTGCCGGTCATATTGAATAGTAGGGGCTCCGGTGAGTTCCCGTGTACCAGGGAGGTCCCCGGCAAGTTGGTCTATTTCGGGATGTTGCATGACAAAATGGGTTTGACAGGAACTAAGTTAGAGAAGGTCACATATATTTTTTATTTATATTTGATATGATATGCATAAATAATATTTATGAATTATACACTCCATCAGCTTCGAATATTTGCCCATGTTGTGCAGGCCGGGAGTATTACAAAGGCTGCCAGGGCATTGCATATGACACAGCCTGCGGTTTCCATTCAGCTCAGGAACCTGCAAAGTCAGTTTGATGTCCCTCTTGTACAGGTGATCGGGAAGCGGCTTCACGTTACCGATTTCGGGAGGGAGGTTGCTGAGATGGCCACAGGGGTAATGAATGAAATAGAAGCGATCAACTACAAGGCGCTGGCCTACAAGGGGATGCTTACCGGTAAGCTCAGGATAGCCACGGCGTCAACAGGAAAATATGTGATCCCGTATTTTCTTTCCGGTTTTCTTAGCAGGCATACGGGTATCGATCTGGTCCTGGAGGTCACCAATAAGGACAATGTGATTGAAAGCCTGAGAAAAAATGAGATTGACTTTGGCGTAGTGTCCATACTTCCGGACGAACTGGACCTGGAGGAAGAAATATTACTGAAGAATAAGCTGTATTTTGTGGGGGGCAATAGTGAAAGAATAGGTAGCATGCCACTCATTTACCGTGAAAAAGGATCACTGACACGCCTGTTTATGGAAGAATATTTTCAGAAAACTGAAGGGGGTAATAGAAAAAGAATAGAACTTACCTCCAATGAAGCAGTGAAGCAGGCTGTAATAGCTGGTTTGGGATATTCCATCTTACCATTGATAGGTATGCGCAATGAGCTTATCAAACGCGAGATACATATCATCCCTCTGGCTGAATTGCCGATACAAACTGACTGGAGGCTTATCTGGCTGGAAAAAAAGAAACTCTCTCAGGTAGCACAGGCTTATCTCGAATTTTTGAAAACAGAGAAAAAACGCATTCTCAACAATCATTTTCATTGGTACCTCGAGTTTGAGTAGATGGCATGGATCGGTTAGCCTTAGGTCAGCTGCTGATAAAGCTCCCATGCACTTCTTTCCACCCAGCACTCTGCCAGTCGGTTTTCCCTTACCCGCCAGATCGCTATCCCGGTAAATGTCACATAGCGATCATCTTTCGGTAATCCGAGTATCCCGTGATTGTAGCCGGAACAAACCCAGCGAGACACCACCTTGCTCTGGTCTGCATTGCTGAATACGTCGATGCTTTCCGTTTTGGCCTCATTAAGTCGTTCGTGAAACTCTCTTATCCATGATTTGAAAGCCTGCCTGCCGGAAATG
The DNA here is from genome assembly GCA_001657315.1 of Flammeovirgaceae bacterium BBD 1991-12. Lineage (GTDB taxonomy): Bacteria > Bacteroidota > Bacteroidia > Cytophagales > Cyclobacteriaceae > Fulvivirga. Next base: position 61,527 of record LYSV01000014.1, on the reverse strand, counting down.
GTACTGCCTGCCGAATGGATGGTATAGTCTTCTGTCATGATCTCGTCAATTGCTTCCAGGTCATGCGGTGGAGACCATACCCTTTCGAAGAAGTCAAGTACGAGTTTTTCAGGTTGGGTTTTTATGTTCATACCTGTGTTTGATTTTCTGCAACAGAACTTTTCCACATCTTGCCTCTATACGATAGTTTGGACTTGAAAGTTGATAAAGGCTGATAATTTTAATACCTGATCGTAGGAATACTCTGGTCTTAAAAAGATTTCAATATATATATATGAAAAACTCATTAAGCGAGTTGCTAGGGAATCATGTGACGCCTGGATTTTTATTCATGGGTGAAACAAAATAAGTTTTTACTAAATTACATATGGTCGGTAATAGCAGTATGAATCCCCTGAAAACATATTTGAAAGACGGAAGGAAAGTTTTGAACGATGAATGTGGGAAATGAATTTCTACCTTAGGAGCGTTTCTGAGTATATGGGCATTCATACAAAAACATGCCTCTACTGTCCTGAATTTAAAACTTCAATTGTCATAAGGGAAAAAATCAAAATGCAGGAATTCCTACTACTACTCAAGGGAGATGGTATGAACCATCTGTCACCGGATGAGCTTCAAAACATTATGGCAGAATACACTGCCTGGGTCAAAAAGCTGGGTCCAAACTATCTTGGCGGTCAAAGATTGGAAGATAACGGCTCCCTGATCACTTCCACACGCGAAGTAATGACGGACGGTCCGTTTCTGGAATCCAAGGAAATAATTGCCGGATACTTTATGATTCAGGCGAAAGATCAGGAGGAAGCAAACCAAATAGCACTTTCCTCTCCGCACCTGGGCCTGTATTCCATTGAGGTACGACCCATAGCCTTTCCTAAAATGAAGTAGTGCCTTGGTTAGTAAAAGTGAACAAATTGTCGAGCACCTTTTCCGGTCTGAATATGGCAAGCTACTGGCGGTCCTCACCAGGATCTTTGGTCCTGCATACCTTCAGCTGGCGGAAGATACGGTACAGGAAACACTGATCGCTGCGCTGGATCACTGGAGTACGGAAGGAGTCCCGGCTAACCCCACAGGCTGGCTGGTGCAGGTGGCCCGGAGAAAAGCCCTTAATGAGATCAACCGAAACAAAATGATGCAGCGACATCACAGGTCCGGGGCTCTTGCTCACGGATCTTCCCATGAGATCGGCTTATTTTTCTTGATCACGAGATCAGGGACAGCCAGCTTCGGATGATCTTTGCCTGCTGTCATTCTTCCCTGGATGTGAAGTCACAATTAGCGCTGACACTCAAAACACTTTGCGGATTTGGCTCCAGGGAAATAGCCCATGCCCTGTTGACCTCCGAATCTACTATCCAGAAAAGACTGTACAGAGCAAGGGAAAAGATCAGGAGATCTGAGATCCCGTTTGCTATTCCTCAGGCTGGCCAACTGGCGGAAAGACTGGATGTGGTTATGCTATCGCTGTATTTACTTTTTAACGAAGGGTACAATTCCTCATCCGGAGAATCCGTGATCCGGAAGGAGCTATGCCTGGAAGCCATCCGGCTCGCCACGTTGCTGGCCGACCGTTTTGAAGATAACCGTAAACTACATGCCTTACTCTCGCTCATGTGTTTTCATGCCGCCCGTTTCGATGCCAGAATCGACAAAAGGGGTGCAATAATCCTGTTTGAGGATCAGGACAGGGCCAGCTGGAACAAAGAGTTGATCAACGCAGGCATGCACCATCTGAAAAGATCCATTTATGACGAAACTCTAACGCCCTATCACGTAGAGGCACGTATTGCTGCCGAACATTGCCTGGCTGGCAGTTTTGAACAGACCAATTGGGAGGTCATTTACGATCAGTATGTAATGCTGGACCAGTTGAAGCCAAACCCGGTCATTAAGCTGAATCTCGCGATCATTCAAAGTAAGCTCAAGGGAATAGAAGAGTCATTATTATTACTGAAGGATCTTTCCAATCATCCGGAACTGAAAGAATACCATCTGCTGCCCGCTACACAAGGCATTTTCTACATGAAACTCAAAAACTATCCAAAGGCAGTGGAATTCCTCACTCATTCTCTGACATTGAACCCATCCGAAAGGGAGAGAGCTTTTATTGAAAGCAAAATAGTGGAGTGTAAAAAGCTACTCCCGGCCCGTTAAGGTCATTGGGAGCAGACACAATGCTTACCAGGGTTGTCCTACACCGGTCTCGCAAAAGGAAACCAGGCTGTTAACAAAATGCTCCCATCCCTGCCGGGTCATTTCAAACGGATCCTGCCCTTTCCATTTTTTATCAAAACCAGCATGTGAAAAAACCACGACACACCCCTTTTCCACCTCGGAAATTTCAGTGATGATCCTGGTCCCGATCCAGGCTGGATTTCCATTTTGCGTACATTCCCAAACCACCTTTTTACAGGGATTAAGCAAATCGGTGCGAAAGCCCATTTCCACAATAGTCCCCTCCTTATCAAATTTTAGCAAAGAGCTCTTTCCTTCTGATTCTCCCACTGAACAGTCTTTTGACCACCAGCCCGTGATCCCCTTTTCCGTGGCTACTGCATTGTAAATGTCTGCTGCCGTAGCATTGATCTGTAAATTGTGTGTAATGTCCATTTTGAATGTTTTTTGATGATTATTATCCTACTGACAATCCAGACTGAACAAAACGGACATTATCCTTTGATTTTTTTTCAGGCCATTAGGGACACTCTTCATCGCAGGATACAAAAATACCCAGGGTATGACCGGGCTATTACGGGTCCCCCTCGTTTTCCCGGACCCTGAATGATACTGATATTCCAAAGGACGCCCTGGGCTCACTGTCCCCATAGATGTTTTTCACTCCGATCTGAGGCACAATGTACATCCAGCTATTCGGGGTAAGGTAATAACGGCAGCCCATCTCATAGCTGATGTTGTGATCCTCTTCTTCGGTGGTGCGGTCTTTCACAAATTCGAAGCCGTAGGGTGACAGAAAAAAGCCGAGCTGCGATCTCCTGGCCAGAGGAATGCGAAAGCTTAAACTTTCCGGGAGTATAAAGCTGATGATACCAAGACTAATGGCGAGGCCCAGACCATTCTGCTCGCTGATGGCTTCCCTGATCAGGTAAACCGAAGCTGCCTGCCCACCTCCTGTATAAAAGTAGTATTCATCCGATTCTCCCGGGTTGTACAGCAGGGAATAGTTTATGCCGAAATGGTCTCCGAACATCATTTCCAGGTTTATTCCTGCGCCTGAGTACCAGTCACTACCCATATAGGAATGATCAAACTGGGCTCCGAGGAAAGTGGTTTCCTGGCATAAGGTGCCAGACACAGACCATAGCAGAAGCATGAAGGAGAACACAAGTCGCATGCCGTCAATGATTTGTACATACAATTTAGGGATTGTAAGCGTATAACCAACAATTCGATGGGTATGTGATTTTTGACCTGGGAAACCAAAGTTTCTGCCACAGCCTGATCATTTTGGCCCGTGCTATGTGATATATGCTTTCAGTATGGCTCTAAAATCCTTCTGAAAACTTAAATTAGCATCAATACGCATGATTAACCTCCAAATGAAAAAACTTCTGTCCTTTATCGCGTTCATCCTTCTCCTTAACTTACCAATATCCTGTGATGACTGTGGTGAATCTACCCCGCAGGAATCCACGATCACTGAATTAACGGCTACCATTGGCAATTTCGAATCTGGCAGATTTTCAGATTCGCGATCATCAGACGTTAACTCCGCGGCTATTCAAATTGAAATTACAGGGTTGGAATACTCTGAAAAAACCGCCATGCACAGAATGAATATCCAATATCCCTTTATCCGTCAGGCTTTTGCCTGTAGTCCACCTGTGCCTGAGCCTGTACAGCAGATCAAAACGATGCAGATAACATCCACAAGACCTGTTTTTTCCAGGGGAAAGGAATTCGCGCCAGGTGTCAGCCTGAACGCATTGTTCAACATATCCAACCGGGGTAAAATTGGCATTGACGAATTCATAACTGTTCAAAACCAGGATATGTGGACCTTTGGTGTTTTAACAGATTACGTGATCCTGCAGTTGACTGACTCACCAGACACTCCAATGGATCATGTCTTTCATATAGTATTTGAATTTGATGACGCTGTGATAATCAGCATGGAAACGGATCTGTTCAAAGTAGAGTAAGGGATCCACCTCTGACCTTATGGAGGCAGATCTGAAAATTTCATTAAGCATCAGGAAGTGCGTTGACCCATGCTGGTCCATGTCCTTTAGAAAAGTCTGTTCGCGCAGGGTTTATATTGGCATTGATCATTCCCCTCATCATGTCTGCCATTCAATATGAGTTACCTCTTGTGCCTGAGGTGCTGACCGGTATTGAGAGGCATTTCAATGCCAGGGCAACGATGTGTCCCTGAATTCCGTATTGGCGACACCCGGTGTAATTCGTTTGTATAAAAACTTCCTGAACAATTATGAATTCCCATGACTCAATATCCATCGCGGTATTGCCGTTTGAGGACCTGTCTGACCGGAAGGATACCCTGATCTTCTGCAAATCCTTTTGTATGGATCTCATCACGGAGCTTTCATATTTCAGGCAGTTCACCATTATTGCGTGGCAAAGTGCCCGGCTCATCCTTACCCAACAGCAGATCGATAACAAAAAGCTGAAAGACTGGAATATTGACTATTTCATCCAGGGTTCATTTCGTGATACCCGGAACTGTCTCCGGGTAAATGCACAGTTGTTTCATGCAGAAACGAACAGGCTGGTATGGGCGAACAGGTTTCAGGGCCACCTTGATGAACTGATCGATATCCAGGACTGTCTCTTGAGGGAAATTGTTTGTGCCCTTCAGCTTCAGGTGAATGAAGACCTGCTTTCACGAAAGAGGGTCCGGCAAAAGGTAAAGCTGAGGGCCTATGAATACTGGCTGTATGGTGTTGATGCCGTGAAGAAAGGGACACTTGAAGCAGACCTCGATGCAAGGAAGTATTTCCAGAAAGCCATAGACGCCGAGCCCGACTACTCACTGGCCTACTCAGGCATGTCACTTACCTACTTTAATGAGTGGAGCTGCCAGCTGTGGGACCGGTGGGAGCTGAGCCGGAATGGAGCCTTTGAATGGGCAAAAAAAGCAATTGAGATTGATGAGGATAACTATATTGCTGCCCTGATCATCGGCAGGATATTCCTTTATCAGGGTTCATATGAAAGTGCTGAATACTACCTGCGGCGATCACTCTGGCTGAACTCCAATGATCCGGAAAGTTTGATCCTGATCGCCTCCTGCTTTACATATCTTGGCTTTGGGGAAGAAGCCCGGGAGCTGTACCAAAAGGCCATACGACTAAATCCTGTGGGAGCTGGTGATTACCACTCCATTGGTGCATTTGTTCATTTTGAGCTAGGTGAGTATGAGGAGGCCAAAAGGCTGGCCTGGCAATCTGTGGTGCTGGGGTTTCTGGATGCCGATGCATTTTTTGCGGCCACCTTCCACTATCTCGGTGATGATGACCAGATGCGACAGCATTGGGCAAGGTTCCTGACCTTGTTCAAAAAGAAGATCAAACAGGGTGAGGATGCGTCAGCAGAGGAGGCTATTTTGTGGATGAAAAAGATCAACCCCTACCGCTACAGTTCACACATGGAACCCTTCTGGGCATTTATTTCGGATACCACCTTAGATTCTGTGGAGTGTTCACCGGTACCGGAATACAAAGAGAATACCAAAACCTGTGTTTTCCATAAGGAAGGAGATCTCTGGAAGTACGACTATGGAGGCATCACGGGGCTTCTCCCGGAAGTAAAGGGTTTCCATGACATACACACCCTGATCACTTCCCCCGGAAAAGAAGTACACTGTAGTGATCTAATGAAGTCCGTTTTGATACAGTACGGTGAGCCGGTGGCCGATGAACAGGCCAGAAATGAGTATCTGAAAAAACTTAACCTGATCCGCGCCGGGCTGGCTGAAGCTGAGGAAAAAAATGATCATGAGAGAAGCGAAGAACTACAGAAGCAATACGACGAGCTTATAAAGTTGCTTTCAAAGACTTTCGATAGCAGAGGCCGGGCCAGAAAGGAAAACGATACCGCTGACAAGACCAGATCCGCAGTGACATGGCGGATCCGTAGTGCTATTTCCAGGATAGAGAAAGCCAACCCGGCCCTGGGCAGGCACTTTAGCAATACCATCAAAACCGGCACTTACTGCCAGTATTCACCGGAGACACCTATTGTCTGGCATATCTGATGTGAGCGGATCCTCCGTTCAGACCTTACAATGTAAGTCCGTGACTTACGCCTTATGGTATGTAATCAAAAACACTAAAAAATTATGCCTACACCAATTGAAATTTTACTTGACCCTGTTTCTCTTGCGGTCATAGGGATGTTCATGGGACTTTACCTTTGGGAAGTCTTCTTTCCCCGGAACAAAAACCTTCCCCGGATCAGGTATGCCACACTCCGGGGACTCATAAGCTTTGCGGTGATTTTTTACCTCAGCTCTTACCTGCCCCTGCTCACGGATGATTTTCTGGCCAGCTATCAACTGATCAGCCTGGCACATATGCACCCGGCAGCTCAGGTACTGATCGGGCTATTGTCCTACCAGCTCCTACTCTACTTTTGGCATCTGACCATGCACAGGTCAGGCTTTCTCTGGAAAATCTTCCATCAGATGCACCATAGTGCCGAGAGGCTGGATGTAGCCAGTACGTTTTACTTCAGCCCTATGGATATGATCGGGTTCACTCTGTTGGGAAGTATCTGCTTTGCACTTGTTATGGGGCTCTCTCCACAGGCGATCACTGTGGTAGTACTGGCACTTAACTTTCTGAGCATTTTTCAGCATGCCAATATCAAAACGCCAAAGTGGCTGGGCTACTTCATCCAGCGCCCTGAGCAGCATGCCATACACCATGCCCGCGGGGTACATCAGTATAATTATTCGGACTTTCCTATCTACGATTATCTGTTCGGCACTTTCAAAAATCCGGACAATTACCAGGGGGAGAATGGATTTTACGATGGTGCATCTGCCCGTGTAGGGGACATGCTGATGTTTCGGGATGTAACGAAGCAGGAAGCGGAAAAGGAAAACGCCTGAACATGGAAATGATAAACCGGAGAAAAGACATTCTTACGGAGGCGTTTTACCTCACAGACGGCGGCCTGGAAACATCGCTGATCTTTCATCAGGGGGTAGAGCTCAATCATTTTGCCGCTTTCGAACTGGTGAACAACATCGAGGGCCAGCAGGCCCTGGAGTCCTACTATCAGCCCTATCTTGAGCTTGCCGGCAGATACCAGTATGATTTCATTCTGGAAACCCCCACATGGCGGGCCAATCCGGACTGGGCTTACAGGCTTGGTTATTCTACCGGTGAACTGGTGGCTGTTAACAAGAACGCCGTGCAACTGGTAAGGACCTTTGCTAAAAGATATGGTACAGAAATACCGCAGATACTCATAAGCGGTAACATTGGTCCGCGTGGCGATGGCTACAGGGCAGAAGATATGATGACGGTTGAGGAAGCCGAGAGCTATCACCATGACCAGATCATGTCATTTGCGCTCGCCGATGTTGACCTGGTCACGGCATTAACCTTAAATTATGTCAGTGAAGCTGCTGGCATCGTGAAGGCAGCCGCCAGATTCAACATTCCTGTGGCTATTTCATTTACTGTGGAAACCAATGGAAAACTACCCTGTGGTGAGAGCCTGGGGAGGGCGATAGAAAAAACCGACAGCCTTTCCAGCGGGTATGCCAGTCATTATATGATCAACTGTGCTCATCTAGATCACTTTTCCGGGATACTTGGGACGGACGGAGACTGGAAAAGCAGGATAAGAGGTGTAAGAGCCAATGCCTCTACGAAAAGCCACGCAGAGCTGGATGAGGCTGAAACACTGGATGCCGGAGACAAATGTCACCTCGCCACGAACTACGTAGCACTGCGTCAGCTTCTGCCTGATCTCAAAGTGGTCGGCGGGTGCTGTGGTACGGATCATTCGCATGTGGAGGAAATTTGCCAGAGGTTTGGGAATAGAGTTCTGTGACATCGGTTGTTTTTCTTCGTTATTTTGGCCACTGAAACAGTCTTAACAACAGGTACGAAGAAAGGATGACGGTAAAAGAACATTACGATAGCCACCTGGGAAACTTCTACGCGTGGATGACGGGTGACTTTGACAAAAACGTGGCAAACTTCCGACGCTTTATCACTGAACAGGGGCTGAGTGGTGGAGAGGGGAAGAAAGCCCTCGATCTTGGTTCCGGGCATGGTATCCAGAGCGTAGCACTGGCCGACCTGGGGTATCAGGTAAAAGCTGTGGATTTTAACCGGCAGTTACTTGACGAGCTGGAAATACACAGGCAGGGATTTCCCATCCGAACGGTTCAATCGGATATAGTGGAATACATGACCCGTGAAAGTACCCTTTCTCACCTTATCGTGTGCTGGGGGGACACGCTTACCCACCTGCCAAGTAAGGAGGTGATCGTGCAGTTCCTCACCGTATGTTCTTCTTCTCTCGCTGAAAACGGGCATCTCGTTCTTTCCTTCAGGGACTATTCTACTGAATTGACCGGTGACCAGCGGTTCATCCCAGTTAAAAGTACAGACTCCAGAATTCTGACATGCATTCTTGAATATGAAGAGGAGAGGGTCAGGGTAACGGATCTGCTTAATGAGCGCTCAGGTGATACATGGCAGCAGAAAGTAAGCCACTATTACAAGACGCGGATCTGTCCGGAGGAGGTGTTACGGGTGTTGGAAAAGAATGGTCTTCACATAGTTTGCAACCACTTTCAACAGGGAGTAATCACCATAATTGCCGGAAAATGAACGTGGTGATCCGTAAGGCTGAAGCTCATGATGTTGAGGAGATCATCCGTGTTTGTCAGCATTCCATTCTTAACGCCTGTACGCATGAATATTCACCCGTTCAGCGAAAGGCCTGGTCCGTTGCGGTGGATAATAAGGACCGGCTTCTGAAAGCCATACAGGATCAGTATTTTCTGGTGGCGGTGCTGGATGATGAGATCGTTGGTTTTGGTTCTATTCATAATGGAGAGTATATAGACTTTCTGTATGTTGCCGCCAATCACCTGCGGAAGGGCATAGCCGATCGTATATATGAAGAGCTGGTAAGCGAGAGCAGGAGGAAGAACAGCTCTTACTTATGGGCCAATGTCAGCAAAACAGCCAGACCGTTTTTTGAGCGAAAAGGATTTGAGGTAGAAAAGGAAAATGTCAGGCATCTGCAGGGAGTAGAGATCGTAAACTATAGAATGATAAGAAAAGGCCTGGTCAGACAGATGTGATCGGTTGTGGATCATCAGGTTCAAGGAGCCGTCACATGAACCATTTACTTTTTTATTCCTGTAATTGGGGTGAAGGCCAGCGAACATAGAGCAGTGAAAAACGTGAGTTTTTACAATGTCTTTGAAGAAGGCAGGCTACTTTCATAAGCCAATAATAGAATTTCATAACATCTCGGAATTCCGTAAATTATGCATCTTATAGTTCACCAGTGGCATTCAAAAAAGGAATCTATCTCACTATTGATGACAGCCCTTCCGATGATTTTGCGGAGAAGGTTAGATTCTTACATAGAAAACAGATCCCAGCTGTGTTCTTCTGCCGCGGCGATCTAATCAAAAATCATTTGACAGATTTGTCTGAGGCGGTTGAGTATGGGTATTGTATTGGCAACCATGCCTATGATCACCAACGATTTTCACTACTTCCACTAACCTCTTGTATCGAGCAAATTAAAAAAACGGACGATCTCATAGGTGAGATTTATCGAAATTGTGGTATATCAGTTTATCACAAATTATTTCGTTTTCCATATGGAGATAAAGGTGATTTCAAATTCGGGTTTGATCTCTCTCCCTTTTCCAACGCATTCATAAAAGGACAGGCAGGTCCCGGGAAAAAGCTGTGTCAAATTTTCCAACTTTTATCCAAAGCCGGTTTCGAACATTATTTGTCAGGGAAAAATCGTCATGGAATGATAAGAAAGGAACAAATACAGACTTGCCTCCGGGATTTAGGCTATGTGAGACCAGAGGTTTATGGGATCACCTATTCCTTTTATCAACAGATGAATGTTGGATATGACTGGAACTGGACATTTGATGTTCGTGAATGGAGGTATAATAATGATTGGAATAGGCATAACTTTCTTCGGTATGTCTGCGATCGGATAGATGCTGACGATCCCGTTACCGATTTCGGCTGTATATCAGAACCTCATGGATTGAACTACTTATTTTCAAATGATCTTGTTCTCCTTCATGACCATACTTCTACCAGTTGGCTTTTTTACAGAATTATTGAATACATGGAACAAAAGGGAATTACCTTTTTGGACCCCCTGACTGGTCTGAAAAAAGATAATCTGGCTTGAGGTGATTTTTTAGCTTTGTATTCCAGGTTGAAAGACATGAACATCTATCAATGTAAAATCTTTGTTCTTCGGTCAGGTTTCGGGGGTTTACATACCAGTCAACATGCTTTAAGGTGTAGGGACGGTCAAGGCGCAGGGAATTTGAGATGTTTGTAACCAAAGAAGATCTGCGATACATGCCAAAAGTGGTGTCCACAGGAGCTATAAAAGTCTCTTTGCCTGATCTGTTTTTCCAGTATTTCCCTTCCCATTGAAGAACCTCTCGTCGAAAAGGGTAATAAGAAGGGATGTCCTTTATTTCAAGGGAAGCACCTACATGATTTATTTCTGGATTCTCGTCCAGAACCTGACTCATTTTCTTTAAAATATCCATGGGAGTGTCAGGGTAAGGTACCAGATCAGCATCTGAGACAATGTATTTGTCAAAACCTCTTAATGCCATACTCACCGGCAGTATCCTTTTTAGCCCCAGGTTTTTCGTAGAATGAATAACCTGTGTATTAGGCAATTGGTCAAGGGCCTCGTAGTATTGTAAGAGCGGGAGAAAACTGGAATTATTATCAATAATCAGGATCGATGTTGGGGTGTCAAGACTCATAATCCAATTCAAGAGGACCTTAAGCGAATTATAACGGTTAAAGTTGTTGATGATTATCGGAATTGTCCCTATCAATATTTTTTTCTTGTTTATCAAAGATAAAGGGGGACAGATACGATAATATAGTTGCTTTAATCTGCTGAAAAAAAAATATAAGCGACGATGCTTCTCTCTGAAAGCCGTTGTAGAATCAGGGAAGATAATACCAAAGCTCGTCATAACGGAATGATTTTAAGAAGAAGGGTGCAAAGTAATTTTGACTCAGCTTTGTGCTTAATTTGAGCATAAATTTTTCTTGAAATAGAAAAATAAAATATCAAAGGATAATCTTAAAATTACTTTAAAGTTGATCTTAAATCAATACCTAAGCTTAAGTATACGGTCACAAAGTAAAACCAGAGTTGTACGATATGTTGTTTTCGAATCCCTTGTAAATGGGAATAGCGTAAGTTTATCTGTTTAAAAAAGTCAATTTACTATTCCACAATCGGTCAGCTATATTCCACAATTTTCCTTCTTACTATATAGCCTATATAATTAACTTTTGTATTATATTGATAGTGTGACTAAACCAACTTTACACCATGGGACTCCTTATCTTTTATCTCTTAATGGCCTATTTGCTCATGTACACAACCTATTTATTTGTTTTCGCGTTGGCCGGTAGGCTATCCGGCGCCAGTGTTCCCACTGTACGAGGGCAATCTAAAAATGCACTAATTGTCATACCTGCCTACAAAGAGGATCAGGTCATCCTTTCCTCCGTACACAAAGCCCTTGCCCACAATTATGCAGGAGGCAACGTTCATATTTTGGTTATAGCCGACCACCTGAAGCCGGGTACTGTTAATGCTTTGCAAAACCTGCCCATCACCGTATGTTGCCCGAACTTCGTCAAAAGCTCAAAAATAAAGTCTTTACAGCATGCATTGAGGTATGTACACGACAGCGATTACGACTTTGTACTTTTGTTGGATGCTGATAACGTAATGGCTGACGGTGTATTGGATAAAGTAAATGAGGCAATGGCAGCTGGCTGCGAGGTAGCGCAGCTACATCGTACCGCAAAAAATTCACAAACCAGCCTGGCTGTGCTGGATGGTGCTAATGAGGTAATTTGCAACCATATTTTCAGGAGGGGCGCCAGAGCCATGGGTTTTTCCTCCGCGCTTATTGGCTCAGGTATAGCTTTTACTACCAGCTACTACAAGCATATTATCCCTCTGGTGCCAGATAGTATGGTGGAAGATAAGGGTATGGAGTCTCAGATGCTTAAAGACAAAGTAAAAATCCACTTTTTGGAGGGTGTCTATATCTTTGATGAAAAAGTCTCCGAAGCTGCAAACTTTATCCGCCAGCGTACCCGGTGGGTGCTTGGCATGTTGGTAGGGGTCCAAAAGTACCTTATGATGATGCCCCTGGCCATCAAGACCAGAAATAAGGACCTGCTCCACAAGTGTTTTCAGGGTATGTTGCTGCCCAAATCACTCCTTGTTATTGTATTGATGCTGTGCATTGGTGCCAGTGGCTTTATTTCCTTGCAAAGTTTTATTGTTAGTCTATCCGCTGCTGCCTTGTTTATGGTTACGATGTTGATATCCTTGCCTAAAATTTATTACCATGCAAAGCTGAGCCGGGTAATACTGGGCTTACCCGGAGTCATCGTGATGATGGCATTAGCCCTGGTAAAAGCCCTTGACGTAAAAGAAAATTTTATCCATACCCGGCACAGCTATACTGAGCCAAAAGAGAGCCCTAAGGTATAAAGGGAAGGTAAGCAACTCTGTTATCTCGCTGACCTTTACCTATGGTGGTCAGTTTAAGCAAAAGAGGCTTTCTTCGATTTGGAGAAGGCCTCTCATTTTTTTACCCTTATGGTTTTAACACTTCTGACACTATTTTGGAGTCTACTGTAAGGGATTCTGAACTTCGTGCCATTTCCCAGCGTCCCTTCGACCTTCTTTTCTTTAAATGCCATACAAATTCAAAAAAAGATTTCCGGCAAAGATCCTAAAGGCAATTTGGATCTGCTACTATGCGCCTTACTTCCGAATCAAAAATACTATGTATTTTTATTGGAATCGCGCTACGCAGCAGAACTAAGTTTAGTGCGTCATTAGCGATAACTGCACAACCGAAAGGTAAAAGCTGGTAACAAACAATATAGCACATGACCTTACTTAGCTTTTTGCGAAGCGTCTGCTAAACATCCCGCTCATCTGTTGCCAGGAAACTTGAAGAGCTTTCTACTTACTTCTGCCCCCTGGGAGTTCTTCATTTGTATAGCGCAGTACCATGCCGATACTTTGAATGCACCGGCAGATAAGCTACTTTTATTCCGATTAATTAAGCTCAGTGCCACAGCGCCATATCTGGATCGTTGTAAGCCATTAACAAATGAAATTCAACAAATTCTGAATGGAAGGAGATGACATCAAAAGAATTTCAAGACTGGCTGCAATTTTAACTCAATTGCAAACCAAAAGAAGGTTGACAGCACCAGGCCTCTCTGAAAAATTTGGCGTCAGCACACGAACGATTTACCGGGATATAAAGGCATTGGAGAAAGCAGGTGTCCCTATTCTGACCGAAGAGGGAAAAGGATATACGCTAATGGAGGGATATAAAATTCCACCTATAATGTTCACCGAAAAACAGGCAAACGCCTTAATACTTGCAGAACAGTTAGTATTGAAAAATAAGGATGCCTCATTTGTAAAGGATTATTCGGAAGCAATTGATAAGATCAAATCCATTCTAAGATATACCATCAAAGACAAAGCAAATTTATTGGCTAATAGAACTCAATTTAATCAGGTCATAAATCAGGAAAGAAATAGTAACAATTTGTCAGACCTGCAAAGTGCACTTACCAATTACAACCTTGTCAAGATACAATATATAAATAAGGAGGGTACTGCAACGAACAGATTGATAGAGCCATTTGCACTATTGAGTGCCGAAAATTGGTATTTGATTGCATGGTGTCGTTTGCGTAAGGGATTTCGGTTTTTTCGATTGGACAGAATCCAAAAAATAGCAGTTCTATCAGAAAACTTTGAACCTCACAATTTGACTTTACAAGAGTATTTTGACCAATACCATTAATTCTTGCTGACCCTTGACATAAGGCTGTCACATGTCAGGTATACGTTTGTCTCAGTTAATCTTTAAAACACGTAAAAATGACAAACGTAATTGATACAATATTTAATCCAACCGATTTTCCCAGACCCACTCTTATTTCAGTCAATGGTGTGGAACTCGAAGTCTTTGAAGCAGGCCGAGAAAATGCAGGAAAACCTATTGTACTCTGTCACGGCTGGCCAGAGCATGCCTTTTCCTGGCGTTATCAGGTGCCTGCTCTTGTCGAGGTGGGCTACCATGTCATTGTCCCGAACCAGCGGGGTTATGGCAACTCATCCCGTCCTACTGAAGTAACAGACTATGACATTGAACACTTGTCGGGTGACCTCATCGCACTTCTCGATCACTACGGTTACGAGGATGCTACCTTCGTCGGTCATGATTGGGGTGCAATGGTCGTTTGGGGGCTGACATTATTGCATCCAGGTCGCGTCAATAAAGTGATAAACCTGGCCTTGCCTTACCAGGAGCGCGGAGAAAGGCCATGGATCGAGTTCATGGAAGAAATACTTGGTGGCGACTACTATTTTGTCCACTTTAATCGACAGCCAGGCGTCGCGGACGCGATTTTAGAAGAAAACACTTCCCAGTTCCTTAGCAATATATTCCGCAGGAATGTGCCTCCCGCACCGCCCGAGCCGGGTATGATGATGATAAATCTCGCCAGATCAGAAACGCCACCCGGCGAGCCCTTGATGAGTGAAAGCGAACTGGCCGTTTTCATTTCTGCCTTTGAAGCGTCAGGGTTCACAGGTAGTATAAACTGGTACAGGAACCTGGACCGCAACTGGCACTTATTGGCGGATGTGAACCCAATTATTCAACAGCCTGCACTCATGATCTATGGCAACCGTGATGTGATCCCGAAGTCTGAAAAACTAACGGAGTTCGTGCCCAATGTGGAAGTTGTCAGTCTGGATTGCGGTCATTGGATCCAGCAGGAAAAGCCGGAAGAAACAAACCAGGCCATCTTAAAATGGCTGGAACAGTAGGCGGCCACCTGGTCCCACTAGCGTTTCAAGTAAAGGACTGTTATGCCTAAAAAGGAAATAGAAACATATTGTCCTAAAGGCCGAACAGATTGGCGAAAATGGTTAGAAAAAAATCATCGGTCAAAACAGTCTGTTTGGCTTGTTTATTTTAAGTTATCAACAAAAGTTGCTTCTGTTAGCTGGAGTGAAGCAGTTGATGAAGCACTTTGCTTTGGATGGATAGATGGTACTAAAAAGACTATTGACAAAGAACGATATATGCAATATTTCAGCAGAAGAAAACCTAATAGCACATGGTCAAAAATAAACAAGGAAAAAGTTGCCAGACTCATCCAAAACAACCTAATGACAAAAGCAGGTTTTGACAGCGTAGAAACTGCCAAACAAAATGGGACATGGTCACTGATGGATGATGTTGAAGAATTGATCATACCAGAGGATCTAAGCATTGCATTGAATAAAAATGAAAGTTCAATGAAATTTTTTCAGTACCAGTCAAAATCAATTAAAAAAGTAATGTTGCATTGGGTTGTAACTGCTAAAAGAACTGAAACAAGAAAAAAGAGAATTGAAGAAATAGCACGATTGGCTGCCAGGGGAAAAAGACCAAATCAATTTAGATAAAAAAACGGCTTACAATAAAGGTTAAAACTTATTAAATTTCACATCTGTAAACATTTCTTTTTAGCAGGTTTTATTTCTTTTTTGTTGCTTGCAACTCTAAAAACAATACTTAAATAGAAATGATCACATTACCCGAGGCGACTGAAAGTTGGAATGGAAAACCTGAAGTAACAATCTTAAAAATAATTATTCCTTTGAAAACAAAATTAGAAATTACCGACCGTTGGCGGTAATTCCTGGGAGCGAGCAAAAATGAAACTTGAACTCTATCAAATAGATGCATTTACAGATAAAACATTCGGAGGAAACCCCGCCTGTGTTGTTCCTTTAAATGATTGGTTACCTGATCATACATTATTAAAAATAACTAAAGAAAATGCGGTTGCAGAAACAGCATTTTTTGTTGATAGAGGTGATAAAATACATTTACGGTGGTTTACTCCAGAAATTGAAATGGATTTATGTGGACACGCAACACTTGCCACTGCCCATTGCCTAAAGTCAATATTAAACTATCCTAAAGACGAAATAATCTTTGAAACACAGAGTGGGGATTTAACTGTGTCAAAAAAAAACGATCTGTATAATTTAGACTTCCCGTCACGCATGCCAGTTCCTTCAGAGCTACCTGATATAATTGGAAAGTCACTAAATACAGCACCTGTAGAAGTTTACAAATCAAGAGACTATATGTTGGTTTACGGTACGGAGCAAGAGATTGAGAATATCAAAGTGGACAGACAGGTATTTGACCAAATAAATCTTGACCCAGGTGGAGTAATTGTGACAGCAAAAGGAGAAAGTTGTGATTTTGTGTCAAGGTTTTTTACACCCCAGGCGTCAATTTTGGAAGACCCGGTAACAGGTTCAGCACATTGCTCATTAATTCCATTTTGGTCATTAAGGCTCGGAAAGAACAAGTTAAATGCCATACAAATTTCTGATAGAGTTGGGAAACTATATTGCCAAAACAAAAAAGACAGGGTAATAATAGGCGGAAAAGCGAAAACATATTCGATCGGAAACTTATGGACAGAATAAAACTATCGCTAACGTTTGGTATAAACTGCTTTTTAATGCAGTTTATACCAAACGTTGGTACCAATTGAAAGAATGACATGAAAGTAACCGCTGAACATAACGAACGAATGGCAAAAATGACTTTTGCTTCTGTTTATCCGCATTACATAACGAAGGTGGAGAAAAAAGGAAGAACAAAAGAAGAACTTCACCAGGTAATAGAGTGGTTGACAGGATTTGATGAAGGTAGATTACAAAAATTTATCAGTCAAAAGGCAACTTTTGAAGCCTTCTTTCAACAAGCAGACCTAAATCCAAATGCTCACCTGATAAAAGGTGTAATATGTGGTTATCGAATTGAAGAAATTGATAATTCATTGACCCGGCAAGTAAGATATCTGGACAAGCTGGTAGATGAATTAGCGAAAGGTCGTAAAATGGAGAAGATTTTAAGAGTAGAAAAGAAATAAAAACTGGTGCCAATAATGGCTCTAAAGAATATACCTGACCAACCTAACCATTCCTACACTTTATAGCTGGATTGTTAGGTACCATTAAAAAAGCAAAAAGATAAGAATGAAACAACTAATTCTTTTAGCCATCCTGACGACATTTGGACTTCAAAGTTGCAACGCCGGAACCTCAGGAACCTGGAAAGACGAGAATATTGAGTAGAGTTTAAAGAGCGAAATCGAAACTTTAGACAGAGAAGTTTTAGAGCAAGAATAATCAGTTAAATTTAAATCCGGATTTGGACATAAGCGATACGTTTTGCCTGATGTACGTTTCATAAAAAATACCATGACTCCGGATAACCAATTAGATCTTCGGTCGCGCCATCCCAATTTTCAATTTTTTCTGGACATTAATGAAAATGAATCCGAAAGAATACGAGAAAACTACGTGTGTTATTTAGATGAAAGATATGGAGAAGCTCCACTACAAACGCTGGACATCTTTCCTTCTAACTTGCCCAATTCCCCAATCTTAATATTTATTCATGGAGGTTATTGGCGTGCGTTGGATAAGAGAAGCTATAGCTTCATTGCTGAACCTTTTGTCAAAAATAATATAACAACCTGTATTGTTAACTACCGCCTTATTCCCACTGTAGACATGGGAACGGTCTTAAACGATATAACTGCTTCCATATCTTGGGTTCAAAAGGAAGCATCTGGTTACAGTGGTTCCTCAAATGAGCTTATACTCTGTGGACATTCCGCAGGAGGACACCTGGCTTTAATGACCTATCTAATGAATGAGAATTTGAGGTCAACTGTTAGGGTAATTTGTAGTCTCAGTGGTATATTCAATTTGGAGTCGGTAAAAAACAGTTACCTTAATGAGGTTTTGCAATTGAATGAAGATGATGTGGAATTTTATAGTGTGTCAAACAAAAACTTATCTGCTTTCAAATGTCCTGTTTTACTGAGCGTTGGATCTGAAGAAACTAATTTCTTTATTGAACAATCTAAAAACCTGTATACCGAAAACAGATTAAAAACTCCAATAGAATACTACGAATATCCAAAACAGAACCACTACCAAATAGTGCATAAGATGGGACAAGAGGATAGCCCATTAGTAAATTTTATCTTGGAACGAATATAAAGGCTATAACGAAAAATAAACGCCATTAAAACGGTCGTTTATACAAACCAATCAGTGCGCATACAGCGAAAGCGTCATGCGTGCTGATCCTGGAATAGGTTGTAATCCGGGCTTTATCATATTGGCAAAGTAAATACAACCAAAAAAATGAAAAGTGAATTAACGGAAAAGGAAATTCGTGAGCTGGAAAAACAATTGGCATGTCCATATGGAGAGACTGGAATTGAAATAGGAAAAAATTTGAATGAGACGAATATCGGAATGATATCAAACTCGATCGAATTTCTCGAATTGAAAGATAAAAACTTAGTATTGGAACTTGGACATGGCAATTGTGGGCATTTAGACGAACTAATGGGGGCAGCGAAAGAGATCAAATATTACGGTCTGGAGATTTCGGAAACAATGTGGGATGAAGCACAAACTGCGAATTCTACGAAACAGGCAAAGTTTGAGCTTTATGACGGAGAAAATATACCTTATAAAGACAAGTTTTTCGATAGAATAATGAGTGTGAACACGATTTATTTTTGGTCAGATCCTTTGAAACTGATTAGTGAAATCGAGAGAACATTGAAACCTGACGGGATCTGTGTGCTTACTTATGGCGACAGGGAATTTATGCAAAAACTTCCTGTTGTTGGGGAAATGTTTAAACTGTATGGAAGAAGTGAGATCAAAGACCTTGTGGGAACGACAACTTTAAGAATTATTGACTCTACGGATAGGACAGAGCAGGTAAAAAGTAAAACAGGGGAAGCGGTTGAACGAAAATATTCAATGACAAAATTAAAAAGGCTGTAGCTAAACAATGTGTATAATGCATTAGCTTCCTGTTGTCAGCTACGACATCATCATGCTACCGTGAGCGGGAAGCCAGCAATGCACAAGACAGGAGCGACCATATAGTGCGCCAATTTTTTGGTCATAGACAGAAAAAAATTAGATTGTTGTCCAATTTCCAGGTTCCCGATCATTATGAATATGAATGCTTATTCTTTATTCATTAAAAACAAAAGACATGAGAAATTTTATGATGCTATTCCACAGTGAACCAAATCCGGATTTTGAACCGACTCCTGATCAATTACAGGAAGAGGTTAAAGCCTGGCAGGATTGGATGGGAGGAATTGGCGCAAAAGGCAAACTCAAAAATCCGGGAGAAGCGCTTGGCTTTGAAGGAAAAACCATGCATGCAGATGGATCCATTACAGATGGACCCTATGCAGAAGTTAAGGAGATTGTGGGAGGTTATATTATCGTAGCGGCAGATTCTATTGAAGAAGCCATCCAGCTTGGTAAAGGTTGCCCTGCATTGAGTAACGGCGGTAAAGTAGAAGTCAGAGACATTATGATCCTTGATGGAATGTAGTGCTCTGTTTAACTGGACAACGCAGTTATTATGGACGACAAACAACTGTCCGGTATATTTAAGTCTGAGTACAGCAACCTGATCGCTGTACTCAGCAATTATTATGGATTAACTGACCTGCAGTTAGCAGAAGATATTGTATCCGATACTTTTCTCAGAGCCCTGAAAGCCTGGTCTCATAAAGGTGTTCCCAAATTTCCAAAAGCCTGGCTCAGGAAAGTAGCTCAGAATCTGTTAAACGAACATTACAGAAGACAAAAGATCTATGATGAAAAGATCACCCCTAAATTAGGTGCTGGAAATCAGCAAGTTAACATCGCAGAAATTACTGACAAAATAATTGAAGATAGTCAGCTTCAGATGATATTTGTGCTCTGCGACCCTGAACTCAATAGCGAATCTCAGCTTTGCATTGCCTTAAGGATTTTGTGTGGTTTTAGTATTGAAGAGATTGCCAAAGCACTCCTGTCAAATAAAGAAACTATTAACAAAAAAATATACAGAGCTAAAAAAGCTATCAAAGAACGTGATCGGGTAGAAACGGATCTTACCTCAAACCAGTATGTTGCAAGACTTGATAATGTACTAAGAGTTATCTATTTGATGTTTAATGAAGGGTACTACAGCAGTGCCAATGAAAAAAACATCCGATATGAAATATGTTGGGAAGCCATGCGACTCAGCCTTTTCCTGTCTGAGCAAAAGATCTTTCCAAAACAAAAAATATACGCCCTGATAGCCTTAATGTGTTTCCATGCTTCCAGACTGGATGCAAGGACATCCGGAGAAAACGGTGATCTTTTGTATCATGAACAGGATAAGGGAGAATGGAATAAAGATCTTATTCAAAAAGGCAGAAAATATCTTAACCTTTCTGCTGAGGGGAATATTGTTACAAAGTATCATCTTGAAGCTGCAATTGCTTATTGGCATACCGAAGAAACCGAAGGAAAATGGAATAATATATTACAGTTATATAATAAGTTGCTCACCATAGAATATTCACCTATCATCGCTATGAACCGGACATACGCCCTTGCACAGGCGAATTCCGTTGATGAAGCTATTCAGGAGGCCCATAAATTGGAATTAAAAGATAACCACCACTATTTCTGTTTATTGGCTGAACTTTACCATATGAATAATAATATCGAAAAAGAAACAGAGTACTTGAACAAAGCCATTGAATTCGCAACCAAGGAAAATGAAAAAGAATTGATTAATAACAAATTAGAAAAAGCGGGTCGATAACACATTTTAAAAATACAGTATATAAAATATCGGGTCCCCTGCAAACTTTCGGGGGACTCCGAAAGGTAATTCTCCAAGGTTAAACAAATATTTGAATGCGAAGAATAACTATCGCCAACAAAATGTATAACAAAGCGTAGCCGCCTATCGGTAGGCCACACTTGTTATACTGAACATTACCAGCAATTTTCTTGCAGACGAAAACGATCCTACCGATGCTGATCTTCACATTTGTTGAATTAACTTATACACCAATGGATCCATTTGAGCCGGCTAAAATTTGGTATTATAATCCCACAACTAATGAATTTGAAATTTTTGCTTCTCCAAGCGGATAAACAGCCGGTACGCATGTGCGACCAGGCTTTTTGAAATCTTAGGGTAAACTCGCCCGTTCATCCACCTCTTTGAAGCTTTTTGGAGGCTTAGAATCGCGATCATCTTACCGCTACATTATCTGGGTTGGTTGTTTGATCTGGCACCTTGTGGCTTTAAGGTAGATTCACTACATTGTAAGTGATATGTAATGTGTGACGCACTCGCACCATACACAGACGTTACGGGCAACATTCTATGCAATTAAGATGCCTCAGCAAATCCACATACCGAAAAATCCCAAACTAAGGCAAATTGTTAATTTCATTGCGTACATCGACTTAGACGAACAACATCTAACAGATAAGTGGATCGCTATTTTCCCCAATGCAACCAGTAACTTAAGCATTTCTTTAACTGGTGAAAAGCTTTGGTTGAACAACACTCGCAAATCATCGATTCTTGGGACATCATGCAGCAGTACAGTTGCGATGA
This sequence comes from Flammeovirgaceae bacterium BBD 1991-12, assembly GCA_001657315.1. GTDB lineage: Bacteria > Bacteroidota > Bacteroidia > Cytophagales > Cyclobacteriaceae > Fulvivirga. The sequence goes on along the minus strand of LYSV01000014.1, from coordinate 39,692 downwards.
AACATGTCAGACCCCTTAAGTTTTTGAATATTCAGTTCAATCCATTTGGTATGTATTACTTCAAAGGGATTCCCATGGGTGAATTACATAACACTATATCGAGTTGTGATTTGTTCTTTAAAGCTAGCGATTTTGAGTCCTTTCGAGATCAACTGCTTTCTCAACCAGACCTTGAGTCTACATTCGAAGCAGCGGAGAATTTTATCTTAAGTCGGATAGCATTGCATCAAATTGATAAACGACTGCCAACTGCGGTTTCTCTACTAAAGAATAACCAACTCAATATGGATGAATTAAGTGATATCTTGTGTCTTTCGAATCGGGGATTCAGAAAACTCTTCATTCAGCAAGTGGGGTTGAGCCCAAATTACTACAAAAAGATCATGCGGTTTAACAAGGCTGCCCTGGATATGATGAATAGTGCAGCTCCTTCCCTGACACGCATTGCGTTGGAAAATGATTATTACGATCAGTCTCACTTTATCAAAGACTTTAAACAATTTGCCGGGATCACACCCACACAGTTTCTGAGGGACAAGGGCATCACTTCCGATTTTTACAATTTCAACCTGCAGGATCTGGATAATTTTGAATCCTCATTCCAACTGAATTGACAGTGAAAAATCTAATGGCGTCTAACTAGTGGGGCGAAGTTTGAAATTATGGATGATGATCTGTTTGAAGATTATCGAAACCCTATTCAACAAACAGTTCAATCAGGAGACCTTGTAACGATTTATAGACGAACTCAACAACAGACAAACTTAGGTCCTGGAACAATCAACTTGATATACCAGCTCGAACATAAGAGCCAGGTTTTGATGCCTTTGGATGTAATGCATCAGAACTTCAAAGGACTCCTGATTTTTGAACTTTTACTATTAGCTGGGCTCTCTACTGCCCTTAATAATTAGAACAAGAAAAAGGGCTACAGATAACAGACGCTAATAATCCATAGGCTAATGAGTTGCAGTTGAATCAGATACTATTAAATCAAAAACAGACGATCAGCCTGAGATTTTAGCCGGGACGTTATGCGCAGATCGTAATTCTAACATTAAGTGTGCCGATTTTTACAATTTTTCTTTCCTCGGTCACAGTACCTTTATATTCAGTTAAGTTCATTGCATTAAAATTTATGGCTATGCTATGCGCAAATTGTGATAATATGAAAAATTTAAATCTAATATTTCTGCTTATAATATCGATTACACTTTTATCATGCAAACAGAGTAGCCTGGACAAAGCAGTATCTGAGGATAGAATTGAAACCATAAAATTATTGGCTCAAAATTGGCCAGGTAGAGAACCTATTGAACTTGATATGCCTATCGATAAAGGGTTAGATAAATTGGAAATTTCAGAACCAGATATTATTGAAATAGATAGTAATGAACTGGTGCTTGGCATCGCATTTGAAGATACCCAACTTGCAGTTCCATTAACTTACTTATCAGGTTTTGAGGTGGCCAACCTATTTGTTGATTCAAATAATTACCTGCTAACCTGGTGTCCACTTGTGGGCTCAGCACGTATTTTCGAAGGAAATATTAATGGAGATAAATCAGGTTTTGATTTTGGAAGAGCACTTTGGGATAATAATTTATTGATCGTAGATAGAAAAACGAACACAGTATGGAACCAATTGTCCTGTAAGGCCATCTATGGAGAACTCGAGGGTGAACGCTTAACTCCCCTTCCCTCAATTCAAAGCACCTGGGCTTTTTGGAAAAGTAAATACCCCGATACCAAACTGCTCATTAATAATGATACTTCAGAAGCTGTATTTCCAGGTTTAGTGTATCAGAAACAGTATTACAATACCTGGGCACCCGATAAGGAATATCCACCGGAACGCAATACCATTCATCAAATTCAAAATTTAGGATTGGGTGTTGAACTGGGATCTTCATCAATATTCCTGCCCTTTGAAAAACTATTTGAGGGAGATTCTCCTATGGAGTACACCCTGGAGGATCAGGAACTCCTCATCCATTTTGATGAATCCGGATATACTGCCTGGGCAGAGGATAAGAACGGAAATATGATCCCAGGTACGATTGTATATGATTGGGCATGGAATAGCTTTTTCCCAGACTCAGGAACTTATGGAAATTAAGCCCATAACCAACCGAAAAGAATAAGGATAGTAAAAGTCAAACTGTATGGATAAGTATAGGAATCTTCATAAATGGATGATTATCCCAATGGTACTGATGCAATTGGGCATATTTATGGACTATTGGGGTGATTTTACTGACAACGCCTGGTCAATTCACATTCATTATTGGGCTGGTAGTATCTGGTACTTATTCCTGGTATTTCAGCCCTATTATGCAACGCATGGAAAAATGAGTATTCATCGGACCAACGGTATCATTGGCATATTTGTAGCTGGAGGTGTTGGAATTGGTTCACTTAACATGATGTATAGGGACATCAAATTGGTACAAATATCTCAAGCAAATCCAGGAAGGTTCGGGCCGTTCAATGATTGGTTTTTCTATGGAATAGCAGTTGTAGAAATGGTTATGATAAGTGCCTTCATGTACGCAGTAATAAAAAGTATAACTCAGAGAAAAGATTTAGAAAATCACGTTTGGTGGTTAATATCCACTGTTTTTATTATCATGTTGCCTGCTTTAGGCAGAGGCATTCAGTTTGTTCAAATCGTAATTGAAGGATTTAGTCCTGATCTGAATGTCATGACCGCTATCTATTTGGCAAGTTTTGTCATAATAGTTCTAACGATTCTAACTGCGATTAAATACGATAAGCTGAGACATCCGGCTACATTTCTCGTAATTGCGGTAAACCTATTTAATTGCTTTCTTGAACCAATGGGTAAATCAAGAGCAATCCAATCAGTATTAGAAACAGCCATAAAAGGATAACGAATTGTAAACGCGTTGTCAACAGCGTTATGAATAATTGTAAGTACTATGAAAAATCAACCATTTAGATACCTGGTCATTTTAATTGTAGTATGTGGGTGTTCTACAACAGCCAGACAAGACAGCCCGGAAACTCAAGTAACGGAAAAATATACTGGTCCGATTATTGACATGCATATTCATGCCTATGACCAGGAAGCAGGCTCAACAATGTTTGGAGTCGACTATACTAACCCACTAACAGGAGACAAATTCAAGGGAGTCAACGGGCCTGAGGAACAGAAAATAGAAACGCTCAAAATACTGGAGCGGAATAATATTGTGAAGGCAATGACTTCGGATGGCGAGCTATGGTATGATGTGGATCCAGATAGAATAATCATAAGTGGAAGAAATGTATCGGCAGACTCCCTTCGAGAAAGGCACAATCAGAGTCAGTTGCACGCGATTGGTGAGATTGTGTCATTCTATGGAGGATTAAAAGCAGATGATGCCTCTTTAACTCCCTATTTTGATCTGGCTGAAGAGCTGAACATTCCTATTGGGTATCATATTTTTCCCGGCGGCCCCCCCGGTGGGATTTATTATATGGGGTTGAAAAGCGTTCGTGCCGCTAACTCAAATCCAATGCAAATTGAAGAAGTACTGGTGGATCATCCTAAAATAAAGATTTACTTAGCTCATGGTGGTTGGCCGTATCTGGAAGATATGAAAGCCCTTATGTACGCTCATCCACAGCTATACATCGAGCTCGGCGGAATCAGTTGGATACTCCCCACGAACGAACTTCATAATTATTTAAAAGGTCTTTTTGATTCTGGCTTTGGCAATAGAATAATGTTTGGAACGGATCAAATGGTTTGGCCATCTACAATCGAAAAGGCCATTGAAGGTATAAATGCAGCTGATTTTCTTAGTTTAGAACAAAAGGAAAATATTTTCTATAACAATGCAGCCAGTTTTTTAGGGCTTAGCAATGAAGAAATAAAAAAACATAAAAGCCAATAACAATCAATATAGCACTACCTGTCCCGATGCATATCAGGATGCCTCCAGGTGGTTCCTTGCAATTGATGTGCAATCCGATATTTTAGTCGATATCAAAAATGTCCAGAAGCACGTGCCATACCTGGATCGTTACCAGCAATTTTCCTGCAGACGAAAACTATCGTATCGATCCTAATTTTCCCATTTAACACAGTTATCTGGCAAATATATATTTAGCCTACGGTTCACGGAATCCTGTGGATCCACCGGACTCTCCACAGAGTCCAGTGGATCCACAGGATTCCCCACGGGGTTCTGTGAATGCGAATGCGAGCTGACTCATCGAGGTTTCCCAATCCTGCTTCATCTGTATCTCTTACGTCATTTCAACGTGACACCACACTAGAAATTAATGGTATACGAGATAGTCGGGAAAGTCCCCAGTTGTGGCAATTCCTCGATCTCCTGCGTTTGCTGGATGTAGTATTCCTGTACTACAGCAGCATTATTGGTCACATTCTGTACATCAATTTTAAACTCATGAGTAGACCTGGCCCGGTTCCTTCTAATGCCTATGGCCAGGTTAGGAATGAACAGGTCATCCGATTTGGCTGAGAACGGCCTGTCTTCCTGGCGGATCTCCTCGCCTGCTGCTCTGGAAGCTTCCAGATCAATGGGTGTGTATCGTTTACCACCGATCAAAGAGATCTTGGCATTGATGAACAGGACACGGTTTTTGTTTGCCGGACCCATTCTGAATTCCTTTCCGCCAAGAAAGTTGAAGATATAATCACTGGCATAGGCTGTTTCCCTTTCCTTTCCGTCCTTAGGGGTGTAGAATGACCTGAAAACAGAAGCTGAGGTGAGGTAGTAAAATCCTTTGTGCAGGTACCGCTCCAGTGTCAGTTCCACTCCGTAGTTTCTGCCCTCACCATCATTTACCAGTCGCCGGGGGGTGTATTGCTCGTTCTCATTCAGTAGTGAGTAGGTACTGTTGGGGTCATCTTCTATCGGTGAATCATACAGGTGCTGGTAGTACACCTCTGATTTCAGGCGAGTATGAGGTCCAAGTTGTTGATCATATCCCAGCACCAGGTGAGCCGCCTTAGACATCTCCAGGTCCCTGTTGGGTTGTATGAAAGAGCCGTTTTCATCTTCAAATCTCCAAAGGTAAACAGCCGGGCTTTCCATTTTGCTGTGCAGACCACCACCGAAACTCAGGGCTTTTCCTTCTGTGAAATCCCACCTGAAGGCCAGCCGTGGTTCAAAGGAGTAGGAATTGTTAAGTGTCAATCCGTTGAAATGCGCCCCGCTGGTCATGGTCATGTCTTCGGTGAGCCTGAATTTCCAGGTGGCAAACGCCTGTATACGCTCAGTAGCTCCTTCGTCACTCAGTTCATTTTCTATCTGGTCCCTTTCATAGTTCCACGCATTCTGGACCATGTTGTATCCGATACGGTTGTAAATAAACCCGACCTCCACTTTATTCCGTGAGTTGAACTTATGACCGTATGTGGATCCGGTTCGGATATAGGTTCTGGTAAAATCATCATTGAATACATTGTAAAACTGATCATTATCCACAGCGGTGGGGAGGTCCGAGTCAGATTCCAGTGTGGTCCGGGAAAGAGATACGAATGACTTCAGATAGGAATTATCCGTGATCAGGAAGTTGTGAATAAAACCTGCTGTGCCCATTGAAGCTTCAAAAGTGTTGCGCGTGAGATTTTCCTCCGTGTCTTCATCCTCATCTACCGTGGAAATGCTACTGACGCCCCCGAGCCCAAACATGGATAGGAAATGCCGTTTGTTCAAGGGCAAATAAATATTGTAAGTAAAGTCCTGATACCTTGGCACTCCCCCGAAATCCACTACGCCTGCCCTGTCAATCAGGTCAAGGGATGAGTACCGATAGTTGGCGATATACGATCCCCCCTTCGAATTGAGCGGGCCTTCTGCAGCCAGGTCGATCCCGAGGGTACTTAAGCCGACTGTATATTCATTCTGATCATAATTCCCCCTTTTTAGTTTCATGTCAAATACTCCGGAAAGAGCATTGCCATATTCCGGTGCAAATGCCCCGCTCATAAAATCCGAATCACTGAGCATGTTGCTGCTTAGCGCATTGATAGGGCCGCCTGTAGCCCCGTCACTGGCAAAGTGATTGGGGTTGGGAATTTCCACACCCTCTAGTCTCCACAGGATGCCTTTGGAAGAATTGCCCCGCACGATTATATCGTTGTTGCCTTCGGGTGAATTTGCCACTCCGGCAAAGGCGGAAGCCAGCCTGGCCGGGTCGTTAAAGGAGCCGGCAAATCGCTTGGTCTCCTCCACGGAGAAAGACCTGGCACTTACCAGTGACATCTCGTTGAGCACTTCGGATTTGTCCTTTTGTGCAGTAACGACTATTTCATCAAGGCGCTCAAATGACTCTTCCAGAGTAATATCCAGGATAACTTCCTTGGATGAGCTAATTAAAAGATTGGGGATGATCCTGTCTTCGTAGCCGATATAGCTCACTTTCAAGGTAACCCTGCCGATGGGCACACCTGTGATCCTGAAGGACCCATCTGCATCAGTGACTCCTCCCAGGACCGGATCAGATCCCAATACCACGACTGTTGCTCCGATAAGTGGCGATTTCGAGTCCTGGTCCAGGATCAGCCCTTTGATGTTTTGTGTGATCTGCTGGGTGTATCCCGGAGAGTAAACAAGAAGGAACACCACATAAAAAATAAAGAAATAACGATTTTGAATTTTCATTTTGAGTTTGTTTTTGAAGCTGAGGAACCTTGACCAGGTTTTACCCTGACAGGTCTTTTTTATTTTTTTACTACTTTGATCCAGGGTTCATTAAAACCCGATGCCGATCGTGTAGCCAATCCACATTTGATATCTGTTTCTACCTCTTTTTTCATCCCAGAAAGGGTTGTCAGCAATATCTATCACGGGTTTGCCGGATTCGTCCAACCGGTTGCTTATGTAAAGATTGAGCGTGGGGCCGCCGGTAATGTACAGATGTTTCAAAAGCTGGTAGCCTATGTTCAAGCCGAGTTTTATCTGGTGATTGTTCTGATCCGTTTTTACCCGGTCTTCATTAATGTGATGCCATGTGAGTTCCGGGTTAATGAACAATGTTCTGCCCGGCAGGAATAATCTGGAGCCAAATCCTGCGCCATAAGACCAATAGTCGTCTTCATGCAGGCCAGCAGTCAATACCGAATAGAACCGGTCCACTCCTGACCGGAAAGTCAGCCGGAGAGGGATTACATCATCGGATTCAATCGCCGGTGAAATAAATCCATTTTTTTTGGTGATATTGATCAGACCGACCTGTACCCCCGAAGCTACGCTGTCGGCCACGTTTACAAGGCTGAACTGTACTCCCTTTACCTGTTTGGCCACATTGATAAAGCCAGCCAGCTGAAATCCATCAACATCCTCACTGGTATTGATGAAGCCGGCCAGCTGAGCTCCCTCCGTTCCCTTGCTGTGATTGGTGAACCCGGCTATCTGAAGTCCCTTTGTTGCTCCGGAAACATTGGTAAATCCACCCAACTGATATCCTCTGACACTATCGGAGACGAGATTCAAAAATCCTGCGATCTGAGCTCCCTCCACTTTACCTTTGTTGGTATTGATGAATCCTCCCAATTGAAGGCCATTCACCTCTCCACCGGTGTTGTTGCCAAATCCACTTACCTGCACACCTTTCACGTCTCTCTTCACTATGTTGTAAAAGCCACCAACTTCCACAGCCCTGACGCCATAGGCGTATCCTGCTATCAGGTTAAGCGAAATTTTGTTAGAGACCTGGCTACTTAGTCGCCCGTTGGAACCAACCGGCGTAACCAGTGATAATTGGAATGTTCTGGTATCTGTGCTTTGTGTTTGCTGCGAGTGCCCGATGACAGGACATAGGAGGAGCACCAGACAATAAATAAAATAGTTGCGATTTTGAGTTTTCATTTCAAACCTGTTTTTTGAAGCTGAGGAACCTCAAACAGGTTTTACCCGGACAAACTTTTCAACTTTTTTAAAACCCGACACCTACGGTGTAGCCGATCCAGAGTTGATACCGGCTGTTGCCGGACGATCGATCCAGAAAAGGTCTTCCTGCAATATCGATGATCGGCTCGCCGGTTTCGTCCAGTTGGTTGGTCGCATAGAAATTAACGGATGGACCGGTGGTGACTGACAAACGTTTGAAGATCTGGTAACCCAGGTTTAAATTGAATCTCATCAGATAGTTGTTTTCGTCTTCCCTGATCCGGCCTTCTGCCAGGTTAAACCATCTGAATTCCGGGTTTATGAAGAATGTTGTTTTATTCCGAAGAAATAACCTGGAGCCAAATCCAACTCCGTAGCTCCAGTAGTCATCCCCACGAATACCTGCCGACAACACAGAATAAAAGCGGTTTATACCTGACCGGAATGACAACCGGTAGGGAATTACGTCATCAGATTCAAGTGCAGGGGAAATAAATCCATTTTTCCTGGAGATGTTGATTAAACCAAACTGCATCCCTGAAGCTACAGAATCAGCTATATTCACTACACTCAGCTGAAGACCCCTTACTTCTTTCGCTACATTCATAAAGCCTGCGAGTTGAAATCCATCCATAAGCCTGGTGGTATTAATGAATCCGGACAATTGGAATCCGGCCATGTTGCTGGTGTGATTATTGAAACCTGCAATTTGAAGTCCACGTATTTCCCTTGTCACATTGGTAAACCCTCCCATTTGGAAGCCGTTGACACTATCCGAAGCTACATTTATAAACCCGGCGATCTGTGCTCCGTATACATAATCCCTTGTAGTGTTAATAAACCCACCGGCCTGCAGTCCATGTACCTCTCCTCCCACCGTATTGCCAAAGCCCCCTACCTGGATACCTCTTACTTCCTCCCTGTCAATGTTGTAGAGCCCGCCCATTTCAACACCGCGAACTCCGTAAGCATACCCGGCCATGAGATTAAGGGAGACCTTATTCCTGACCTGGCTGCTCAGCTTTCTGTTAGTGCCAATGGACGGGACGAGTGAAAACTGGAACGGCCTGGTATCCACAAAATTGACGTTCTGAGCATTTTTACGGCTCTTATCCGATGTGAAAAATTTAGCAAGCCGGCTCGGTAATACGTTCACTCTCTCACGGATCGATTTTCGGCCTTTGGTGATCTTTTCCTCCTTAAGCACAATAGGACTCTCCAGGGCACGAAGCTGGCTCACCCGCACGACGGTGTCCTGATAAAATCTTTTACTGATGACGAAGGTAGCTTCCTCGAAATGGGTCTCCGCTTCAAGATCAAATTCACCCTTTTCATTGGACAGGGTGGATTGCAATGAGTTAACTTCATATATCGATACGTCCATTAGCTCCTTACCGGTAGCAGCGTCTTTCACACCACCCTTGAGCTGGAAAGTGGCCTTTTCCTTTTTGGTGAGGTTGGCTTTCTGAATAATGATATAATTGCCAATATGTTTCAATTCGAAGGTATTGCCCAAAATTTCCTTGAGAATAGTTTCAGGGGCCTCCGACTCGAATGACTGATTGAGGATTACACCTGATGGCAGTACCCTTGGATTGTATGAAAGCCGGTGGTCAGAAGCTTCGTCCAGCCTTAACAAGGCTGCCTGTAGGGGTTCATTGCTGAAAGAGATAGAGATTTTTTGATCCTCGTCAGGAGACTGTCCATACAAAAAAATGGATATAGAAAGAAAAGTACTCAGTAAAGTGATTTTACTGACAGCCATTTCCCTTCAAAGTGTAGGCGCCCTGGTCCTCCGTTAATTCATAGTTCAAAGTGCCGGAAATAACCTCCAGTACATTTTCAAATTCTTCGTTGTCGAATGTCACGGTGAGGGAGCAACCTTCCGTAGACCCTTCCAGTTGTACAGATATATCGTATGCTTTATTGACGACATCGATCACATCCGTAAGTGAGGTAAGCCTGAAAACCAACCTCCGGGTTTTCCAGAAGGAAGTCAAGCCGCTTGCATCTTCAGTTTCGGTCAGGCGTTTGTTTTGCAGATCCAGGGTGACCGACTCCCCGGCGTCGATGATCTGATGCAGATCCTTGTAGGAGACCAGCACCTTTCCCTCTTCCACCTGTACACTAATATCTTTTTCGGCAGGCCTGTTAATGAAAAACCGGGTGCCCAGTACTCTTACTTCCGCATCGCCAGTCTCCACCACGAAAGGCCTTTCAGGCATGCCTGCTACCTCGAAGTAGGCCTCTCCTATCAACTTTACCCTCCGTTCTTCGTTTTGGAAAGGTTGCAGGTATTCGATACTGGCGCCTTCATTAAGCGAGATCGCCGACCCGTCCGAAAGGGTAATCTCCCCAACCTGATCCGTATTAACGATAGTCACCTCCTGCACCCTGATCTGATAATAATAAATGCCAAAAGTGGCGGCTATCAATATGGCAACACTTGCAGCAACTTTAAGGAAAGTGAAGGATTTCGATGATGCAGCATGCATATCCCTCACCTTATTGTCCTTTTTGAATTTTTCCCATGACTGGTCCACCTCATGAAGCTCCGTGCTTTTATAGTATGCCATCCCCTTCAGGTCCAGAAACGTGATTTTGATCTCATCAAACAGCCGTTTATTCTCCGGGGACATAGCACTCCACGCCTCCACCTCAGCCCTTTCCGTGGCAGTCAGTTCCTTCTGAAAGTACCGGTAGAGTATCTCTTCGCGTTCAGTATCGTTTTTATCCAAATTCACCTGTCTGATTTTTCGACAACTACTTTAAATTTTACCCTGACAAGCCTCCAGTAACATGATCCATGAGAAGATGATCAAATATACCAAATATGATCCCAGTGCCTTCCTCATCACCTTCAATGCCCTGCTCATTTGCGTTTCAACTGTTTTAATGGAAATATCCAGTTCTTCCGCTATTTCATGGTACTTCTTTCCCTCAAAACGGCTAAGCTCAAAGATCTGCCTGCGTTTTTCCGGGAGCTGATCCAGTGCCTCATTGATCTTTTCCTGCAGCTCGTCCATCTCCATGACTGCCGCCTGATCCGGCATTTCAACCCTTGTGGTTTCTCTGGCATACGTTTCTACCACTTTTCGATGTTTTAGATGGTTCAGGCATGCATTCCGGACAGCTCCGAACAGGTACGACTTAACATTGGTCCGTATCTCAATGCGATCAGATTGGTTCCAGATTTTACTGAAAACCTCCTGAACAATATCCTCTGCAATATCCCTGTCCTCCACATATTGAAAAGCAAACCCTGTAAGCATGGGGAAAAATTGCTTATAGGCTATCTCAAACTGTACAGGATCCTTAAAGAGAGACATTTAGCAGGTGATAGAATCTACGGCCTGCAAATTAAATGATTTTCTGGATGTTCCTGAGTATGGAAAGGCAATGAACTGATGCCAGAATATTTATGGATCATACAATCCGCCGGAACAGAGACTGCAAGGGATGAATGATGACTCATGGTAGAAGCTGAAGTTCCTGACCAGCCCTGCTTTGTAACATGGCGCCCTGGAATGGTGCGTTCGTAAAGTAAGATATACCACCTCAACACTTTTATCCGCAGAAAATTAATCACGTAATCAATGTGAATGTCGGAATATTGACAAAACCTGCTTAACTGACTGATTTTCATAATTTAAATTATTCAAAATATAGATTAAATATGTCCTAACAAGTCACTTGTGATAATTCTGTTATAATCATGTTACACTTTCGTGATATGTTCAACAACGAACATTAGCCGGTGCCGTTTAACAAAACCGACTATTAAGCTTTAAGATCTTAAACAATTATTAGTTACAACTTTCAATCAATTGAAATATTAAAAACTTATGAAATCATGTTAATTCACAAACTAAAATTTGTTGTTGTAGCTGTAGTACTGTTTACGTTGTCTTCCTGTGAAGACCCGGAAGCAGTTGATAGCCCGGACAGTTCGCTGGCAGCGGAACCGGAACCGGTGATCGATGAAGGGCTGAATGATTCACTGGCCATGGTAGAAATAGAAAGCTTCATATCTGCCGCAGCAGGTGATGCGGGGAAGAGTGTGGATGAATTGACCAATTCACGCAGAAGAAGGTTTACCCGGGAGCAAAACGTTTTTGTAAGGAATGCCATTGCGGTCAATGACCTCGAGGACCCTACAAAGGCTAATGTTACATTACCTTTGTTCAAGGGTATAGGGCCGTCTGGCAAACCCACTTATTACATACTGACAGAAACGTCCAGTTTTCTCATTTCCAAAATACTGGGAGTTAATTATGCCCCTAAGCTGATCCATGGAAGGGGCTCTGAAGGTAGCCAGGAGGTAACGATAAAACGGGGATTCATTCATTTTAAAGGTGATGTGGATTTCAGCCCGGTAAGACGTGTGGAGCCGGGTGATGGTCCTTTTGCATTTCCGCCTTCCGTGGCAGAGCCAGGCTCTATAGGCGATGATGAATACTCTTCACTGGTGGTGTTACCCAGCGGGCTGGTGATCAATGCGCAGATCGTAGCCAACAGCACGGGAATACACGATCGTATCATTAGTATCGATATCCCCAGGAGGAGAGTGACGATGGAGCTTCTGGACGGCTTCCAGGGAGGTGACCAGTTTTATTATCATCTGGTGACTGATGCTACCGCTCCCGGCCCTGCTGCCATTGAATTGGGTACTCTGGCCCCCCGTATGGCCAGGCTACCTGCCTTTGGGCAAAGTTCGCTGTTTGAGAATACCACCTTCATTGGCTTCTCACCGGTAACCAATGGTGAAACGGGTGCAGATAATCCTGAACGACAGTCACTTAGCTCTACTATCCTGGACGATGACCTGGATCCTATCAATGTTTTTCCCTTTGATCCGGACAATGACCAGGAATTCTTCAATAACTACAGCCCTATGTGGGATGCACACCTGAATATGTGGACGCAGGAGGCTATAGATGCAGGTTTGCGACGCCGTATTGTTAGTTTTGAAGACCTGGCAGCACTGGTAGAAGCGGGTTATGTTACCAGTTTTGAAGGTAGTCCGGGTTCACCAAATCCGTTTGTAGCCGGGCTTAACTACTCCGGTGCAATGATCAATTGCCCGGTGATCGCCCAGCCTTTTGAGACGGAAGATAACAGCCAGGATGGTGGTTTCGGAAACGGGTTTTAATTTGAAAAATTAGTGTTCGGCGAGAACGGGGTTGTCCTGGAAAAAACGGGACAGCCCCTTCTTAATTTTGTTGCCGGGTCGGCGAATAGTAATTTCTTAAAATTTACGACCCCAAATTAACCCTAAAACTAGTCCTCGTTTGTAACGAGGGCTCCCGGGTAGTGCGTTTGTAACGCACGATACATTAACTCAACACTGACCTCTTATTAAACAACTTTACCAATGACCCGCATTATACTGATGTTTATGTTGGACATTATTCAATGGTCCTCGTTGCAAACGAGGACCAGTTGGAACTGGTTGGGCGGAGTCAACTGCCATCAGCCGGAGCCATTATACTTCCTGATAAACTCCGATGGGGTCAGACCATATTCTTTTTTGAAGCAGGACCTGAAATAATCGCTGTCATTAAATCCCACCATCATCCTCGCATCGGATACATTCAGTTTCTTTTGCTGAAGCAACTGACCTGCCTTCCTGATGCGGTAGGTTCTGACGAATTCATTGGGAGATAAACTCAATAAGGATTTAATTTTCCTGTAGAAGTGTACCCGGCTAATGCCTATTTCCTTGCTGATGCGCTCAACGGATAGATTTGGATCTGATAGGTTTTCATCAATGAACTCAATGGCCCTGTTAAGCAGTTTTTCGTCATAGGAGGAGATCTGAACGGGTTTTAAAATTGAATTTTTTTCGAATTGTTTACGAACCCTTTCCCTTTGTTCAACCAGGTAATCCACCTTATGGTGGAGATATTCCTCATCAATCGGTTTTTCGAGGTACTCATCTGCTGCAAACTCAGCGTGACCATGAGCTTCGATGGAAGGGGTAAGAAAAACAACCGGGATATGGCACGTGCGTTCGTCGATTTTTATCCGCTGGCAAAGCTCGTGCCCGTCTATGGTGGTCGTGTTTTCTGCCAGAATAACGAGACTGGGGACAATATCAAGTACAAGTTTCCATCCCTCCAGGCCATCCGAAACCTCGTATACATGATATGAATCCGAAAACAATCCCTGGAGTTGCTCTCTTGATCCGGTATCACCATCAATGACCAGGATGGTTTGATCAGATGACATTAATGATCCGTTCTTATTGTCAAGGTCAATTAGATCGTAATTGTACGGACGCGGATGAGCCTCTTTTTTGTTTTGTTGTGGCATGTCATTGGTACCGGGATGAACCAGGTATCCGGGGTCGAAATGATTCTTACCTAATTTCAGGGTAATGGTTATCCTGGTCAGGCCATGAGCATTTTCATTTTCTTCCAGACTTTCAACCTTTATATGGCCATGGTGCAAGTCGATGACCTTTTTTGCCAGGTCCAGGCCTATTCCATCCCCAATGGACAACCGCTTATCCTGGCCGGAGAGGTGGTGAAACCGGTCAAATAAATGGGCAATGTCCTCTTTGGCAATGCCTTTCCCATTATCCTCAATGATGATATGGACCTCACCCTTTTCTGAACCATTGCTCTCACAGTCTTCACAGTTCACCGATACAGTGATCTCACCATTTTCCCGGGTGTATTTGAAGGCATTCGAAATAATGTTGGTTACGGCTGTATCGAGCATGTGCTTGTCAAACCATACTTCAATTCTGTCCTTGTTGGAGAGGATATCAAAATCAATATTCTTCAGTCGGGACAGTTCATTGAATCCTGAAGATATGTCCTTTACAAATTGTAAAATATCATATTTCGCGACCTTTAACATGCCCAGGGAAGTCTCAATTTTTCGTATGTCAACGATTTGATCCGCCAGGCTTAATATCTTTTTTGCGTTTCTCCTTACTGTTCTTAACCTGTTTCTGATCCCGGGATTCTCTATTTTTTGCGACAACAGGTCTTCAACAGGTTCAAGTATCAGCGTTAGAGGGGTTTTAAGCTCGTGGGATATGTTCATGAAAAACTCTGACTTGATCTGATGCAGCTCGTGCTCTTTGTTTTTATCCAGCTCTTCAATGACCAGTTGGTTTTTCATTTTTTGCCAGCGTGATGAATAATAATAAAACAGGTAGAGCAGGGTCAAAATAATGATGGCATATAAAACGAATGCCATTTTTGATTTGTAGAAGGGGGGATGAATTTTGATATTCAATAAAGTGAAGGCATCACCCCATTTTTGCCTGGAATTACTGGCTCTCAATTTTAGCCCGTACTCTCCCGGAGGCAGGAAACTAAAGCTCAAATTACGCCGTTTGTCCAGGATGTGCCATGTATCATCTATTCCTTCCAGCATATAACTGTAGTAAAGGTGGTCCTGTTGACTGTAATTGATGCTGCTAAAGGTTACGGCCAGTACTGATTCATCATGATCGAGTTCCAGTGAATTAAGTTCCTCTACATTCCCAAATCTCTGGAGCAGGCCTGCATTCGTCATGACAGGTTGCTGATTAATGCTGATGTCCCGTACCCACACTTTGGGGTGCCAGTGTTCATTCTTTATCACTGAGGGAGAGAACCGGACCAGGCCGTGCCGGGTTCCGAAGAGGATATCTCCCTGTGGTGTCTGACCGGAGCTATTAACCAAAAAATGAGGGGTACCCTGCTCTGACTGGATGGAAAAATCAAAAGTTTCGTAGGAAATGGACGAAAAATTGTCCGAAAACAGCAACCTGATCTTTGAAAGCCCTACTTCGGTGGTCACCCAAAGGTGCTGGTCATCGTCAATCTCCAGCGCTTTTATTTTATCATTGCGCAGCCCACCCTTTTCCGTGATAGACAGGGATTCAAGAGTGAGGGGATCAAAATAAACCAACCCGGACCTTTCAGTGCCCAGCCATAGGTTTCCACGTTTGTCCTCGGTGATGGATACGATATTTTTAGCCTTGAAGAGATAATTCCCCTCACCTATGCTCCTGAACCTTTTAGTGCGTGGATCTATAGCTGACAACCCGGCATTGGACCCTATCCATATTGTACTGTCTGTGGATACATGCAAGGCATTGACATGGTTGGCGCTTCGATTAAAATGATCGGCGTATTGGCTGATACGGCTGCCTTTGGAGTCAAGGGAAATACATACCAGTCCGTGGTTATTAGTGCCGGCCCAAACTTCGCGATCCAGTAAAACAATGTCGTCAATTTCGGTCCAGCTCTGATTTTCGTCGGTGGTAATAGTAGTGAAGTTTTCAATTTCATTGGTGACGAGGTCAAGTGAGGCAAGACCGTTAAAGGTACCGATCCACAGTTTTCTGTTCTCATCATATGCAAGGCATTTGATCCGGTTGTTGGCAATTGCCTGCTTTCCGGCGGTGCCGGTATGCATCGAAAAGGTGTTTCCCAGGGGGTTGTAACGTTTCAGACCGAATTCTGTGGCCATCCAGACCTGGTCATTCCCAATCTGCAGAATATCATTTACTACATTTTGCCTTTTACCTTCCACAGTAGTATTTCCGGTAGAATATTCAGTGATGTATGCAAAAGGAGATGCCTGGGGTGATCGATAGTATATTCCGTCATTATATGTCGCAATCCATATACCACCATCTCTGTCCCTGAATATATCCCTTATGGATTGATATTTTAATAGTGTAGATGCCTCATTGCTGACAGTATTAAAACGGATCAATCCATTCATTGTCCCCAGCCAGAGCTCTGAATCCCTGAAACTCCTTATCACCCTTACACTGTTGGTTTCATCGGAGCCGGGTAAAGGGACCCTGCCGGGCTCATGACCCATTTTGTATCTGATCAGTGGTGTCCTTTCTGATTGAGTACCTACCCAGTAGGTGCTGCTGGATATGTCCAGATAAATGGCCCTTACTTCATCCTTATAGCTATCCGGCATAAGAATTGAATTGAGTGCAATGTCCTTTAGCGAAAGCCTGCCGTTTTTCAGATTGAATATTCCATACTGCGACGAGATCAGTATCTCCCCGTTCAGATCTTCTGTGATCTCCTTGACATCAAAATCCCTGGACTGACTCAGATCAAAGTGCAATTCAAATTTCCTGAATTTACGGTCCCGGATCGAGCCGGTGTATAACCCGTGGTTTGTCCCGATCCAAAGCTTGCCCGACCGGTCTTCAAATACTTTTCTTACGATCAGGGAGTTTATATTGTCCTTACCCGTAGGGAGGTCGATATTTTTGAAACGGTTTTCCTTAGGCAACCAAATATTGAGCCCAAAACCGGTGCCGATCCAGAGATTCCCTTCACTATCCCTGTACAAAGACCAGACCCAGTCATAGTTGATGCTGGAGGTATCCCCCTCAATGGAATTGAATACATCAAAATCGTAGCCGTCAAATCTCAGGAGGCCGTTTTTGGTCCCGAACCACATGAATCCCTTTTCATCCTGTGTTATGCAAAAAACAGGATTATTGGGCAGGCTGATATGACGGTCAAATTTAACCGGTTTTCCGCCCGGGAACGTGTCGGAGAAAGAGAGAGCCAGTAGCAGAAAAAGAAAAAAATGCCTTGCCATTTATTCAATCCTTATATATAAAAATGGCCATTTTCTGCGCTTTTTTCAAAAAAATAATTCATCACTAAAAATATGGCATTGCAAACGTTCATGACAAGAAATGAAACATATGACCGGTTAAAATGAAACATCAGATCTGAAAAAGTATCCCTTGTCCTGCCAACATGAATCAAAACCCGGTCTGCAGGATCTCGCCCAATGCCTAGTATAGAAGCATGAAAATGAAAGTGCGATTATTCCTGGTCACCCTTCTGCTTGTTGCGATGATCTTGTTTGTGATCTACATCTATTAAAATCAAAACAGCCAATTTATGAATAGAATCTTTACACTATTGTTCATGCTTTTCGTTTCGCATACTTTAAGTGCCCAGGATCCGATAACCGGGGTAGTGCGGGATGAAAATGGAGATGCTCTTCCGGGAGCAACAATCCTGGAAGAAGGGACTTCCAATGGAGTGATTACCGATGCAAACGGTGAATTTACAATACGCGTAAATCCCGGAGCTACGCTGGTAGTTTCCTTTTTAGGATACTTCAGTCAGTCTGTTGAGGTCAGCAGTCAAACCACTATTGATTTCGATTTAAAACCAGATATTCAGTCGCTGGAGGAAATAGTGATCGTAGGGTATGGCACGCAAAAGAAAAGTGATCTCACAGGCACCGTAGCGACCATATCGCCCAACAGGATAGATGCCAAACCCAATACCAATTTCACTCAGGCCCTGCAGGGGGCATTACCGGGTATCAATATAACCACCAATGCTTCAGGGGCGGAGCAGAATGATGTGAACATCCTGATCAGAGGTAGGAATTCCATTAATGCCGCCAACGGGCCGTTGATCGTGCTTGATGGTGTGCCGTACACTGGCAATATATCCGATATCAATACCGTGGATATAGAGTCCATGTCTGTGTTGAGAGATGCTTCCTCTACTGCCATCTATGGATCGAGAGGTTCGAATGGAGTGATCCTTATCCAGACCAGAAAAGGGTCAGGTGGTCAAAGAAAACCAAGGATCTCCTATAATGGCTACTATGGGATCACACAATTGGATAATGTACCCGATGTCTACGACGGGGAAGGGTTTGCATTGTTTAAGGAATCCAGGGAACCCGGTGAGTTAACGGATTCTGAACTTGAAAAACTGGTTTCCGGCGAATTTACAGATTGGATCGACCTGGCCACACAGACCGGTACAAAGCAGGAGCACACGCTTTCAGTGGCCGGTTCGTCCGAGAGAACAAACTATTATGTTTCCACCAGCTACCTGGAAGCCGAAGGGGTATCCATAAATGATGAATTTGAACGGGTTACGATTAGGGTAAACCTTGATTTTGATATCAGCAACAGCTTAAAGTTTGGGACCTCGAATCAATTGACCAGGATCGACAGATCAGGGCTTGATCCGGATTTCGGAGGCCAGGCATCAGGGGCATTCTTTATGAACCCTTTGACTTCAGCATTTGACCAGAATGGTGATCTTACCGTTTTTCCGTGGCCGGAAGATGAATTTTTTGAAAATCCACTCGCGCCTACATTAACCATTAATGACAACATCAATAACAAGATCTTCACTTCCAACTACCTCGAGTATAGTTTCCCCTTTGTAGAAGGTCTTTCGTTCAGGATCAATACCGGTGTTGAATACGGTACCCGAAATGAAGGCACCTATTTTGGGAGAAATACTGCTGAGGGAGCTACAAGCGGCGGATCGGCTGAAATACGCAACAGGGTGGATGAAAACTATCTCGTGGAAAGCCTGCTTAACTACAACAGGAGCTTTGGGGATCATACCATTGCTTTCACAGGGCTTTACAGCGCTCAAAAGACACGTTTTGAACAAAACACTACGGAGGGTGTCAGCTTCCCCAGTGATCTGCTCAACTACCGTCAACTGAATTTTTCTGCTGAGAACATTTCCTCTAATGCACGTTTCGAGCAGTCCACACTCGTTTCGCAAATGGGAAGGCTGAATTATGGATACCAGGGCAAATATTTGCTAACGTTTACCGTAAGGCGGGATGGCTTTTCAGGGTTTGGTGAAAACAACCAGTATGGTATTTTCCCCTCAGCTGCTCTGGGATGGAACATAAGTGATGAGTCATTTTTCCCCGAAAGCATAGTTAGTCAGGCCAAGCTAAGGGTGTCATACGGGCAAAATGGTAATCAGTCCATAGGTCCTTACCGTAACCTCGCTTTGTTACGGGACAGATCTTACATAGGCGTTGATAATCAAACGGCCGCCGGGTTTATCCCGGATCAGCTGGGAAATGATGAGTTGACCTGGGAGACCACGGCTACCGCCAACATTGGTCTGGACCTGGGCTTCCTGGATAACCGGTTGCAGTTATCGGTCGATGCCTATGAAGCCAATACATCGGATCTGTTACTGGAAAGGCGCATACCGTCTGTCCAGGGGATCACATCGATCACTCAAAATGTAGGGGAAACCAGGAACAGAGGTATTGAATTCGCTTTGAGCGGATATGCTATTGACAATCAGGACTTCAGCTGGAACTTCAACGGTAATATATCCTACAATAGAAATGAGATTGTATCCTTGTTTGGAGGTGAAGAAGATGATGTAGCCAACAACCTTTTCATTGGTCAGCCCATTCGGGTCAACTATGGTTTTGTCTTTGATGGCATATGGCAGGAAGGAGATGACATTGCCAATTCAGCGGAACCAAACGCAGTGCCCGGCGACGTACGCACAAAAGATCTGGCCAATCCTGTAGATGAAAATGGAGACCCTGTCATCGGGATATCCAACGAATTCGATCGGGCTATACAGGGGCAACGGGACCCCAAATTGATATGGGGTTTGGAAAATACCATAAGGTACAAGAACCTGTCACTTTATGTATTTGCCCATGCCGTTTCCGGCGTGACGAAACGAAATACGATCCGGGATGTCAATGTATTCTCAGGGGTGAGAAGAAATTGGTATGTACTGGATTATTGGACACCGGAAAACCCCATCAATACTTTCCACAGGAACCATCTGGATGCCAACATAAATAATGTCAGGTTTTACGAGGATGCTGACTTTATCAGGATCAAGGACATTACCCTATCCTACAATTTTAACGATGAGATCTTCGGGAACACGGGTCTGAAAAATGCCAGGGTCTACTTTACCGCCCGCAATTTATTGACCATAACCGACTGGGAAGGGCTGGACCCTGAGCTGGACGATCAAAACGCGGTCCCGCTTCAAAGAGAATTTATTTTCGGATTAAACATCAGCCTGCAATGAAAAATATAATGATAAAAATGATACACATGGTGAGCATGTTGTTTTTGCTTGCTGTCCCCTTTTCATGTAGTGAAGATTTTTTGGACCAGGAATTACCGAATGAGGTATCAGCAGATGATTTGTATGTTGATGAAAATGGTTTTGAAATAGGACTTAACGGTTTGTATGCCCTGGCCAGAACAGAACGGTCTGGAATTACAAGTAATAATAATCCAACAGGCAGTTCGAATAACCTGATGAGTACCATGATGATGGGAGGTACGGACATCATATACTGCAACCGGCCGTGGAATTCGGAAAGGTTTCTGAATGACTGGGGGGCACTGGTCGTGGGAGGGGATGCCGCCATCTATTTCAGGGAAGTATGGGAATGGCTTTATGAAACGATCAATGCGGCAAATACCATCATAACCCGTGGGGAGGGTTTTGTAGCAGGCATACCTGGCGATGATACAGATCAGCTGGCTCGTTTTAACCGGATCATTGCGGAAGCTCGTACCATCAGGGCGTGGGCCTACAGGCACCTGACTTTTCTGTTCGGAGATGTTCCGATGCCCCTTGAAGAATCCACCGGGATCAATTTCCGGGTCGATTGGGAGCGGGAACCGGTAGCAACCATTCAGGCCCAAATGAAGGCAGACCTGGAATTTGGAGCTGCTCATTTGTCGGAAGATCACATAAATGACGGAAAAATAGTTCGCGCCGTGGCACAGCACTACCTGGCCGAGCTCCTGATCATGGAAGGCGACTTCGAAGAGGCCATTAATACCGCATTGGCAGCGATCAATGGCCCAAAACAATTGGTGACTGTTCGCTATGGCGTGAACAGTAGTGCTGTAGGTACTCCTTTTACAGATATGTTTTTGGATGGAAATTCCAATCCGAGCGAGGGGAATACGGAAGCCCTTTGGGTGTTTCAGAATGGCTTTGAAACGGAGGGAGGACAGGGTCATAATATTATGAGAAGATGGTTTATGAGCGAATACAGCAGCACGAACGGAGGCGCCCCTGGCCTGCAGATAACAGTGGAAAGAGGAGGAAGGGGGCAGACAAGGCTATCGGCTACCAAATACATGCTGGATCTGTATGGAAGTCGTGATGCATCGAATGACCTTCTTGTTAATGATGATCGTGGGGGGGAATTTGCATGGCGCATTTCGTTTACCATCCAGGAAGGAGACCCGGGCTCAGCAGGCGCAGTCGGCAGCCCGATATTCCTTGACTTTTCTCCTATTGACCCGCTGGGTGACAGGTTCAGGCCTTACACCAGGAAATGGGATTGGTCCCACATTATTAATCCGAGGGAAAGCAGGTCATTCAATGACCAGGTATACCTAAGGTTGGCAGATACCTACCTCCTGCTGGCTGAAGCCTACTTTAAGAATGGAGAAGCCGGAAATGCAGCTTTTTACATTAATGAGTTAAGAAATCGCGCGAATGCTCCAACCGTTTCTGCCGGGGACATCACACTCGATTTCATACTTGACGAACGTGCCAGGGAGCTGTTTTCCGAGGAACACAGGAGATATACACTGCTGAGGAACGACAAGTGGATGGAAAGAACAAATCTGTTCAATTTCAACGCTTCCGGCGGACTGACCGATCGCGACAGGTTGTACCCGATTCCCCAATCATTTATTGATGCAAATATAGATAACAGGATCCTGAACAATCCTGGCTATCAATGATCCTCAAAAGTAGTATGAGTATGAAAGAGAAAAGAAAATTATCGTTATGGGTACCTTGGGTGGCCATACTAATAGCAATGTTAGGCACAGCCTGCGAAGATGATGATCCCAATGGATCCGGTGGTTCTTTGGCAGTGGACCTATCTTCTATTGATTTTGGTAATGTAGAAGTAGGAACTACGGTAACCGAAGACTTCATAGTTACAAGTTCCGGTTTAAATGCGGTATTGGTTGTTTCTGCCGTTGGTGAAGATCTAACCGCTACGCCGGTTACCTCTATCGTATCGGGGGCTACAAGCTCTGATACAGTAGACGTTACGTTTTCTCCGGCTGAAGAAGCAGGCGCAGGATCATTTACGGGTTCCATAGAGCTGTTTGCAGGAGGAGTTACTCAGTCTGTGCCCGTGTCGGCAAACATTACTTCCACTCCAACTTTGATATTCGGTACCTCATCGATCGATTTTGGAGAGGTTATCCCGGGGTCATCACAATCGCGTGACTTCACCTTAACGGGTGCACGGCTGACGACCGGTGTTACTCTCTCAGCCAATGGTTCCGGTTTAAGTGTGGACCCTGCTGTGATTGATGATGCCAATGGTGACAATACGATCACGGTAACTCTTGCCCCGGCGGATGACGCCCCGGAAGGGGTATTTAACGGATCAATAGAGGTGTCAGATGGTACAATTACAGAAACGCTACCCGTTGTGGCCAGTGTGACAAATGTAGTAATTGGCTTGCCTGTGGGAACAGTAGTTTATTCCAATGACATGGAATTTGGTCTGGATCATGAAGCTGATGCTACGGAGAGCGATTTTTCCAATGCCGGCATGACAGACCCTACAGTATCGGTAGCTTATTCTATCATGCCCAGGAATGATGTTACCAACCGGATCCGGACGAATAAAACAAGTTCAAGGTGCCCGGATAATTCCATCGGTGATTGTGGTAATGCAATGCGGTTTACCGGGATGGGCAGTACGGTCAATATTGCGCTCTCCGGACTTGAAGCCGGCAGAAGTTATGAAGTTTCCTACTGGGTTCGTCCTGATGGCAGTAGTGATAGATCAATGGACGTGACCGTTACCGGTGATACAAGTCCCGCTTTCGAAAACTGGGGAGGATTTGATGACCGGTCCTTTTACAGGCAGGTGACCAGAACAGGAGTTGCCGATGGTTCAGGTAATCTGGAGATAAATTTCGAGTTCAGTTTCGATAACACATCCAGAACTATTTCAATAGACGACCTGGAGGTAGTGGCGCAATAGCCAGGGTGCCTTTCTCTGCAATGAATAGAGCAAAACAGCTATGAAAAGAGTTAAACCACGCTGGATGATGGTTTTTGTGCCAGCAGTTGTCATTATTCCGTTACTCCTGCTGGCACCTTCCTCCAGAGATGAAAATGTTGTAGCCCACATAAACGGTATGCCTGTTCCTGTGGCAGAGTTCGAATTATTTTTGAATCGGAACATTGCAGATACCTATAATCATTTTTTCCAGCAATGGGGCGCCCGGGATCATCTGGATTTCTGGAAGACCCCGTACGGTGGACAAACACCCGCGGAATATATCAGGGAAAAAACAATTAAGCAGCTTATAGATGTCAAAGTAAAACAACATTTGGCGGTTGATATGGGTCTGGTCCCCGATTTTACCTTTGATACGTTCCTGCAGTGGTGGGAAGAGAACAATTTAAAAAGGCAAGTGAAGCATGAAGCAGGAGAAGTAGTGTATGGCCCCATAGAAAATTCATTGATGGAATACTATGAGTACTACTTTTCCAATCTTTTTATCCAGCTTGGGAACGAGCTCAATCAGACCCAATTCAGGATCGATGAAGCCGGGCTGGAGTTATACTTCGAAGCAAACAAGGAAAAGTGGTTCAGGTACACCCCCGGTATTGAGGTTGAATACCTGGAGTTTCATTACCAAAGTTCTCCGGAACGGGATGAAGCCTATGCAAAGGCCCTTGCTATGAGCGAAAGTGTATCGTCCGGGGAGTCGATAAGCAAACTGACCGCTGGCCTCACTTCGGTCCATTATGGGCATAGAACGTTCACTGACAAGGAAATAACCGGTGAAGATAACCCTGACCACCAAAGAAGGGAATTGGCATTTCGCCTGGAAAAGGGGGAGATCAGGGTAATGTACGGGAACGAAAATTCCTCCATCTATTTAATGCAATGCCTGACCAGAGAGGAAGATCAGATATACTTGTTTAACGAGGTAAAGGATGATGTGCTCTGGTACTACCAAAAAGAAAAATATGAGCGTTTGATGGAAAGGCTAAGAAGTGAAGTCCGGGTAAGCTTCCATCAATTGATCTACGAGGATCTTGACCTATTCAAGGAAACTATCCGGCATAATACCGCACTGTTTTGATCAAAACCATTCACCCAAAAGATTAAAAAAAATGAATAAGAATTACGACCTCCCAATAATGATGAGCCTGGCCTGCCTGGTTTTTCTGATGAGCCTGGCTGATGTCCACGCTACCACCTATTACGTGGATGCCAGCAGTGGAAATGATAATGCCAATGGAACCAGTTCTTCCAGCGCATGGAAAACGTTAAGCAAGGTAAGCTCTTTTACATTCCAGCCGGGGGATCAGATTCTCTTTAAAGCCGGCAGTGTTTGGAATGAGCGGCTTACCTTAAACGGTTCGGGAACATCAGGAAATCCAATTATTGTAGATAAGTACGGCACTGGAAATAAACCCATTTTCAACGGAGGAGGAGGTACCGGCAGCCTGCCTACGGTACTTTTAGAGAACGAGGAGTATTGGGAAATCAATAACTTGGAGATAACCAATTCCAATGGATCCGCCTCCTATCAAAGTGATTTGTGGGGAATAAGGGTAAACGTCACGCAAGCCGGTGAGTTTAACCATATTTATATCAGGGATTGCTACATACATAAAATAAATGGTGATGTAGCTACCAAGACCACCGGGGGTATTTACGTTACGGTGGAAAGTGCCTCAGGAAGTCCCGCCTGGTATAACGATATAAAAATTCAAAACAACGTAGTCGGTGGTAATACCGGGGGTGACTTGGTGGGTGGACTTGGCATAGCCACACAATCTACCCATGGCCAGTTAAGCAAGGGAGCCAGCCGTAAGCCGTTCCTCAATGTGAATATCAGTAACAATGTAGTAGGGCCAACGGGGCGTAACAACATCATCATCCGGGTAAGTGACAAGGCGATAGTAGAGCATAACCTGCTCCGGGATGCAGGGCGGTTCTCCAAAGGGCATAGTATTTTCAATTTCAATACCGAGGATCTTCTTGTGCAGTACAATGAAGCTTATGGCAACACCGGCCCTGCCAGTGATGCTGACCGTGGCGGGTTTGATGCAGACTACAATGCACGTGACACATACTACCAGTACAACTACAGTCATGACAATAACTGGGGCTTTGCGTTCATGAAAAGAGGGATCAACGAGAACCCGGTATTCCGTTACAACATCAGCGAAAATGACAAGCTGGCCATCTATTTCTATGGTTTTGAAAATGACCCTGGTCCTCAAAACGCCAGGATCTATAACAACACCCACTATGTGGCTTCAAACCTGACGGTTCAGGTGTTCAAGGACAGGACCGCCGTCAACTCCGATTTTTATAATAACATCTTTTACTTTGAAGGCAGCGGCTCATGGGGTTCGAAAACTCCCTCCAACTGCACACATTTGAGAACAATGCCTATTTCAACATCAGCACCCGCGGGACCAACTCCATTACAGCCGACCCAGGACTGGTCAATCCAGGGACCGGCGGCCAGGATATAGACTGGTCGAACTACCCCAATGTACTTACCGGCTACCAACTTCAGCCCACCTCACCCTGTATTGACGCCGGCAGGAGTGTAGCCAGCAATGGAGGCCAGGATTTTTGGGGCAATACCCTTTACAATGGGTTGCCTGATATTGGTGCCCATGAATTCATCGGTGGGAGCGGGTCTACGATCCCGGTAGCACCCACAGGCATGTCGGCAGCACCGGCTTCATCAAGTCAAATTGACCTGGCGTGGACGGACAACTCTACGAATGAGGACGGCTTCAGGATTGAACGGAAAACCACCGGCTCATTTACAGAAATAGCAACCGTAGGCCCTAATACTACTTCTTTCAATGATACCGGTTTAAGTGCCTCCACATCCTACACCTATCGTGTAAGGGCTTATAACACCGCCGGTAATTCAGGCTATTCCAATGAAGCTTCCGCGACGACCTCAGCAGGGGGTAATACAACTGTAGATATTTTTGTAGCTGAAGATGCCTACGTCAGGGGCGGTTCAAATGCCAGTACCAATTACGGATCTGCAACTACTTTGGTCGTGAAGGAAAGTGCCAATTTGTCATTTACCAGGAGGACTTTTCTGAAATTTGATCTTACCAGCTATACCTCGATATCATCCGCCAGACTTTTTGTGTATGGTAGTGCACAACAGGGGATGAACATCAATGCCTATAAAGTTTCACCGGACACCTGGTCAGAATCTACCATCACCTGGAACAATGCGCCGACCTTTGGAACCTATATCGGTGCAGCTTCAGTAGGCACGTCTGATCAATGGTATGAAATAGATGTAACCTCGGCAGCTAAAGACGAAATTACGGGGAACGGCACTTTTTCAATTGGACTAAAGGACGATGCCGTCCTGATAAAAACTATTACGCTTTTCAGCAAGGAAAATGCTCAAAGCCAGTTCCGTGCTTACCTGGTCGTCACGGGAAGCACTGGCGCGGGTTCAGGAGCACGCGTTTCATCCTCTTCAGCACCAGCCGGCCCAGGCCCGGCTGTATCACTCATGACACCTGAAAAAAACGTCAGTTCAACAATAGAGGTGAGATTGTATCCCAACCCAACGCCAGGGATTTTAAATGTAACGAAGGCCGACATAGATCGGGTGGAGGTGTTTCAGTTGAATGGCGCTTTGGTCAGGGTTTTTGACCGAAGCGATCTCGGTGGCCGGAATGAGATCGATTTATTGTCACTCGGGACCGGGGTTTACCAGGTGAAAATTTATCAGCAAAATGGTGAATTGACTTTCCGGCGGATAATGAAGACAAACTAGGTGTGTTGAACTCAGCTATAGAAAATCAATGATCATAAAACCGGGGGTATATACATGGTAGCCACAGTATTGAAAAGGAAATTTGCGGGGACCCCAAAGATATGGGTTGTTTTTATCACTATTTATCTTTCAATAGCGCCGGCCCTTGCTACGAATTATTATATCGATCAAATGATCGGAAATGACATGAATGATGGTACCTTATCATCCCCCTGGCAAAGTCTGGCGAATGTAAATAGCACCACCTTCCTGCCTGGCGACAGTATCTTGTTCCACGCCGGGCAAAGTTGGATTGGCACCATTATTCCAAAGGGCTCTGGTACAGAAAATGATCCTATCGTTATAGGCAGGTATGGTGAAGGGGAAGATCCCGCCATTAATGGAGCCGGACTCACCAATTGTACTTCCGAGCCAGGAGAAGTTCACTACTGTACTATTTATCTGTTTAACCAGGATTTTTGGGTCATCCGGGATTTGGAGATCATCAACTATGACCCATCCGAGGAGGAACTGATCTCCCTGGAAGAATGGGAGGCGAATAATGTCCTGGATTATGTCAATGTCATGGAACCAGCTACATACACAGGCATTAACTCCAAAAAAAGTGGTATCCTGGTAGAGGTCAACAATAAAGGAGCTATGCGTGGCCTTCAGTTCCTAAACCTGGAAATCCATGGGGTAAATGGAGACATTACAGACAAGGACAACGGTGGAATATTCCTTGAGGCACTTAGGTTCCAATCGGCAGATCAGCCGGGTTTTTTCCAGGATGTATTAATTGATGGATGCCATATCCATGATGTAGACAGGACGGGGATCTCCAATTGGTCATACTACGATGACCGGGAGCTTAGGTCGAATATCAACTGGACCCCCAATAAGAATTTCATCATTAGAAATACAACCTTTGAGCGGACAGGGGCCAACGCGCTCATTGTACGTGTTTCGGACAGTGCCGTAATAGAAACGTGCTTTTTTAACCAGTGTTCGATTAAAGGGTCGGGCAATGCGGCATTCAATTTCAATACGGATAATACCGTTTGGCAGTTCAATGAGTTTACAGCCACCAAAGCCAATGTAGGCGATGTAGATGCCGGGGGCGTGGACAGTGATTTTCGTAGTAAGAGCACCCTTATCCAATACAACTACAGCCATGATAATGACTTTGGCATGCTGGTTACCGGGGGTGCGGGGCGGTTCAACGATAGTACGATAGTAAGGTACAACCTGATCGAACGTGATGGACTGGTCTCAAAAAGTGGAAATGACGGGAAACATTCGCTACGGGTTTCCGGGTCGGCCACCAACACCCTTTTTCATAATAATGTGATTTACCTGAGCGCTGACCAGTCCGATACCAGGGTGGTACTGCACAAGGCATTGGATAATAACAATGCTGCCAATACCCGGTATTATAACAATATCTTTTTTGTAGATGCCCCGGGCAGTTCGTACGAGTTCGGCAACAGCAGAAATAACACCTTTTCTCACAATGTTTTCTTTGGAGAGGAGGCACTGAATGAACCGAATGATGAAGATAAGGTTACAGGCGCCCCCCTTTTGACGGATCCGGGGAATGGCGAAAATGGTTACCTACTACAAAATGGCTCCCCGGCAATTGGTGCAGGAATGCAGATCAATGATTTCCCCGAAAAAGACTTCTATGGGAATCCTATACCTGAAAATGTCCGGATAGATATAGGCATACACCAGGTCTCGGCATCACTGCCTGTTTCATTGAGTGAAGAAGTTGGCGCATCGTCCGTATTTCCTAACCCGGTGGTGAAGGATCACCTGTTCATTAAGGGCATTTATGAAGAAGCGCAGATCAGCTTACGCAATTTACAGGGCACCACCGTAAAAGTTGATAAAGTCTTAAATGCCTATTACCGGGTGGATCTTCCAACTCACTTAAAAGCAGGGATCTACATACTGTCGGTAACCAGCGCTTCGGGAGAGCTATTGATTTCTGCCCGGTTGCTCAAAATATAAAAAATCAAAAATTACCCTACATTATGCCGAAACTCATCACTGTATTTTTCATCGCTGTTTTACCACACTGGTCCCTTTATGGGAAAGTAGAAGCCGGTGGAGAAACCACCCTCCAAAATATAGGCTCACGCCAAAAGATCTCGCTGGATGGATTGTGGCAGGCCATCATCGATCCCTTGGAAAATGGACTGTATAACCATAGCCTGAAGGAGCGGACCAATGGCTACTTCAGGAATCAAAAGATGGAGTCACCCCATGATTTAATTGAGTATGATTTTGATAATTCCTACCAACTCAACGTACCCGGAGACTGGAACACCCAAATGGAAAAGCTCTATTTGTATGAGGGCACTGTATGGTACAAAAGGTCTTTTAAGTACAATCCGAGTGATAAAAAAAAGGTCCTGGTGTATTTTGAAGGTGTAACTATAGCTGCAAGGTCTACCTTAACGGTGAATACCTGGGGGATCATGTCGGGGGCTTCACTCCTTTCCAGTTTGATGTTTCGGGAAAGCTCAAAGAGGACAACTTCCTTATTTTAAAAGTAGATAATACACGACGCAGGGACGGAGTTCCCACCATAAATTTCGATTGGTGGAATTACGGGGGCATAACCAGGTCTGTCTGGCTTGTGGAACTACCGGGCACCTACGTTCATGATTATTCCTTACGACTTAAAAAAGGCAGTAAGAATATCATAGAAGGCATGGTGGCTTTAAAAGGTAATGCACCATCAGGGCAGAAGGTAGAAGTAAGGATAGACGAACTTAACGAAACGGTAAGTTTAAAATCCGATAAGGATGGTTTTGCCTATTTTGAAATAACAGGTGATGTTGCTTGTTGGTCGCTCAGTAACCCAAAGCTTTACCAGGTTTCCGTTTCCACCGATGCGGACAGTATTTCTGACCATATTGGTTTCAAAACCATTGAGGCCAGGGGTGCTCAGATTTACCTGAACGACGAGCCCGTTCTTTTACGGGGCATTAGCATACACGAAGAAGCACCCTTTGGAGCCGGGAGAGTTACCAGTAAAGAGCAATGCCGGATTTTGCTGAGATGGGCAAAAGAGCTCGGATGCAATTATATCCGTCTGGCCCATTATCCGCACAATGAATTCATGGTAAGAGAGGCTGAAAGGCTGGGGCTTTTGATCTGGTCGGAAATACCGGTTTACTGGACCATCTCGTATGATAATCCCGAAACCTATGAAAACGCGGAAAGCCAGCTTCTGGCCATGATCCATCGTGATAAAAACCGCGTGGGAATAGGCTTATGGTCTGTAGCCAACGAAACACCCATGACTGCCGAAAGATTGGAATTCCTCAAAAAACTTATTCACACAGCTCGATCGACGGATGATACCAGGCTGGTAACCGCTGCCCTGAATTCCCAGCGCGGAGGTAACGGAGAAATTGTCATTGACGACCCGCTGGGCGAATACATAGACGTAATAGGGATTAATAGCTACTGTGGCTGGTATAGCAAAAGGCCAGCGCAATGCCGGGATATAGTTTGGAAAAACACCTACGATAAGCCCATGATATTAAGTGAAATGGGTGCCGGTGCACTGCAAGGCCTTCATGGCAGCAAGGATGAACGGTGGACGGAGGAATACCAGGCTGAGGTTTACCGCTGTAATCTGGATATGATCAAAAATATTGACTTTCTGAGCGGACTTTCTCCCTGGATCCTGATGGACTTCAGATCACCAAGGAGAAACCTGGGGCGTATCCAAAATCATTTTAATCGCAAGGGTCTTGTCTCTGAAAATGGGTTAAAAAAAGAGGCTTTCTACCTGCTTAGGGATTTTTATGAAGAGCTGAAGGATGTGGGTGATCTGAAAAAAATGGAGAAAGCCAATTACATAAAAACGGGTGAATAGACTTCAGGAGATCTGGAGAGGTTGTGATCGAAGTGTGGTGATTGTTAAAAGTAGTCGGTTTAGAGCATGGGACTGGAAAGAGTTTATATACATAACCTAAAGGCTATGGTGGTACTTTCTGTTCAATTTTCATTTTCTCCATTGACTTCAATCCATTGAACTATGGCATTCGTTGAGGAAGTTCATTTCATGGATGAAGATTTCTTACTGGAAAGTGAAATGGCTAAATACCTGTACTATGAAGTAGCCAGCAATCTTCCCATTATTGATTACCACAACCATTTATCACCGGAGGACATTGCGACTGACAGGCAATTCGAAAATCTTACCGAAGCCTTACTGGAGGGTGATCATGATAAATGGCGTGCTATGAGGGCACATGGAGTAGAGGAGAAGTACATCACAGGAAATGCTACGGATAAGGAGAAGTTTACTGCCTGGGCAGAGGTTGTGCCCCATACCTTGGGGGATCCGCTTTATCATTGGACTCACCTTGAGTTGCAACGTTATTTTTCAATTAATGCACCACTGAACCCTGACACGTCCGGATCAATTTGGGAAGAAACAAAAGGCATTTTAACGACACAGGAAGGTTATTCAACAACGAATCTGCTTCGTCGTATGCAAGTTGATGTAATTTGTACCTCTGATGACCCTTGTGATGATCTTGATTATCATAAACAAATAGCCCTGCAAAGCCTTCCTTTTAGGGTTTATCCAACTTTCAGGACGGATAATGTCCTAAGGATTAGTGACATTGATTTTTTTAAACAATACCTGACCAAACTCGAAACTGTTTCAGATATTGAAATAAGGGATTTAAGGAGCCTGCTGGATGCTTTGAAAAAGCGTCATGATTTCTTTCATACGCTGGGCTGCAGATCGTCTGACCATGCTTTAAGTTACTTATCTTTTTCTCCCAGTGCAGAATCTGAAGTGGACACTATTTTTGGAAAGGTGATCAAGGATGGATTCTTAAGCTTAAGGGATGCAAAAAAATATCAAGCCTTTTTACTCACGGAAATGGCGAAATGGGACTATGAGAAGGGTTGGGTCCAGCAATTTCATCCTGGAGCCTCGCGCAATACAGGCAAAAGCCTTTTTGCCACAACAGATCCGTACACTGATCTTGACTTAACAGATGATCGGGACAAGGCTCAATCCCAGACACATTTCTTTAGTTATCTGGATAAAACCGGTAAGCTACCCAAAACGATCATTTATAATCCCTGTCCCACCTGTAAAGAGTTTTTCACCGCTGTGATAAGAGACTTAAATGAGGATTCCACCAGAGATAAAATGCGGCTTGGTTCAGCATGGTGGTTTACTGACCAGCCAGATGGTATGGAAAAACAAATTTCTACCTTATCCAACATCGGACTGATCAGCAATTTTGTTGGAATGTTAACAGCTTCCAGCAGCTTTTTTTCTTTTCCAAGGCATGAGTATTTCAGAAGACTACTATGCAATATTTTTGGAAGCGACGTTCAAAAAGGCTTACTACCCCATGATGAAAAACTATTGGGTAAGCTGGTGGGGGATATCTGTTACTATAATGCAAAAAACTTTTTTGAGTTTGATTGAGTGTTTTTTCACGTGGAAAAACTAAACCTCCAACTTTCGTAACCTCTCTTCATAATCCTTTAAATACTCTTCTTTTGCATCTTCATTGAGAAAAGACCGGCTGATCAACTCTTCAACCTTTTGCTGCTTCTTCAGGAAAGGAGAAAGCAAAACATCTCTTCTTCTATCCCTAATTCCTATTCTTTTGGCAAACTCGTAGAAGTCTTCCAGTCCAGCCCATCCATTGTCTTTCATGCTCTGAGATTCAAAGTCATCTGAAAACAGGCCTTCGTTAAGAGCAAAATCAGTGTCGTCCACATGGATGCGTGTATTGATCAAATCATAGGCAGGGCTAAGGATGTGATCTCCGTTTGCTGTTTGTAGCAATGAGAAATTCTTTAGATGTGCATCTCCATTCGAGAATAGATAATTAAAAATAATCATTACGTAAAACTTCTCTATTTCTACTATGGCGGCGGGCACGTATTTCATAATAAGCTTAGCTATGCCCTCATAAGAATATCCATACTTAAAATTGGGTCCTGCATTGGTACTGGTTTTTCCGGCTATAGAAGCAAAATCTTCTTTTCCCCATTTAGTACCATCATCTTTAACGTCGAATCTTTTGGTTATATATGCAGGTGAACCATCCTTGAAAAAGATTATTGCATTTTCAGCAGTATTAATACCAAATACTTGCCTGGCGATCTGCATGGTTAGATGCTCGTTGGCAGGGACCTGATCCGTCTTTTCAAGATCCGCTGGAATTGGCTTTAGGATATAGGAGCCGCGCTCACTCTCTTTAGTTAGTCTCAACTTGTTCCTGTCAAGGATAATGGATACCTTTTCCTGAACGCCAGAGATTGATATTCGCTTTCGATTGTCCCTGAATTTCCTTGCGTCTTCGTCATCACTGCCAGGTGGATTATAAGGTAGAACATGACTCACTTTTTTATTGTTGAATACCCGTCGCAGACAAGCCTGGCTATAGGTGCTAAAACCTTCGGCTAAGGTACCTGGGCAATATTTTATATCTTGCATATTCATTCGATCTGGTCACTTGGTGGGCCCAATGATACTGCGCCGATGCTGTCATTATTTGAAGTAGCAAGTAACAAGCCAAAGTGATCTTTTTCATCAATCTTCAGCAAGCGGCTCTGCAGCTTTTTATTTGCCCCTTCGGAAAGCATGTTGTAAAAAAATGGGAAAAGATGATCAGACTCATATACTTTTTGAGTTTTGGGCAATGTAAGGCTAATAGCAGGTTTACTTTCGTCAGCGAACCATACTTCATCATACACAAAGGTATATTGCATGTGATCATTCTCTGTCAATATACCAGCTCGCTCACCATTCCAAAAAACCACAGCTGATCTCATTTATTCAGAGTTTGGGTTTCTTTACCGCCAGGGTGAGCTCCATGCCCAGCACATCTGCCAGTTTAGTCAGTGTCTCGAATGTAGGATTGCTCTTATTACTCTCCAGTGCTTTTAACGTTCGCAAGCCCACCCCTGATAAGTCCGCAAGGCGTTCTTGTGTAACTCCAAGCACTTCTCTACGCTGCTTCAATGTAGATATTAGATCTTCAAGGTGCATTAAAAAGCTCTTTAGTATGTGAAAATAGCTAAAACAAATGATTTTGACTATCAAAGTGCTCTATAAAGCACTTTTCGTGTTAATTGTCCTGGCTACGGGTTAATTAATATCAAATTGTGTGGTTCAGAGCACTTTCATAAATATTCTTTCAACCAATTTGGTAGGATTTGAGGGGCAAATGGGTAAGCAAAAAAGACTACCAATCCCATCTGGATAGATGATCTTAAGATTGTTGCTACTAAGGAATCCATCATAAAATGAGTAAGCACGTTTTGATTCAAATGGCTTCCTCTATGTCTTGTAACTGCTGCTGAACCTCTGACAAAGAGGACGCCTTGTATTGTAAATTGACGGAGATCTGATTTTTTAGGTGCCAATACAATAGGCAAGAAATCTTTGTCCATTAGATAGCTAAAGTGATTGAAAAAGAGGTTTGGAAAATATCCGCATTGCAAATACTGAGTGATCCAATCTAAGAATAATCTGGAGGTTGTTTTTGACCTGTATCATGGTGATGATGGTTTCAAAGGAATAACCAGGAAAGAGGAAGCTAATGACGTAGCACTGAGCCCATTCCAAAAGGACTTCAGCCAATTTCTATTATGTCATTCAATAAATCCTATTGCAAGGAGTACAAGGAATATTGGAAATGGGTGGAAAAGCGAAATGATAATCGTTATCGCAATACCATCCAACATGGTAAAAACTACGATGCCAAGAACATGATGCACACCCTCAGATTACTGGATATGTGTGAAGAAATAGGCAGGTATGGAGAGCTACGGGTTAAAAGAGAGGATAGGGAGTACCTTCTTAAGATCAAAAAAGGGGAATTTCAGTACGACAATCTTCTTCAAATAACCAACGAAAAGATCACTGAAATTGATACTATTTACCAGGATTCTGACCTGTCGGATAAGCCAGATCTGGATAGGCTGAATCAAATTTTGATAAAAATTAGAAAAGATTTCTTAAGGATGGTTGAAGGATAACGTAACCGGCAAATATCAAACAGCACCAATTGAGATTTCTTATTGGAAGATATTTTCGTTATGACGGTGTTAATGGATTTAGTGGAAAAAATTTTCCGTGAAGCTGGTTATAATGGAAAATAATTTGTGCTATTGGATTGTATTCGCCTGTTAGTGGAAAAAATTTACCACTTTTGATTTACAAAAATTCTTTGGAATAAGAGTGCAGTTCATTGAGACTTGAGTATGAAGTGGCTATACCACTTCAAAATTAAAATCACTACCCTTTAGTTTCAGCTTTGGCTTGTTAAGTTTCTTGATTGTTAATCTAATCCGTTCTGCGGCTGGTTCTTTGATCACAGGAACTATTAAATGATCAAGTTTGATGTTAAGTACCCTATGGATGATGATAATATCTTCTTGAGAAAATGGACGAACACCATTGATAAGTTCAGACATGTAGTTTTTCCTATGTCCTAATATCTCAGCCAGATCATTCTGAATTAAATCATTTTTTTTAAGGACATTTTTAATTCGCTTTTTCCTCTGTTTAATGAACTGCTCCTGAAAGCGGATAAGCTTAGTTGCTTTATCGTTGGCATCGAGTTGCTCTTTTGAAACCTGTTCCTCATCACTCCAATGCTCAGATTCATAAGTTTCAATTAGGTTTGCTAAATGATTTCGGACCTGTTTCAATGAAGGGTCTTCTTTTACTAATAGTCTTAATTTATTATATAATGAATTCGCTTTTTCAAGTTCAAACTCATTGTTAATACTTGTTATTTTTAACACATTGTCAATATCAAACTTTTCCATAGTGATCTTAATTTAGTCGATCAAGCCCTGATCCTTTAACCATTTATTTATAGTGCTTTTATTATTCTTAAATACCCTCTCATAATCGTCATGTGATCCCACCCATAAAATGTTAGCCACACCAGTATCTTCTTCAGAATTATTGTTGGAACTTTCTAAACTATATTCAATTAATATCATTGTTCTATGTATGTTGATATTAAAGAAATAAAATCCATCGCTATGAATGCAGTCGGCATCCGATCTGTCACTAAGAACCTCATCTTTATTTGACCATTGTGCTCTTTTTAAATCATCAATGAGCTTATCAATGGCCTTTACAAGTTTGGTGTTACCTCTATTTTTCTTTTTAAGTCTAGTGAAGTAGCGTATTCCTATTAGCTTCATTTTGGTTTATTACAGAGTAAAGGTAATAAAAGTTCCAAAATAAATGGAACATTCTCGTGTGTATTTGACTTATGCACGTCAAGTTTCTACGCACATTTGCATTTAAAAAATTGGATATAAAGTACTTCAAAGAGTATTGAATATGTTTTCTGCATGATTCGAATTCAGGTCAAAAAATGATTTTATCTACTTATCAAGATAATTGTGTTGTTACATCGTACATCTTTGAATTAACCACTCCTAAAATAATCTCATGGAGATGTTGAAAAGCATGATAAGACAACAGGTCTTACCAAAAGCATTAATTTATACTCCCGGTAAAGTAATTCTGAAACGAAAACATAGCCACTTCTGGTAAGGGCAAACTCATAGTTTTAGTAGGCACTATAAAACATAAAACCAAAATCCGAGTCGCTGGTACCATCAAAAACTTCGGCTGAAGTGACAAACTCAAAATTGTAAGGCAGATTCCATAAAAAGGACCGGTTCGCCGGGCCATTGCTGGAAACAAGATCGGCCGTGTCCATGGAAATAAGAACTAATTTTCCATCTATAAATTCGGTATGTTGGAAATCGGTTTTTTCTTCAACCCAGCCCATTGTATTATGGTCAAAATTTTCTTCTAATAGATATCCACTCAAAGCTTCTCTACAAGATGATAAAGTCGACACACAAATAATAAGGGGCACAGCAGGAATTAAAACCGACTTATTCAATAAAGTCTTCAAAAAAGTAATATACATTGGAAAGGGAATTAGACAAGATATAATGTGCACAGGTGGTTAGTACAATAAGACTTTCTGAAGTGAATATAGCGCATACTGATGAATGCGGCACAGGTTCATCTTCAATTAAATAGACATTCAACACGATCCTGAAATATGAGAACAAATTTCCATAGTGATTGACTAATTTTACTCTCGCAATTGTATGTGGTTCATAACTCTGAACATACTCTGTAATCACCAGATGTAAAAAGCATCGCAGCAAAACGATTAAATGCCCTCTGATGAAAATACTTTCCAACAGCCATTACACAGCGCTGACCTTGATATGTACAACCGTTCTCTTGCTATTGGTTACGAATGGTCTGGCACAAACGCTAGTGTCTTCCATTGAGGAAGCCAATGCCACCATAGCATCGGCACAGCCCGGAACAACTATTATTTTACAAGATGGTCTGTATTCCGGGCATATAAATTTTAAAAAGAATGGCGCTGCTAATTCACCGATCATATTACAGGCGCAAACTCCGAATGGCGTGGTGTTTACCGATAACTCGTGGGTCACGTTAACAGGCCAATACTTGGTCCTAAAGGATTTTGTTTTTCACAAAGCGCAAAACCCCAACCACCCCGGGCAACCTTCCAACATACTTATTTACTTGGATGCAGCTCAAAATTCCAGAATAACAGGTTGTGTTTTTAACAAATGTGGAGATCCATGGACTAACAATGGCACACTTATTCTAATGCAAAACGGTTCGCATAATAACAAAATTGATCGCAACTTTTTCACAAGAAGTCACTCTATCAGCGTGAAAATTCAAGTAAATGACAGCCAAGGAGTTGATAATCATGATAATGTTATTGAATACAACTATTTTAAAGATATCATTGATTGGCCTTTAAACGGAGATTTGGACTTCAATGGCTGCGAACCAATTGCTATCGGGACTGGAGAAGGGGGGCACCAAAATCTATATACCAAGGTTCAGTACAACTTATTCGAAAATACCATTGTTGATTCTGAAATAATTTCCAACAAATCTTCAAGTAACTTTATTCAGTACAATACCTTAAGAAACAATCGCTCACCATCGAATCAGGGAAATCGAAAAGTTAGCTTAAGCGTAAGAGGTGGTAATAACTGTACGATTCGCGGAAACTTTATTTTTAATACCGACTATGGAATAATTCTCCATGGAACTGGTCATACAGTGGTTAATAATTATGTACAAGACTCGGAAATCGGTTTTAGAATAAGAGGGGGCAACACGAATTATGCAAATTCGGTTAATTGTATCATTGCCAATAACACCATTGTAAACGCGAGTGACCAGGGAATTCAGATTGGAGAATTTGAGATTAACCCTTATAATAATAAGATCTATAATAACATTGTCTATTCAGATGTCAGTGGCAGTTATAAAATCCAAGGCATCACCGATGCTGCCAATTTAAATGATTGGAAAAAAAACTTTACGTATGGTATTGCCTCATCAGGTAACATTACTAATCTTGGCATCATAGAAACCGACCCCGGTCTTACACAAGAATCAGAAATGCACAGACTTCAGTCGTCCAGCGGGGCAATTGATGCAGGATACCCAGTCACTGGATTTTCTGAAGACATGGATGGGCAACTCAGGACAAATGATTTTGATGTTGGTGCAGATGAATACTCAACGGCAACAATTGTGAGGCGACCACTTCAGGCTTCGGACGTTGGTCCCGATTGGATCGAAAACTATTCAACATTCATTGTCGGAGGGCTAGATCCAGTCTTGTTAGGTGAAAAAGTTGTTCAAGGTGATTTCGATAATGATTGTAGGAGTGATGACATCGCCATTATTTATAATTACGAAGGTAAGACGGCCATCCATTTGTTTCATTCGAGCGGAGCTCGATTTAACTATGATCCATTCTGGTGGGATCATCCAACAGGCACGGGTAATCCTGTGAGTTGGTTCAACTACAACAATATCGAACATGTGGTCTCA
The DNA here is from genome assembly GCA_001657315.1 of Flammeovirgaceae bacterium BBD 1991-12. Classification (GTDB taxonomy): domain Bacteria; phylum Bacteroidota; class Bacteroidia; order Cytophagales; family Cyclobacteriaceae; genus Fulvivirga. The sequence goes on along the minus strand of LYSV01000014.1, from coordinate 283 downwards.
GGGGATTATGATGATGATGGGTTCAGAGACGATATAGCTTTCTTTTACAATGAATATGGTAGTGCCGCAATTCATGTAGTGTTATCTGATGGAAGTAAATTTGTCTATGACTCTTTTTGGTGGGCTGATCCGTCGGGGTCCGATGACCCGATAACCTGGTTCAACCTGAATAACATACGGGAAGTGATGTCGGGTGATTATGATTCGGATGGGGAGCTAGATGATATAGCGGTCTTTTATGATGAAAATGGTCATACCGCCATCCATGTGTTGTTATGTAAAT
>LYSV01000259.1 GCA_001657315.1 Flammeovirgaceae bacterium BBD 1991-12 | reverse complement strand
GGCTATTTAGGCACAAATTCGCTCCCAAGCCCTCACCACTTTTCACTAATATTAAATCAATTCAAACATAGGAGGCACTAAAGCTCAAACCCGCCTGCCGGCCTGGCAGTCCACGGGACCTTTGGGGAGTCCGGTGGACTCACAGAGTTCCCCGCGGGGTTCTGTGAATACGAATGTGTATGTGAGGAATAACGACCGGTAGTTGGTTTTGGTATTATTGTGAGATAGCGCAGGATACCTTTGCCCTGGAGAAAATCAGTTTTATCTCAAAGGGCAGACAGGCGATCTATGACGATAGGAACGGAAAGCACAAGCCAGAAAAATCCCCGGCATTGGCAGAATAGCCGATCACCCAGAGAACAGTCCCTCTTCCCCAATATGATGTATCTCTGACGTAATGCAAAATCGTTAAGAGCTTCATAACCTTTGAGTTAAACAAAACGAAAAATTTCATGCAGGATAAGTGAGCCATCTCATGATGTAGTTTTGATGAGGTCGATAGTTTTGAAATGCACTTTCAGGTCTTTTACTTCAGGCTCGAACAAATCAATTCAACACCTAAATCTTACTTAACATCATGCCTGTCAACATCAAAAGGTTACCTGCCATGGGTAAAACCAACGCATGGCTCCTTTATCTTACGTTTTTTATTATTCACTTCCCCTTATCCGCACAGATCGGCCCACTGATCTGGGAAGATAATTTTGATACCCTGGACCCCAACGTATGGGTCCACGATATCGGCGACGGCTGTGACAGGGGGCTGTGCGGCTGGGGCAATCAGGAGTTGCAATCCTACCAGGCCGGTAATGTCTACATCGCGCCGGTACCCGGTGAGCCGGGAAACAATGCCCTGGTACTGGAGGCGCGCCGGGAGCAGGCCGGCGCACGGGGCTTCACCTCGGGTAAGGTCACCACACAGGAGAACGTGGCCATTCATTACGGGCTTGTAGAAGTACGTGTGAGGGTCCCCGACCTGGACATGGGGCTCTGGCCGGCGGTATGGTTACTGGGAACGGCCAACCTCACGTGGCCTGCCACGGGAGAGATCGATATGATGGAAATGGGCTTCAGCCAGGCCGCCAGAGATATGCAGCAGGCTACCGGCTCTTCGGTAAATACCTATGCAGGCGCCAATGCATTTTTCCCGGTGCCCGGCGGTGGTGTGGGTAATATTGCCTCCGATGTGGATTACAACCAACCGTATGTGGCTCAAACCCCATTGAATGATCGTTTTGTCACCTACCGTATCTACTGGGAGCCCACTCAGCTACGATTTACTGTGATCGATGGCACAACCGAGTACGATCTTTATACCAATCCGCTGCCACTCGACCCTGAAGGGATCACCGCTCCGTTCACAAAACCCTTTTATATGCTGCTGAACCTGGCTGTAGGCGGCACGCTGCCCGGCATATTAAATGATGCAGGGATTACCGCTCCCCTGCCCGCTAAAATGTACGTAGATTATGTCCGGGTGTATGAATGGAACGGACACGGCAGCATAGCACTGAACTATGGCGACCTTGCCGCTGAAAATGGTGACTTTGGCGTATATACGGACAATACACCGGTAAGCACTCAACTTACCTTTGGGACCGATGCGGAAATCTACGCCTGGGGGGGTACACTGAGTGAGGGTAGTATTCCTCCCTATGAAGGGACCAATGTGATCTCCTGGAGAACGGTAAATCCGAACAGCTGGTTTGGAGGCGGCATCGTAGCGCTTAACGGTAAAAACATGTCTAACTACCAGAGCGATGGCCACCTCGAATTCCGTATCAAAATACCGGCCGATGTGTCCTTCAGGATAGGTATCACCGATAACTTTACCAATGAAAAATACATTGAGTTTCCGGCAGGCCAGAGCCAATACGGACTCACCAGAAACGGGGAATGGGGAAAGGTGTCCATCCCTTTGGCAGATTTCTCCGGGCTACTCGCTTTTCAGGACATAGGGTATATGTTCGCCATCACCAGCATGGATGGCGCTTTCCCCGCATCGACCTTTGAATTTGCCATTGATGATATTATCTGGAAGGATGGGTCCACCACCACGGATCCACCTGTGGTTACGAGCATCACGCTGTCACCCGAAAACATTACCTTATCCAATGGTCAGGCACAGCAGTTCCAGGCCAATGCACTTGACCAGTTCGGGGACCTGATAACCGCCAATATCAGCTGGACTACCACCGGGGGCAGTATCTCGGCCGGCGGACTTTACACGGCAACCACCGCAGGAACCTTTACCGTCACAGCCTCCAGCGGTGCGGTCAATGCAAGTACCAGCATTACCGTGAATGCCCCAGTTTCAGGGACGGTAATCCCTGCCAGGATAGAAGCAGAAGATTACGATGAAGGCGGCGCGGGCGTCGGCTATCAGGACAGCACGACCGGTAATACAGGGGGGAGCTATCGCCAAGATGATGTGGACATTGAACCCACCGGAGATGCAACAGGCGCCTATAATGTAGGATGGATCACGGCGGGTGAATGGCTGCAGTATACGATTGACGTTCCGGGTGCTGCTTCTTTTGATATGGGCTTCAGGGTGTCCTCGCCTACCGGCACAGGAAGGTTTCATCTGACCCTGGACGGGACCAATGTTACAGGCGCCTTATCGGTGCCCAACACAGGCGGCTGGCAGAATTATACGGACGTCACCGTCAATGATATTCCCATCAGCGCCGGGCAACACACCCTGCGGCTTGTTTTTGAAAGTGATGGACTCAACATCAATTACTTCGATATCAGCACTGCGACGCAGGACACCGGTGGCTGTAACCAGTTAGCGGTCAACGGAGATTATACGGCAGAGATCACGGAAGGTCAGGAGGCTGCCATCAGTTTCATTCCGGCACAGGCCGGCATGGGCACTCCCACCTGTATTTTATACTATAGTACAGATCCCGGCATTACTTTTCCCGGTTACCCTGTTTCGGTAAATTCACCTTTTTCACTCAATGCCAGCAATGGTGAGACGGTTTATTTCTATTACACGTACTCTGTACCTGAAGGAGGCGAAAGGTCAACCGTTTCTGATATCCACAGCTTTACCGTAGGGGACTGTAGCGCCGGTTCCGCTGCCGGCAGCATGTACAGGAAAGCCGAGCACCCTGTGGCCAGCGATATTGCCGGCACCCGGGTCTATCCTAACCCCATGGGCAACCAATTGACTATACAGTGGTCAGCAAAACAGGCTTTTCATACCCTGAAGGTGCTTACCCTCAAGGGCGAATTGCTGGATACCGTCGATATCAAAGAGAAGTCGATGCTAAGGATCAATACGTCAGGCTATACGCGGGGGGTGTATGTGGTTGAGCTGTCAGGGCGGTATACGAGGGAGGTATTGCGCATTGTGAAATAAATGTAAAGCTATCTCTTTTACGTCATTCCCTTTAGGTTTACCCAAGATTAACTAATGGACTATTGTTGCTGTCGCAAGGTGGATATGTGGGTAACTCGGAGAGTTATCCA
>LYSV01000013.1 GCA_001657315.1 Flammeovirgaceae bacterium BBD 1991-12 | reverse complement strand
AATTTCAGAAATAGAAAACCTCAGACTTGGTCGATTATTCAAAATTTTGGGGTCTGTTCTTCGACCTTGAGTCAATAGCGTTAAGAATTTCAGCATAACTCTGTATTGAGTAGATCACATTGTTTGAGCGCAGCGAGTTTGTGATCTGTGCCTGTAAGATGCTGAAATTTAGCTATTTACTCACAGTCTTGATCTTTTTGTTTCGTTTTTGGATCAAGCCAAAAATGAAAAAACTGAGAACCCAAGGTGATAAAAACAATTTTCGGTGGCTCCCTAGTTAAACAAATAGGATAAGCGAATATCTAGCTTCTGTAAACCCGAAACCATCCTGATAGTCCGTCATGATACGAATGCCGGATCGGTTATACTTCAACTCCAGTAAACTTTGTTTTTTCGTCCACGAAGCATATGGGGTTTCCAAAAGGATCGCGGGCATAAAAAAGCCGCTCGCCCCATGGCATAGTGTCTATAGTCTCATCTACATATTGACAATCCGACTTTTTACATTTGCTGAATATTTCTTCCAGCTTGTCGGTGGCAATGTAGATGTACTGATTTTCATGAAACACCCATGCCTGCCCTACCTCGTCACCATCAGCTACAGGATCATAACAGGCAAGTACGGTACCTTCCAGATTAAAGTAGTGTCTGCCCGGCGAAACACGCTCACCGGGCCGGTCAAACAGTCCGGCGTAAAATTCAGCGGCTTGCTCAATATCGGTAACCGGGAAAATAATACGGTACAAATGCATGATCAACTATGAATTTCAGACTAACTTCTTACTGGTCCTATGTATCCCAGGAGATGCTCTTTGCCAATGCATGATCATTTTACAGAGCATCATGATCCCACCGGCTTTTAATTACAGGTAATATAGTTGATCTGTGATCAAAAATCAAAACCAAAGAGATACAGGCTAAAATACCAACAGCATGTTATTTCCGATGGCAATTGTACCAAATGACGATCCGAAAAAAACAGAACATCAACAGGAAAGGAATATATCTGTTTATTCCAAAGACCCGTGATTTTTCATGTTTAGGATCTGTCTCGTGGCGAAGGATGGGTCGTAATTATTGTAGAATCCCGACAATATCTTGTGAGCTATGTGTGAAAGAATGAGCTCCTCATCACTTTTGCCTTCTTTCCCCATCCAATATACCCTTTTAGGGTGCTTCTTCATATCCTCAACATAGGCTCTTGCCCTTTCATACTGATCTGCCGTGTAGCTGAGTGTGAAGCAAGTTTCAACCGTGTGCATAAGCGACTATATTAATATTAACCAATGCTGTACAATTGCTGTGCCAATGAAAAGGAACGGATATGGTCTTTAAATGAGGTTTTTAGAGAGATACATTGCCCGTTTCCGGTCGTTTTTGTTCGTAGGTGGAAAATCACCGTGCGCCTGTAGTCGTGGCGCCACTGGTATTTGTATATGAAAAGACGAAAATCACACTCTTCACGGGTTTCAAACTAAACCAGTAAAGCTGAATGAGCGTGGTGCCTCGACTCCTGACCAGAAAGAAGTGTAATCGTGATTCCCGTAGGCTTTCCGGGTGCAAACAGGCCCGTCCATTTTCATGAATTGGAAATCCTGGGCAAAAAAACATCAAATACCTAACTTTGCTGATGGAGAGGAGCATGAAAGAATACAACATACACACACTGCCCAACGGGATACGGGTAATCCATAAACAGGTAACACACACAAAAATAGCCCACTGTGGTTTTATGCTGGATATCGGAAGCCGCGATGAATCTCACGAAAATCAGGGAATAGCGCATTTCTGGGAGCACATGGCTTTTAAAGGGACAAAAAAGCGGAAGGCTTTCCATATCCTGAACAGGATCGACTCCGTTGGGGGAGAGCTGAATGCCTATACAACCAAGGAAAAGATCACCTTTTACGCGTCTGTCCTGGAAGCTCATTTTGAAAAAGCCTTTGAGCTGCTTTCTGATATCACATTTGGATCTATTTTTCCTGAAAAGCAGATCGAAAGGGAGAGAAATGTGATCCTGGAGGAAATGGCCATGTACTATGACGCTCCGGATGATGCCATTCAGGATGAATTCGATACCGTAGTATTTGGAGACCATCCTCTGGGGATGAATATTCTAGGCACGGCCCAAAGTGTAAGATCGTTTCACAGGGAGGACTTCAAACGCTTTATCCTGGATCACATCAATACAGGACGCATCGTTTTTTGTGCCGTCGGGAATATCCCTTTCAGGAAGGTACTGAAGATGGCTGATAAATACCTGCACGACATCCCTGAACTAAATGCCGGTGTAAACAGAAAGCCATTCATCGGCTACACACCCATGCGTAGAGAGGTAAAAAGGGACCTTACGCAGGCGCACTGTGCTATAGGCCGGGAGGCATACCCTCTTCATGACAAAAAACGAGTGCCTTTCTTTATGCTCAGCAATATCCTGGGTGGCCCTGGTATGAACTCCAGACTTAATCTTGCCTTGAGAGAAAAACACGGGTTTGTTTATTCCATTGATGCTACTTATCATCCATATACGGACACAGGACTGTTTGCCATATTTTTCGGAACGGAACCGGGGCAATTACCGAGGAGCATCAGAATGGTAAAAAAAGAACTGCAGATATTGAAGAACAAGCCTCTGGGTACACTGCAACTGCATACAGCCAAGGAACAGATCATGGGGCAACTCGCCATGTCTGAGGAGAACAACGCCAGCTTCATGCTCATGATGGCCAAAAGTATCCTTGACCTGGACCGGGTAGACACGCTGGAAGCTACGTTTGACAAGATCAGAAAAGTAAGCGCCACAGACCTGCAGGAAATGGCCGATGAAATGTTTGTGGAAGATGAATTGAGTGAGCTGACTTATGTTCCGGGGAACAGTTGAAAGTTCAACGTTCCTGTTTAACGATAGAACTTTCAACTGCAAACGAAAAAAGGGACATCCCATCTGCCCCTTTTATTAACCTAAACTTGAAAAAACTATATAATCCTATAAGATAATACGCAAATCTGAGAGGTATAGTTTTTATTTATTTTGAGTTTTTCCTGCCTCCTGACAGGATTTCTTCAACGTTCATGAAGAAATGACCTGTCTACTCTATGCCAATAGATGTGCCAAAAAAATAAAGAACTGATAATCAACTACTTATGATATAATGGGTTTGAAATATGTTACGATATCGGACACTCGTGACACATTTCGAAACACCCCACGGAGCATGGAGCACAGAGCACGGCGTATAGAGTATAGCAGGGTCTCAAAATACTCCGTACTCCAGGCTCTATGCCCCATCGCCGTAAGGTTAATGGCTTCCATCGCACCCCCATACCCTGAAGGGGCAGTCCAATGCTCGGTGTGGTGGATCCCTTCAGGGAATTAAAGGGTGAGGGAGGCTTTAAAACCTCTTAACCTGACGGTATGGCTCCATGCCCCATGCGCTTTGCCCTAAGCTCCATGTCCTTTGGGAATGAATCATATTCTTCTATTTTTGTGGCAGATTTTAATAACACCGAAAATGAGCGTTTTAGTCAACAAGGATTCGAAAGTAATAGTGCAGGGATTTACAGGTTCAGAAGGTACTTTCCATGCCGAGCAGATGATAGAATACGGTACGAATGTAGTAGGTGGTGTAACGCCAGGCAAGGGAGGACAGACCCACTTGGACAGACCGGTGTTCAATACTGTTCTGGAGGCCGTGGAAACTGTAGGTGCCGATGTATCTATTATTTTTGTTCCTCCTCCTTTTGCGGCTGACGCCATTATGGAAGCGGCTGATGCGGGGATAGGGGTGATTATAACGATCACTGAAGGTATACCTACCAAAGACATGGTAGTAGCCAAAGAATATATTAAGAACAAGGACGTGGTGCTTATCGGGCCCAACTGTCCGGGAGTGATCACGCCCGGGGAGGCCAAAGTAGGGATCATGCCGGGCTTTGTATTCAGATCCGGCGGGGTAGGGCTCGTTTCAAAATCCGGTACACTGACATATGAAGCAGCAGATCAGTTGGTAAAGGCGGGTCTGGGTATATCCACGGCTATTGGTATTGGAGGTGATCCCATCATCGGTACTTCCACCAAACAGGCGGTGGAATTGCTCATGAATGACCCGGACACAGACGCTATTGTAATGATCGGTGAGATAGGCGGTAACTATGAAGCCGAGGCTGCCCGATGGATCCAGGCACAGGGAAATCCCAAGCCAGTAGTAGGCTTTATAGCAGGACAAACAGCGCCAAAAGGTAAACGTATGGGACACGCCGGAGCCATTATCGGTGGTGCTGATGATACTGCCGCCGCCAAAATGAAGATCATGAAAGAATGCGGATTGCATGTGGTGGAATCTCCTGCTCTCATTGGGGAAACCATGAAAGAGGTTTTGGCAAAGGATCTGAAGAAAATATAGCTTACTGGAAGCTGCCTCTGCGTGGGCAGTTTTTTAAAGATCTGTTATTTCTTTGGCTTTTTGGCGGATTAATCGCTTCTACCCCTAAGACAGCGGCAACGGTATTCGGCTACACCCTGCAAAGCAGGCTGAAATCACTTTACAATAGCTCATTCGCCAGATTCGCCAGCTCGGAGCGTTCTCCTTTTTCCAGTGTTATGTGTGCATAGAGGTCATGATCCTTCACCCGGTCGATCAGGTAGGAAAGGCCGTTACTTTGTGAATCAAGGTACGGAGTATCTATCTGGTAGATGTCACCTGTGAATATGATCTTGGTATTCTCCCCGGCCCGGGTAATGATGGTTTTTACCTCATGAGGAGTGAGATTTTGGGCCTCATCCACAATAAAGCAAATGTTGGACAGGCTGCGCCCCCTGATATAGGCCAGTGGAGTAATGACCAGCTTTTCCTGGTTCACCATTTCTGTGAGCTTGGAATACTCCTTGTCCGTTTCATGGAACTGATTCTGGATAAACTTCAGGTTGTCCCATAGAGGCTCCATGTATGGATTAAGCTTGGACTTAATGTCACCGGGCAAATAGCCGATGTCCTTGTTACTCAAAGGCACTATAGGCCTTGCGAGATAGATCTGCTTGAAATTGCGTTTTTGTTCCAATGCTGCAGCCAGTGCTATAAGTGTTTTTCCTGTACCTGCCACACCCTGCATGGTGACCAGCTTCACATCCGGGTTCATTATAGCATGAATGGCGAAAGTCTGTTCTGCATTTCTGGGCTTTATCCCGTACACCGATTTTTTTTCCACATGCTCTATTCTGTCGGTAAATGGATTGTGGTAGGCTAAAATAGACTTCTTGCCATTCTTGAAAATATAATAGCTGTTCTTGACCGGTTTCTTCCGCCCCATGATCTCCTTTGTCTCACAGGAGCCCTGTTCATAGAGCAGGTTGATCATGTCCGGTGAGGTTTTATCCTGGATCGCCTTGCCGGTATATAATGAGTTTACATTCTTTACCTTGCCTGTGTTATAGTCCTCCGCAGGCAGTCCCAGCGATTTGGCCTTGAGCCGCAGGTTAATATCCTTGGACACGAGGATCACCTTTTTATCACTCACTTCCTGTTGAAGTTGCAAGGCTGCATTCAGTATACGATGATCTGCCTTGTCCTCATCAAACACTTCGTTGGCATCGACCTTACTTCTGGAATACATCAACACCTTGAAATTGCCTCTGGTCTTTCCATTCAGCGGATTCCAGTTTTGAAGCATATTGCCGTGTGCAAGGTGATCAATAAGGCGGGTGAACTCCCGGGCCTCAAAATTTTTGGTATCATTTCCCTTTTTGAACTGGTCCAGTTCCTCCAAAACCGTAATAGGGATCCCTACATCATGCTCTGCAAAGTTCATGATGGAGTTGTGTTCATATATAATTACAGAAGTGTCAAGAACAAAAATCTTCTTCTCTTTAGTCTGCGCTTTGGCCATACCCACGGAAATCGAATAATAGGTCTGAATTCGGTCAAAATTAACCAACTGCTTATAAAGCCGAAAGAAGAAAGGTCAGATTTTAATAATTATTTTTGAGGGAATAAACGTCCCCTTTATCATTGGGTGCAATGGCCAAAACATTGGCTAAAACAAGGATAATCAGTGTTTTTGAGGCTTTGTAGTAGTTCAGCTCGGCTAGCTTACGGAACTGGTCCAGGGTGATATTGTCATGCTCATGCAGGTGCTGCATCAGCAGTTTTTCCTTCTCCCCAAAATGGAATCTTATATTCCTGTTTTTGAAGCGACGTCTTATGATTTCACACACTTCCTTGCTGGCTTTGATACTCTTGTCTTCTACTCTGACAAAAGCATTTCCATATTTCACCCGCCTGTTTTCCCGTACGTAATGTAGTCTTCTCTGACCCGCAGGTATATTGTATACTACCAGGGATTTTTTGCTGGATATGGGAATAGTCTCCAGCCTGTATCTTGGGATGGGATTGCAATACTTTTTAATGGCCTCATTGAGGGCATAGATCTCGTCTTCAGGGAATTTCAGTCCTGGTATGGTGCCATCATCGTTTACGCCTATGAACAGATATCCACCGGAGGTATTGGCAAAGGCCACCAACTCCTTCACGATCTTGTCAGGGTGGGCCACCTTTCTTTTAAACTCTATGGTCTCAGACTCACCCTGTGCCACCAGTTGATGTGCACGTCTCAGGTCCATGAGGCTTAAAATCGGTCATCGGTATCAAAAGAATCATCATCGTCAGGACCAGGCATGGTGAACATACCGCTGAGCAGGTCCTTAAACTGCAGTCCCTTCGAGAGCGCATGCTTGCTCAGCATACTATATTCTGCCAGGCCATGCAAGGCAAATTCCATGAGGAACAACCGCATATGCTTGTCTGCTTTGGGATGATGGTTTTGCACCAGGTCTGCCAGACCGGGTACGGAAACAAGGGCATTTTGATATTCATTATTGCTGAAATCATTGAGAATGTCCACCTGCTTCTCACTTCCGAACCAGTCAGTGATGGCCTTGTACGGATTCGGCTCCTTTTGCTTCCTCACCTTTTCCGGGTCGGGGAAATAATGGACGAACTGCGTCCGGATAGCCTTGCCAACCAGATTGTGGGCCACTATGCCCGGCCCTTCCTGCTCACCTTCATAAACGAGCTCTACCTTTCCTGTAATGGACGGTACTACACTGTACAGGTCGGACACACGTGTTACGGTTTCTTCATTGTGCATCAGCGCCCGGCGCTCCGCTCCGCTCATGAGATTCTCATAAGCAGAGATCGTAAGGCGCGCTGAAACTCCACTTTTGGCATCTACAAATTCACTGTCTCTGGCCTCAAAGGCGATCTGTTCTATCAGGTCTTTGGCCAGCTCACTCACCTGTATGGTTTTCTGCTCCTCTTTCACCCGTGCTTCCTGTTCGGTGATCTTTCTTGCCGTAGGGATGTCCTTGGGGTAATGTGTGATGATCTGGCTGTCTATACGGTCTTTTAACGGCGTAACAATGCTTCCTCTGTTTGTATAATCTTCCGGATTGGCCGTAAATACAAATTGTATGTCCAGAGGCATTCTGATCTTAAACCCCCTGATCTGGATGTCGCCCTCCTGCAATATATTAAAAAGAGCCACCTGTATCCGGGCCTGAAGGTCAGGGAGCTCATTGATGACAAACAGGCCGCGGTGTGACCTGGGTATCAGTCCGAAATGGATCACACGCTCATCAGAATAAGGTAACTTCAGAGATGCTGCCTTTATCGGGTCCACGTCGCCAATAAGGTCCGCAATACTCACATCCGGTGTGGCCAGCTTTTCGGTATACCGTTCGTCACGATGTATCCATTGTATGGGTGTGTCATCACCTTTTTCTGCTATCTGATCCCTGCCAAACCGCGAAATTGGGTGAAAGGGATCATCATTGAGCTCGGACCCCTCTATGACGGGGAGGTATTCATCCAGCAGGTTGATCATCATGCGGGCAAGACGTGTTTTGGCCTGTCCGCGAAGTCCCAGCAGGTTAATATCGTGCATGGAGAGAATGGCGCGTTCAAGGTCCGGGATGACGGTTTCCTCATAGCCCCAGATACCTTCAAATACATTTATCTTTTTCTTCAGATTGTCTATGAGATTTTCTCTCAGCTCCTCCTTGACGGATCTGCTTCTGTAACCCGATGCTGTTAATTCACCAACGGTTTTAATCGAACGGATATCCATTTCGCTCATCAATTAAACTTTCTTTCTTCTGTTCCTTCGGTAATCTTCAAAGATCAAATGGCCAAGGCCTTTTAAGCTACTATAGTACGCATTTCCATTGTTTACTTTAGTGAATTCACGCACAAATTCTTTCAGGTACGGGTCCGAGGCGATCATAAATGTAGTGACCGGAATATTGAGTTTTCTGCACTGCTTTGCAAGGTTTAACGTACGATTCAGGATTTTACTATCCAGTCCAAAGCTGTTTTTATAATATTTAATGCCTTGCTTGAGGCATGTAGGTTTGCCATCAGTGATCATAAAGATCTGTTTGTTGGGATTCTTTCGCCTCCTCAAAAGATCCAGTGAAAGCTCGAGGCCGGCCACTGTATTCGTATGATAGGGGCCTACCTGCAGATAGGGGAGATCCCTGATCTCAATTTGCCACGCATCATTGCCAAAAACAATGATATCGAGCGTATCCTTAGGGTACTTTTTGGTGATGAGCTCCGCAAGGGCCATTGCTACTTTTTTTGCGGGGGTGATGCGATCTTCACCATAAAGGATCATACTGTGGGAAATGTCGATCATGAGTACCGTAGAGGTCTGGGTTTTGTACTCGTTTTCCATGACCTCCAGATCGTTTTCGGTCATCATAAAACTATCCAGACCGTGATTGATCTGGGCATTTCGCAGAGAGTCCGTCACGGAGATCTGCTCGAGGGTGTCACCAAACTGATAATCCCGCTTATCTGTGCTGGGTTCATCACCCAGTCCACCAAAATGTGTTCTGTGGTCGCCCCTTTTCGACTTCTTTAGTTTTCCGAAAATTTCTTCCAGAGCACTTGTCCGTATCCTTTGCTCGCTTTTGGCAGTGAGCTCAAAACGTCCTTCCGGGTTTTCATCAGTAATGTACCCCTTATCCTTCAGATCTTCGATGAAATCTCCCATTCCGTATTCCCCTCCTGTAAGGCCATATTGCCGGTCCACATTGTTCAACCAGTTCAGCGCCTCGGACACATCACCCGATGTGATGACCAGTAGTTGAAGAAAAATATTCAGTAACTTTTCAAAATCAGACTTTCCCTCATCTGGTTCTGGAATAAAGTCAGTAAATCTGTGTCCTAACATGGAAAATAATTCTTGTTGAACTATGACTAATAAACCTTTAAATTAAGCATTCTGTTCAATGGTTGATAAAATAATACGTCCTTATGGGGCAATGGTTCCGGAGCTGACAGGTGTGCCGTAACCTACAGGTAAGAATACATAAAAAAGAGAATTAAAACTGTTGGAAAATTGGCGTTTTTGCAAAATATCCCTACATTTCGGCAACTTTTGCAAGCCTGTAAGGTGATCTGAGGTTACCATATCAGCATAAAGCGTAACTATTTTTTAACCTGGTCTATATAACATTATATAGTTTTTTTTGCTACTTTGCGATATCAATGTTAAAATCTCCAACTATGAAAAGGTCTATACTGGTTATTCTCTTTGGCGTTTTCCTTCTTTCGTCGTGTGCGCAGTATACGTGTCCGACGTATTCGAAAGCTCCTGTTGACGAGACTGAGGAAGGTACGGAAGAAAGGATCTAGAGCCGGTTCGTTTCTCAAACCGTCCCCATGGTATTTTATTGCTAACACTTATTATCGTTCCTTTGGTGCGTTGATGAGGAATTACATGTTTGCCGGACCGATGGATGTGTTTCCGCTGTTGTTTCCTGTGCGGTAGTTTAGCCGTAGTAAGGCTTTCACCTTTATTGTGGAAAAATGGCAACTTACGCTGCCACTATCCACCTTTCAGCTTTTTCTCTGCTGTCAAAGATTTCTACCTCTACTTCTCCTGAAATCTTGTTCAGGACATTTTTGACGGCAGAAACAGCAAAAATATCCTTAGAATTAATAATGGAAATCTTTTTTAAACCATTGGCAATAGCCTTTGGAAAAAAATCCCCTACCATCCATCGCTGGCAACCCACGAGAACAACACCCATATTTGTAGTATCATCAGCCCAGTTTTCAACATCATAGTCCTTCAGGGCTTCAAGAATTGCGGTAAATATAGCCTGGAATTCTTCTTCCGATATTACCTGCCTGCCTTTCTCCTTCCATGTCCCTGCGATAGTGCTCTTGTCTGACAAAAGCTCAACTCTGATCCACTCGTTCTCCAATAAAGTATGCATGTCAAAAAAAATTATAGTTTGACGAATGTACTTTTTCAGGCCCGGTTTTTTCAGGAACAGAAGAGTTGATTTTCAAAAATACCATGAAATACGGGTCTGATATCCAGTGGATTACCGGGTATCAGATACCATTTTTTACCTGGCAAACAGGTGAAGGATATGTTCAGACTTCCGTGATCAGGGCATGGTCCTGAAGATATAATCCCACAGGGGAGAAGAAACGCCAAACGCCCTTTCATGATTTTTGTAATGATGGATGCCATGATGTACCCAAAGCGTTTTGAAGATATTCTTCGGGGGCTGATAGGCGTGCACTATATAGTGAACGAACAAATAGCCGGCATATCCTGTCAGAAACCCTGGTAAAAAGGCAAATACAAAATCACCCATCATGAGTCTGAGCAGGAGCAAAAGGATAGTAGCTATAGTGATACTTACTATCGGCGGCATAGCCAGACGATCCTTGTCTTTGGGAAATTCATGATGTACACCATGGAAAGAATACTGTATCTTTTTTCTTAGTTCAGTGTAGGTGTCCATGTGGAACAAATACCTGTGCATGAGATATTCCACAAGGCTAAAAACCAATAGCCCGACAAAGAACAGCAGTATAGTTATAACAGGTATTAAGCTCGTATTAACCACACTCCAGTAGAGTAAGCCTGCCGAGTATAGGAGGAATATTGTTATAGGAACAGATATATGTGTACGTGATAACTTCTCTATCAGAGGGTTTTTAAAAAGAACTTTGGTTCCTCTGTTTTTAGGCATGTTTTTCTCAGATGCAATATCCATAGATCTAAAAACTTGTTTGCACAAAAATAGCCGTTGAGCCTTGTTGTAAAACAAATTTCAAGAAAAAATATTCGCATCAGGAGGCCTGAAATTTCTCCTGAGTAGCAAGGATCCGATCATACATGGTTTCATACAGGGGCATGATCCTGCTGACTTCGAACTCTTTAGCTCTGGAAAGGGCAGCCTCCTTAAAGCGTGGAAGGTTATCCTTATCCAGTATATACAATGCCTTTTGGGTCATATCTTCTACATCTCCTACTTTGCATAAGAAGCCTGTCTTGCCGTCGATATTCAGCTCAGGCAGCCCGCCGGCATTAGTTGATATAACCGGTACCTCGCAGGCCATGGCCTCCAGTGCAGCCAGCCCGAAGCTTTCCTTTTCAGAGGGCATGATGAAAAGGTCTGCCACTGACAGTACTTCCTCTACGGCCTCCAGCTTTCCAAGAAACCGGACATCGTCACAGGTACCCAGCTCCCTGCACAGGGCTTCTATGTTGTTTCTCTCCGGTCCGTCACCTACCAGCAGTAATTTGGCAGGGATCTCCTTTCTCAGGTTGTAGAAGATCTTGATGACATCATCTACCCGTTTCACCTTTCTGAAATTGGAAGTATGTACCAGCAGCTTCTCATCATCGGGGCAGATGGCCTTTTTGAAGTGCTCTTTCTTTTGTTTTTTAAACCGTTCAAGATCGATAAAGTTGGGAATAACTTCTATCTCCTTTATGATATTAAAATGCTCGTAGGTGTCTTTTTTCAGATCCTCTGAAACAGCGGTGATCCCATCGGAGGCATTGATGCTGAAAGTGACCACCGGGGCATAGGAGGCGTCTTTGCCCACCAGTGTGATGTCGGTGCCATGAAGGGTGGTGACTACCGGTATGTTTATATTTTCTGTCTTCAGGATCTGCCGGGCCATATAGGCCGCCGAGGCGTGTGGAATAGCATAATGAACATGCAGCAGATCCAGCTTTTCATATTTTACCACATCCACCATTTTGCTGGCCAGCGCCAGCTCGTAAGGGGGATAAACAAACAGAGGGTAGGTCCTGATGTCCACCTCATGGTAAAACAGGTTCTCATTAAAGAAATCCAGCCGTGTGGGTTGTGAATAGGTGATGAAATGGATCTGATGACCTACCTTGGCCAAAGCTTTTCCGAGTTCTGTGGCGACTACTCCGCTACCGCCAAAGGTGGGGTAACATACAATTCCGATTTTCATAGGTTATATTTTAATCTGTACAATCGTACTGCGCATAGCTCCAGATAGCCTTGTAAATCACCTCCTGAATTCTTGTACGAATATTGTTTTGTATTAGTTTTCGGTTATCGGCGTCCGGATGTATCCTGTTGGATAAAAATACATAGACAAGGTTAAATTCCGGGTCAGCCCATACTGCAGTGCCCGTAAATCCGGTATGTCCGAAGGTTTTCCCGGAAGCAAATCTTGAAGCAGGACCATGAGACTGGGCCATGGCCGGTTTATCCCAGCCCAGTCCTCTTCGATTGCTGTCATACTGCCGGGAGGTGAACAAACCGATGGTACCCGGCTGAAAAAAGCGGTGACCTCCGTAAGTACCCCCTTGTATGTGCATCTGCATGAGTTTGGCCAGATCCCGGGCATTGCTGAACAGACCTGCATGACCAGCCACCCCTCCAAAAAGCGCAGCACCCTCATCATGCACTACTCCATAAACAAGTGTGTTCCTGAAATAGTTATCATTTTCGGTAGGGGCTATTCTGCTTAGCGGAAATTTACACAACGGAAGGTAGCTGAGCGAGGTCAGTCCCATGGGATCGTAGAAGTTTTGCTGTAGGAATTCTTCCATCGACTGGTTGAGATGATTTTCTATAAGACGCTGTATGAGATAGTAGCCAAGATCACTGTACCGGTAGGGAAAAGGCTCACGACCTTTCTTTCTTACTAACCTTGAGTCCTTCACCCAGTTCCAGATACTGTCCTTTACCACACCGGAGCTATACAAGCCAGGGGATACCTGGTGCTGAAAATCAAGTTCGCGGTTGCTCCGGTAATAGCTGGAAATGATGGAAGAGTCCTCCACGGTTTGTTTCCAAAAGGGCATATAGGGCCACAGACCCGCCTGATGGGTCAGGATATCCCGCAGGATCATATTTTCCTTGTTTGATCCTTTCAGCTCCGGTAAAAAGACGGAGATCTTTTTGTCCAGATCAATAAACCCCCGCTCGTGCAGGAACATAAAAGCCTGCATGGTAGCAGCTACTTTGGTAACGGAAGCAATATCATAGATGGTTTCCTCGGTTACGGGTTTTGCACTGTCATACGTATAATAGCCATAGGCCTTTTCAAAAATGATCTTTCCGTCTTTGGCTATCAGCACCTGTCCCCCTGGTGTGGCTTTATCCCCGATGGCCTCCGTCATAATATCGTCGATCTGAGACAGTATACGACTGTCTATCCTCACATTTTCAGGCAGGTCGTAGGCCAGCCTGCCGGTTTTTTGAATACTGATCCCCGTACCCTGAGGCAGGGACCCGGAAATGTGCACTGGTATTTTCCCCGAAACGTCATTGGCTCCAAAGCACGCTTCGGCAAGTAAAGCCTGGGTGACAGGAGTGTTTTCCCCGATATGAATCAGCTGTCTGAAGTGATTGAGATCCCTGAGCTCGTAAACATTGCCAAAGTGGTTAATGACCACCTCTGTTTTCTGACTTAATTCTTTCAGAAAATCAATTTCCTCTTCAAGAAGAGATTGAAACAGCCCTACAAATACTACATGGTAGTTTTTGAGCTGATCCATCAGTATTTTCTCATCACCATAGGATTTTTGGTAATGATTGAAAAAGGCATAGTTATCCAGTGTATTCTGAAAAACATTACCGTCTCCGAAGCTCAGGGAAGCGAAATACCGGCCATCAAGCTTTTTAATGGGTAAAAGTCTGTTCTGATCTTTAACCATAGTAACTGCCTGCCGGTATAGTTTGTATCGGAGTGCCAGAGCGTCAGCATTGTTGAGGTAGGCATAAAGATTGTCTGTGTTCAGTGGTTTCCGGTGGTTCAGCCCCACTTCGTACTTGGCTTTCAGTATCTTACGTACGGTTCTTTCCAATTGTAACTCAGCCTGTTCGTCCTTTTTTATTGCTTTTTTGATCAGCTTTACAGCTGTGGGGATCTGCGTAGAAAAGAGTAAAATGTCCGTACCGGATAGGAAGGCCTCTTTTTCTGCATGTCCATTTTCATAACTTCCGGGTAGTGTTTTTTTATCCAGGCGATCTGCGAAAAGAAGACCCTGAAAGTCCAGCTCCTCCTTCAACAAAGTAGATAGTGGAGTAGGGGGCTCTGTTTTTTCCCTGGTTTTGACGGAAGGCAGGTAGAGCCGTCCTGTCATGATACCGTCCAGATCTCCATCAGAAAGTACTTTGAAAGGAGAGAGCTCCGGTTGGGTTATCATTTCCCTGTTGAAAGGAGCATCCGGAGAAGACAGGAAAGATGAGGCTTCCGTATTTTGAGGATGATGCGGAAAATATCCGGCTACTGCCAGTACCCCATTGTCTTTGAGCCCCTGCATATAGGCTTTTGTTTTTTGTGCGACATGGTCAGGAGTAGTGCCGAAAGCTCTGTAGCTGTCGGCAGGATTTCCCAGATCCTGATAAACATTGGCGGCAAGACCAAAATTGATGTGAATGCCCAGGTGTTTCATTTGCCGGGCGATCTCTGCACCCATCTCATAGATCAGGTCGTTGTTTTGAAGGGCGCCGAGCGTCAGAGGGTCAGGAAATCGGATGGTACCCTCCAGCCGTGTACCCAGACCTTGCGTCAGATCCATTCCGATAAGAAGGGGTACTACAGCACCTGCCTGGAAACGGTTGGTGAGCGTAACCTGCTTTTCCGGATTGCCGTCCATAAAGACCAATCCTCCAATGTGATTTTTTTTGACCAGTTGGTCGATAACCTGGTGATGCTGTTCATTGCCTTTGGAATACACCTTCACCATAAAAAGCTGACCGATCCTCGCCTCCGGACTCATGGCAGCATACATGCTGTCCACCCAGCTGTCCGCAGCACTGCTCTTTGTAGGAGGCTGTGCTCCGGTGAAGCGTATAGTCAAAAAAATCAGTAATGTGGCGCGAAAAACTATTTTGATCATGCAGCCGTTGTTACAATTATAAAGACAGCGTCAATATCCTTAAGTTTGCATACGTCTAAGTTAAAAAAAATACATCACAACCCCGTGTCTCCAAAGTTACATTTGGATTATGAACGGAAGACAGAATGTCCATATGAGGCTTTGAATACAAAAGGAACTTCATATGACCTCTGGACATAATATTTGCAAATATGAAGTTACCATCCTTTTTCCGTACACCACGATATCAAAGATTCCACATTGAGCCAAGGTACTATGATCCTGTGAAGGAAGAGCTCGATAAAAGGACCGAGGCGATCCGGCAGGAGCTCAGTGCAGATAAGAATGAGATTGACCGGCCCGGTTACGCTTCCAGGATCTCCGGTTCTTTCAAGGTCAGAAAGTCGGCTTCTACCGGATCGGCGACCATCACGCAGCTGGTTATTATGGCATTGCTGATATCTGTGATTTTTGGCTATTTGTATGTGGGCAACATGGCATTGTATATATTTGCTTTGCTATCTTCTGTATTGATATACCTGAAGATGAAAAGAATTATATAAATAAATTCCAGCCGACCTGCATGCCAGATATCATACGCCTGCTTCCTGACTCCCTCGCTAACCAGATAGCTGCCGGAGAAGTGGTGCAAAGACCCGCTTCCGTGGTGAAGGAATTGCTGGAGAACGCTGTAGATGCCGGTGCCAGCAAGGTAACAGTGATCGTAAAAGATGCGGGCAAGGAACTGATCCAGGTGGTGGATAATGGCCAGGGGATGTCGGAGACTGATGCGAGAATGAGCCTTGAAAGACACGCCACCTCAAAGATCACCACGTCAGAAGATCTTTTTGCCATTCGTACCATGGGTTTCAGGGGTGAGGCCCTGGCTTCCATAGTGGCCGTGGCTCAGGTCGAGCTGAAAACAAAACCAACCGCCAGTGAGTTGGGTACCCGGATCGTGGTAGAGGCCTCGGAAGTTAAAAAGCAGGAGCCTGCAGCCTGTGAAGAGGGTACCAGCATTTCGGTGAAAAATCTTTTTTATAATGTACCTGCCCGGAGGAACTTCCTTAAGTCCAACGGCGTGGAGATGAAACACATTGTGGAGGAGTTCCAGCGCGTGGCACTGGCACGTCCGGATATCGGCTTTTCTCTGTACCAGAATGACCTGGAGACCTATAACATAAGCGCGGGTAAGCTGAGCCAGAGGATTATAGGTCTCTTCGGAAAGAATTACCAGCAACAACTGGCCAGTTGCTCGGAGAATACGGACCTTATTCAAATACATGGTTATATCGGAAAGCCTGAATTTGCCAGAAAAACACGGGGAGAGCAGTTTTTCTTTGTCAATAACCGCTATATCCGCAATAACTACCTGAATCATGCTGTGGTGAATGCCTTTGAAGGCCTCATTCAGGAAGGCTGCTTCCCATTTTATGTGCTCTTCATCGACATTGACCCCAAACATATTGATGTGAATGTGCACCCTACAAAGACTGAGATCAAGTTTGATGATGAAAGGACGATCTATTCCATCGTGAGGTCTGCAGTCAGGCAGTCACTCTCATCACATAATCTTACGCCGGCCCTGGATTTCTCAGCGGATGTTAACCTGGGGCAAAAACTGGCAACCAGCCGGGAGACCATCAGAGACAAGCAATATTCACAATTCAGGACCACGCCCCGGCAGCAATCCAATATGGAGAACTGGGAAAAGCTTTTCAATGAGAATGAAGGTAAGGTCTCCATGAAGGATTTTCAGCAGGAGGAAGATAGTAATGTCGTACTGACCTTTGGCAGCAGTCTGAACAAAACACCGGACGAGCAGGATGATCAGAAAGTTCACCTTGCGATCTTTCAGCTTCACCTGAAATACATTATCACCCAGGTAAAGTCAGGCATGATGTTCATCGACCAGGAGGCTGCTCATGAACGTGTCCTTTTCGAAAAATATCTTCATGATCTTGATAATCAGTCGGGGGCTTCGCAGCAGTCACTGTTCCCACAGACGGTTTCATTAAACCCGGGAGACTATTCCCTCGTTATGGAAATGAAAGAGGAGATAAAGGCGTTGGGATTTGTTACAGAGCCATTCGGTAAGCATGATATTCTGGTGAAAGGCATGCCGGCTGATATTTCTCATTTGGACGGACGTGGTGTTTTTGAAGGGCTTATCGAGCAGTTCAGGAAAAATAAATCGGAATTATCGATCCCCACCAGAGAAAATCTGGCCCGTGCTCTGGCAAAACGGACGGGGATAAAGGAAGGTGAGCGGCTGTCCAGGGAAGAGATGCAGTCTCTCATAGACCAGTTGTTTGCCTGTGAGATCCCAAACTATGCCCCAAATGGCAGGACAACCTTTTACGTCCTTGATTTAAATAAAATAGACAATTATTTTAGCTAGCTATGCTTCGACTTACTCCGGTAGTTAAAAACCTCCTGATCATAAATATTGCAGTTTTCATTTTACAGCAGATGATGTCTGCGACCACTCCTGTTCTGTCATTGTGGAAGTTCGGCGCTGACAACTTTGCACCTTATCAGTTTTTTACCTACATGTTTGCTCATGGTGGATTTACCCACATTTTGTTCAACATGTTTGGGCTGGTCTTTCTGGGGCCATTGCTGGAGCAGTTTTGGGGGCCGCAGCGGTTCCTGATATTTTACCTTGTGACAGGCATAGGAGCTGGTGTGCTATATAACGGTATTGAATACTTTCAGGTCAGTAAAGTGCAACACCAGGTAGAGATCTATCTGTCAGACCCCGAGCCTGAGGCCTTCAACCGGCTGATCGCGAATAATGATAACGGACTCAACCCTGAGATATACGATTTTATTGACTACTACGCCAAAAACCCGGATAACGAACAGGCAAGGCAGCGTAGTTTGCAATATGCCAGGCAACTTCTTGATATCAAACTTAATTACGGATACATGCTGGGGGCCTCCGGCGCTATTTACGGTATACTCATGGCATTTGGCTTATTGTTCCCCAATACGGAACTGATGTTGCTTTTCCCACCCATACCCATTAAGGCTAAATACCTGGTGCTAATTCTGGGGGGAATAGCGCTTTATTCAGGCTTCAACAGTAGCCCTGAAGATACTACTGCCCACTTTGCGCATTTGGGAGGAATGGTATTTGCTTTCATTATGATCAGGATCTGGCAGCAAAGAAGAGATAGATTTTATTAATTTGTACTATGTACGGAGGTGGAATAAAAGACGATTTCAGGAACGCATTTAACAACCCCAGCGGCGCACCTGTTCAGTTGATCATTGTCAACGTAGCAGCGTTCGTTGTACTGGGGCTGATCCAGGTGTTCGTGGACTTTTCAGGCGCAGGTAGCGGTACCTTTGATATTCAGCGGGAGTTTTTGGGCCTCCCTATGCATTTGAACGAACTGGTGACCCGCTTCTGGACACCGCTGACTTATATGTTCGTTCATGATGGATTTTTCCATATTCTGTTCAATATGCTGTTCCTCTATTGGTTTGGGCGGATACTGGTGGAATATCTTGGAGGGGCCAAAGTCATTAATATTTATATTCTCGGCGGACTTTTCGGTGGATTGCTTTACGTCACAATATATCCTACTGTACTGCAATTGCTCAATCCGGGAGTGGACATAACCACGGTAAGCCCTAATCTGGTGGGGGCTTCGGCAGGTGTTTTTGCTGTAGTTTTTGGTACCGCCACTCTTGTGCCCAACTATACCATGTTCCTGCTGTTCATAGGGCCGGTGAAGATCAAATACATCGCACTGTTCTATGTGTTGTCGTTCATGTTGCAGCTTTCGGGTCCCAATTCCGGTGGAGAACTAGCGCACATTGGTGGTGCACTCATGGGCTTCCTCTACATCCGGCAACTGCAAAAAGGTAGTGACTGGGGTGCATGGATAGGTTCTACCATACGATTCTTCAAGAGCTTTTTTGTGAAGCAACCCAAAATAAAGGTCACGTACAAACGAGGCACTTCAAGAAGAAAGACCAAAGACCGGGCTGCCGCTCCCCGGACATCCGGTAAATCAGGCTCTACCGCTTCACAGGAAGAGATTGATGCCATTCTTGATAAGATCTCCGAACGTGGCTATGAAAGCCTGACCAAGGAAGAAAAGCAGAAGCTTTTTAATGCAAGTAAGAAGTAAGTCGTCTTGAGTACTGAGTTTTGAGCTTATACACTGGCTGGTAGATTACAAGGTAATCTGCTAACCCTATCAACTATAAACGACAAATCGGCAATCCAAAATCCTCAAATCATAAATCTCAATCACATGTTCCTCCTGTACTGTCCGCCCACCTCAAAAAGAGCATATGTAATCTGACCCAGTGAACAGACCTTGCAGGCTTCCATGAGCGTCTCGAAAACGTTTTGGTTTTGAATAGCGGCCTGCTGGACATTTTTTAGCTTTTCTGTGGCTTCATCGTTGTACCTTACGTGCAGGTCACCCAACATGCTGATCTGATATTCCTTTTCCTCTACCGTAGCTCTTATTACCTCTTGTGGGATAATGGTTGGAGAGCCCTTGGAGCTCAGGAAAGTGTTCACTCCAATGATCGGATACTGTCCTGTATGCTTCAGGGTTTCGTAATAAAGGCTCTCTTCCTGTATCTTGCTTCTCTGATACATGGTTTCCATGGCGCCCAGCACGCCGCCGCGCTCGGTGATCCTGTCAAACTCGGCGAGCACCGCCTCTTCCACCAGGTCGGTGAGCTCTTCAATGATGAAGGAGCCCTGCAGGGGATTTTCATTTTTCGCCAGACCGAGCTCCTTGTTGATAATGAGCTGTATGGCCATGGCCCGCCTTACGGACTCTTCTGTAGGAGTAGTGATAGCCTCGTCATAGGCATTGGTATGCAGTGAGTTACAGTTGTCATAAATAGCATACAGCGCCTGTAGCGTAGTCCTGATATCGTTAAAGTCTATTTCCTGTGCGTGCAGTGATCGTCCCGAGGTCTGGATATGATATTTCAGCATTTGTGATCTTGCGTCGGCGCCATACTTTTCGCGCATGGACTTGGCCCATATCCTACGGGCCACACGGCCTATCACCGCGTATTCAGGATCTATGCCATTGGAAAAGAAAAAGGACAGGTTGGGGGCAAACCGGTTGATGTCCATACCCCGGCTCAGGTAGTACTCCACATAGGTGAAACCATTGGCCAGGGTGAAGGCGAGTTGGGTAATGGGATTGGCTCCTGCTTCGGCGATATGGTATCCGGAAATGGATACAGAATAAAAATTCCTTACATTGTTTTCAATGAAGTATTCCTGAACATCGCCCATCAGCCTCAGGGCAAATTCAGTGGAGAAGATACAGGTATTCTGTGCCTGGTCTTCCTTCAGAATGTCTGCCTGCACAGTCCCTCTTACTGAGGCCAATGTTTTCGTACGGATGTTTTCATAAACATCTTTGGGTAATACCTGATCGCCGGTCACGCCCAGCAGCATTAGTCCCAGGCCATCATTGCCTTCCGGCAGCTCTCCCTGATATGCAGGCCGCACCGCATCCTTTTTTTGGTAGATGGCATCTATTTTTTTGTTTATCTCCGCTTCAAGGCCGTTTTCATGGATATATAACTCACACTGCTGATCAATGGCTGCATTCATGAAAAATCCCAGTAGCATGGGCGCAGGCCCGTTGATTGTCATTGACACGGAGGTCATGGGATCAGCCAGATTAAAGCCTGAATACAGCTTCTTTGCATCATCCAGACAGCAAACGGATACGCCGGAGTTACCGATCTTCCCGTAAATATCCGGCCGGTAATCAGGGTCGTTGCCATAGAGCGTGACCGAATCAAAGGCAGTTGATAGCCTTTTCGCCGGCATATTCAGGCTTACGTAGTGAAATCTCCTGTTGGTACGCTCAGGGCCGCCCTCACCGGCGAACATACGCGTAGGATCTTCACCTTCGCGCTTAAAAGGGTAAATACCAGCGGTATAGGGGAATTCTCCCGGTACATTTTCCTGCAGGCTCCAATGAAGTATGTCACCCCAGGCTGCATATTTGGGCAGGGCTACCTTGGGTATCTGCGTGTGGGAAAGTGATTCCGTGTGAGTCTGAATGGATATTTCCTTGTCCCTTACTTTGAAGGAGTATACCGCATCCTTGTATTTCTTCTGCCTGGCGTTCCAGTCGTCGATGATCTTGAGATTTCTGGGGTCTATATCAAGTGCCACCTGCTGATAGGATTCCTCCAGTCCCCTGATCAATCTGTCTTTGTCTTCAAGGCCTGTTTCCTGCAGTGTTTCAATGGATTTTCTGAGTCCATACAGCTTCTCGGCTACCTCTTTCTGGGTAGCTACCCATTGATCATAGTCTTTTATGGTCTCGGATATTTCAGACAGGTAGCGTGTGCGATTGGGAGGTATAACATAGATCTTCTCAGACATCTCATCAGTGACCTCAAAGTTGGAACCCATGTTTGTGTCGGACTTTTCCGAGATCTTTTTCATGAGATCTGCATACAGGCTGTTCATGCCCGGATCGTTGAACTGCGACGCTATGGTACCAAAAACCGGAATGCTGCTGTCATCGACGTCCCATAGGTTGTGATTTCGTTTATACTGTTTCTTAACGTCCCTTAAAGCATCCAGAGCACCTCTTTTGTCGAATTTGTTGATGGCAATAACATCTGCAAAGTCCAGCATGTCTATTTTCTCCAGTTGGGTAGCAGCTCCGTAT
Source organism: Flammeovirgaceae bacterium BBD 1991-12 (assembly GCA_001657315.1). Lineage (GTDB taxonomy): Bacteria > Bacteroidota > Bacteroidia > Cytophagales > Cyclobacteriaceae > Fulvivirga. The sequence goes on along the minus strand of LYSV01000013.1, from coordinate 94,478 downwards.
TCAGGGGTCATAACATACAGGCTCACGTCGGAATGCTCAGTGATCTCCGTATCGGACTGACCTATTCCCGAGGTTTCCAGAATGATAAGGTCATATTCAGCGGCTTTCAGCACCTTTATGGCTTCACTGACGTGTTTTGACAATGCCAGGTTGGATTGCCGGGTGGCCAACGAACGCATATAGACCCTATCGTTCTTTATGGCATTCATTCTGATGCGATCGCCCAGCAGAGCGCCCCCGGTCTTTCTCTTGGAAGGGTCAACAGAGACAATAGCAACTGTTTTATCCTTAAAGTCGGTCAAAAACCTGCGTACGAGTTCATCCACCAGTGAAGATTTACCTGCACCCCCGGTACCAGTAATGCCCAACACAGGAATATCCACTTTCTCTGCCAGTTTATGGACAGTTTTGAGGTCACCGTCAGCCTGCTCCGGAAAATTCTCAGCAGCCGATATTAAACGGGCTATAGATTTTGGGTCCTTCTCGCTGAGATGATCTACCTCGCCGTTAAGGCTTTCCCCTATAGCAAAATCACTTTTTTCGATCAGATCGTTGATCATACCCTGAAGACCCATGGCCCGGCCATCATCCGGGGAATATATTCTGGTGATGCCGTAGTCATGCAGTTCCTGGATTTCATCCGGCAGGATCACCCCGCCACCTCCGCCGAATATCCTGATATGTCCGGCGCCTTTTTCCTTCAGCAGGTCATGCATGTATTTGAAATACTCGTTGTGTCCACCCTGATAGGAGGTCATGGCGATGGCCTGGGCATCCTCCTGAATAGCGGTATTTACTACCTCTTCCACGCTACGGTCATGTCCGAGATGGATGACCTCACAACCGGTGGACTGAATAATGCGTCTCATGATGTTGATGGCCGCATCGTGACCATCAAAAAGGCTGGCGGCTGTAACTATTCTTACTTTGTTTTTCGGCTTGTAGGGCGCCACTTGCTTCATAGTAGGTCTGGTGTTAAAGCTGCAAAATTACGATAAAATCATGACTTTGCTAACAAGCATTAGTTAGCCATAGAGATACTGCTCTAACCGGTAAAGATTTTGGTTCCAAACTTGTCATTTCCTGTTGTCTTAAATCGTTTACAAAGTTTGGAAAATTATGATGCCGGTTCTTTTTTCTGATAAACCCGGGCTTGACTTGATGCGAATTTAGTGATCTGCCTTAAACTACCGCTCAACTAGTTTTTATGGTATTACTCACTTCTAAGCGCTTTTACCGGGTTGGCATTTGCCGATTTGAATGTCTGTAAACCTACTGTAACCAAAGCCACGAAAAGCACAATGATTCCCGGAACCAGGAAATTATACCAATGTATTTCTGTTTGATAGGCAAAACTATTGAGCCATTCTGAAATGGCATAGTTTGCCACCGGTACGGCGATCAAGAACGAAATAAGGATCAGTTTCAAATAGTCTTTTGAAAATGAGCCAATGATATTGCCTGACGAAGCTCCTAAAACTTTTCTCACCCCTATTTCTTTGGTTTTTTGACTGGCAGTAAAAGCTGCCAGGCCTACGAGACCAAGGATGGAGATAAAAATACAGACGTAGGATAGTGTGCCCACTAAATGCTGCTGGGTCTCGTCAGCCTTATACTGCTCATTAAAACTTTGATCAAGAAATTTAAATTGGTAAAGATGATTGGGGTCAAAGCCTCTCCACATCATCTCAATTTTAGCCATAGTTTGTCTAAGGTTGACCGGGCTAACCCTTAAATGCAAATACCCTCCTTGATTATCGCTAAGTCCAATGAGAAGTGGATCAATTTTATTGTGCAGGGAACTGTAGTTAAAATTTTTCATAACACCGATAACCTCTCCTTCCTCGTTGCCATGAAAGAATTTGATCTTTTTACCTACAGCACTGTCTCCCCAGTTCATTATAGCAACAGTCGCTTCATTTACGATAACCCTTAAATTCCGGTCTATTTCTGACCCCTTTCTGAAGCCTCTGCCTTGAAGGATTTCGATGCCCATGGTTTCCAAATATTCTTCTCCTGCCCATATTGTATTAATACTCTGCTGGGTCATCCCTTCATCCGTTTCCACCCAGAAAACCGACCCCCCTACGCCTAAACCAGGCACTCCATACGCCGTGCTGGCTTCTGACACCCCGGGCAAACGTTTATACTCAGATTTTATGGCTTCCATTTGGTTTACCACCAAAGAATCCTGTAGGGGAATTAAAACAACATTTTCATTTTCAAAACCCAGGTCCGTGTTTCTTAAAAATTCGATCTGTTTCTCCATGAGGAATGTACATATGATCACGAATATCGAAATGCCAAATTGAAATATGATCAGCGTTTTACGAAATAACCTACCGCCGGTTTTTGATGAAAATTTTCCCTTTAGTGCTTTTACGATGGGAATCGCAGGGAGGTAAAGCGCGGGGTATACCCCTGACATCAAACCTATGCATGCCGTAAGCAATAGAGCGCCAACAAGCAGTATTGGATTACTAAAAAAGTCAAGCTCAAGTTGTTTACCTATCAGATCTTCAAGGGGAGTAAGGTATATGATAATGAAACAGAATAGCAGGGCCAATACAAGGGCCACGAAAGCAAGGACAAAAGCTTCCAATAAGATCGAAAAAAAGAGTGTATTATTTGAATGACCCAGCACTTTTCTCATACCAATTTCACCGGCTCTGTTCACGGCCCTTGCAGTGGCCATATTAATATAATTAATACAGGCTAATATGATAATAAAAAAGCCTATGGCGGCAAAAGTATAGGTATAGTTAATGTTACCCTGTGGAACGTCCCCACCTCTTTTACTTGTAAAGTGGATATCCGCCAACGGTTCCAGGTCCATATCTACTGTACCATCTATCTGCTCCCCGAAACCTCTGAAGTAAGTATCAAAAATTTGAGGAAATTTGGAATAAAACTGTCGGGCATCATAGTTCTTGCCAAAGAATAAATAGGTATATGTGCCAGGGTTCCAGAATCCCTCCGATACGCGCACAGGATCTTCACGACCATTTCTTATCCATTCTCTATCCAGTGGTAACTGCGATACCAGCACATCATATTTTAAGTGGGTATTGCCGGGAAGTTCTTTGATCACTCCCATTACTTCATATCGCTGGTTATTATCAATAGAAATTTCCTTATTTAAAGCGGGCTCGCTTCCGAAAAACATCCTTGCTACCTTATCCGTGATCACCATTTTATTCGGTGAATGCAGTGCTGAGGCAGGGTCACCTTCTATGAATTCGTGTGTAAAAACGGATAGTACGCTGGAATCAGTTTCATATACATTATCGATGTAGTGCAGAATCTTCTCACCATGATCCGAAGTATAACTAAGCATTGGGTTATAGTACCGCTCAAATCGTACGTAGTTTTCAATTTCGGCATACTCTTCCTTTAGAAGAGGTGCTAACTCCCTGGCTGTCTTGGCTACATTAAAGGATGCCCCGGTGGCCTGGAGATGATTTACTATGCGAAAGATCTGTCCGTGTTGTTTATGGTGTCTGTCATAGGTCAGATCGTATTGAAGATAAAGAAGAATGAGTATGCCGCACGAAATACCAAGGGCTAACCCAAGTATATTGAGCCAGGGGTAAATGCCGTCTTTTAAAAACATTCTAATGGCAAACTTAAGGTGATTCTTTAGCATATTATTTCTATTTTAATACAAGCAAGCCTACGCTCAATTTGATTCTATAGTTGATGATATGCAGGAAACGGTCCCTGTTGTGCAGTAAAGTGTTAACTACGATTAAAAAGATCAAAAAGTGCCTTTTTATGGTTCCTGCTTACCGCCAGTTCCTGCCCATTTTTTAATACCAGCACATGTCCCTTTTGTGATAATTGTTTTACTGTAGTGGCATATTTCAAATTAACAACTGTGGATTTATGAATGCGAACAAAGCCGTAGGCTTGTAACTTATGTGCGAGTTTCTTTAAACTCTCCCTGATCAAATAAAAGCGATCCTCCAGGTGTATCTTTACATAATAATCATAGGCTTCCAGCCAACGAATATCCCGGTAGGGTATCAATTGGATTCTCCCGTTTTCCTTTACAACCAGTCGTTCTCCCAACGACCTGTCCAGCAGTTCTGATCCTGTAGTTTCTCCTGGTGGCAAGGAGTTGATAAGTTTGTTGCTATCCATTTGATTCCTGGTTACCATCTCTTTGGCATGGTCCAGTGCTTTGAAAAAGCGCGGGTCAGTGAAAGGTTTTAAAAGGTAGTCTGTAGCATGAACTTCAAAAGCTCTCAAGGCAAACTCGTCGAAAGCAGTAACAAAAATTACAGCTTTCGGCATAAATTGTATGCTGCGTAATACTTCAAAACCGTTGACCTGTGGCATCTGAACATCCAGGAATAGAATATCGGGCTTATGCTTTTCAATTTCTGAGATAGCGGTCAGGCCGTCATCGCACAACGCCAATAATCGAATTTCTTCATCTTGCTGCAAAAGCAGGGCGAGTCCTTCCCGCGCGTCCTTTTCATCATCTACCACTATTGTTGAAAACATTATGATATCAAGGTAATTCGATCTTTACAAGTATTCCATTTGTCCCCTGCTTAATCAGTAACACGAAATTATTCTTGTACAATTTCCTAAGTCTTTCCACGGTATTTGGCAACCCTATGCTGTTGCTTTTTTGCATGGGCCATGTTATTCTACTTGTGCCCGTATTAAATACTTCTATGCATAATTTGTCAACATGGGCAAAGACATTAACAAGTATTTTAGATTCCCCAGGATCTGCATTTACCCCATGCTTAAAGGCATTTTCTACAATAGGCTGGAGGAGCAACTTAGGTATGATACTGCCTAATACCTTATTTTCACAATTTACTTCAATAATTATTCTTTCCTTAAACCTTCGTTTCTCCAAAGAAATATAGCGATCCAACAGCTTTAGCTCTTCTTCTACCGTAATGAATACGTTGTTCCTGGTATTTAAAACTGCTCTTAGCATTTCACCTAAATTGGCTATGCTTTCAATAGCCTGCTGGCTTTCGTTTTTTCTAACCTGCATGGCAATTCCATTCATGGCATTGAACAGGAAGTGCGGGTTAAGTTCAGCGGATAGGGTTTTCACCTCGGCTCTTTCCAGTCTTTGAACCAATTGCTCATTTTTCTTTTGTTCATTTTTATATAGCTCCCGATAATACAATATCGATATACCCGCCAGGGTGACTAAATACCAAATTGAGCTTTTTAATGATTCTTGCCATGCATTTAACCATTTTGATGCCAGTGAACCTAATGCGAGGTGCTCCGGTATATTAAGAAGTCGCTCTAAAAGCACAATGGAAATATCAGATAAGGCAACATGTGTAAATCCAAACAAAAGAGCCAAAATGGTATGATAAGAAATCGCCTTTTGATTATCCATTGTAAGGCCATGCAAAAATAAAATTGGAATAAAACCGGTTAACAGCCACAACATCAAAAAGTAAGAAAGAGGCCAATAGACCAGGCTATTCAATGTTGCGCCAGGTACTGTTATTTGCTCGTAGACTACGCAAATAATGAAAGTTAATAATAAAATTGAGTGGTGTACTTTTTTGAAATCTTGTCCTAATAACTTTCTTCGTATTAAAAGCATTTCCCAGGCCGTTTAACCTAACTTGGTGTCTAAATTATTAAATCCGGGTTCAACTTTGAAAGAGCCCCGTAGCGACAAAATCTTTACCGGGTAAAAACAATTTTGCCGGGTAGGCCTTTGAATTTGAGTGATGCTCGCATTTTCAGCGCAGGAACATTTTACAGGCAAAAACCTACTCCTCCTCCAGCAACGACCGTAGCTTGAGAAGGGCTTTTTGATTCGCGTGGGTATCAATATTAGTGATCACGCTTTTTTTCTCACGCCCGGTCAGCCGCCAACTCAGCGAAGCTCTTTGTACATTTTCCATTCTCAGGCTATCTGACCTTGAAAGGTTTTCTTTGGCATAGTCTTCCGGGACATACTGAATGTCCACACGCTCTATACTGCCATTGAACCAATTGCGGGCATAGTCTATCTTATTATCATTGGTAATATCCTGCAATGCCTCAAAATTCTCATAGATACTGCTGATGGGTAGTGTGAAGCGTTCGAACAATGACAGGTTTTCCCTTGGTTGGATGGGACCGTCCTTTTCAGAGTCCCGGATGGACACGATAACAATACCCGAGGTGTTCTCACTGATCCAGTCCCTGAAGGCGTAGAGGAAGCGGATGGCGTCTGACACTCCGAAGTTATCCGTAATGCCTGCGTCCATGATCTCCATAGGTGGGTTGCTGGGCAGCGTAATGTTAGGGGTAATATAGGGAAAGGTCGCGCTCATCCGAAGGCCACTGAGAAACCGCAACTGTTCACTCCCCTGGTTTTCAAAGAACCGCATAAAGTCGATGCCGTTGAGCTTACTTTCGTAGTACAGGGTGTCGGTCACATTGGTCAGATAAGACACATTCTGCGGTGAAATATACAGCTTGCGACCATCGTTGATAATGGTAGGAGCCATGATGATCATTGGAATGATACTCTTTTCTTCGGCGTATTTGTAGCTTACCAGGGGCTTGTCCAGCAGCATTTCAGTATTTTTGTTTAACTGGTTTTCAAATGAATACCCCCGGTCTTTATCGTATTGCAGACCCTCGTATTCAAATTTTTTAAAGCCGAGGAAGAGATCATTCATCAGTAAGCTGAAGATAATGGCATTCAGATTATCACTGGCGATGTTGGACAGGTGTTTTCTGGAATAGGGATCCACTTCCCTTCCCAGCTCTTTTTGATATAATAATTCACGGAAGTAGCTGGCTCCGATCAGCCCTCCGGAGGCTCCGGTCATGAGCATGGTATTTTCCATGAGCTGGCCTTTCGTCATCCGGTCAGCAGTCTGAAGGACATTGAGTGTCCATAGGGCTGCCCGCTGGCCTCCGCCGCTTACACATACAAAGACCATTTTTGGTTTTTCCACAGTATCAAATTTGGCACGCCAGTTTTTAAGGATCTCAAGTGTATGCTCCCTGTCATTCTGACGGATATCATAATTGCTTAGCTGGGTTATTTGCCCCAGGTTGTAGGTGGCAGGCGGTCGTTTATAATCAAGCCCAAAGGCTTTATAAGTCTTGCTGAATACATTACGTTCCATCAGCACGTTAACCACAAGGATCAGTATTATCGAAGCTGTAATGGACCAGTTGCCAAACCAGTAGGAAAATGCTCCGGCGAGCATTACAAAAATGGTGAAGAAAAGAATAAAACTGGCAGCGGCAGGTATCTGAAAGCTTTCCAGGTCCTTGAATACCCCCATAAGTATCAGCGCGACAAAGATCAGAAGCTCGATAACGACCAGATTAAAATGGTTCTGATCGAAGACCTGAAGGATGGTCTCCCTGTCATAAAAGCCGCGGTGATCTTCTACCTTTTTTCCTTCAAACCGCAGGCTTAGATAGTAATCTACCCGTATTTGCTTTTTTCGTGCTATATCCCATTTTTTCATGGCGCTGGCCCGCGTAGCCTTTATATTTTGCTTGAGCTTTTCATCTACCTTATACACCACGTATTTGAAGATATTCTTATTGGTAAGCCAGAAGTAAGTGAACAGCAGCGAGGTCATGACCAGATACCCGGTTATGAATCCCAGAATATTGAACAGCAGCTGATCATCCCCTATACTTTCATTGGATTTTTCATACCGGATGATCATTATCACATAAAAAATGGCAAAGCCAAAAGGGATAATGCTGTTGTTGATACTGAAAGTAGTGAACGGTCTCCTTAAGGTGCCAATAAAGGTAAATCTGTGGGCGTCACTGATATAGGTAGTGATATGAAAAGCTACACTGAACCCCGCCAGTGTAAGACCTACTATGAAAAAGCTCTGGAAATTGACCTCATTCAGATAGACCGGATCCAGAAACAGGAAGGGTATCCCAAGGTAGTTGCCGAAATTACTGCTTACAATGGCAAAAAGGACAAGCCAGCAAAGCAGAAGTACATGATTCCTTTTGGCATGATTAAGCAAAAGCTGCACGGGAAACGAATAGTAGAATTTGTCTACCCAGTATTGTGCATATTGGATGCCTAACCGCATTTAAATCCGTTTTTTACTCCCACTATAGATCTCATATTCCAAAAGACGTGCATCAATTTTGGCGTTAAAGAATTCTATTCGTCTTTTGGCTTTCAGGCCAACATGTTTTGCCAGATCCAGGTTGCCTGTAAAAATATAACCCGTATACCCCTTGCAGTGTTGTTTGAAAAAGTCTCCAATACTCTTATAGATCCCTTCAAGCCTCTTTTCTTCCCCAAGACGTTCACCATATTCAGGGTTAAAAAATATTACGCCCGGATTACTCCTGGGGATAAAGGTATCGCGAAAGTCGCAAACTTTAAAATCTATCAGGTGCTTTACGCCCGCCTGTTCTGCATTCATTTTTGCTGCCTCAATTGCCCTGGGATCTCTGTCCGTAGCGATGATCCTGAATTCCAGATCCTCCGGTACTTTGTTTTTTGCTTCATTCAGTAGCTTCTTCCACAGGCGCTCGTCATACGATCTGAGGTGTATAAAGCCGTAGTTGGTCCTGAAGCTTCCCGGAGCTATATGGCAGGCCAGTAAGGCAGCCTCTATAGCCAGTGTACCACTACCACACATTGGGTTGATAAAATGTGAGTTTTTGTCCCACCGGGAGGCCAGAAGGGTGGCAGCAGCCAGTGACTCCATCATAGGCGCTCTGAATGGTACTTTGCGGTAGCCGTGCTTACCAATGGTATCTCCCGAGGTATTGATGTAGATCCCGGCGTCGTTCTCCACCCAGTGCAGAAAAAGAACGGTCCGGTCTACACTGGGTCCTGAGTCGGGCCTTCTGCCCTTTGTTTTCTGGATCCGGTCTACAATGGCGTCTTTTGCTTTCAGGTTTGCAAAACGGGTATCAAGGATGGTATCATTTTTTACAAAGCTTTCGATACGTAAATAGCCGTTGGACGGGATCATGCGTTCCCAGGCTATAGAGGATAATTCAGCATACAGCGCATCCGGGTCGGTGGCAGAAAAGGACCGCACTTCCAGCAGCACTTTGGAAGCGCATCTAAGATGGAGATTCAGTTTCATGGCATCCTGCATGGTACCCTCCATCTCCACACCCAGTTTGTTGAGCGTCCGGCCTCTGTATCCTAAAGTTTCGAGTTCCTGTAGTACATATGGGGAAATACGCGGAGCGCATGATATTATTATCCTGGACATATTAAAAGGGTATCCTTACCCAATAGTAACAAACTATCTTTATATTTAGCTGTCTTCTGACAAGAACTTATCAAAACCTGGGCATGATTAAAAGCCTGTTATAACCGGGCACAAATTTAAAATTTGATAACAATATGAAACGTAATCATTTCATTCTGATAGCGTTGCTGGTAGGTGGAAATATAGTTATAAGCTGTACACCAAGGTATACGGCCAGTTTTGGCCCATCTCAGCAATTTTATGAACCGGATAGGGTGGAGGAAGCTGTTACATTGGTTTATGATGGTGAATCGACTGTTGAGGTCAATACGGCTCAGGAGGTATCCCCGGCGTCTGAAAAGAATGAACAACTTCTGGTAGCTTCCGCCAGAACGGAAAAGGTGGTAGATGTTCAACCAAAAAGAGCCGCAGAGATAGTAGCAAAATACCAGACCAAAAATACCCTGGTAGACAAGGGTTCAATGGCCCGGCTCTCACCCAAAGAGAAGAAAGAGGTGATCAGAGAGGTGAAGAGAGATATAAAAGAGCTTAAAAAGGCTAAAAAGAAGGCTTCCATTGAGAACAGAAAGGTATACAGTGGCATCATAATAGCCGCTGCCGGACTACTCGTTGCTATTCTCGTGAGTGGCACACTGGGTGGGTTGGGAATACTCGTGGGAATAGTACTGATCGCCTGGGGGCTTATTGAAGAAGGGGAGCTATAAATGAATGCCTGGGTTTAATCATAACTACGGCATGGGTTCAATCAATTATTAAGATTATTGTTTGTGGTGATTTTGAAAATTGGAAAGCCGATCATTCCTTTCAGGCTCATCTTATGCTAGTCTACTCCTATCTGATCCACGGAATCATGCACATAATCATAGCGAGCTATTTTTTTTGCTTTTTTTCCGAACATCTGCGCTTTGATATCATCCTTGAGGTGATATATCCGGGCTTTTTCCAGGTATAGTACACTCATCAGGTGCTCCTTTGGGTCGAGCAGGCTTTCTGCTTTGTCCAGGTATTGCAGCGCTTTTGTGCTGTTGTGGTAATATTCCTGCAGCATCATGCCTTTAAAAAGATATCCCCGTGCAAGAAAATAGTTATTGGATGAGTTCAGAAGTGCCGAATTCAGATCAGATGCCGCCTTATACTGATGACAGGCCAGGTAATTTTCAATCAGTATTTCTGTGAATTTAAGATTGGAAGGATAACGCTCGAAGAGCTGCTTTGAATACTCAAGCGCTTTTTGGGGATTGCTTTCCAGCTTAAAGTTAATATGTGACAGATAAAGCAGGCATTCCACAGAAGTAAATATGCCCTTTTCATATCCGCTTTTAAGCAGTTTCATTCCCAGCTGCTGGTCTCCGTCAGGAAACGGCCATAACAGGGAGCTGTACACAAAGCTCTGATCCCTGTAATGTTCAATATAATAATTGTAGAGAGCTGTGGAAATATAGAATTCCGGGTACTGTTCATACAGATCAAATCCCTTTTTTATGATAGAAAGCGCTGCTTTTCCCTCAAGTACAGCTCTTGCGAAACTATTGCTGTTTGCATGTAGCTCCGCCTTCATAAGACGTGCCGCCATGGTGAAATACAGTGCCTGAAGATCGTCCGGTGATTTTTTGGTGACCTGCTCAGCTGATTGGATGGCCGAATCCAGGATTTTCATATAATCTTCACAATGCGCAGAGGCATCTGTAAGAGGCATTTCTCTCCATCGGAGCAGGTAAGCCTGCAGCAGATACCATGAGGGATGATCCCCCACTTTCTCATGATATTGATCCACAGCCATCCGTGCACTGTCAAATTTCATGCTGTAGATCAGATCCAGACACTTTTTGATATCAGCTTCCGGAAGTTGTCCGGCGTGTGCCGATACGCTGATCACAATAACCCAAATAAATCTGATGAATTTCAAGTGCCTTATAGTCAAATTGATAAGATTACCGAAAATTATAGGAAATATTAATTCAATTATGTTAATTGGGTGCGAAATTTTTTTATCACTCAAACTTTAAAAACTCAACTATGAAAAAAGTATTTGTAATTACACTACTCATGGTATGTGTAGCCTCCGTTTCTTCCTTTGCTTCTACCAGCGAGTACAGGATCGATGATGCCGCTGTTGAGGCGGTATTTGAAACCAGCATCAACATTTTGTCTGCTGACGCTATGCTAGACCTAAACTCAACCAATGCTACGCTGGAAGAAAAGAATGTTTGGATAGCAGTGCTTCTGGACTTCTTTCTGGGAGGCCTGGCCATACATAGAGTTTACCTGGGTGGTTCTGCTGTCCTCATCGTTGGTTATCTCCTGACATGTGGGGGTATTTTTGGGTTGATCCCATTAATTGACCTCATTGTACTGGTGATCAACAACAACGATATCAGCAAGTACGTCGATAATGATGCATTTTTTATGTGGTAAGTATAATTTTAAACATTTTAAAAGCCCCTTTTTAAGGGGCTTTTTTTTGTCTTTCAACCTCGAGGATCAGTTTCCTGATCCCACCATTGTACCGGCTAACCCGCTCGTTGTTCTTTTTCTGTGCCAGGAATTCTGCATGACGGGCGCCTCCGGAATAAAAGGAGTAGAACAGCCCTATGCCGGTAAAGGCCCCTGTAAAAAAATAACCTTCGTAAAGACTGTATGCACCAAAAGCCAGCAATGAGCCCTGTATAAGGGAAGAAAATATACCCTTACCCGGATATCCGGCATAGATCTGGCCTATACCGGGTGCAAAGTATGACAGCTTTTTGGCGGTTTTGACGTTCTTTAATTTGGGTTTATGAATAAAAGCGTAGATACTATCGACATTCAGCTCAAGATCGTTAAGGTCAGAATACTTTTCAAATACCGTTTTTGCTTCTTCCCATTGGATGAGCTCATTCAGTGTTAACACTTCCAGAAACAAAACCTGTGTTTTCAGGCTCTCATCTTTTATGTAAAAGCCGATTTGCTTTAGTTGGGTCAGGCTGACACTGTAATCGTAGGCAAGGTAAGCGTTCAATGCTATTTCGTAACGCAGCATAAAGTTTACGGAATCATCCGGTGTAAATAAATTCCCTCTTAGCAAGGTCTTATAGGCATTTTCGTGATCTCCTGTGGTCTTGTAGCACCTGGACTTTTTGAGCAGGAGCTTGTTTTTTAGTTCAGGCGCATTGTTTTCGAACAGCAGGCGTTCGTATTCAATACGAGCCTTTGTATACTGGCCGGTACCATACAAACTATCCGCTTTTTCTGATTGTGCCTTAATGAAAAACGGTGCGCAAAGGAATATGCAGATCAAACAGGATCTGGTGATCAACTGCTTCATTGAACTCATCGTTGGTAAGTTTTACTGTGAAAACACTTCCCCATATATTGCCAATGTAAAATATGGAAAAGACGGAGCCGAAGATCAGGAACCGGGCACTGTCCGCCCCGTCCTTCCTGTAACCCTCGAGGGCCTGTAGCCCCAGAATACCGGTTGTGAGAAGCCCGGCAATACCCTGCCCGGTCTTGCCGGCATAGATTTTACCCGAACCCGGTATAATGGAAGAAAATATGCCAGCCATCAATGGTGATTTCCTCTTATGCTGTGCGAGGTCTTTTCTTACCTCCAGGAGGCTTTTTTCCTGTGCTGAAAACTGGTAATACTGCTGATCAAATGACCGGGCCAGCGTGTCAAAAAGTGCATATTCCCTTTTGAGCAAATAAGCTCCTGCGACCTCGAAATTTCGCAGGCCATTCAGGACACCGGGCTCCGGACTAAGCTGGTTTAAGATTGAAATTGCTTCTTCGGTCTTTTCCAGATGGAGATAATTGAAAGATTCAAAAAACCGGGACTCAACATACAAAGGATGTTGAGGGTCATTGAGTTTTGAAAAATGGAATGCCGAATTGGTCAGATCCTGAAGCTGATAGTAGGATTTCCCCAGCAAAAAATGCAGCGTATCCTGATGATCCTCCGATAATGACTGACGAGGCAGGCTTTTAATAAAGTGAATGGCGTCTTCACTTTGTCGTGTATTCACAAGATACTGTGCAAATTTCAGGTCCTTCTCGGGCTGCGATTGTGAATAAGCGACTATTTCCACAAACAGACAGAGAATAATCAGGGTTATCCTCATCTGAAAGAGTAGTCTTCGGGATGCTCAATTACCTTGCCCGATCGGTTTAGTCTTAAAGGACTGGATTCTGCAAGTGTGATCCTGTTGCACCGGCTTATTCTGTCACAGGAGAGGAAGAAGCCCTTTATCAGTCCATGATGGTGGATCAGTTTTCGGCTAAACCTGGAGCATGAAGTTTCATAGATGCAGTTTGTAGCCAACTGTGGAGAGATATGTTTTTGATACAGCCCCAGACTTCCCTTGTATACCCAGTATAATGGATTAACAGCCTGCAGGGCTTTTACTTTCGGTCTTGTTTTTTTCTTTACCCCCTGTTTCGAATGGCTTTGCTCAATCAGATCCAGACTGTTATTGTCTGCATTGCTCTGCCCCATACCTGTATTGATAAAGAAAAGAAGAAGAAAAATGCTAGTGTAATACTTTAGCATTATCGGGTATTTTAAAACTAAATTTAGAATCATCTACCTGATTATCAAAAACTATTCCGGAGTATGAGGTTTTGTTGATGGTTGAATCTGCCGGAGTCTTGTAGTTAATTTGAGTGATGGTGAGGGGAAAGTGCAGCAGCGGCCTTAATTCCTGGTAGTCGTAAAAGTACGATTTGGTAGCTATATTATTGCTGGCATCATAGTATGCCATGTAGATCGGATTGTCCCGTTCATGGACCAGTTTCACCTTGGAGAGCTGTGATGACATATTCATGGGGGGCATCCACTCTGTGATACTTAGCCCTTCTTCAAACGTGATATTCTGCTGAATAAATCCCAGATCAGCCAGGCCGAGGTCGTTTTTGCGGTTTTGTAAAAAATAATAGAGTTGAGTGGTTTCTGTGCTGTAGGTGAAATTTTGTTTTTGGATGATCGTATTTTTTGACGGATCATAAACCTGCATTTCACCCTTCGCGTTATTAGTCACCACCATTTCCTTCGGTTGGCTGAAATAGGTCACCATTTTACCGTCGTAGGAATAATAGATAGTGGCCTTTGTGGTACTTGAGTATCCACCATCTGCCACTTTCATGACCATTTCCATAGAGATCTTCTGAAAGGAAGCGGACACTGTCCAGTCAAACAGACTCAGGCCAGGCAGCAACAGAAAGCTTAGCAATAGCTTGCTAAACATTGTCAGAGCCTACTTTTGCAGTGAAAAACTCTCTGTTCATACGGGCAATGTTGGTAAGACTTATTTCTTTGGGACACTCTGCCGAGCAGGCTCCGGTGTTGGTGCAGGCTCCAAAACCTTCACTATCCATTTGAGCGATCATCTTCTCAGCGCGTGTTTTCCTTTCCGTCTGTCCCTGAGGTAACAGGGCAAACTGTGAGACCTTGGCGCTTACAAACAGCATGGCCGAGGCATTTTTACAGGCTGCCACACAGGCTCCGCAACCTATACAGGCCGCAGCGTCCATCGCTTTGTCGGCATCCTTTTTAGGTATTGGTATCTCATTGGCATCGGGTACGCCTCCGGTATTCACGGAAACATAACCGCCCGACTGGATTATCCTGTCAAACGAAGACCGGTCGACAACAAGATCCTTGAGGACAGGAAAGGCCGAGGCTCGCCATGGCTCTACGGTGATGGTGTCTCCGTCCTTGAAACTACGCATGTGCAACTGACATGTAGTGGTTTGCTTGGGACCATGAGGTTTGCCGTTGATGTACAAACTACATGTGCCACAGATACCTTCACGGCAGTCATGATCAAAATGCACCGGGTCTTCGCCCTGCCTTACCAGTGTCTCGTTCAGTACATCGAACATTTCAAGGAATGACATGTCTGGTGACACATCATCCAGTTTATAGGTTTTGAAACTACCCTTGTCCTGTGTGTTCCTTTGTCTCCAAACTTTGAGTGTTATCCTCATGTCTGTTGTTTTTTATCTCTGTTTTTTATTTCAATTGCAGGGGCGGTGATACATTATTTATAGCTTCTCTGAGTCAGCTTCACATTTTCGAAGATCAGGTCCTCTTTATGGAGCTCCTCCTGTGTATTTTCTCCCTTGTATTCCCACGCAGATACATAGGAGAACTCGTCATCTTTCCTTTTGGCCTCTCCCTCTTCTGTCTGTGATTCTTCTCTGAAGTGACCACCGCAGGACTCAGTCCGGTCCAGCGCATCATCGATCATCAATTCGCCGAGTTCAAGAAAATCAGCCACCCTGTTAGCTTTCTCCAGTGATTGGTTCAGCTCATCATTACCGCCTATTACCTTTACATTCTGCCAAAACTCCTTCTTTAGCGTTTGTATCTCCTGTTTGGCCTTTTTGAGACCTTCCCCATTCCGTGACATTCCGCAGTATTCCCACATGATGTGCCCAAGGGCCTTGTGGAAGTCATCCACCGTTTTTTCACCCTTGATACTCAGGAGTTTGTCTATTTTATCTTTTGTTTCGGCTTCTGCTTTTTTGAAGACGTCATCATCAGATGATACTTTTTCATATGGCAATGTGGCCAGGTAGTCTCCAATGGTGTAAGGAATAACAAAGTAACCATCTGCCAACCCCTGCATCAGTGCACTGGCCCCCAGCCGGTTGGCTCCATGATCTGAAAAGTTGGCTTCACCAATGGCATAAAGTCCGGGGATGGACGTCATCAGGTTGTAATCCACCCATAGTCCACCCATGGTGTAGTGTACCGCCGGGTAGATCATCATCGGCGTTTCGTAGGGATCATCACCCGTGATCTGCTGATACATGTCAAACAGATTACCGTACTTGCCTTCTATCACCTTACGTCCGTCTCTTTTGATCGCATCAGCAAAGTCCAGATATACCGCCAGACCCGTTTTGGCCACACCACGACCTTCATCACACACATATTTGGCATTCCTCGAGGCCACGTCACGGGGCACAAGGTTGCCGAATGACGGGTATTTGATCTCCAGATAATAGTCTCTTTTATCTTCCGGCAGATCTGTAGGCTTTAGCTCACCCTTCCTTATTTTTTCCGCGTCTTCCTTTGTCTTCGGCACCCATACACGGCCATCATTCCGGAGTGATTCCGACATAAGGGTCAGCTTGGACTGATGGTCGCCTGAAACAGGGATACACGTAGGATGTATCTGTGTAAAGCAGGGATTGGCAAATAAAGCCCCTTTTTTATGTGCTCTCCATGCAGCGGTCACATTGGACCCCATGGCGTTGGTGGAGAGAAAGAACACATTGCCGTATCCACCAGTGGCGAGCACTACTGCATGAGCGGAATGTGACTCTACCTTACCGGTGATCAGATTTCTGGTGACAATGCCACATGCCTTTCCATCTTTCATTACAAGGTCCACCATCTCTTCCCGTGAGTGTAGCTGAACCTTGCCATTTGCGACCTGACGACTCAGGGCGCTGTATGCGCCAAGCAGAAGCTGCTGTCCCGTCTGACCCCGTGCATAGAACGTTCTGGATACCTGAGCACCTCCAAAGGACCGGTTGGCCAGCAGCCCACCGTACTCTCTGGCAAACGGTACTCCCTGTGCCACACACTGGTCAATGATATCTACACTCACTTCAGCCAGCCGGTATACATTGCCTTCCCTTGAGCGGTAGTCGCCTCCCTTGATGGTGTCGTAGAACAATCTGAAAATACTGTCACCATCATTCTGATAGTTTTTGGCAGCGTTGATCCCTCCCTGGGCAGCAATACTGTGAGCCCTGCGGGGGCTGTCCTGAAAGCAAAAGGCCTTTACATTGTAACCCAGCTCGCCAAAAGAAGCGGCAGCTGAAGCCCCTGCAAGACCTGTCCCAACGACAATGACGTCGTATTTACGCTTATTGGCGGGGTTAACCAGCTTTACATTGAATTTATGTTTAGACCATTTTTCGGCTAAGGGGCCTTCCGGTATTTTGGAATCTAGCTTCATGCGAGCGATAAGTTTAATTATACTGATTTCAAATACATTACGATCGGAATGGCGGCAAATGCCCCGGGCACTATTATGGAAAACAGCGTTCCGATCGTACTTATAACAGGGTTATACTTGGGATGGTTTAGCCCCAGTGTTTGAAAGGCACTTTTAAAACCATGGAATAGGTGGAACATGACGCCTACCATGCCCACGACGTAAAATAAAACATACCAAAGACTTGTGTAGGCGACTTCTACTACCGTGAACAGATCTTTTACATCTTCACCCTCATATTTGACAGTAGGAATACCCCCCCAGTGCATTTCATACCAGAAGTTTTTCAGGTGGATCACCAGAAAAACAAATATGATCGTGCCCAGGATCCCCATATTTCTGGAACTCCATGTGCTGTTTGTAGATCCCGCTGAAACGGCGTAGCCTACTGTCCTGGCCTTACGGTTTTGCCTTGTAAGCAAAATCGCCCATACAATATGTATGATGAATGATGCATACAGTAAATAGGAGGTAGTCTTGATGACCGGATTTGTCGTCATAAATTTGGCATAAATATTAAATGCTTTTCCTCCGTCATCAGCCAGCAACTGCAGGTTTCCTATTAAGTGAACCACCAGAAATGTGATAAGGAAAAGACCCGTCAGAGCCATTAGCAGCTTTCGACCCAAAGTGCTTGAAATTGCATTAGAGAACCAACTCATTGAGGTTTGATTTGAAGTTTGAACACCAGATTTACAGGTGCCCAAATTTACATGCGAAAGCCTAATGAACCAATTTTGATGATTATTTTGAAGCTTTCTAAATAAAATAAATTCAGAACATCACTGATGCTCATGGAAAGTGTGAAATTTAAAATAATTCGTAGATCACGACGACAATACCGATCGTAAATACCAGGACAGGATAGAATAACTCATGTCGATGGAAATGACCAATCTGTTTCTGCATTGACTCAAAAAATTTCATCCTGCTCCTTGCGGGCAAGAGGTGTACCAAATTGTCAAATCCCTGAATAGGCTGAAACTGAAGGTATTTTATTTGGGAAATATTCCCATTTTGGGATTTTGTCTTAAATAAGGAAAATCTCTTTTGTTTTACTTTATTTACTTTTGGTGTTTGAAATCAATTGAATATGTCGGACCACAGCATTCTTTATATTATTCTAACCATTATTTCCATGGATTTTGTTTTTGAGCAGATCCTGGATTTTGTGAATCTAAAGGCACGCAAAGTAAAAATTCCGGATGATGTAGCTGAGTTTTACGACCGGCAGAAATACGAGAAGTCGCAGCAATATCATAAAACACTCACGCAATTTTCATTTTACTCAAGCTCTTTCAGCTTCATTTTGTCATTTGCCATGTTGTTTTTTGGTGGGTTTGGCTTCCTGGACACATGGCTACGCGATTGGTTTGATCACGGAATTATTCTGGCACTCGCTTATTTTGGTGTGCTTTTTATGGTCTCAGACGTCGTAAATACACCTTTTCAGCTGTACAGTACTTTTGTTATTGAGGAGAAGTATGGATTCAATAAAACCACTTACAGGACTTTCTTTCTTGACAAGCTGAAGGGTTATCTTTTAAGCCTGCTGATCGGTGGCATTCTGATCAGTACGCTACTTTACCTGATCCTTGAGATCGGTGCGGGATTCTGGCTTTATTTCTGGGGTGTTGCTTCTCTTTTTGTGCTGTTTGTCAATATGTTTTACACCAGTCTGATCCTGCCTCTTTTCAATAAGCTCACACCTTTGGGTGAAGGTGAGCTGAAATCTGCCATTGAGGGTTACAGCAGGAAAGTGAATTTTCCATTGGATAATGTTTTTGTCATTGACGGATCAAAACGATCCAAAAAGGCAAACGCCTTCTTCTCAGGGATCGGGAGAAAAAAGAAGATCGTACTCTATGATACGCTGATCGAAAACCACACTACGGATGAACTTGTTGCGGTACTGGCGCATGAGGTAGGGCACTTCAAGAAGAAACACATTATTCAGGGTTATATTATGTCTGTCCTTCAGATCGGGGTGATGCTTTTTATCATGTCCCGGATGATCTTCAACGAGAACCTGAGTTTGGCGTTGGGAGCAGAGGAGTTAGGGATTCACCTGAACCTTATTGCATTCGGTATCCTGTACTCACCGATATCAAAGGTGCTGGGTATATTGGGCAATGTGCTTAGCAGAAAAAATGAATTTGAGGCGGATGAATACGCTTCAGCCACCTTTGCCGGGGCCCCGCTACAGGAAGCTCTGAAGAAGTTATCGGTAGACAACCTGAGTAACCTTTACCCCCATCCGGCATATGTTTTCTTTAATTATTCACACCCTCCGCTTCTAAAGAGGCTCGAAGCCATCAGCTCGGTCTCCGGGTGATCATGATTATTGGGTGGAATGGGGAGTTCCTGGACACCCCCGGAGAATACCGGGTAGGAGGTGACGGGTGAGTTGATAGCCTTTGCTCAGAAGGTAAGGCCATCAATCACCGTGGTTAAGCCGGTGATGTACCATTGATTAACTGATCACCAGAAAAAAAGCGGTCACCAACAGTACTGCTATAAAAAAACTAAAGCCAATGATCACAAGGATCTCATTCCGCATAGACTCCTCAGATCGTATTTTAGGGTCATCGATCCAGGTGTACTTGGTATTCTTATCGAAGGGCATACCGGATGTCAAGCAAGAATGGTGCTAACATGGTTGCCTTTTAAAACAAATCTATACTTGACCAAATTATAAGTATCTGATTGTTAGATTTTAATAAAATCAGTATTGAAGTAATAGTTTTATAATCGGGATGAGTATGTTAAGTTGACTGGTTTTCCCTTATGTGGAAAACATGGATCAATTTGAGGAGATGTTCACCAGACTATGAGGAACTTTAATCTTCAACCCTGCCATCATCATGCGCCCGCACTGAGGCCAGAGTAGTGGGTGGTTCATGAGAGGGTCCAATATGTAAGATCAAATTTTAAATGTGCAGCCATGGTACAACATGCAGAAAACTCCTCAAAGTAATTTTATAATCATTAAATTTGCACCCCTAAAAAGTACATTATGTTTGACAATCTCAGTTATAAATTAGAAAAGGCCTTTCAGACACTAAAGGGACAGGGCAGGATCACGGAAGTAAACGTAGCTACTACGATCAAGGAGATCCGAAGGGCATTGATCGATGCGGATGTTAACTATAAGGTAGCGAAGGAAGTAACTGATGATATTAAAACAAAGGCGCTGGGAAAAGATGTGCTCACGGCTGTTTCTCCCGGGCAGTTGCTTACCAAGATCACCAACGATGAGCTCACAGCGCTCATGGGGGGAACGATTGAGGAGATCGATATTCAGGGTAATCCGGCAGTCATCCTTATTGCCGGTCTTCAGGGGTCAGGTAAGACTACCTTTTCGGGTAAGCTGGCTAACCTGCTCAACAAACAGGGACGTTCTGTTATGCTGGCAGCATGTGATATTTATCGTCCTGCGGCCATCGATCAGCTCAAGGTTTTGGGCGAACAGATCGGCGTGGAAGTCTATGCTGAGCCTGAAAATAAAAATGCTGTGGAGATTGCCAACAATGCTCTGAAGCATGCCAAAACCAATAGTAAAAAGACAGTGATCGTTGATACCGCTGGCCGGCTGGCAGTGGATGAGGAGATGATGGATGAGATCTCCCGCCTGAAAAAGGCCCTTGACCCTTCAGAGACACTGTTCGTGGTAGACTCCATGACCGGGCAGGATGCGGTGAACACAGCGAAGGCTTTCAATGACCGGCTGGATTTTAATGGGGTAGTGCTTACCAAGCTGGATGGTGATACCCGCGGTGGGGCGGCCATTTCCATCCGCAGGGTGGTGGATAAACCTATCAAGTTCATCTCCCACGGAGAGAAAATGGAGGCCATCGATAAGTTCCATCCTGATCGTATGGCCAACAGGATACTAGGTATGGGAGACGTGGTTTCCCTGGTAGAAAAGGCGCAGCAGACCTTTGATGAGGAAGAGGCAAGAAGGCTGAATAAAAAGATACGGAAAAACCAGTTTGATTTTAATGATTTCCTCAGCCAACTGGAGCAGATCAAAAAGATGGGTAATATCAAGGATCTCATGGGAATGATCCCCGGTATGGGTAAGGCCCTCAAGGATATTGATGTCGATGATGATTCATTTAAACCCATAGAAGCCATTATCAGGTCCATGACCCATGAAGAGCGGGAACGACCTGAGATCCTGAATGGTAGCCGAAGGAAGCGAATAGCTGTCGGCAGCGGTACCTCGATCCAGCAGGTCAATAACCTGATCAAGCAGTTTGGGGATATGAAGAAATTTATGAAGACCATGAACAAAATGGGTGGAGGAAGAAGGGGACTGGCCGCTATGAATCCTTTTGGGAGATAAGAGGTTGTTGACTCTCCTGTAGAAGGTTTAATATATTGATTTACAGTGAGCCGGAAAATTGGGTAGAATTGCAGGCTGGAAGTCGGAAGTTAGAGGTTCCGACTTCCAGCTTCTGACTTCTGATCCATGGCTTTCACGGGAGAACTATCCTCTCCAATAATTATCAAGGATTTTATTGAGGGCTTTTATTTTCGTCCATTGACATTAAATAAAGCATTTGGAAACTCCGCATGCACCATCCCACGGAGACGTCATTCCTGTCTGCCATGTGTGAGAGGCTGTGCGAGAACAGGAATCTGCTTTGTCGTCGACCGTAAAGCGTTGTTCCAGGTTCCCATTCGGCGACCTCGCAGATTCCTGCTCTCCCACCTACCTGCCCACAAACGCTGGCAGTCCACCGGACTCTGCGAGGAATGACGATCTTTTTTATTTTTTGGTATCCCATTAAAATAAATGATGGCGATTCCTGCCAGTACACTTTCAACCTGCTTCTTTCATCGTAGCCCTGCTACTTTTAGATAAGGCTTTTTTTGGCTTTCCAGCATTATGCCGCCAGGATTAATTTTAATCTAACCCTCTCAACAGGACACATGCTGGTTTTATGCCCGCATTGGTAAGAAGAAATATATAATTAATTACGTCAATAAAATTCTTGATAATTATCGGAACAATGGTGATCAACCGTTGGAGAAAACGGCTTTCCTGAGATACTTAATACAGGGTTGGGTATGTCAAATGAGGATACCCGATTTCCGGGTAAATAAAACATCAATCAATGACGATCAACCATCAACTGACTTGCAAATTAACCAATAACAACAGGGCTACTAAAAAAGAGTAGACATCGTTCCTGAAATATAGAGGAAAAGAAAAGCGATGAAAAGGCCAAGGGCGAGTAGCACCAGTGTATTGAATACCCATGTACTCTTTTTATTTCTGCCATTTCGCACTCGGTTATAGGTCAGTATTTCTGTTATACTTTTGATCGGCCGTTTGTTTTTTCGATTAGGGATATCTTCCAGCCGGTCCCCATAAATATGTCGCACTTTCTCAAATGGCTGCTTCACTTTCTGCTTGTTTTTTAGCGTACAATATATTGAATATACGAAATTTCAATCACTACGTAGTGTTTTCCTGTAAATTGGTTTTCTGTAAAGGAACTGAAACCATAAGGCAGGGAACAACAGGTAATCTGTCAAAAGGGTGGGAGTGCTGAATTCAATGGCATCTACAATCCGGCTTTTTGTATCATCAATTCTGTGGATCTGATGATGGTGCTTCCATGACCTTAAAAAGAAGGGTAGCACTGTGCCTTCATCTGTAAATTCGAATATATTGTCGTCCGTATTGTCTGCCGTAATATGGCTGGTCCATTTTTGTTTAAAAAAGATGAAGTTCAGCTCCACCGTCACAATATCCCCTTTCTTACAGCCATCGAATCTTAACAGCCGGACCGGGGGAAAAGGTGGAGTAAGTTTGAGGAACAACTCTTCGGTGAAATCATTTTTGATGCTCAGGTAGTTTGCCCTTACGGTCGTGGTTATGGTTAATTTCATTAATCGGACGTTCCAGCGAAGATATGGTTACGTTACAATCAACACCACCAACCCTGGTTTGTTTCATCGTTAAGGAAAGTATTACTCCCATTTTTCACTTCTTTTTTCCATCAGAACCGTACTCAACCACCGGTTATCCATTCTTCCGATTTTTTCCCGAAAACCCACGATCCTGAATCCGGCCTTTTGATGTAGCCGGATGCTGGCTGTATTTTCTTCGAATATCACAGACTGGAGGGTCCAGAAGCCCTCGGATTCGGACCGGGCGATCATTGTGCTGAGCAGCGTTTTGCCAATACCTTTGCCGTGGTGATCCGGATGAGTATAAACAGTGAGCTCTGCCACTCCGCGATATACCTCCCGCTGTGAGGCCGGTGCCAGTGAAGCCCAGCCTACCACCTTGCCATCCAACTCACAAACCAGCCTGGGAGACTGGTGATGCGAGGCATCCCAATACTCCCAGGAAGGTACTTCTGTTTCAAAAGTGGCCAGCTTTGTATCGATCCCGAGCTGGTATATCTGCCGGACAGCAGCCCAGTCTTCGGGCATCATATTGCGTATTTTCATACCTGCCGTGGCCGCTATTCCTTATGGACCTCGGTATCTATGGTGGCGGTTTCCTTTTTTACATTTTTTACGTATTTTTCCAGCAGCTGGTCCATCTCCCAAAGCATATGCAGGATTGACTCTCTTGCCCTGTAACCGTGGCTTTCATGAGGTAACATCACCAGGCGTGCCTGCCCGCCCATGCCTTTCATGGCCGCAAACATGCGCTCGCTTTGTATTGGAAAAGTTCCTGAATTATTGTCTGCCTCACCATGTATCATGAGCATAGGTTCATTGATCTTGTCGGCATGCATAAAAGGTGACATAGTGTAATACACCTCGGGCGCTTCCCAGTAGGTTCGTTCTTCAGCCTGAAAACCAAACGGAGTGAGTGTGCGATTGTAGGCTCCGCTCCGGGCTATTCCTGCCGCAAACAGATCGGAATGAGCCAGGAGATTGGCTGTCATGAAAGCCCCGTAGGAATGCCCGCCTATGGCACACCGGTTCCTGTCCGCAATGCCCATTTCCACCAGTTTGTCAATGGCGGCCTCGGCATTCATTACCAACTGTTGCCGGAAAGTGTCGTTGGGCTCCTTGTCACCCTCACCCACCACCGGCATGCTGGGATCGTCAAATATGGCATAGCCCCTTGTGATAAAATAAAGTGGTGAATACCATCCCAGGCGAATAAATTCATAAGGAGAACCTTCTACCTGACTGGCTGCATTGGCACTTTTAAATTCACTGGGGTAGGCCCACATCAATACAGGCAAAGGACCATCTTCCTTTTTATAACCCACCGGCAGGTAGAGATCACCCTTTAACTCCACTCCGTCTTTCCTGGTGTACTTTACTACCTGCTTTTTAACTTCTTTCAACGTTTCATACGGATGTGGAAATTTAGTCAATGCGGTGAGGTTGTCTTTCCTGATACTTCGTACGAAGTAATTGGGCGGATCATCTTTGGACTCCCTTCGGGTCACCAGCAGGCCTTTTTTGGCATTCAGGACCCGGATAGGGTATTCATAGTAAGGAGCCTGCGACCGGAACAATTCTGTGGTTTGTTTTGACCTGATATCGAACTTTCTCAGGAAGGGGCGGTTGCCCTCAGGAGAAGCTCCGGTACCTATAAGGTATAATGATTTACCATTGTCATCAGTCAGCAAAACATTTTCACCGTAGGCATTGGTAGTGGTCTGGAACCTTCCGGGATTGTTGTACCTGTCTTCATAAGACATATCGAACAGCACTTTTTTGGAGCCGGGATCGTTGGGTCTGAAGCTACTTACGATCTGCTGTCTGGTGCTCCACCACCTTTCATAGCTTATGGCCAGGTTATCCGAGCCCCACATCACTCCGCTGTAACGGAGTTTGAATGTTATACCCTCCTTTTTGTCTCTTGAAAAAGGTGCTGCCAAAGAAAAGAGCTGATCCCTTGCCTCTGCCTTGACGGAAGGGTCTCCTCCATCCAGAGCTTCTATCCAGTAGAGCTCAGCGGGTTTGTCATTCCTCCATCCAAAGCTCCTTGGCCCTGTTCTTACGGCACCAAAGCCCTTGGGAATACTTTCTGCCAAAGGTATTTCAGCCACCGTTCTAACCAGCTTGCCCGTCTTATCGACGATCATATTTTTCTGAGGAAACCGGTAATAGGGAACTATATAGGAAAAGGGCCTTTCAATATAGGTTAGAAAGACGTAATTGCCGTCGGGTGAGGGTGAGATCTGACTAATGATGCCGGGATCACCGAATTTAACCTTCTTTTTGGACTCGATATCTATGGTGAATAACCTGGAAGTGGTGTAATATTCGAAAAGTTCTTCGTCATATGAATTTTGCAGGAGATCCTGGTAGGTACGTACCGGCGCTTTTTTGCCGGTTGTTTCCTGTACTACCGGACCCTTTGGTGTCAATGGTTTTGCAGGAGCATCACCTCTCCCGTCCATAGTGGCTTTGTAGATGATGGTCTTATTGTCAGCCATCCATTGAAACGAACTGCCACGCAGGGCCTGGTTCAAAACCGGTTCTGTGAGTTTTTCGGCCTTACCAGTGGTAAGATCAAGCACCCAGAGTTCAAGTCCGGTAGTTTTCTGATGGGCAAAAGCCACCCGCTGTCCATTGGGTGACCACTGTACACTCTGAATTTTTGGATCCTTAGGTAAGCCTGTAATTACCAGGTCTTCCCCTGAGCTGATCCTAACAGCCTTTAAACCGTTATAGCCGGAGGACCGGCTGGCCCCATTGGTTCGTGGATTGACACGTAGTCCGGCCAGCCTTAATTCCGGCTGGGACAACTCGTCAATTGACTTATAGCCCGGACGTTCCATTAAAAGCATCCATTCTCCGGAACTGCTGAATGAGACGGCTGGTGTTTGAGGGGCATCAACCAGGCTGGCTATCTCCTCAGGAGGAGTCTGATATCCCTGCCCTGACTGGCAGAATACATTCTGACTGAGCGCCAGCGCTATGAAGCATGCAATTATTTTGGTCATGGTAGTGGAGTTTTTTGTGGAAGGCTAATGTTAATTAAATTGATGTTTAAGTTCCAGCACTTTTACACCAAAGGGACAGGCTTAGGCCCTCCAAATGTTAAAAGGAATTGCTGGTTATTACAGTGCAAATGCATTTTGATTTCTTATCATCCGGTTTATGGGGTCAGAAGGATGCCATATAAACAGATACTTCGTCTTTTAATGAGAATTCGACACAGGCACATCAGTTTAAGTATTTACCACGATTCTTAGTGATTTCTTAGTGTCTTCGTGCCTTTGTGGCAATGAAAACCCGGTCGTTTGGCCACAAAGACACGAAGACACCAGGGTAAGGCTGCAAGGTTCACCATGCCGGTGGATAAAAACCTTTAAAATCAACAGAAATAAGGGAAGGGAATAGTTTAATCAGTCCATTTTTAAGGAGTATTTGGTTGCTTTGAAGTTAAACGGAGCTTTTGGTAAGCTATACTATTATAACACAGAAAAGGAATGAGCAGTAAGAAATCAATATGGGTTTGTCCTGCAGGTTATTAAGGTGCACTGGCAGTCAAAACTAAAAATTACTATATTGGAAAAATTTGATCATCCCGAAAGGGGTTTTTGGGTATAGTCTTTTTGACTGATGTGACCGGGCAGGTACCTGGTACCGGGACGACTGGCATTTGATAATTAAGCTGTAGTTCAAAACTACATTGTCTATATTCCACAAAGGTGGCTCTTTCAATTTATCAACGCAGAAAACTGCGGATAACAGGTTATTTGGTTGGACTGGGTGCTTTCCTTGGACTCTTCTATGTCCTTTTTTCAGACGGCTTCGCTTCATGGTTTCCCTATATTAATGGTTTGATCATTGGAGTTCTTGTTGCTCTTTTTATTGCGTGGGTAGAGCTGATATTTCTGGCCGGCAGGCTGAGGTTTTTGAAGTTCTACAAGATATTCATACTCCGTACCCTGCTCTATGCTACGGTCATTCCAGCGTTGGCGTTCATGGTTTTCCTTTTAGCCAGAATGCTCAGATACAACCTTTCTATGAGGGGAGCCCTGTACAGCGAGGAATTTCAGAATTATTTGTTTCAGGAAGACTTTGGTGTTGTAATAGTGTATGCGCTGGCCCTCACCTTTATTGCCAGCTTCACCTACCAGATGAGCCGTAAAATGGGGCAGGGAATGTTCTGGAGTTTTATTACCGGCAGGTTTTATCGTCCGGTATTGGATAAAAAGGTATTTATGTTCGTGAAGATCCATAACTCAGACAGAATAATTCAGAAAACAGGCAGACTGAACTTTCACGGATTGCTAAAGGACGTCACCTATCACATTACACCAGCCGTTCTGGCCCACAAGGGAGTGATCCATCACTACGTAGAGGATGAAATTGTGATCTACTGGAACAGGGACAAAGGATACAGGGAAGCTCACTGCCTAAGGCTTTACTATGCCATTGTGCATCATTTTGAAGAGATAAGAGAAGAGCTCTACAGGAAATATATGGCAGCCCCTGTGTTTCACATGGCTGTGCACGCCGGTGAGGTGGTCCAGGCTGAAGTAGGGGAGGTAAAAAGTGAAATAGCCTTTTACGGAGATGTCATGAATACTACTTCCCGTATGCTGATGCAGTGTCAGACACTGGGAAAGCCTGTCTTGGTTTCAGAAATAGTGCGGTCGAAAACTGAACTTCCTGCCATTTACCAATGGGTGGATTGTGGTCTGCTGACGCTTCGCGGTAAAACCGAACGGACTCATTTATACAGTATACAAGAAGTCACACTTCCTACTTCCTGAAGATGAAGGCAAGTTCAAAAAATAGTACTGTTATGGTCATCACACTGGGTGGCGGTATCCTTGGACTGCTGTATCCGGTTTTTGCAGATGATTATGATACCTTACTGCCATTTTTCAATGGATTTGCTATCGGAGTCCCTGGAGGAGCGACTCTGGCGGTTTTTGAGAAATATCTGCTCAAGCCCGGACAACGAAGGTTTTCCTTCCCTACACTGGTGGGCATCAGGATCGTGTTGTATACTTTGCTTTACAGCGCTCTGATCATAATCGTGAAAGGCTTTAATGAAAGCATTTACTACGATCAGCCTCTGCTGGCCTACATTAAGGGGGAGCAGTTCACTGGTTTTCTGGTTCATGGGGATTTTAGGATCATACTGGTGTATATGTTAACCATGTCCGGTTTGATCATATTTACGCAATACATGAGCAGAAAACTGGGGCAGGGGGTACTTTATAATTTTATAACCGGAAGATATCATACGCCTAAAGAGGAACATAGAATATTTATGTTCATAGACATCAGGTCCTCTACTACCATAGCTGAAAAGCTGGGGGCCTTCAGGTACTACCAATTGCTGAATGACTTTTTCTTTGACATTACCGGAAGCATCATCAGGGGAAGAGGGATGATCTACCGCTATGTTGGTGATCAGGTGACGATCACATGGCGTCTAAGGAGTAAATCGGACAATACCAATTGTATCCGTACCTACTTTTTGATCAAGGCTACCTTTCAAAAGCTCAGGGAAAGATATTTTGTTAGCTATGGGTTGGTACCAGAGTTCCGGGCCAGCCTGCACTGTGGCAAGGTAATACGCGGTGAAATAGGTGACATCAAGAGCCAGATCGTATTTCATGGCGAACCGCTCTATGAAACTGCGCAAATGGAAAAGATATGCGGAGACCTGGGCCTGCCAGTGATCATTTCCGGCCCTTTAAAGGAACAGATCCTGCCATCTTCCCTTATGAACTTTGAAAAAGTGAGCCCGCCGTCGTCAGGTCGGACCCATCTTGCCTTTGACCTGTATACTGTAAAGCAGAAAGCTATCTGATCAGACGTATGACACCGCTTTGATGGCTTCCAGCGCCCTTTTTACACTCGGAAGGATGACTTCGATCAGTGTGGGGGCGTAGGGAAGGGGAACATCCAAACTGTTGATCCTGTGTATGGGAGCGTCAAGATAATCGAAGGCATGTTTTTGAATATGGTAGGTGATCTCGGAGCTTATTGCTGCCAGTGGCCACGCTTCTTCCACGATCACCAGCCGGTTGGTCTTTTTCACAGACTGTACTACTGTTTCATAATCTATAGGCCTGACAGTTCTCAGGTCGATCACTTCCACACTAATGTTATCTTTGGCAGCTTCTTCAGCGGCCTGAAGTGCTACTTTCATGAACTTGCCAAAGGACACGAGCGTAACATCCGTACCTTCTCTTTTAATATCAGCCGATCCGAGGGGGATCAGGTATTCACCTTCAGGAACTTCCCCCTTATCACCATACATCAACTCTGATTCCATGAAAATGACCGGATCATCATCCCTTATTGAAGATTTGAGCAGCCCTTTGGCGTCGTATGGATTGAAGGGAACCACTACTTTCAGGCCAGGTGTATTCGCATACCAGCTTTCAAAGTTCTGTGAGTGCTGTGAGCTCAGCATACCAGCGTTTCCTGTAGGTCCACGAAATACCATAGGCACGTTGAACTGTCCGCCGGACATGGACATCATCTTGGCGGCGCCATTGATCACCTGATCTATGGCTACGAGAGAAAAGTTAAACGTCATGAATTCGACAATGGGTCGTAACCCGTTCATAGCGGCACCTACACCTACGCCGGCGAACCCCAGCTCGGCTATTGGAGTGTCAATGACCCTTTCAGGACCGAATTCATCAAGCATGCCCTGGCTAACCTTGTAAGCGCCATTGTATTCGGCTACTTCCTCTCCCATAAGGAATACTTTTTCATCTCTTCTCATTTCTTCACTCATAGCTTCACCGAGTGCTTGTCTGAATTGAATTTCTCTCATGATGTCCGTTTAAAATTTCAGGCCGTAAAAATAGCACGCAGATGTTTAACCTCAAAATCAGAGTTATACAAAATAAAAAGGCCCTGCAGCATTGCTGCAGGGCCTTTATCAGTGCTTTAAATTCTTATCTCAGTGCACTTCTGAAAGCTTCGTTGGAAACGTATGAAGCAAATTCCAGATCTTCCAGAGCACTTTCCTTAAGTGAAGGAGTAGCTTTTACCGCCTCGGTCAGGTGGCTGATCACATTGGATTCATTGCCCAACCGTGCACTGGCAATAGCTGCACCGTAGTGAGCGACTCCCATGTTACTATCTTTGGAAGCAGCTTCCTCGAAGGAAGAAATTGCATTTTGATAATCTTTGTTCAATACCTGAGCCAGGCCTTTGTTGAAAAGATTGACAGCATTGTCAGTAGCTCCGGATGTTGAACGTACAGCATCGCCATACCTGGCAAGCATGATCTCCAGTGCACCTTTTACACCATTAACGCCTTGCTGCGTCTCTCCGGAAAGCCCTGAAGCCTTGGTCACGTGCTCATAGGCCTTGTAAGGATTTCCTTTTATCAGATGTGCAGAAGCAAGGTTCGCATGCACCTCAGGAGCTGCGTTCTTGTTGGCAGCAATTTCCAGCTGAGCAAGCGCTTTATCAGCATTGGCATCAGCATTGCCTTCCGTAGCCATGGCAATATATACGGCGCCAAGGTTGTTGTGAGCTGTCCAGCTGCCGCTCTTCTTGGTAGCTGCTGTGAATATGGCTTCTTTCTCTGAAAGGGACGGCGTCAATGTAGCGCCGTACATCAGTTCCTCTTCACTAAGCGTATCAGCAGATACTGAACCATTGGCGATTTGCTTGGCAAGTACCGAAATTTCAGCATCGGTTTTTTTCTCCTTTACTTTCAGGATCTCTGTCTTCGCTACCCTTAATTTAGGATACAACTCCCTGAATACTTTTTTGTAGGTAGGTAACGCATGCAGTTTGTCTTCCTTATCTTCATATGACCCAGGACCATTGATAATATCGAGGTAGGCAGACTTTTCTTCAGAAGATATACCGTCATAGGCAGCCAGTGAATCCTTAAAAACCGTCCAGTCTTCCACTACATCCTTAGTGATGAATTTGATGGAATCGGCCATGCCGGCGTAGTCATACTTTTTCATTTGCCTTTGATAGAAAGTCTCAATGGCTACGGCCCTGTCTTTTGCCAGTCTGCTGTTGATCCTTTCGGCACCTTCAGGTGAGTGAGTACCGGTAATGGTTACGGTGCGGGTAACGTTCTTCGCTGCAATAAAGGCATCCAGTTGCTTACCGCGATCACTGCGTCTTTCTGAATATTTCAATACAGACCTGCCCTGATCGAAGTAGAAATTAACTTTTACAGGGATCAGTTCTTCCTGATTGTTATAGCCGTGGTCAGCATATGCTCCAAAATATACCGGCTCTACCAGTTTTGAGGTAGCAATGATACCGGGGGCAACACCCAAGCGATCCGACTCTTTTGATTTTCCGTTTTTGGGGTCAGAAGCCACACCCTGTACTTCCAGCATACCGCTTTTCATAGCCGGAGAGTAGGCAAAGCTGTATTCCTTGCTTGCCCTGGGCTGCTCCGAAGCGGCATTGGGATAATCATCAGCCTTGAACTGGATAGGCTCCAGCGCCGATTCATTATCGCCATATTTATAAAATGTATTAAGGGTATAGATCTTGCCCTTTTTCAACATCTTGACAGGAAGGTTTGCTGACATTTCAAAAGAAACTGTATCCGCATGTACCTCCAGAGGGTTAGGTGATACAGTTAAATTTTGTTGCTCCGCCATTTTTACCATTTGATTCAGGGCACACCCGGAAAGGGTGAGTGCCGCGAACAATGCCATAGCGTAGAATAATTTTCTCATCGGATTTACATTTAAATGTCTTGGTTGATTTTTTCGATTATATGTCGGTTATTGAATAACAAATGCAATAATAGTAAAAAAATCAGAATGAACTAGTTCCAAACTGATATTATGGCCTTTATATTTGTGAAGGCGCATATTTGTCGTTGAGTTCTTAAATATACCGGTTGAATTGCCTTGAATAGTTTATCAATTGCTTGTATCTTTGATATTTAAAGGCCCAAAATGAAAAAGTTACAGGTTTTTGTTGAAAAGTATGCTTTTGGGGTTTGCAGCCACCTTGGAGAGAAGCTGGGCATCGCCACTTCAGCCATCAGGCTTTTCTTTATATATGCGTCCTTTATCACTTTTGGCTCACCTATAATATTATACCTTGCCCTGGCCTTTGTTATGAATATCAGAAAGTATCTGAGGAGGAGAAATCCGGTCTGGTACTATTAGTGGTTACTGGTTATTAAGTGATTGAGTTATTGGGTAGTTTCTTATGGCTATGGCTCAGCATTTCCATGCCAGCTCTCCGAATTTCCTGACCCTTTTGAGGAAATACTGAAAAACTATGGATCCGGGATAGATTGTCGGGATCTTTCTTACTTTCTGGACAGCTCTGGCCTGGTGTCTTTTCCTGAAATTTTGGGGTAGTTCCAATAAAAAATGAAAATGAGCGCGAAATACGGCAATCCCGTCGGGTACGCTGTCAAATATCATGAATTTCAATGCTGCGATAACATCCAGTAGCAGTCTTGCCGGAAATTTCCAGACCATATCACTGGTGCTGTAGTTTTTGAAAAGCAGCGACAGTCCGTTACGGAAGTTGAGATAGGTTTTACGGGGATTGGTCCTTTTCAGTGTGCCGCCTCCTACATGGTACACTTTACTCATGCCGTTATACATGACCTTAAATCCTGCTGCATTGATGCGCCAGCACAGGTCTATTTCTTCCATATGAGCGAAGAAATCCGGGTCCAGTCCTCCCAGTTTGTGATATACGTCTGAACGAATAAACAAGCAGGCTCCCGTAGCCCAGAATATTCGTGCCACATCGTTGAACTGTCCGTGATCGTCTTCAAGGGTAAGGAACATCCTGCCCCGGCAGAAGGGATATCCCAAAACATCGATCATTCCCCCGGCGGCTCCGGCATATTCAAAGTGATCCTTTTTGTTAAAGTCAAGGACCCCGGGCTGGGCGGCAGCAATACTGTTATCTTCGTCCATCATCTGTACAACGGGCGATATCCATTCCGGCGTGACCTCCACGTCAGAATTGAGCAGCACATAGTATTTTGCATCTACCTGCGAAAGTGCCTCATTGTAACCCTGGCTATAGCCTTTGTTTTCAGGAAGAAGGATAAGCCTTACGTCGGGAAAATGTTTTTGCAGATATTCCACGGAGTCATCGGTGGAGCAGTTATCCGCAACGATCACCTCGTAATCCTTACTGTTTTTGATCACCCCGGGCAGGAACTTTTCCAGGTAGGAACGACCGTTGAAGTTAAGGATTACTATGGATACCCTACTCATCTAAACCAATCCACCCAGGTCAAGCCCTGGTATGTTCGGCAGGAGACCCTCCGTGCTTTTCCGTATCTCTTCCTTAGCCAGTACTTCTACCTCCTGGGTAGCCTTGTTCACCGCGGCTACGATCAGGTCCTGGAGCATATCCTGATCCTCTGGTTTAATAAGATCCGGGTCCAGCTCGAGTTTTACCAGCTCCTTTTTACCATTTACCGTGGCCTTAACCATGCCAGCCCCTGATTCTGCCGTGGTTCTGATGTTGACCAGATTATCCTGGGCTTCCTTTACTTTGGCCTGTACCTCCTTCATCTTGCCCATCATCTTCATCATGTCAAACATAGCCGTGCATTTTAAATTAAAAGTCTTTAAAAAAGGTTGGCAAAAATGGACCCCTTTTGGGAGTATATCAAAGGTTTACACTTAATTTTTACGGGGTTAATTGTCGATCGTTGATTGTTGTCAGGCTCAGCTATTGATAAACAACGATCAACAAAATACCGCGAGGCACCTATCGTCGCATAAGCAATACTGTACCGGTCTCCGTAATTTCCCTCCCTGCCTGATCCACGATCTCCACTTTAAAGGCATAGGCGCCATATTGAACTGATTTGCCATCCAGCGTGCCGTCCCAGGCAATTTCCGGACGATCTGAAAAGAAGATCTCTTCACCCCAGCGGTTGAAGATCCTGAGCTCGTACTGTTCAATGAACCTGCCATTGACAGTGAAGGTATCGTTAAGATTGTTACCATCCGGGGTGAAGGCATTGGGATAGTAGATGTTGTTGGACTTTATCAGCATCAACGTATTGGAATAGGCAGGCGTGAGGGATCTGTCGGCAGCAATGGCCTGAACCCGGTAGATGATCACCTGCTGATTGTTGTTATTATCCGTTTCCTGTAATTCAGATACAGTGCTGGTCAGGTCCGGAG
The DNA here is from genome assembly GCA_001657315.1 of Flammeovirgaceae bacterium BBD 1991-12. Taxonomy (GTDB): domain Bacteria; phylum Bacteroidota; class Bacteroidia; order Cytophagales; family Cyclobacteriaceae; genus Fulvivirga. The sequence goes on along the minus strand of LYSV01000013.1, from coordinate 60,188 downwards.
CATCTCCATTAAGGTATGACTTCTCAATGATGTAGTTGGAAATACCATTCTGCCAGCCTTCATAATCATTCCAGAAAAGACTCACAGTATTATCAGGTGCAATGGAACCTGTAAGAAGCATGGAGCAGGCTACCACTCCGGAAGTGTTGGTATTACCACACTCATCCGTAGCATCGACTCTGTAGCAGTAGGAGACCTCTCCGGTGTTCAGACCCTGGTCAATGAAGCTGACTTCGCCAGTGGTTGCCAGACTCCCCAGGTTGCCGGGATTTGTTCCCCTCAGTATCTGCCACGAGGCAATGTTCTCTACGGTATTCTCCGGCCAGCTTAATTCTATATTCGTGTCGTTCACGCTAACTGTAAGGTCATCCACAGCCTGTGGTGGGATGGTCCTGAACGAAGTGCCGCATCTTTCGAGCGATCTGGCAATGGATCCATCCGGGAAGTTGGCCGTTAACGTATAGCAGTAATCCTCGTTGCAGTCTATGTCAGTATCATCAAATGTATCGCCGGTGAGGCCCGGCCTGGAGAGCACGGTACCTCCGCCAGTCCTTACAAATTCAAAATCGTTGGTGGGTGTAGTGGTAGACCAGTTCAATACATTGACATTATCTTCAAGTGCTACGTCAAAAAGAACATTGCAAATTACAGGTGAAGTATTGGCAATAATATTGAAACCCTGGCACGGATCGAAGGATATGACCCTGAAGCAGTAGGAGTTGTTTTCCATATCCAGGCTCCGGATGGTATCTCCGACGGCATCAGCATCCAGCAGAGGGTTGAATGTGGTGAAAGGCTCTCCGTTCACGCTGATCTCCAGCCTGTGGCGGATGTCAGGTTGCAGGTCATAGTACAAGGCGAGCGAACCGGCGTCCAGACTGACAAGGGAATCAAAAGCTGAGGGAGGGATAGTGTTCAACGGAATTACAGCATTTGTAGTGGATGAGCAGTTGTCAGCGGAGTTATCATCCAACCCCCTTACGGAAATGGTGCGTTGTGCAGTGGTGGCGTATTGATGTTCCGTATCCGGAGCACCAAAAGGAACGATCACTTCAGGGCTTCCATCACCGAAGTTGATGATATAGTTATCGTATTGATTGTCCTGAATATTGACCTGCAGAGCCGTATTGGAACATGAATAAATATCGAAATCAGGAGCTGGTTTATTGTTTACTTCAATATTGATAAAGTCTGGTCCATCAGGTTGAGGAAACAGTACCTGCAGTCTGTAATTACCGGCCTGATCATAGGTGAACTGCTCCGGATCAGGCAGAATGGGAAAGGAGTTATCTCCCAAATAGTCAAAATCACAACCTGAAGCACAGGTCGAAAAACAATCACAGGGGGCGGAGGGTGTCATCCGGATGATGATCTGCAGGTTTTCACAACCTCTCACGGTGGTTCCGGAACAACCTCCGTCACAGTCGTTGATCACATCTACCTCAAACCATCCGTTTTCACTGGTATATTGTGCCCAGGCGCTGTTGGTGATCATGGCTGATAGCATGAAAATGACTATTTTGATCAGTCTGGACATCAAAAATTGATGGGTTTTATTGGTTTTGTGGATCCTTTCATACCCTAATATAAGATAAGGCCATCTTTTATCAACGTTGCGTTTGGGTCGAAATTGCTTCAGGAAGGAGAGGCAGATGCTGATGGTATACACAAATGATCGGAAAAAAGGCCCTTAGAAGTCCTTACGACATTATTAAGGAACCAATATTAAGCATTTTTTGAAGACACGCTTTCATCTCAAGATGTTGCCAGCCTGTCTGCGATCTGCCCGATATTCAACTTTTCCTGCTGGCCGGACCGCATGTCCCTGAGGGTAAGCAGACCGCTGCTTATTTCCTCGGAGCCTATGACAATTACATAGGGGATACCCTTTTTGTCAGCATACCCAAACTGCTTTTTGGGCTTGGCCAGATCAGGATAGATCTCTACGGAAACGCCGGAATCACGAAGTTTTTTCAATGACAGTAGTCCATATTCCTGTGATTCTGCATCAAAATGTACGATAAGGGCTCTGGTGCCGGTCAGTGTTTCCTCAGGAAAAAGGCTTAATTCCTCCATTACATCATATAACCGGTCCACACCGAAGGAAAACCCCACGCCGGAGAGACCGGGTACACCAAACACTCCGGTGAGGTCGTCATATCGGCCTCCTCCACTCACACTGCCCATGGCTACGTTGTTGATCTTTACTTCGAAGATCGTTCCAGTGTAGTAGGAGAGTCCTCGTGCCAGGGTAATGTCCAGTGCTACATGATGGTCGGGCAGGTTGAATTTTTCAAGAATATCCAAAAACTCCTCCAGCTCCTGTACCCCGGTGGTACCTGCTTCGGAAGCCTGCAGCAGATCTTTCAAGGCTGCCAGTTTCTCAACCGTACTACCTTCCAGCTCCAGTATGCGGACCGCTTTCGTGATCGACTCTTCCGTCAGCCCTCTTTCGGCCAGCTCCTGTTTTACCTTTTCCAGACCTATCTTATCGAGTTTATCAATGGCTACCAGAAAGGCCGTTTCCTTGTCTTCAGCGCCTGTGGTTTCTGTAATGCCCTTTAGTATTTTTCTGTGATTGACCTTGATCGTGTAGTCCCTGATGCCCAGCTGTGCAAAAACCTCATTGATCATCAATACTATTTCTGCCTCACAAATGAGGGACTCCGTACCCACTACATCGGCATCACACTGGTAGAATTCACGATATCTTCCTTTCTGTGGGTTATCTGCACGCCATACCGGCTGTATCTGGTAGCGTTTGAAAGGTAGCGGCAGGTCGTGGCGATTCATTACTACGTATCTGGCGAACGGCACGGTCAGGTCATATTTCAGCCCCTTACCGGCAATTTTTGGAAGCAGATGTTTGTAGTCATTACCGAGGTCATGGCTGTTTGTTTTCGACAAAAAGTCCCCTGAATTTAACACCTTGTAAAGAAGCTGGTCCCCTTCGTCGCCATACTTGCCGGTAAGCACAGACAGGTTTTCCATAGCCGGCGTTTCCAAAGGCATGAATCCATACTTTTGAAAAACTCCTTTTATAGTGTTGAAAATGTGATTTCTTTTGGTCATTTGCTGTGGACCAAAATCACGCATTCCTCTGGGTAGACCGGGTTTTTGACTCATGCCGGCAAAACTACAAAAAAGGGCTTAACACTACTTTCTGTTTCTTGTTTTCTGTTTATGGTTTGAAATATGAAACCGCACATGCCCGTAAGTATGGCTTGAAGATCCACACTCAGTTCCAAATGTCACGATTGTACAATTCGTGTGGCTTTAATTTTTCACCTACTATTTCCTAAACAAAATTATTGTTTTACCTTTGCACCTCTTTTATTAACAAGACATCAAAATGGCAGTTACCAGACTAAAAAGAAAAGCAAAGCGAAACAAGACCCGGGCGAAGGTAAGACAGCAGAGTATTCAGAGGCTGAACAGTAAGCCTGTTCTTAAGAATGTAGATGTCGAGGAGATCAAGGAAGAGTTTGCCAAAGGGGCTAAAAAGCCGGCTGCCAAAGCTGCCAAAAAAGAGACTGATGTAAAAGAACAGCCTAAGGCTGAGGTCAAGGCAGAGCCAGTAGCTGATGAAAAAGCCAGGCCCGCCGCTAAGAAAGCCGAAAAACCAGTGGCTGAGGTAAAAGCAGAAGAAGCTGAGGTGGTGGAAGAGAAGAAGGAAGAAAAAAAGGCTGCTGTGAAAAAGGAAGCTGATAGTAAAGCCAAAACAGAAGATAAGCCTAAGGCCAAAAAAGAAAATAAGGAGCCAAAAGCTGCCGCAGAAAAGTCAGAAAAGAAAGAGGCAAAACCAAAAGCCAAAAAGGAAGAGAAATAGGATAGTTCTCTTTCCTAAAGATACAGAAGCCCCTTTTTAGGGGTTTTTTTATGCCCTTTTTCCTCCAAGCTCGATCACCTGCATATTTTCGATCCGATCATCATTGATCTCAAAACGTACCAGCGTTTTTACTTTGTGAAAGCCCTGCAACCCTGCGGCTCCCGGATTAATGTGCAGCAGTTTTAGCTTCGGATCACGAATGATCTTCAGGATGTGAGAATGTCCGCAAATAAATATATCGGGGACCCGTTCCTTCAGTATTGCCTTTGTACGGGAGTTGTACCGGGGCGGGTAGCCTCCAATGTGGGTGATCCATACCGTTAGTGCCTCACAGGTGAACCACAGGTCTTCCGGGTAGGTTGTACGTATCTCTTTGCCATCTATGTTGCCGTAAACGGCCCTAAGGGGTTTGAACTTTTCGAGTTTACCCACTACCTCCGATGTGCCAATATCCCCGGCGTGCCATATTTCATCACAATGCTCAAAATGGGTGTATATGCGTTCATCCAGATGTCCGTGAGTATCGGACAACAATCCTATTTTCATGGGGAGTAAAGTTATTCAATTGTAAGTTGCTAAGTTATCAGTTATTGGATCTTATTCATGCGCTGAAGCACTGATAACTCAATACCACGGCAACCAATAGGCAAATTATTGTTACTTTTGAAAAAATCTAAACCTAAGTTAACCATCATGGCCCTGACACCTTCCAATATGCTTCCATTGGGTACGGAAGCTCCTTTTTTCAAATTGCCCGATACGATCACAGGCCGGACATATACGCTGGATGAATTAAAATCAGACATTGCCACGGTCATTATGTTCATTTGCAATCACTGCCCGTATGTAAAGCATGTGCAGCCGGAGCTGGTACGGCTCTCAGAAGACTACATTCCGGAGGGGGTAAGATTTGTTGCCATCAGTTCCAATGACGTAGAAAACTACCCGGAAGACTCTCCGGAACTCATGCATAAGGAGGCAAAAAAATGGGGATATGCGTTCCCTTACCTGTATGATGAAACCCAGGTGGTGGCCCATTCCTATGACGCTGCCTGCACTCCTGACTTTTATATTTTCGATAAAAATATGGAACTGGTCTACCGTGGGCAACTGGATAATTCCAGGCCCGGAAATGAGAAACCGCTTACCGGAAAGGACATGCGCACAGCACTGGATGATATTTTAAAGGGAAATCCTGTTTCGGAAGATCAGATACCCAGCCAGGGGTGTAATATCAAGTGGAGATAGCAACGTGCAAAGTTTTAGGTTTAATGTTCGAAGTTCAACGTTCAACGTTCAAAAGTTTCCTCCAACTTTGAACTTACAACTTTGAACATTGAACATTTTATCACTCCAGATAGATGGTTTTTCCTTCTTTGGCGCTTTTTATTGCCGCGTCCAGTATCTTCATTACCATCATATTGTTCTCCAGTGAGGAGAGGCCGTTGCGAGGTATTTTGATACCTCCGTTTATAACTCCTGCGAAATAGGCGAAGGGGTCATCATAGGGAACGGGCCTTTCGGGTAGCTTCACGGAGGTTTCCCTGGCCTTTTCATGGAATTTATACCGCATATCATTGCGATTGTCTGCAAATATGTAACCTGTCTGGCCGTATACCTGCATGTCTTTACGGTGGATAGGCCAGTTCCATGAGGCCTGAATGATCGTTTGTGACTTGGGATAAGTGACAATGATCGTGGCTTCATCGTCTACTTTCGGATAAATATCGGGTTTGATCTGTTGCGTAACGGCAGTTACGGAAACCGGCTTTTCATCACCCATCAGCCATGTGCTCAAATTGGCCCCGTAGCAGCCGAAATCGGTGATAGCCCCGCCTCCGTTTTGTACAGGGTCAGTCAGCCACTCAAGAAATTCATCATTTACGCCTATTTCCTTCGGTCCCGGGTGTCCGTCATGGATCACGATCTTTCGGATGTCACCAATGGAATCCTTGTTCACCAGCTCAAAGGCCCGGTGATTGGTGGCGTACCATGTGGTCTCATAGTTGGTCAATAGCCATATACCGTACCTCTCAGCCAGAACTTTCATTTTAATGGCATGATACAGACTTACCGCCAGCGGCTTTTCCACCATAACATGGATACCTTTGGGGGCACACTTCTCTACCACTTCCAGGTGCTCGAAGATGGTGCCAAAAGCGGTTACTGCATCAGGAGCACTCTTTTCCAGCATTTCATCCAGGCTGGGGTAGATCAGCGCAGGGTCCAGACCATGTTGTTTCACATAGCGTTCGGCCAGATCCCGGTTGGGTTCGGCAATTCCTACCAGCTGGATATCTCCGCGTTCTTCACGACCCAGTATCCAGTGTACGTGGGTATGGGTAAGGCCGGCAACCCCGATCTTTAAAGGCTTTTGCTGAGACATGGCAAATGTAGATAATAAGAGCAGCAGGGTGATGAAGGAACCTCTGACCATTGTGTATACAGGTTTAGCATTAATTGTACTTAGTCCGGTTGGAAGTTACCGGTTTGCTAAGAAATAAAAAATTTTAAACCTTGCTGTAACCATCAGAAGGAAACCCGGTTTCCCCTGATGAAACCTAACAAGGAAACAGATCTGTAGATTGGAGTCGATTTCTGACAATGCATTGATGCTAAAGGTGCGGGACGGTCAGCCTGAGCAACTGGGCCTGCTCTTCGAGCGCTACAAAAAGATCCTTTTCGGATTTTTTTACAATATGAATCATGACCAGACACTTAGCGAGGATCTGGTACAGACTGTTTTTGAAAGGATACTGAAGTATCGCAGGGGTTTCAAGGGAGATGGCGAGTTCAGGGTGTGGATGTTCCACATAGCGCGCAATGTGAACATAGACCATTTCAGAAAGCGAAGCAGGCTTGCGGGTGAGGATGTACAGCACTGGAGCGAGCGGTTGGGGGATGAGTCGGCCAACAGGGAACAGGAAATGACAAAATCGGAAGAAATGAAGATACTGGGTATGGCGATGGACCGGCTCGATGCGGAGAAAAAGGAGGTGATAGTACTCAGTAAAATGGAAGGAATGAAATATAAACAAATTGGTGATGTCCTGCAATGTTCGGAAGGTGCTGTAAAAGTGAAAGTGTTCCGGGCCATGCAGGCGCTGAAGCAGGAGTACATGAAGATCCAGCAGGCAGTATAAATGATACAACTATGGAACCACAAATCAGGGATTTAGTACAGAAATACAACACTGGCAAGGCATCTGCGGAGGATATTACTCAGCTGGAAGTTTATCTGGAGGCAGGTGAAGTAGACCTTGCTGATATTGAAGATATCCATGAACTGCATAAAAAACTGGATGTGTCGCAGATCCCCGGGCCTTCGGAAAATATGACACTGGGCTTTTATCAAATGCTGGCCTCCCGTCAAAAAAGCAAAAGTCGTATTGTATCTGCAGGGGGGTGGTTTGCAGAACTCTGGCAGTCCAGGCCTTTGGTGCGTTGGGCCTACAGTATTGTGCTGCTGGCAACGGGACTGGCTGCGGGTTGGCTGATGAGCGGCCCGGGTAATGGAAGTACTACCGAGATCAACCAGCTTTCGGCGGAGGTAAAGGAGATGAAGGAAATGATGATGCTCAGTCTGCTGGAAAAAGAGTCGATCAGTGACCGTTTGAGGGCTGTGAGCCTTACCAATGAGCTACCCGAGGCCAGCCGGAAAGTAACCGAGGCACTTCTGCAGACGCTGAACAATGATGAAAATGTAAACGTCCGCCTGGCCGCTCTGGAGGCGCTGCTGCCCTATGCCAATGATCCAGGGGTAAGAGAAGGTCTTATTGCCTCTATTGCCCTGCAGGAATCGCCTCTGGTGCAGATCAGTCTGGCTGAAATGATGGTAGCATTGCAGGAAAAAGGATCGGTGGACTCATTCAGGGAGCTGCTGGAAAAAGAGGAGACGCCCGTGGAGGTGAAAGAGAAAATCAGGGAGAGCATTCAAATTTTGATCTGAGAAACATGAAAACCATAATTTGTTTAGGACTAACGTTACTCGTCAGCTATAGCGGGGCACAGGCACAGCAGCATCGCGAAACCATAAAAAAGGAGCTTGCTTTTGAAAAGTCCGATCCATCCAATGTCTTTTTTCTGTCCAACATCAACGGATCGATCACGGCAGAAGCGTATTCCGGAACGGAAATACTGCTGGAAGCTCAGCTGACCATCCGGGCCAAGACTGAGAGCCGCCTTCAAAGAGCCAAAGATGAACTGGATCTTGGTGTAATGGACCGGTATGATACGCTGATCGTTTTTATTAAAGGCCCCTGCGGGCAGTTTGACCGTGGCTACCGGAATTACAAACGTGGTAAAAAAGGTAAATGGGGATATAACTGGAACAACTGTGAGTATAGCTATGACTTCCGGTACGATTTCACTCTTAAGATCCCACAATCCGTGAATGTTTATTTGTCTACTATCAACGACGGGGATATTGACCTCAAAGGCCTCAAGGGGTCGCTGGACATTCATAATATCAACGGATCCATTTCCATAGAGGGGGCGGCCGGAGAAATCTATGCCCATACTATCAACGGTGATGTGAAACTTGATTACAGCACCACACCGTCATTATCCTCCTATTACTACACACTGAATGGTGATATTGATGCATATTTCCCGGGGACATTAAAGGCGGATGTTACTTTCAAAAGCTACAATGGTGATATATACACGGATTATGATCAGATAGAAAAAAAGCCTATGCTGCTTGCCAGAAATGAGGGGGTAAGAAAAGAAGGGGTAGCATTCAAGGTAGAGGCGAAGTCAGTGATCAGTTTTGGTGGTGGCGGTGTTTTACTGGATTTTGAAACTTTCAATGGCGACGTGTTTATAAGGAAAAAACAATAATAACAGATCCGTGCTTCAGAGGGCATATGCCTCGGATGTACGGAAGGTTCAATAACTCAAATAACAAACAGAAAATTTTAACAACGACTACGATGAAAAACAACAGATTAATGATAGGCTTCATGGCCGTTTTCATAGCCATGAGCACAGGATGGGCTCAGGACAGCGGGGAGCTGACTGTGCCTTTTAGTGACCCGGGCAGGCGGGGCAAGATACGGGTTGATATTAAAAAAGGCTCGATCGATGTGAAGGGAACCAGCCGGAAGGACGTATTGGTAAAGTATACGGCACGTATTTCGGGGGGCAAGGAAAAGCTCAAGGATGGAATGAAAAGGATCTCAAGTGCCGCTACGGATCTGGAGATCAGCGAGAAGAACAACTATATCAATATTGACTCGGATTCGTGGAATAAGGGGCTTGACCTTGTGCTGGAGATCCCCAGTGATGTGGACCTTCACGTAGAAACCTACAACAGCGGCAATATTTTTGTTCAAAACGTGACCGGAGAGGTAGTGGCAGACAACTACAATGGCAAGATCGCTGCGGAGAACATATCCGGGTCACTGGTGGCCGATACCTATAACGGCAGTATCAGGGTGTCCTTCGATAAGGTCACGCCGGATACGCCCATGGCATTCACCACCTACAATGGCGATGTGGATCTTACGCTGCCTGCAGATTTTAAGGCCACGCTGAAGATGAAAACCTCACGGGGTGATATCTACTCAGGATTTGACTTTTCAGTGGAAAAGAACCAACCCATCACCAAGACCGAAAGGAAGTCAGGCACCTACAAGGTATATCTTGATGACTGGGTCAGAGGGAACGTGAACGGAGGCGGACCCGAGGTGATGATAAAGAACTACAACGGTGATATTTACCTGCGAAAGAAGTAAGATTTTAACGAATAGTTGATTAAATTTATAACAGGTCAAAAACTTATTATCATGAAAAAACTTTCTTCCCTGCTCTGTTTTTTGGTCTTTGCAGCGTGCCTGGTACCGCTCCATGCCCAGACTACCAAACTCAACGACCTCAATCCGTTCGATAAGATGATAGTGACCGGAGATGTATCCGGCGTGGATGTCTCCTCCTCATCGCACGACCAGCCGTCAGTACTTGTGGAGGGCGCCGGAACGCAGCAGGTATCTGCCCGTATAGAGGCTGGAGTGCTTTACCTGAAAGTATCCGAAGCCACCGACGTTTTAGTGCATGTATTCAATGGCCGGCTCAAAAGAGTGGAAGGGCCGGCATCCATGGAGGTATACGGCGCCGGATTTATAGGGAATAACGGCAATTATCTTATCACCCGGCACCGTTCACATGATCCTGTTTCATGGATAGGTACACACCTTGATCTGGCGCTGGAGCACTGTGAGGATGTGGATATCGATGTGGACATTGACCTTGACAAGCTGGAGGATATTGATCTGGAAGTAAGGGTGGACATCGATGATCATGACTGGGACTGGCAATGGGATTGGGAATGGCACTGGGAAGATCACCGGGATGAGTTCCGTTTACATTCGCAAAAGTGGAAGGAAGAGGTGAAAGATGCCCTGCAGGATGTGGCCGAAGACCTTCAAGACGATCTTGAAGACCTCAAAAAAGACCTGAAAAGACTGGATTAGGCCAAAGGTAGTTCAATGTTGAACGTTCAACGTTCCGTGTTGTGCGAAGAGTAATGAGCCGGTGTGGCCTGGCTCAGTTTAGGGTGCGGATATGTGCTATGATCTTTTCTGACATTTCCCTTTGAAGATCATTTTCCACTACTTTTTGTATATCTGTAAAAGGAAGCTCGTGAGTTCCGGATTTTTCCAGCACATAGTACATATGAGCTTTTCCTGTTGTTTCTTCCTTTACCTTAACACTTCCTTTAAAGACTCCCTTCTTATAGAAGAACAGGATCTCCCTGAGTACCGGATCTGTTAATGAATAATAATCAAGTTTTACCTGGGGATTGTAAGCCAGTAATCCCTCGATAGTCTGCGATCGGGCCAGATCAAACAGTTCATTCCTGTGTTTTGAGTAGGCCCTTGAGCATTTGTTCATATCGGAAAAAGTCAGATGATCTACGGTCACGTTCGTATGTGCGGTGTAATTCTGAATATGGTCTGTATAATAATCCCTGACCAGGTCCTTATTGTGTTCGATACTGTCACGTGCCATTTTGTTTATCGTGAAATTACTCAGGGCTATGATAAAGTTTATGCGATCCTGGTATTTGGTTATCCTCAATCCATCTATTCCGGTTTTAACGGCGAATTCATAGATCAGCTGACGGCGTCCGAAGTCCGAGACCTTTTTCGTCAGCTTATCCGGATTTTGCCTGATTGACAACAGCTCTTCCATGTTGTGAAATTTTAAAAAATACCCGAGCGTAATCTCTTGCAAAACCCCCTCTTTTAAATAGGTAAAAAGTACCTTCTTCTTTTCATTCAAAATCGTTGGGTCAGAATTTTCCGGATTTTCCAGATAATGTGAGAGGATATCCGCTGCCTCTTCTGTGATCTGGATCTTTGACTCAAATATGAATTTGCCAATTACGCTGTTTATCCGTCGTATTTTCTTCAGTTCAAAAGCTATCTTTCGTATTGAGTCCTGGGAAATATGGTCAATGTTCACGGGCCACACGCTGTTGACCCTTAAATAGGACAGCACATCATCCGACTGTACCGGGCCAATGATATCATTTTCTTCAGCATTCACCAGTGCTTTTTGGTAATCCAGCGGTGGAATGTACAGCGGCCATTCCGAGGTGTATTCACGAACAATAAGCTTACTGTTGTGAGTCATCTCGCCCAGTACTTCGTTGAACTTTTCTGTCTTGCCTTCGGAGCCATTGAATCGGTTACGGAGATAATCAAAGTCAGGTGAGGCAATGGACGTAAACGTGAGCTTTTTACTGATGAATTCTTTTACGGTATCCAGCTCGGTTTCCCGGGGTCGGGTTACATATTTCGTGATTTCACCGGCCATGGATTCACTGACCCGGCCCATGGCGAAGAACTTCCGGATCTTATTCTTGCGTATAAAATCCGAACAAGTGTCGTATCTGTACTTCATGGCATAATTGTAAATAGCAAGATAGGACTCCATTATGGAGTCGATCCTGGTTTTGCCCCGTGTTCGCCTAAGGGTTTTTCTAAAAACAGAATACTCTTCTGCTGACAGTGCAGCATGTTGAATAGTAGATGTATCCGCCTCCTTACAATCCAGCAAAGCCAGGAGAGACAGGAAATAGATCCAACTAAGTTTCACTGGAATACTTTTACCGGAAGCTCAATGAATTTCAGCAAAAAAGGAGGCCAATGAATGCCTCCTTCCTGATGCCTTTTCCCTGACCTGCTCAGTAAATGGCGTTGTCTTTATGTACGTAGATCGTGGCCGTCGCGATATTATAACCGGGCTGTACAGAATATATTTCAGCGATCAGCCCTACATGATCGCCCGGATACACCTCCCGGGTGCCCTGCTTCCACTGTCCGCCGCCTGCAGTTTCTGAAAAACCTGATCCGTAAACAACAGTGTGGGTACCGGTATTTGATTCCAGCCAGTAGTCTATGGTAGTCTGATCATAAACCGTCCCATGCCAGGACTCATAGGTGTCACCAATACCATCATGCCATATGGCGCCTACCGATATGTAGTCCGCAAATGAATTAACACTTAGAAAAGCCAGCAATAGGAGAATGAGAGTTTTAGATTTCATAATACGTGTTTTTTGGGTGAAAATATATTAGCCTTGTTGTTTTGATATATGGGGCTTATTGAATCATAAAATACTGCTTAATTCGGAAAAACATGTGCGCAAAGCTTTGTTTTGAGTCTCCTCATTTTGTGATGCCTTTTGATGTGAACTTTCAGGTCAATTCGCCTGTAAGTAAGATACTCGTTCGGTAACAAAAACGGTTTGAGACCTGAACGGGGTTCAGTTGCAAGCCATGGCTGTCAGTTTAAGGACTTCCTGGCGCTACCCATAACCCCTGAAGGGCAATCCATCGCGCGTTTGGGTATTCGCGGAATCCTGTGGAAGGGGACTAACGCCTGCCTGACAGCAGTCAGGGGTGAGCGATGGCCATAGGATGGCTTAACCTGACGGCTATGGTGGCAAGTATAGATTAGGCCTGTTGAAATACTGACCGTAAGTAAGTACGTTTAAAGGGTGAAGTACGGTATATCCGGATGTTCCGGAGAGGATATCCCTTATAAAAAATTCAGAGGTGCGAGATGATTTGAAGTTCACCAGAGCAGGAATTGGTTCAAAGGAACACCTGGTCAGACTGTGGATCGATAGTTTTACTCAGGCTTACAAAGACCTGCATTCTTCGGAAAACATCCGGTCATATTGTTCGGAGCATTATACTTCAACTGCCGCAAAGAAGATCTTAACAGACGATAGCTATACCTGTACTCTTGTATCGAGATCTGCCAAAAATGTAGGGGTCACCATTCTGCATCACCACAGTTGCCCTTTAAGGCCGGAGCTTGAGGCTTCTGAACTCAAGCACCTTTATATTCTTGCCAGTGAATATGGAACCGGACTTGGAAAATTGATGATGGAAAAGGCCATTGAACAGGTTCAGCATACCCGAAAAGACTGGATATGGCTCTGTGTTTCGGATCTTAACCACAGGGCGCAAAGGTTTTATGAAAAAACCGGATTTCAATTGATCGGTGCAGGGCCGGTTTTGGAAGTAGGGACGGATAAACTGACTTCATCCCTAATGATCCGATCTGTCAGAGAAAATATAGGCTGAAGGTGCCGGTATTCGGCCGATGTGACACAGGCTTTTCCCATTATTTCCTGAAGTCCGGGCTTGATAGATCATGAATATTTGGTTTGCGAAAGAATGATGTATATTCGGATATTGGCAGCAACAGAACCCGTTAAGCAGTGGAAACCCGACAGGTTTTTCATATCATAAGCTATTTGCAATATCCGCTACTACTGGTGGTGCTGTATTATTATGCGCTTTTTATTGTATCGCTAACCAATCAAGCGCCGAAATGGATCGAATTGAATAACGCCCTGGTCTTTTTGGGCATGGCGATTGCCATTTCCACGTTACAGGACACCACCAGGACTCAAAATAAACTTTCCAGAAAAATATGGGAGGATCCCAAAAAAGGAAAAATTGCCATACTTATCATGACTTTCATGGTTTTGTTGTTCCTTGCTATGGGAATAATAGGTTTTCTAAACAGTAGGGAGAGTATCCATAAAGAGGTCTCGTTTGGTCTTGTTGTTTTGGGAATTGGACTTGTTGGCATGTTGAAATCTGCGATCGAAATGTTTGAAAACCACCGAAAGGACAAAAATGCTGCCAACGGCTAAATCCCATCGGGGAAGATGATACCGATTATCACTATTTTTGAACCCTGATCAAACTCCATCACTGCATTCGGTCCAGGCCGGTATAGGTGCATGTTCTATTCTTTTCTTATTTCATACCATAGCTCTACCATTCCATCCTTGTAGGCTGTCACATCTTTTAGATGCAATGCCTGTTCCTGGCCTATGTAGTCAAAGAACAGTATTCCGTCACCCAGCATCACAGGTATGATCGACAATATTATATCATCTGCCAGTTTCAAACGTATAAAGTCTTTTGTGAGCATAGGCCCCCCAACCATCCATATGTTCCTGTAGCTGGGTTTTAGCCGGTCGTTAACCAGTTTGGTCAGGTCACCTGAGTAGAATTCCACATTTTTCCTGTCGGTGGTCAGGCTTCTGTGGGTCAATACGATAACCGGCACATCTCCATAGGGCCAACCAAGCTCAAGTGCGTGTTCATAAGTCCGGGAGCCCATAACATAGCAGTCTATTGCGCTAAGAAACTCCGCCACATGCTCTTCGGTGAGCGTAACACCCTTTTCATAGATGTCAGTTGATTCAAGCCATGAAACGCTTCCATCCTTTTTGGCGATAAAGCCGTCAAGGCTTGAAACCATGTGTATGGTCACTTTGGATGTATCTGTACTCATTTTTTTAAAATTATACGTTAATCATACAGGCTGTGCGTAGCACAGGATTTCAAGGTATCTCCTCCTGCAGTACGCACAACCATTGCTGACTTTCATTACAGGTTTAACTTTCAGGTTTCAGGTCAAGTACTACTTTTCCCCTTGCAATATTTTGCTCCATATAACTGTGCGCTTCCTGTACAGCATGAAAGTCGAAAACTTTAGTTACAACGGGTTTAATATGCCTGGAAATTAATAGTTTGGAAATCTCTTCAAGGTCTTCACCTGAAGGTAACACCCAGTTGTACCTGTTCTTATTATGAAATCCGAATATATTTTCTTTTTCAGGATTATGATAGGCTTTGAACGTATTTTCAGTGGGCACATTGGAAATATAAAGCCCGGTTTCTGTCAGATTATCTTTACACAGATCATAACTTTTGTTGCCTGCTACATCAAAAATAATGTCATATTTATCACTTCCAGCCGTAAAATCATCCTGATCATAATTGATAATGTTTTTGGGGTGTAGCTTTGATACAAATTCATTCGTATCGGTGTGGCAAACTGCGGTAACCTCCAACTTAAGATAATGGGCAATTTGTATAGCCATGCTTCCGACTCCACCAGAAGCGCCATTAATTGCTATTTTTTGATCAGCCTTTGCTTCAGCCTTCTTTGTTAATGCCTGATAGGCCGTTAAGGCTACAAGAGGGATAGATGCAGCTTCTGTTGCAGAGATCCCGTTCGGAATAAAGGATAATGTATCTTCTCTGGTGACGGAATATTCCGCATAGGCACCGGTTTTGGCAAATCCTGATGACGAAAACGACTCATTGGCATCCATCATTCCATACACCATATCACCTGCTTTGAATTTTTTGACATCTTTACCTACCATTACAATTTTTCCGGCAATGTCCAATCCAGGAATAATGGGTAGACTTTCTTCTAGTATGGGAGCCAACATGCCTTTTCGCAGATAAATGTCATGCGGATTTAAACCTGTTGCGTAATTGTTGACCAACACCTGATTGTCGGAAATTGCCGGAACAGGCAGGTTTTCAATGAATGTTAAAACTTCAGAAGCTCCGTAGTTTTTAATTTGAACTGCTTTCATAATAATAAATGAATGTTTATTTATTAAAAATTAAAAAAAATTATTGCTTTACAGCGTCCCACGCTGCTTGTTTCAGCAGGGCCTTAACAGGCTCCTCTATCTGGCTTTTACTCTCAATATGGGCTTTCAGTAGTCCGTAAAGGGGAGAGAATGCAACAAGAATAAAACAAACCGTGGATAATGGTTTAAGGGTTTTACTTTGGATGCCTTTGTTCAACAAATCAGCTATAGGTATGTGAAAGGGTTTAACATTGTCTGTGGAAGGGTCTACGATGCAGGAGTTGGTCATGCGCGTTGTAAAGATAAATTTCTTCGGGTTTTGAGAACAAAAGGCATACGCTGCATCCCACAAGCCGTAAAAATTGTCTTTTATGCTTTTCTTGTTATTCAGGGTTTTGGCAATCGAGGTAAAGTATTCCGCAAGGATCTCTTCATTTACTGTTCTATACATATTTATCATGCTCTCAAAGTATATGTATATGGTGGCAGAAGATACATTGGCTTTTTCCGATATTTTTCCAGCTGAAATTCCTTCAACTCCATAATCGTAGACCAGATCAATACAGGCCTGTTTTATTCTTTCTTCCTTATGTTCGTCTTTAGGTCTCATCGATCACAAAATTAAATAAATATTCATTTAGTTAATAGTTTTATGACATACTTAAAAACTCCATACCTCTTGAAAGATGTCCTTTTCAAGCGTCCAATGTCTTTCAAATGATTGAATTTTACTCGTATTGGGTTGATTGTTCCCGATACCGATCCCTTTGACGATTGAAATTTGCCTTAAAAAATCATGAATGCACTTACATGGATCGCCCAACTATTGCTGGCGCTGATATTCACCTCAGTAGGTATAATGAAGATATCCCAACCGGTCAACCGGCTGACCGAAAATATGGGTTGGGTCAGCGATTTCCCGGTTCTGTTTGTTCGTATCCTGGGTTTTATGGAAATAGCTTTGGGACTTTTTATTATTTTACCAAAGTTTCTTAAAGCCATTCCATCATCTTTTACGACATATGCAGGATATGGTATTTTGATGATTATGGTGGGTGCCATAGTTGTCCATATCAAAAGAGGTGAATTGAGCTTTGTTGCAATGAATATAGTAATTCTCATTCTTGCGGGATGGGTTCTATACAGGCCATAAATACAGTAAATTAGATAAATTGAGATCTGATATTCCGATACTTTCCCCTACCCAGGTACGAAAGAAATACCTGAAGGAAGACAAAACCCTTGATGATAAACTAAAGGGTGATATGTCATTGTTTAGTATCGTGCGGATTGAAGAACTCCGCCCCTATATCAAATTACCCAATAAGCCTTTCAGGAATACTTCGCATGGTTTTGTGCTGGTGCAGGAAGGAGTCATTCTTATGCAAATGGACGTGTTGGAATATAAACTGGAGAAAAACTGGTTCATCATAACGCCGGCAGGGCAGGTAAACAATTTCCTGGAGATCAGTCCCGAAGCCTCCGGATTTATGGGAACCTTCCATGATCACTTTTTTCATAACGCCACACTGTCCGCAGGTGTAGAAATGTTCTCGACCCTCTTAAACCCGGAGAGCTTTCCCCACTTCCAGCCCGATGGTGGGTTGTTGAAAGTGATTACTTCAATATGCGATAGGGTGATGGACCTTTATAATGCCCCATACTCGAATTCCGCTCTTATTCAAAACTACTGGCTGACACTACTGAGTGAACTTGAGCCTGTATTTGGCAGCGTCAGTAAATCGCATACGACCCGGGGTGTGAAAATTGTACTCGACTTTAAAAACCTCCTGGTTCAAAACATAAGAAACAATCCCAAGCCTGCTTACCTGGCTGATATGCTGAATGTCAGCATTAATCATCTGAACAAGGTGCTCAAGAAGAATACTCAGCTGTCTACCAGTGAATGGATCTCAAAAAGGCAGATCATTGAAGCGCAACTCATGCTCAGGCACTCAAGCTTCACTATCGCGGAGATTGCTCATAACCTGGGATTCGAGGATCCATCCTATTTCTCGAAGTTCTTTTTTAAGCACACCAAAATAACACCAACCAGCTACAGGAGGGATTGATTAGTGCATGCAATGGCCTGTTTTCTTCTATTTCAATCATGGATTGAGATTGATATTTGCATCAATTAATCAACATTCAGATAGCTGATGTATTCCGCGCTTTTATCGATCCATAATATTTTTCGATGGCTTCTTCTGGTTAGCCTGCTTTATACACTTATTGCCAGTGTACAGGGACTATGGAGCAGGAGGGTCTATACAAAAATGGATAATACAGTAAGGATCCTTGCCAATATGATTGGTCATACCCAGCTGCTTATCGGGGTTGCTTTATACTTTGTATTCAGCCCGATTACCAGGTACTTCATGGAAAATGGAGCAGCGGGGAATGAGCAAATGTCCTTTTTTGGGGTCTGGCATGCAATTGTGATGGTGTTGGCCATAGTGGCCATGACGATCGGCGGATCGGTAGCCAAAAGGGCCACATCCGACACCGGGAAATTCAAGAGTATAACCATTTGGTTTTCCATAGCACTGGTCATGATCCTAATGGCGATACCATGGTTCAGACCCTTTTTCAGAAGTTTTTGATCATGATGGATTTATTGGGAACACAATCAGGCCGGTTCAGGATTCTGGCTTTTGCTGAGGGTACATCACTTCTTCTCATAATTTTTATCACTATGCCCATTAAGTATTTGCTTGATATACCTGAGCCGAACAAAGTGTTGGGATTGCTCCATGGATTGTTTTTCATCATGTATGTCTTTGCCGTGATCCAGATAAAAATTGAAAAAGCCTGGAAGATGAAGACAATGCTGCTCGCATTGCTCGCATCTGTGCTCCCTTTTGGAACTTTTTATTTTACATCACGGCTCCTCCCGAAGGAGAAAGACCAGGAGTAGTCTACTATGGTGGAGGTGTTCAGAACGGATGTCAGGGATGCTGTAAAGGCAGATATTGTAAAGATTGCACTCTACCAGTATCTGGGGTATTCCAACGTGGTTTTTGACCTTCAGGATGGCGACAGGATATTGCGGATCGAGGCAGGAAATATTCAAAACGATAATGTTATCAGTGTGTTGGAAAAGTTGAATTGTAAATGTGAAGTACTGCCTGATTATTGACCCATGCTCGTGATAAAACGATCATTTAGCGGCAGATAAGGACACAAAGATGGCAGGTTAACAAACCGGATCATCTGTCACCTGATATAATACTGTCAATGAATGATTTAAAATGGGAAGAGTTCACCTCCTTAAGGTGTCCCAATTCCTGAAAACTATTTACATCTTCTTCATAGAATCTCACCTCCTTTTTTCCGCTCATGCTTGTCTCTTCAGGGGCCTCCTTTTTGGACAGGTTTTCAAAAGATCTTCGGGTGAAATGATGAATTAACCAGTTGGCCTTCTGTCTGTATTCATTTTGCAACTGCTCAACAGCTGAGGAGTCCTTCTCTTCTGGTTTGGTCAGTACAACATGTATTACTTTGAATAAACAATGATCCAGATAGCTCAGAATGAAACGAGAACCTTTGTTTAATCCATAGGTATTGTTTGATGTTGGAAATTTCTGTTTTACCTCCAGCGCAAACAACTCGTTCCTGTACGCAAGGAAAACGTCAATGTCCCACATTACAGTGGTTCCAAAATAATTGGCCATCACTCTGGAAGCTATGGTAGACGAAACATCGGGATCGTGATTTTTCAGATATTCCAGAGTCTCATTATACCTTTGCACATCCTCCTTACTTTTGTCTTTTAATGGGGCATTTCTAACCGGAATATCTATTCCTTTTTTTAGCAGAGCCATGTGATCAGGTCCATTGAGTCCCTTTTTAAACCTACAGGCTCTGTAGGCAAATACATTTTTTGCTGTTGGCTTCCTTTGAACAAAGAATACAAGCCTGTTGCTTTCCAGGAATATCTCAGACAGTTTAATATCGAGTTCGCTTATGTGGTCTTTTACCTCCTTGACCAATCTGTCCCGATAGTCCTTTTTTTTCACATACCACCAGTTAGGTGATAGTTTAAATTGATCGTTTCTTAATAGGTCATTTAAGAACAATTGTTCTACACAGATTCCCTCAAGCCTGGCAATTTTGTCTTTTGTAAAATATTGAAATTCATTATCAAACTCATCAATTTCATATATCATCGTCTGTCTTTGGAGGTTTTACATTACACTCAAATATATTTCAAATTTTTTTAGGCCAACCTGGATGCAGCCATTAAGTCCATTACGTTACTCAAAAATGAAAACGTTTTACCCTTAAAAAGGAGTCAGTGTGCTGGTAGCAGGTGCAATCCTCATTCCATGAGAACAATGAACGGAGGCTGGTCCTATCCTGGCAGGGGAAAAGGTACAAGAGTTTGCGAATAAATACAACACCACTTTGGAGGCCATTCAGCAAACCAGCAGTGCCGGTGATGTGATCTGGGAGTTGGGGTTTACATAGACGACGGTAAATACCGGGAGGAGGAAGTAACAAAATGGCCGGTATGTATGACTATGCATCTGATTTTGCAATTCAATATCCCTTTGGCCATGGGTTGAGCTATACGCGCTTCGAGTACACAGACCTGAGAGTGTCCTCGTCAACCATTGCCGCTGACGGATCGCTGGAAGTTTCCGTTACCTTGAAAAATGTAGGGGATCGTGAAGGAAAAGAGGTGGTACAACTCTTTATTGCTGATCGCTATGCCTCCGTCACACCGGATGCAAAACGTTTGAGAGCATTTGAGAAGATCACTCTGGCACCCGGTGAGTCTAGGGAAGTCTCCTTTGAGGTCCATGCCTCCCAACTGGCTTTTGTAGATGCAGGATATGAATTGGAGAGCGGAGGCAGGAGAGTACCAGGTCCTTTTGGGTGGACTTGCCGCTGCTTTCCGTATACATGATACCCGGACCAACCGCACCGTGCTCCACTAAAATATCTTCTTTATTCGTTGATCTTGTGTTTGCCGGACATGGTTTTATAGTTCATACTGAGCTGAATTGGAGATGATCTGCATCGATGATCTTATCCATATACCTTTTAAGGTCTGATGATGTCACATCATTAAAAGTACCAAGTATCTCAAAACTTTTTATGTCTTCCGTGTAATAGGGTTGGCTGCGGTTGCTCCCAAGGCTTGTTCGCGCAGGTGCGTTAACTTTAGCCAGGTTTTTGAAGGAATTTTCAGTAAACAGGTGAATGAACCATTTTGCCTTTTCCCGGTAGTGACCCTGGAAAAATCTCACGGCTGAAAATTTGTGTTTATGGACAGGTTTTGAAAGGATCAGATGAATGTTTTTAAAACCAGATGAATGCAAAAGGAGTGATAATTCGCGGGAACCCCGGTTCAGACCAAATGTACCATTGTCTGCGGGGTATTTATGCTTGAGCTCAACGGTGAACAATGTATTTCGATAGGATACAAAATAGTCTATATCCCACATTGTAGTGGTGCCGAAATAATTGGCAAATACCCGTGCTGAAATGATCTCATCCAGATTGGCGTTGGATCGTTTCAGATAATCCAACGTTTCCTCGTACCGGTCATGGTCATTCATGGTTATTTGTTCCGGGGGTTCACTTAGCTTACTCATGTATCGTCCACGTTCCATCATGGCTTCATTCCCCGCCTCATCAAGCCTGGGGTCAAATAGCACTTGTTTAAAACACCACCCCCGTTTCGAACGGTCTCTTTTGGCGAGACAAACAGGTATGTCCTGCTTACTAAGCATCCGGGCCAGTTGTATATCGAGCTTGCTGAGTGCTCCCGATACATGTTTGACCATATAATGGTTATTGTTCTTTTTCACATACCACCAACCCCCGGAAACCTCCAGGTCTTTGTCCATAAGAATAGTATTGCTAAAAAGCGTTTCAGTACAAATACCTTCAACCCTGTGTACTTTATCCTTTCTTAAAAGATCAATCGGGTATTGCGTTTCTTCAACAATGTGGGTCATGACTGGGGGTTATGCAGATATGGTCGATCCGGTATCTGGCAAGATATGAGTTAATTCTTCTATGGCAAAAGAATGGACTTAAAAATTGAGAAGTGGCTGAGGACTGACAATTTCACTCATTCTGAGATTACAGAACCAAAAATGATCACATACCCTTCCTCCTTAACTGATTTTATCAAAAAAATGAAGTGCTCGTTCACATAGATCAACTCGCTGTATTGATCCATAAGCTATTGATAGCCAATCGATTGGATTCAATGCCGATTCATGCACCTGACTTATTTGGTTATTGAATTGTTTTTTTATCTTTAGGATTGGGAACTAAAGGTTCACTTGAATTTATCCATTACTCCCTGACAACCTAATACCAAATTGACCCGCTCCAACAATAGAATAGCAAGAAGGATTGCCTATTTTATCAAGCAAAGGAAAATCACCCAGCAGGAATTTTTAGACCTGTTGCTGGAGCAATACGGAATAGAGATATCCCAGCCCACGGTGTCTAACTGGAAAAATGGGGTCTCGTCTCCCAGTATAGAACTTGCGCCGGTCTTTTGCGAGATCTTTGATATTTCCCTTCATGAATTGTTTGGGATTCCGCCGGAACAGGAGCTGTTAGAAGAAGAGAAGCAGTTGCTGGACAGATTCAATGCGGAGCCCAGGAAAGTATTTCTGGAATTGATGGAAAAGTACGACCTGTTGCTGATGGAACTGCAAAAGGTGAAACAGGAAAAGGAAGAGGCCGAGCGGCGTCTTGGCACCGTTGCGGAACAAATGAAAAAGCATCTGGGGCTATAAGACGAGCCCTGCTTTTATTCGTTTTCAGCGTTTAACATCTTGTAGGTATTTGCGATCAGTCTCCTGGAAGCTATCGGGCGATAGACCTTCATGATGGTCACGAGGATCACAGTGAGTACAACGGTGATGACAAGGATCACTGCAGCTATCCGGAAATTGAAGTTACCTTTAGCTATGGAAGTTGTCAGGTTTTTTTCCAACCCACTGATCTGTACCTGTTTTCGCAGAACGTCCTGTGTCACCGATAGCTTTATACCTTTGTCAAATTGCTTCATTAACTGTTCTTGTTCCATTTTACGCATTAATATGGCCACCATTTTCCTGTCGCCCACCTGGTATCCGTTGCGTATGAGGTGATCAAATGAGATTGTAATGGAGTTCAACGCCTTTTGCAGGGATGTGTTAACCATGCTTTTATCTGCAGTGGCAATGCCACGCTCGAAAAAAGTGATAGCTTCCATGTGTTCGTTCTGCCTTTGTTTAAGCTCTCCCATGATGTTGTAGCATTCCACCATTTCCCCACTAGTGACCTTTGCTGATTCACCCTTATCAATAGCTTTTTGCAGCATGGCCTCAGCCTCTTCAAGCTGCCCGTCAGCCGTCCCTCACCCATGTTCATTAGCAGTATCATCTCCTTTTCTGCAGAGTCATTTAATGTCGATACATAGCGCTGGCTCGTTCTGTAGTGTTCAATGGCCTTCCTGAACTCGCCTTTCCGGTAGAGTAAAGATCCCAGTTGATTGTTGATCTTATAGAAATAGTATGTCTGTTTTTTTTCATTTGCCTGATTAAGGTCCAGCGCTTTCCGGAAATGTTCCATGGCCTTACTATGATCCGGTCGATTACGTTCCAGGAAACATGTCCCCAGGTTCATATGGGTGATCATCGCAGAAAATTTGTTATCGGTCTCCAAATAATGCTCCTGGGCTCTCTGAAAAAATTCAATGGCATAGCTATAGTCTTCCACATCGAGAAAAATTACACCTATGTTATTCAGATCATTGGCCAGCGGTGTGTACGATCCTGATAGGGTGTAATGATCTATGGCGACGAGGTATTCACTGATAGCCTTTCCGTACTCTCCATCTCTTTTGTGGAATAAAGCTTTTCCGTGATGGGCCTTTCCCGAGTATTCATGTTCACCGAGCTCTTCGGCCAGCGCTTCAAGCGCATCCAGGTTTTCCAGTGCGGCCTTTTTGTCGGTGGATTTTAGTGCCTTGTACAGACGCCAGTAGATCTCCAGTTTGACTTGATCGTCGGAAGTTGTTTCAAGGGCTAGTTTTAGTTCCTCAGGTTTTTTGGGGAGATCATCGCTGTAGGACAGAGCATTATGAAATCCACCGGAACCAAAGAAGATCAGAATACATAAAAAAAAATTTCTCATTCTCACAACCTGCAGTTCACAAGTATAAAAATGAGAAATTTTAGCCTAATCTTAAAACATTTATAATATAAAAGGAACCTTACAAGGCTGTGTTATATTATCAATGTTCCTTCGATTCATTCTGTTTCAATATCCTCACCTCCGGTGCCACCGGTATAGGAGGTGTCATCGGAATTAACCGGCTCCGGTACAATGTTCGTCAACTCATCTGAACATGAGGATAGCGCAAACACAGCTACTGCTACTGCGGGTAAAAGAAGTAATTTTCTGATTTTCATTGCGTTAAATAGTTGGTTCACTCCAAAGTTAATTTGTTTCTAAACAGGGGAGTATACTATTGGAAAAGTTAAATTACTTGAGTAAAGAATATTATAAAGATGTATGATCTGTGACAGGCAGAGTACCCGTTATCATGCAATTAGGCAACTATACGAAAAGAAGAAACCTGTACTTTTGCTGTAAGGTTGAAATGCTGTGTGATACTTTTTGCCTTAGTATATAAACATTTTGATCAGAATATTACATTTTATTTGCAGGTTTCAGCATATAACGAAATAATATTTCATCCTTTATTTTTTGTTTACATTTGAATGTAAATAGATGACCACTCAAGTATACGGCATTCTCATTTCTTTTAATTGTCGTTTTCTTACATAAAAATTCTCATGTAAGTAAAATCCTATATCCGTCACCTATCTGCTGATCATGACCAGTTCGGGAGCTTTGGGAGCTATGGTAACTCCCTCATTTTCAACTGACCAGGTAATTCCAACGGTTGTCCGCAACATTCTGCATGTCCGTACCTCTTTAGCAGAATTCAGCGTCTGACAGCCTCTGACGTCTCGGTTTATTCATTCCTGAGGAGATTCAGCCTGGTAGAAATGATAAGGTTGTAACTGTCTGACTTTCCAAAAACCTCTGAAACTGAGGTTAGTGGACCTGTTCGCACGGGTCTGCGCATATTCATGGATCTTCTACGACCCGCGAGGCTGGTTCAGCAAGATGTAAGGAAATGTTTGACGTGGTAATTTAGTCCTGCTTTTGTTAAGCCACCGGAGCTAAACGGCTTAAAACTAACGTGAATTTGGGATAAGGAAGATTTAAAACCTCTTTAAAACGATCAAAATACGTTGTTGCGAGTGAGCACATTTAAAAAATACCTGAAGCTGGGATGACAAAACAAAAAATTAAACGTCACTGCGATGAGCGAGGCACGAGCGAAGAAGCAGTCTCCTGATCGGGAAGGGAAACGTGATCAATTCCCTGTTGGATTTCGCGGTATAAATTCGGTTTGGTCTCCGGTATCGGGGGACTGCTTCGTCCTGCCGTCCTCGCAGTGACGTGGTTTGTTTTTTAAAGTTCACTACCTTTAACACATGACCAAAGGAGGTGCAGTTTACATCATTACGAATGCCCATCATACAACTTTATATACGGGTGTCTGTGAAGACCTGGTTGCAAGGACAATCCAACACCGTGATAAAACCTTTCCAAGCAGTTTTACAGCCAGATACAACTGCTCAAAACTGGTTTATTATGAATTGTTTCATTCCATAGAAGAGGCGATTGAAAGAGAAAAACAGATAAAAGCAGGATCCAGAGGTAAAAAGATTGGACTGATCCAGTCTATGAATCCCGAATGGAAGGATCTGTTTGAAGATCATGTTAAGGATTGGTAATTTTAAATTTATTCATCATTAAGAGTTGCCACATTTTCAAAAAATGCCTGGAGTTGGAATGACAAATAAAAAATTCAACGTCACTGCGATGAGTGAGGCACGAGCGAAGAAGCAGTCTCCTGATCGGGAGGGGAAGCGTAATCATCTCCCTGTTAGATTTCGCAGCATGAACCCGGTTTGGTCTTCGGTATCAGGGGACTGCTTCGTCCTGCTGTCCTCGCAGTGACGTAAATATGATCATTTTTGCGAGCAAGTGTCTGGGGTATTTGGGGTGCAGCGCGGCAATCTCCTCCTCAGATTTTGCAGTATGAACTCGGTTTGGTTTCCGGTATCAGGGGGACTGCTTCGTCCTGCCGTCCTTGCAGTGACGTGAAAATGGTCGGCACCCGTGTTCAAGTCATCCTGACTGCCGTCTGGGCGGGCCTGGTTACAACACTTCGGGGGATCAGGGGTAGGACCCACGGACAAAAAAAACAACCTGACCAGCACGATTCCGATAGCATGGATACTTTTCGTAAAAACCGGCGCTTAGCCGGACTTTCAGGCAGTCGATTTCAAGGTGGGAAAAAATTTTTTTAAAAAAATATCAATTAGATAATAAGGTAAATTTTATTAAAAATTTAATATTACTTTTTTGTTACGACTAGAATTTATCGTGTTTTTTTATAATATTATTTACATCTTCAGCGTATTTGCTAGGATAAATATAGCCGCCGTAGCATGTAGGATTTTTGGATTTTTCGTTCCTATTTAACTATATTCGAAACTTAGTGATAACATAAACTTAACACCATTGTTCACAGTGAAAGATTAATGCACGTCTTCGCTGGTCTGGGTTGAATATTTGATAGTGAGAGAGTTAGACTTATCGGCAGGATTATCAGGAGGATCGAAGGAATGCTTTCAGCAGATCATCCACCTTTACTTCAAGGAGGTCTATCATCATGTAATATCTCTCACGAAATCCGAGGAAATTTCCAAAACCATTGTGAAAGAGGCCTTCCGGCAAGCCTGGAAAAACCGCCTCTCGTTCGATTCCACTGAATCGCTCGAAAACTACTTGTTTGAAACAGCCGGTGACCTGAGCCTGAACTACCTGAAGCAGGTAGCAGATGACGAAACCCTGCAGACGGAAGTCTGGAATAACTGTTTGAGAACAAGGAGCAGCGAAGCGGAGGAAGTCACGATCAGTAGTGAACAGGAGAATTCCATCAAAACCATCCATAACAACATTCTGCAATGGCAGCTCACGCCAAAACTTTCCACCGAGGGATAACCGTTTAATTGGCACTCCGCTTGTCTGACGGTTTTTAATTACCCTCCTTTTTACTTTCATAATTTCTTTTTCACCTGGATGATAATCCCATACACCTGTTGTGTTATGGTGTTCGCTTATATGTGTTTACTATGAAAAATAGTTTCAAACGGCTTATTGAAAAGCATGTCCTGAATGTCAGTTCATTTGGTGAGTTCAGAAAGCTCCTGAATCGTATCAAAGGGATTACCGATCCGAAGGAGGAAAAGGAATTGCTATCGGCTGCACGGTCAGCGGCGAGTGAGAGTGCTGAGGATGCTGATTATTCAGAAGCGTTTGATGAAGTATATAACGACCTGATGAGCGATTTCGGGCAGGAGGAAAGCCCCCTGCCCAAAATTCCAAAAGCTCCTCAGAAGAAAAAATTTGTGTGGTACAAGGCTGCGGCGGTGATCGTACTGGCTATAGCAGCTACTTGGATATTGTACCCGTCAGCAACCGGCCCGACTGAAACCAGTACCAGCATGCTGGTATACGAAACCCGGGCCGGTCAAAAGTCTACGATCACCCTGAGTGACGGATCCGTCGTGAGGCTCAATTCAGGGAGCCGTCTCACCTACCCAAAGGTATTTTCCGGCAATAGCCGCGAGGTATCGCTGGAAGGAGAGGCCTTTTTCGAGGTCATAAGAAATGAACGAAAGCCCTTTATTATTAGCACTTCTGGGGTAGTTACAGAGGTGTTGGGCACCTCATTTAACATCCGGGCCTTTCCGGAAGAGGATGTACAGGTCACCGTGGCCACGGGTAAAGTGCGTGTTGCCGCGGAGGAAGGCTCCGGCGTTTTGCTCACCCCCAGTGAACAGGCTGTCTTCGACACCCGCCTGGGCACGCTGGAGAAAAAGGCGGTGGAGCTGGACCGGTACCTGGCGTGGAAGGAAGGCCGCCTGCGGTTTGACGATGCCCGGTTGAGCGATGTGATCACGGCGCTGGAGCGATGGTACGGCACCACGATCACCCTGCAAAATAAAGCGATGGGCAACTGTCTGATCGCGGCACAATTTCAAAATAAAAATCTCGCTGAAGTGCTGAAAGTCATTCAGCTTTCCATGGTGGATTTCCAGTATGAATTCCGTGAAAATGGCGGCGAAATAAGTGTAGCTATAGATGGCAACGAAGGTTGCCCGCAATAAAATAAACCTATAAAATACTGTGTATAACCAAAAAGAAAAGACCCTTATGAAAACATAGACGCTGTGCGTGCCGCACCTTTGTGTCGAGGACATGGAGGATGAAATCCCCACGTATAAAACCAAAAGGACTCCCTCTCTCAACGCCAATTGATGCCGGAAGCCCTTTTGCATTCAATAAAATTAAACAGTGTAAAAATAATGAAAATAGTTTTACTCAACCTAGTCGTTATGATCAGGGTGATGTGTATGGTATGTTGCTTCTCAGGAGTGCTACTGGCGGGAAACGGCAGGACACAGGGGATCGATAAGGTGAATGTCACGCTGGACCTACGGCACGTCACTATGAAGGATGCCTTTCTGGAAATAGATCGGAAGACGGAATTCAGCTTTGTCATCAGTAAGGAAGCGCTCACGTTAGCCAACACCCGCAAGGTCACCATCAAGGCAGACAATGTAAGTGTAGCCAAGGTATTGAAAGACCTCTCCAGGGAAACAGGAGCCTCCTTCCGGCAGCGCAACGATCAGATCATTGTAAATGCACCGGTTCCTCCGCCTACCACAGAAAACAAGGTAAAAGCAGTGCCGGCTCCGTTCAAGATCATTCGTGGGAAAATAACCGATGAGAACGGTGCTCCACTCCCCGGTGCCAACGTGCTGGTAAAAGGTACCATCATCGGTGCTGTGGCTGATGTGGAAGGCAACTATGCCGTGGATGTTCCGGACGAGGCGGATACCCTGCTGATCTCTTTTGTGGGGTACATTACGAAGGAGATAGTGATCGGTAGTCAATCTGTGATTGATATCATGCTGACGCCGGACATTACCTCGCTGAACGAAGTTATCGTTAGTACGGGATACTGGAAGGTAGATCAGAAGCTGAACCCTGGTAATATTGGTAAAGTTACAGCAAGTGAAATAGAGCAGCAACCTATTACCAACCCGTTACTTGCAATACAAGGGCGAGTAGCCGGAGTGCAGATTCAGGAAACTTCAGGGATACCGGGTAGTGCTGTAAATATTCAAATTCGCGGGAAAAACAGTATAAGAAATGGTCAATTTGTGGATGGTGAACAGCTTCAAAATGGAAATCTGCCTTTTTATGTAATAGATGGGGTACCTTATCTATCTTCTTCGCTAAACTCTGATTTTCTGACTTTGTCAAATGGCAACCCCTTAACTGCCATAAATCCTTCTGACATTGAGAGTATAGAAATATTAAAGGATGCTGATGCTACGGCTATCTATGGGTCTCGTGGAGCCAACGGAGTGGTGCTGATAACTACCAAGAAAGGCCGATCGGGAAAAACCCAATTTAATGTTAATTTATCGCAGGGTATTGGTGAGGTAGCCAACAGGGTAGATCTTCTGAATACTGAACAATATATACAAATGCGTAGAGAAGGGCTGCAAAATGACGGCTTTTGGCCGCCGCCTGGTTTTATTCAAAACTTCTACCCTGATTTGTTTGTATGGGATTCAACTCGTTTTACGGACTGGCAAGATGAACTTATTGGTGGAACTGCGAATCAAACGAATGCAAGTTTATCAGTTTCTGGTGGAAACGCCCAAACTCAATTTTTAATCAGTGGTGATTATTTCAGGCAGACCACGGTTTTTCCTGATGATAATGAATTTAAAAGAGGCTCGGGGCGGGTGAATATTAATCATCGGTCCAGAAATAATAAGTTTAGATTAAATGCATCAACCCAATATATAACCAATTCCAACGGATTAAATATTGACTTTACTTTTTCCGCGCTGACTCTCCCTCCAAGTGCACCGGCATTATATGATTCCTTAGGCAACCTTAACTGGGAAAATAGTACTTTTAACAATCCATTAGGACTGTTGGGAAATGATTATGAAAATACTTCCAAAAATTTAATATCCAATGCGCTACTTTTTTATGAATTGATTCCTGGTCTTTACTTAAAAGGTACCTTCGGTTATAACAATTTGCAAGTTGAAGAAATTAGTACAAACTCCATTGTAGCGGTCAGACCAAGTGCTAGAAGTGGAAGAACGGGCACAACATTTTTTGCTGATGGAGCTACCGAGACTTGGAGTGTGGAACCACAGATAGAATATAACAGAAGCTTAGATAAGGGCCAAATAAGCCTTTTGGTAGGAGCAACTTTTCAGGAGTCTATCACTCAAAGACAAACTATCCAGGCTAGTGGTTATACAAGCGATGCCCTTTTAAGGGATATTTTATCAGCTTCTGAAATTACTTTGAGGTCAACCAATTATTCACAATATAGGTATAACGCTGCATTTGCACGGATCAATTTTTCGTGGCAGGATAAATACATAATAAACCTAACCGGACGTAGAGACGGATCGAGTCGTTTTGGTCCCGGCAACCAGTTTGGCAATTTTGGAGCTATTGGGGGCGCATGGGTGTTTTCGAGTGAACAGTTGGTCAGGAATTCTTTGCCTTTTTTGAGTTTTGGGAAAATAAGAGGTAGTTATGGTACGACAGGGAACGACCAGATTGGAGACTATCAGTATCTGAACTCTTATGAGGCTACGGAACACCCTTATGGAGGGGTAACAGGATTGGTGTTAACGCGCCTGAGTAATCCTGACTATTCCTGGGAAACCAATAAAAAGCTTGAAGCAGGACTTGAACTAGGCCTTTTCAATAATCGGATTTCTGTAACGACCAGTTGGTTTCGCAACCGCTCGTCCAATCAATTAATTGGTCGCCCATTGCCTATCACAACTGGTCAGTCATCTATTCAGTTCAATCTTCCGGCGTTAATCGAAAACCGGGGATGGGAATTAGAGCTAGGCACCATAAATGTACAAACGGATGATTTTCAATGGTCTTCGAGCGCCAATTTAACTATACCAGAAAATGAACTGGTCGATTTCCCGAATATTGAAACGTTCCCCGGTTTTGACAATTTATTTGAAGTAGGAAGATCCCTTTCGGGATTCAAGGGTTATACATCTTTGGGGGTTAACCCTGAAACGGGGCAACATAGTTTTCTGGATATGGATGCGGATGGAGGTATTTCCAGTCTAGACAGGCAAAACTTTATAGAAATAGATCAGGAATATTTTGGTGGAGTGAACAATAGTTTTCGCTTTAAAAGTCTTCAATTGGATGTATTCTTCCAATTTGTGAAACAGGATGGAAGGGATTTTTTATTAAACTTTGGTGCCCCTGGGTCAGGGCTCACGAATCAACACACTGATGTTGTGGATCGCTGGCAAAACTTTGGTGATATAACAGACACACAGCTATATACTGCCAATAATTCAGTTATTTTTTATGACCGGTACAGAGGTTCAGATGCATCAGTTGTAGATGCATCTTTTATAAGGTTGCAAAATGTTTCTTTATCATGGTATCTGCCGGAGAATTGGATCAATAAACTTTATATTGAGAACAGCAAAGTTTTCTTGAGAGCACAAAACCTTTTAACCATCACACCTTATAAAGGTCTTGATCCTGAGAGCCAATCTACATCTCTGCCTCCTCTGCGTTTTGTCACAACCGGTATTCAACTCACTTTTTAGATTTTGAATAATCATGAGAGAAATAAAATATAAACCATTGATAATCATTTTTACCGGGCGGTTACTTGTAAAAACTCTGATCGTGCTATGTATGAATATAATGGTGTCTTGCGAAGACTTTGTCGATATAAACCCTCCACGGACAGAGGTCATCAATGAAACGGTATTCAGTAACGATGAAGCAGCTCTTTCTACTGTGAATGGAATTTATAGCCTGATGATGACCAATATTAGCTTCACAAGAGCAGGTCTGGAACAGTATACAGGATTATACTCCGATGAATTGATTAACCTTTCGTTTCGTACGGAGGATGCTGAGTTTGCCTTTAATAATTTAGTGCCGGAAAATGGAAATGTTTTTCAGCTTTTTTGGCAGGAACCCTATGTATATATAAACAACGCCAATGTCATTTTGGAGGGCTTGGGAAATGCAACTGGAATCACTGATCTAACTAGGCAACAGCTAAGGGGGGAAGCACTGTTCATAAGGGCATTCTGTCATTTTTATTTGGTGAACTTGTTTGGTGATGTTCCGTATATCACAAGTACTGACTTTGAAGTAAACTCACGGGTAACTAGGGAACCTGTCACTCAGATATATGAACAAATTGTCATGGATCTGCTCAAGGCAACCGAGCTCCTTGTTGATGATTTTTCATTTGCCAATGGAGAGCGTATACGACCCAATAAGTCGGTTGCCACTGCGCTGTTAGCCAGAGTGTATCTCTACAATGAAGAATGGGTAAAGGCGGAAGAACAGGCCACCATGATTATTGAACAGGTGGACGTATATGGTTTGGAGGATAATCTGAACAATGTATTTGTAAGCAGTAGCAGGGAAACCATCTGGCAACTGAAACCGGTGATTCCCAATACAAATACCCCACAAGGTGATCTGTTTGTTTTAGAGGGTAGGTCTTTTGGAGGGTTTATTAATCCGGTTTATTTATCGCAAAATGTGGTAAACGACTTTGAAACCAATGACAATCGCAGGATGATGTGGATTGGAGAAGTCGATGATGGTGGAAATACATTTCATTTTCCTAACAAGTATAAGATCAGAGGAACTTTGGAGCCTCTTACGGAGTATTCTGTGGTATTTCGCCTTGCCGAACAGTATTTGATAAGAGCGGAAGCACGCACCCAGCAAAATAACATTACCGGGGCTCAGCAGGATCTGAACGTGATCCGTAACCGGTCAGGCCTAGGGGATACACCTGCTAGTGATCCTGACTCATTACTTACTGCTATCGAAAAAGATCGCAGGGTCGAGCTTTTCGCGGAATGGGGACACCGGTGGTTTGATTTGAAGCGTACTGGTAGGGTTGATGCCATTCTGTCAGCAATACCTGAAAAGGATTGGCAATCTACCGATGTGCTTTGGCCTATCCCGGAGCAGGAGATCCTAAATAATCCAAACCTTTTGCCACAAAATCTTGGATATTAACCTACTTAGGAGGTGATAAGTGCGTTTCCTTGGCCTGCCGTGTACTCTCATTGAATATTATCGAAAAAATCAGATGAATATAAAACTATCTTTTTTAGTTGGGTTGCTTTCTATATGTGTTAATTTATTCGCCCAACCAAACCTCAAAGTTGGGGACAAAGCTCCTTTGATTACTGCCTTCAAATGGTTCAAAGGTGACCCAGTGGCAGAATTCAGGAAAGGGCAGATATATGTAGTGGAATTTGGTGCTACATGGTGCGGTCCCTGCAAAAAAGCGATTCCAAAGTTGACAGAGCTTCAAAAAAAATATAATAATGAAGTTACTGTTATCGGTGGTTTTGTAATGGAATTGAATCATGAACCGCCCGAAACTGGGAATCCAAAATATGTGCAACAAGTCGAAAAGTATGTAGATAGAATGGGTGGAGAGATGGGGTATTCTGTATTCGTTGATATACCTCAAAGGGCTACGGAAAAAGATTGGATAAGGGCAGCAGGGCGCTCTGGTGTTCCTCATACTTATATTGTTGATAAAGAAGGACACATTGCCTGGATCGGAAACAGTATGGAGATTGCGGAGAAAATGATCAATAGCATGATCAATGGATCTTATCGTTTGGAAGAAGCAGTATCCAAATTGAAGAACGATCGAGAAACGACTAAATATGATCCCAAGAAATTGTTACTGATAGATGGTAATGGGGGTGATGAAATGGATTTTAAGTTTCGCTCTCTCCTGACGGAGTTTAAAGGCGATATAGTAGCCGGAGTACCAGAGTTTATTTCCTCTGAAGCCAAAAAAATACAATTGGTGGGTGTTGATTTACGCTATTTGTATCGTATCGCCTACGCGGATACACTTTGGCCTTGGCCCAATGGAAGTATCAATGGTCAATGGATGAAATGGAAAACATCCTACGGGAAATACTGGATCGAACCAATATTGGAAGTGAGAGACTCCGGTTTATTTGAAAGCTCCTACAATCCACCTGTTAACCGATGGAACTATAATTTAAAAGTACCTGAGAATAGGGCTTCAGCCAGATTTCTTCAGGAAGCTATGCAAAGAGACCTTAAGACCTATTTTGGATATGAAGTGTCCGTAGAGTTGAGAAAAATGCCATGCTGGAAATTAAAAGCCACTCCTGAGGCACTGAAAAATCTTCGTACTAGGACACCTGGCCAACCCTATCGGTCAAGTGGCAATAATGAGAGTGGGGGTTCAATGACTAATGTGCCAGTCGAGGCTATTATTATGCTATTGTGGAGTCAGGATCAAAGAGGAGCACCCTTTATTGATGAAACAGGGATCAAGGGTGAAATAGATTTTGAGATCAAAGCAAACTTAGAGGATTTTGAATCTTTTAGAAGGGGTCTAATGGAGATAGGATTGGTACTAGAAAAAGGTGAGAAGGAACTGAAAGTAATAGTGATCCGCGACCCGAAAAAAGGATGAAATAATGAGCAAAAAGTATCAGTGCAAACGGCAACCCTTAGGAGTTTCTATCTTTCTCTCGAAATATTTCAGGCAAGTTGTAAACATCCCATGTTTCATAGCAAGAGCAAGGGAGCCTTTATGCTTAATAGCGGCTCTGATATTTATTTCAAGTTGCACCACGCTGCGACCTATCACTGACACCAGCGACATTATCTATAAGCAAGCAGCTTTGACAGAGGAGGAAGTCAAAATATGGCCATTTATGGATATTAGAAAAGATTCAATCCCAGGTATCAATCTTTACGGAGCCTATGATTTTCTCAAGAATAGAGAAGGTATACAAATCATAGCAGGTGTCATTGATTCAGGTATAGATATCGAGCATAAGGACCTGAAAAAAAATGTATGGATAAATGATGATGAGATCTCAGGTAATCAGGTAGATGATGATCAAAACGGCTACGTAGATGATACCCTTGGATGGAACTTTTTGGGAAACAAAATGTACGATATGCTTTATGCTCCGTATGCTATCAGCCGCATAGTCGCCCGCCACGAATATAATCAGAGGAAAGGCATTTATAATTATGATAGTCTGCTACAGGAATACGAGATGAGATCCACACAGGTTGGGGAGCAGTATGCAAGGTTTACAGCATTGGATATGTCTTCTGTGCCGGAAGGTACTAAAAAGTATTTCCAACATTTGGAAGCCCAGGCTATGTATCATTACAATCTGTACTACGACCCTCGTGAAGTGTATATAGGAGACGATCCTCATGATTGGTCTGACCAGGATTATGGCAATCCTAATATTATTGGTTTTAAGGACAAGGAGTCTCATGGTACTCACGTAACAGGGATATTGGCAGCAATATCTAGGAATGAAACCATCATACCGATTCGTACTATCCCTGACGGAGATGAGTATGATAAAGATGTGGCCTTAGCAATTCGTTACGCCGTGGACAATGGAGCAAAGGTGGTCAATATGAGTTTTGGCAAGGGGTATTCAGAGCATGCTGACTGGGTGCAGGAAGCGATTCAATATGCAGCGGTAAAAGATGTGTTGCTTATCCATGCCGCCGGAAATGATCAAAAGAATATTGATCTGGAAGACAACTTTCCTTCCGATAACAAGGATGGCGTTGAGATTGCCAATAACGTTATCACAGTGGGAGCCACCACCCGCTATTTTAACGAGAAGCTGGTGTCAGAATTTTCCAATTATGGCAGACAAAATGTAGACATTTTTGCTCCGGGTTCCCATATCTACTCCACCTTACCTAATAATGAATATGGCTTTCAGCAGGGTACTTCCATGGCTGCTCCAGCTGTGGCAGGTGTGGCGGTTTTGATCCGGTCTTACTATCCGGAGCTCACCGCCATCCATGTAAAAAAGATCATCATGGACTCAGGAATAGAAGTCCCCTTTAAAGTGATAGTGCCCGGCACCAATGAAATGAAACCCTTCACTGAACTCTGCCAATCCGGTCGTATACTCAATGCCTACAACGCCCTGCTCATGGCACATAAAATATCAAAAGGTATATGAGAACAGATCAATCATATAACACATTTATTCTGCTCCTTATAGGGAGGATAATATGATCCCATTGGTTTTGGTAAAATTTTTAAAAGAGAGACTCAGAAAAGTCCCTATGGCAGTTCTGAATGCTGGTCAGGTTCTAAAGAAGGGGCATGAGTATCGCAGAATAAACATTAATGAATATAAAAAGTTTAATTATGGAAAATTATTACAAATTGATCATTCTGACCCTATTATGTTGCTTTACTTTTTCGTGTGAAGAAAATGAGGAGACGCTTTTTCCTGCGTCGTTAAAAGTTGTAAATGGCATTCCTGATGCTCCGGGTGTCCATGTCAATTATTTTGGAAGAGATATAGATTATTCCAATAATTCTATATTAACGTTAGGTAGTAGTACTAGGTTGACGTTGTTGTCAAACGTTGCGAATGATCTTGTTGTTGTGCCGTCTAGCGATACACTATCTACTATCTACCAAGAGGTAGTGAATTTTCAAGCTGGTGATGTCTATACACTTTTTTTAACCGGTCAATCTGAAAATGTTGAAGGGCTATTACTGAGGGACGAACCATTGGTTACTGCTGACAGTGTAATCGGTGTTCGTTTTATTAATCTTTCACCTGATTCGGGAGAAGTTCGTTTCGAATTAACAGGGGTAGAACAGGAATTTGAAACACTTTCCTATAGGGAGATATCTTCCTTTGAATCGGTGATGGCTACCAGCGCTAATGTATTTTACTCAGTACAGGTAAAGGATATTGGCGGAAATTCTCTGGCCGGTGGATTCCTGTTCGCACCCATGTTCAAAAGCCTGACGCTGGCGTTGGTAGGGTTCAGGGATAACAATGGTATAAACAGTTTATCAGTGAGACAGATAAACAGCTACTAATGTTAAATGAAGCTAACTACAATATGAATTAATTCTGACAGGAATTTGAACAAAACAAGAGGAGGTCAGCGGAGTAAAATTTTGGTTTAGGTTAATAATTGCCATAACTTTCATTAGCTGCCTAACAAATATTTATAGCTGAAATGGAAGTTTGGCAATCTATAGCTCCCTTTCCACCATTTTAGTTGAGTGGAAGCCTCCTTTTATTCTTGTTAACTTTGAGCTTGGCTTTAAATCGAAATAATCAATCCTTATTGCTTACATGATCACATGGGAGACCCTATGGTCTGTTGGCCGAACTCATCGGGTAAGTCGAATATAGCAATATAATGATCATAAATGGCTACGAGTTTGTTCCTAAATACTTTAAAAGTTCTCATTTTATTTTTTCTGAAGGCTGGTAGATAAAAACTAAACAGGTAATTGCCGTGCCTGGTAAGATCATACACATCAATCACAGAGTTGGCATGAAACAGATCTGGTTCTTCATTTTGGGACAAAAGTTTGGAGTTAATGAGAAGTAAGTTGCTGGATGTACAACTGATCCCGTTCGTAATGAGAGGTGGAGCAGAAGTAGTAATGGACTCATTTGATTTAACTTTCGCAAGTTCTATTTGAGTCTGGCTTACAGTGTCTATTGTGTTCTCCCGGAAAATCACATTTAAACTGGTATCCATACATATAAACTGATTACGATAAAAATACACATATATCAACCTCTCCAATTCCCGATTATAGTGCAACATACCATCGGTACAAAACACACCGTCCACCTGTTTCTCAAGAATTTCAGGAGCTTTTTTTAGATATGGACGGTAGTTCGTTTGTTTTGCCAATACAAGTTCTCTCGCACTGTCCTTCCATGTTCTGATGGCAAAAGAGGTGTTATTCATCGGTACAGCTTCTGCTAAGAAGGCTTGCTGGGTTGCTACTGGCTTTATTGAAAAATCCAATAACGTTCCTCGAAAATGTTTATGGAGATGCAGATCTGATATGTAGACATACGGTGAATCAATTGCTAACTGGCTTGCTTTTAACTGTGTTTCTTTCGGTTTCCGAATTTGAATATGTTGAGTATCCCGTAATGCAAAATTAATCTTAAGTACATGTAAAGGAGCAGTTGTGTTTCCCAGATAAATATCACTAGCTGTAAAACCAGCAATGTAGTAAGTATTGTACTTAGTATCTATTTGTCCCGACCTCTCTAAAACGGGCCTCTTGGGAAAAGAACGTTCAAACGGGTGAGGTTTATAGGATTTTTTGTCGGAAGTAAAATACAGAAAAAATACAGTGATCAGACTAAAAAGGAATAACATTAATATTGGCACTATCTTTTTTTTCATCTTTTCAGAATTTGATTCTAAGATATAATTTCCAATACGTTGAGTTATACTTTAGAGATAATGTTTAATGACAGATCTTTCATCATGGTTTTGGGTTGATATGGATATATTAAATGGTTTTTTTGCAGAGGCCAATAGCATTCGGATCGCTTTGACTCCCAGCTGCCTTGATAGCATCAATAGGTGTGCTAAAAACCCATTGGCCGAAAGCAGTACAAATAATAGGATTTTGAAGAATTTGACAATCTGGAAATACTGTGACCGGATCAGCACCCATTGTTGATGAATTATATACGTAGCAGGTCTTGGTGCCAGAAAAAGCAAATGAAGCCCCTATGGCAAAAGTAAAGGCCAAGGTAACTAGGACATTCTTTACTCTTTTCACGGTATTTTTATTTCCAAAATTTGAATTAAACTAAAAAACAAATGAACTGGCAGCATTGAGCCGCCAGTTCATCTCTTGTCAATTTTTAATTATTGCATTGGCTTTTTCAGTAGACCAGTGGCATTTGGGTCACTTTGACTTCCTGCTGCATTGATAGCATCAAGGGGTGTATCAAAAACCCACTGGCCGAAAGCTGTACAAATAACAGGATTTTGAAGTTGACATTCCTGTTCAACTGTAACTGCATCAGCGCCACCTGTCGACGAATTGTATACATAACCGGTTCTGGTAGTAAAAGCAAAAGCTGCGCTGATAGCAAATACAAAAGCCAATCCTGCCAAAACATTTTTTAATCTGTTCATAATCGTAAAATTTAAAATTTGGGTTAAACTAATATCGCCTACTCTGTTTACAGGTTTTCGGCTTATCCCTGATCTTGTCGCGCGTCAAAATTTCGTTTGGGCCTTGTGTAGTCGTGTGTAGCCCGGTTTGGTAGAGTTTAGGTCATGTAGTCGTTGTTAGTTGTTAGTTATTGGTTATTAAGTTATTAGGTGGGGTTGGAGACCCCGAGGTCTTGTGGTACTGTGTTTTCCTGTTTTTCCTGTTTTTGTTCTTTTGTCAAGGGACTGTTACTATCTTCTTCTCCGGCGTGGAGCAGGATGCCTGCTATGCCGAGCAGTACAAATACGCTGTTAAAGATCAGGTGCTCGGTCCAGCCCATGGCCTCCAGTACGCCGCCGCAGGAGCAGGGGATGCCGGAGTCCAGCTGCAGGATGGCCACGATGTAGGCCGTGAACATTACCATAAGGGTAAATGCTGCATATAATCCGATCCGCCGCAGCCGGGACAATGCCAGCATGCCGGCTATGATCAACTCTACCACCGGCACCGCCCAGGCCAGCACGCCGGCATAGTTGGTGAGCAGGGGCGATTGCCCTATCTGCACCGTAAATTTCTGGTAGTCCATCAGCTTCGTCACCGCAGCGTAGGTGAACAAGAGTATAAAAAGAAAGCAGATGATCTCTAACGTGATTCTTTTCATGGGGGCGTTTCGTTGTTAGATGGTAGTTTGCTGTTGGTTTTGTGTTTTCCGGTTTTCTGTTTTAAGGTTGGTTACGGTTACGTGACGTTACTATTCAAATTCATCATTTAATAATTAAGGATTTGTGCTCAGCCGAGTGTCGCCACCCGACTGTTCACACGATTGGTTTAGGTTAAATTTACTTGCTGGTTTATCTGCT
Source organism: Flammeovirgaceae bacterium BBD 1991-12 (assembly GCA_001657315.1). Taxonomy (GTDB): domain Bacteria; phylum Bacteroidota; class Bacteroidia; order Cytophagales; family Cyclobacteriaceae; genus Fulvivirga. The sequence continues at coordinate 20,337 of LYSV01000013.1, read as the reverse complement.
CGTTTGCAGTTGGGCGTTGTCCGAATCTTTTGGTTGCCCTTCGTCTATATGAGTAGTAAAAGGGGCCAAACGTTTCGTGCAAAATGGATTTATTTTTTCGGATTGCCTTTAACTCATTCATAGTCAGTGTGAAAAAATTTCAATATTATTGAAACGCTAATTTTTTGTGATTTTATTATAAATCAGGACTTTATCTGTGAGAAACGACCATTTATCTGCGCAGGCAGTTATTCAGCGACCTTCTGGATCTTTTTACTTCCCTGTCGGAACTTTTCATCCCATTAAGTGTTGCGGGAGTTCAGCGTTTTAAGTTGAGTTGACACATGCCATCCCGCTTTCAGCATTTTTTGAATATTACGTTCTCTCAGCGACGATAATAGTCTTTTTTATGAATTGTTATCCCAAATTCAAATTAGTTCAACATTGAACTTAGAACGTTGAACTTAAAACATTAAACCTTCACCCCATCTCCTTGATCATTTTCCTCAGCTGCTCCTTGGCCCGATGTACTACAGAACGGGCGGCTTCTTCCGTATTCAGGTCGAAGGTTTCGGCCAGCTGTCTGTGGGAAAGGCCTTTCACATAGTGTAGCAACAGCGCTTTGCGGCTACGGAAGGACAGCCGGCGGAAGGCGATCGAAAGGTTGCTCTCAGGGGTTTCGATCAGCCGGTCGGGTATGGTAGTTTCGTCCTGTATGGCAGCAATCCTGCCCAGCATTTGCTGGTTGAGCTGGCTTTCAGAGATCTCCTGCTGCTCGTGTTTCGGTTTTTTCATCAGCTTATATTTCAGACAGCCTTTCAGGTACGCCTGTATGGACTGTGGCTGGTCTGTTTTCAGAGGTTTTCGGATAAAGTCAAGGAACAACTCCTGTATACAGTCCTGTACACGGTCAATATCGGCGAATTTCAAGCCGTACCGGGTGAGCTGGTCAAAGTGCATTTTGTACATATAGGAGATCGTCATGGTGGAAGTATCCACCCATTCTTCCTGCCGTCTTCCGTTGGAATGGAGTGTTTCGCCGGCCTTTGTTTTCATGGGTCAGGGGTTATAGGTTGTATATACTATGGGTAATATCAATAGGGAAATGGCGAAACTCTGGATACTATCGACCTTGTTCAGATCGAATACATCTGTTCTTCGTCAAACCCAATAAGGGACAACCAGTATGATCCCGCTCTTTTAAAACCAGCACGGCAGGATCACAGATTCGGGACGATCACGGTTTCTGTTAAAACCGGATCATTAAATTTTCTGATAATGTCACAAAAAAATTGTGATGAAAATCATATTGGAAATTGTTATGTATTGTTGCCAACTTCAGTATGGTTCCATAACAATTATAGCAGTGTTCTCATAGGCCAGACTTTCGTAAATAAAGCATTCATGAGACGCGTGTGTTATCGTGTTTACAATGAACGTAGCTGTGCAACTTATTCAAGAACAAACACAGGTTCCGTTTTGTAACAGGCAAAGATTAAAAAATTTTCCCTTTTTTGACAAGTCTTGCACTCATTTTCAATGCCTGAACTGCAAACGTTTCCATTATTTTCGGTGAAGGGTAGAAAAAGGGGTTGAGATATATGTGGACAGGTGGTCTATGGTAATTCAGTCGATGGCCCATAGGGATGAGAAAGATACTATGGACCATCGACTGAATTACCATAGACTATTCACAATAATAGAACAGATATAAAGTCTTAAAACTGTCAAGCAGGTGTAGTTTCCAGAGCATCACGATCTATCGATAGCACCTTATCCGCCTGCAGGTGATCATCCTGTTCGTATTGATCCAGAATGACGATAGTCTTTTTACCCCTCAGTTCGTGGATCAGTCTGGTCAGATGATACCGGGCAGATCCATCAAGGCCACTAAAGGGCTCATCGATGACTAAAATGGGTTTGTCACAGAGCAATGCCCGGGCATAGGCGAGCAGTTTCTTTTGCCCTTTGGAGAGGTTGCACCCAAGGTCGCCTGTTTTGGTGTCCAGGGTAAGCTTTGAACGCTCTGGGCAACCGGCCTGGACGAGGTTCAGAACGGCCTCTGCCTTCGGTCTCCGCTCCGGTTTGCGGCTATAGCTGATGGCCTCAAAAACCGTTTTTCCGTACAGAGGCCAGTCTTCCGGCACCAGCGTGATGGCTTTGCGCAGGGATTTTCTGGAAACTAGCCGGGTGTCCTGCCGGTCGATCAAAACATGGCCTTCCGTGGGGACATAAAGCCCGATGAGCAGTTTCAGTAAGGTGGTTTTGCCGGAGCCGGTCCCACCATGGATACGTGTTATCTTACCGGATTCAATGAAGTAATCAGGGAAGGTAATGCTCTTTTCAGCGCCGGAATATTGAAACCTGACCTCCTGAAAGGCGATCTCTCCCCGCTCGAAGCGGAAGTCGACGTGTGATGGATCCTCTTCTTTGGTGTGGTTCAGCACTGCCAGCAGCTTTGTAAAGGAGATATTGCCCAGCTCCCAGACGGTATTTACTCTTAGGGAACGGCGGAATACCGGCATAGCCGTGATCAGCAATAAAATAGAAGTAAGCAGTGATCCCGCATCGATATTCACGGTGCCGGACTCATGCTGATACCAGGTATACAACAAAATGGCAAACAGCATGACATACAACAGCCCGGGAATGACGGCCATAATGGCACTGCGGACCCTATGGTATTTTACCCCGGCATCATAAACCTTCTGCGATCTTTTAGCATACCGGTTCATCTCCGGGGTAAGCCGGTTAAAGGCCTTAAGTGACAGAATACTCCGTAAAGTACTGTTTACAAAAGACAGCAGGCCGGATTTGTAATTTCGCTGACGAAGGCTAAGGGTATGCAGGGTTTTATTCATGAAAAACATGAGTACCCCAAAGACCGGGAAAAAGACCAGCATAATGAGTAGTAGCCCTGCATCCAGCATTCCAATAGTCGTAAAAACCAGTATGAGCAATAGCACATCCACGCCAAAGCCCACAAGACCTTTGGTAATGTAGTTCTGAATGCTTTTAAGGTCGCCACTATGACGCAGCAGGTACTTGCCAATGCCTTTTTCATCATAGACCTGCATGGGCATGTGCAGCTGCGCTTCCAGGAGTTTGTTCCTGAGGGTGAACAGCATCTTCTCACCCACTATGCCTACCTGATAACGCTGCAGAAAATCGAAAATGATCTTCAGAAGGACCAGTGTTATGAAAAAGGTAAGGAACCGGGGTGCGGTATCCCAGAACCACTCCGGCAGGAAATTCAGGATCCTTGAACGGTGAGTATTCAATCCGAAAACCAGATTGTAAAACTTACCTATACTTACCGGAATAATGATGGTAAAAAGGTTGGAGAACAAGCTTACCCCAAAAGTGATGAAGATGGTAAGCTTATTCTCTCTGATAAAGCGGGATAATATGCCGGCCCTGGTCAACATATCAGGCTACCTCCAGTATGAATTGGGCTGATGCCAGATTCTGTTCCACCGTGGTTCCGGCAGATACCCCCTTTAGCGATTCCACTACGGCCGGAGAAGCGAGATCTGCGAGGTTAAGTACAGGCAGCTTCAGGTTTTCATTCACTTCATCCACCAGCAGGGGCCGCGTGTTGATCATACCGCTGAGCCCGAAAGGCTCTATGCCTTTGTCCCTTAATGTGATTATTCCCTGCAGGGCGCTCAGGCTGTCACCGGAGGAGAACAGTACATGATCGATGGTAGACATAAACGTTTTATCACTGATCAGCATCTCTGTTTCCCTTTGTAACAGTCCATCGGCGATTTCCATTACCACATAGTCAGGATTCATTTCTGTTACCCGTGAGAGCAACGCCGCGTAAAGGTCCATAAGGCAATCCATGGAACACAGATAGGTAGAAGGGAAGCCTAATTCCGAAAAATCCGTGGAGTAGTCAGCGCCACAGTCATAGGCGAGCATACGGTCCTTATTGAAAACAGTGCCGGTAAGCTTAATGAAGGCCACTTTGTTGCCAGCCGCCTTTAATCCACGGCAGAGATATGCTGCTGAGGTGGTCTTGCCACTATCCATACTGGAACCTATGGAAAGAATGGTCTGGTACTTACGTTCCTTTCCGGGTCTGAACCTTGTGGTTTTGACACCATGGTAGATAGTATTGATCACCTCACCCTTGCTGTTGGTGGCATAACCGATCAGCTTGAGTTTTGTAGGGCCGGTAAGCTCCAGCTTGTAATACATGGACTTTACTATACCTGCTACACCGCCTTTTCCCATCAGATCATATTCTTCATGGTAGCCTACAGGCACATAACCTTCAAACTGATTGCTGGCATACCGGTTGCCAAAGGTCACCATGATCCTGTCCCCTTCAAAAATGTGACAGTTCCTTCCATCCTCGTCCTGTATGGCAGTTAAACTTCCCAGCTCCAGTACTTCAAAGATGGCTACATCTCCCGCCTTGGGTTGATAATCTCTGATAATCGCCTCGTTAATACTGTAATCCTTAATGCTTTTGCAGATAATTGATTTCTTGATAGTTTTCATAATTCAGATTTTAGTTTTTTTATGATCATTTTTGGTCAAACCAACAGACAAACAGGTTGTGGAGATTTGTATTCTTAATACATGTTTGTTATAAGCTAAATCGATAGGAGGTACTAATAACAATGGCAGAAAAATTGTTGAACTTCCGTCGTATTTTGCCATTTCTCGGATCTTCTACGTTGATTCGCCGGTATTTGTGGCCTATGTTAAATTCTCTCTGCCGCATGAACCGGACGGTGATATTTGTTCTTCTCAGAGGTGAAAAACGTATACCCAGTGTCAGGCGATGTGCATGGAGCCCGTTAGGCGATTGCCGTGCCACACGCTCACCGCTTTCGTTACGGTAGGAGAGGGGCCTGCCTGACAGGTAGTAGTGAAATTCGTTGGTGATGAAAGGTCTGGCTCCGTAAGGCAGGTCCCAGTTCCTTAGATGGAGACGAAATGCATAGCGCAGGCGGTATTCGAATTTACTTCTTTCGGGAAAGTGCCACTCTGCGCGAAAGGAATGCAGGATTCGGACCCGTTGCAGGTTTCCGTAGTAGCTTAGTCGTCCGGTAAGTCGGTTTCTGGCCTCTCTGCTCTGATCAAAAGGGGCAGTGGATTGTTGATATCCCAGTCCTGTTCTCAATTTTCTATTGTGCCGGTAGGTTATATTCACACTGTTCTGAAGTGTAGCCCAATCCAACGGTCCGCGATTGAACATGTATAACTGCCCAACGGAAACGCGCCATTCCCTGGTGATCCTGGCCTGAGCGCTCAGACCGAACCAGACCTTGGTGGCGTTCTGGGAGAATGTATTGCTATACAATGAGATAGCTAAGAAAACCAATAGTATCGTTTTATTTTTAATCATGGTAGTGTTACTATTTTCGCAGTCAAAAAAAAAGAAGCAGATCAGGTCGTAGTGTTCTGTAGTTCTACCGTTTGATCTTTATTATTAGTCGAGGCTGGAAGGAAGGTTGTAATCAGTTTTTTGGAAAAAAGTTTGCTGACCTTGCCTGTTTTTTTTCGGGGTATCAGGCAAGGTCAGACTTTATTTACAGGAACCGGGCCTGTATGTGGGGTTCGGGTATCTCGCAGGCATCCTTTACGCCAAACCAGCGGTAGCGATGCCTTGCAAACCATCTGTAGGCTGCTTCACGGATCGGTTTAGGCGTCCATATAAAAACATAAAGCAAATTCCACGGACTCCGCAGCCTGCGCAGTATACGCAGGATGGCTGTGCTACGTGTGTATATTTTTGAATTTTCAATCAACACAATGGTGGACGCATCATTTGGCGCTTTGTACTCTGCCAGTAATTTCTGTCCTGCTTCGGATTGTTGTGATGCAAACCTGAAAGCATTCCGATGATCATGGTCAAGAACAAACCTGACAGTGCTGTCACAAAAGTTGCAGATCCCGTCAAACAATACTACTGACGAACCTGCCCCGGGTTGCAACCGGGTAGCCGGAGACTTACTTCTTCCGGAGACAAGCTTTTTAAACCAGGGAACCGCCTTTTCGGTATCGAAAAACGGCAGAAAGATGAGGCCGGTCATCTGATACCGGAATCTGATACCCATGATAAAAAAGATGCCCCAGTGCATCAACCAGGTCAACACAGCCCAGATCATGCCTGTCCTTTTGTTTACCATGGCCAGTGGTGCGCCCAGCTCCAGTATGAAAGTGGTGATGCCCATGATCAGGAACAACTCCGTATGTGGATACAACCATTCAAACAGGGGGGAAGACATCTCTCCGAGCATTTGCTTTCTGAGTGTATCTATGGCCACCTGAGAGCGCATGGCATCACCTGTCACCCAATCCCATGCGAGTTCACCCAATACCTTGGCTACTCCGGACAGAAAGTAGGTCAATACGGTAGCGGCACATACCAGCTTAATGGGCCATCCGTAGCGCCAGTGGCTGACAACATTGGCCACCGAGCCCTTCTTTTTTTTCCACCAGGCATCAAAAGACCACGCATCGGCCGCCGAAACAAAGCCGATCACCAGTACGTGCAATACGAGCGCAATGCGGCTATGGTAGATCATGGACCACGAGTTTCTGTAGCTGAGCAGAAATAAAAGCAGAATAGCGAAAACAGGTCCTGTCCACTTAAATTTCCAACCAAGTATGTAGGCGATGTTCAGTGCTATTCCAAATGAGAACAGCGCCGTAAACAACGCTGGCGGAAGCGGTTCGGTCAGGAGGTTTGACAGCCCTACAGGCTCGAACATGGAGCTGTCAGAACGGGCTATCCGCTGTACCATGTCAAACCGGGTCCATAAATACCATAGCGAAAATCCTCCTGAGGCTATACGTAAGATGGCCAGGCGCTCGGCCGGGGCTGGCATGAACCAGAATTTTTCGAGTTTTAACAATAGATCTTTCATTACTTTTCAATGTTTTGATATGCGTATACCTTTTCCTTGATCGGAGACTTGTTGTCTGTGAGAAAATACTCGTCCAGATCATATTTCCCTCTCACCATTTCCACCCTCACCAGATTGTTCAGGGGAGCATCCTTGCATTTGGCCAGCCTGCGGGCCACCTTTTTTGTGATCTTCTCCACGTTGCCGGCTCTGGCTCGCTTATTGATCTGCCGGCGTACCTGATTAAAACCACCGGGCCCCACATACTTGTAGGGGATGCAATACCGCTGGCCGGAAGCATCGTAGCCCACGAAGTAGGGTAGGGAGTGGGTGGTTTTTCTCTTGTGTGAGAACATCGGATAATAGGATAAAGGGAAATCATCTTTGGGGTTTTCCGCCCAATTTTGATGAACCGGCCACATAATGACCAGAACAAGGCCAAGGCTAAAGACAACGGCAACTGATTTTGTTTTAATCATGGTTTTTCTTGTTTGTTGTAATGTTGGTTATGCTGATGGTACTTACTTCGGTTTCCTGGATTCAACCAGTCCTGTTCAATACCTGTGATGATTAGTCTGTACAACAGACCGGTTTGTAATCCAGTGAGAATACTTTTTTTTAGATACAGAAGGAGCAGGGATGACTGGAGAAAACATTCACGAAAAACCATTTACGATACAAGCTGCTGATTTTCAACCGGCAGGCTCATGTTCAATGCGAGGGCTGGTGTGTGATAAAGTTTTACAATTTTTTGTCTTTTCAGGCAAAAGCTTTGTATCAGAGAATCGGAGTTATGGTATGGGGTATAAATATCCATGCCTGTACCCTCAGTGGATACTTAACGTGAATATCGGTTAAGGAAAAGGTCAAAAGTACTTCCTACCCTAAAATGGCCGTTATCGCGAGACTTTGGGAAAGCTTTTTGTGTTGAAAAGTCGTGGCGATCTCCTTAATCAGGGGACTGCTCACGTTCACAGAATCCCGTGGAGAGTCCTGTGGGCCGCGCCTTTTCCACCCCTCATATCAGCCAAAAGGGTCGCAGTGACGATTAAAAATGGGGTTTGGAGATCCTTACCCGATATTCACGTCACTTACTTTTACTAAAGATATAATGAGAGTGAACTGTACGGGACCGTAGCCAGCTAACCCCTAGGACCAAATACCTTCCTGCCTCTGAACACAACGATACTGATCAGCACAAGTGAAAGGACCGCATACACCCATGCCGACCCCCGGCTATCATGGACAAGCGGACTACCCACAAATACCAGGTGAGACCAGTAGGACGGAGAATGGAACTGAGCATATTCGGGTTTTCTTATCAGGTCAATTTTTGCCTGCTGAAGGGATTGGGAAAATCCGAGACCACTTTGAAGATGAGTATAAAACCGCTGGCTGATAAAAGCGGTGGCATGGTCTTCAGCTTTCCATAGCGACGTGATCATATTAGGGCAACCGGCATAGGCAAACGCCCGTGAAAGGCTCATTATTCCTTCACCACTGATCAGCTTCCCTTGTGCTGTTTCGCAGGCGCTGAGAAAGGCCAGCTTCGTCTGGCTCATGGACGTATTGTACAGTTCATGGGCGAATAGTTTGTAACTGCTGTCTGATGCAAGGCTGGGGTAAAAGGCAATGAACGAACGGGAGGGATCGTCACCGTTGGCTATGGCATGTGTGGCTAGGTGAATGATCGAGACACTGTCCTTATACCTTAAAAAATTCTCTTTTGTGGCGTTTTCACGGATCAGCTTTATACCCTTTAAGCCCTCGATCTCAGTTTCTGAAAAAAACAGTGGTAGAAAATTTTCATGAGATTCTACCACGGTTTCAGAACCAAAAGGCGCTATGGCTATGGTCTTTTTCAGGTCTAACCCACCGTTTTTGTATTCCTGAAGAAAAGAGGCAGCATATTGATAGGAAATATCGAATTTCTCGATCACATAACGTCCGGTTGCATCTTCCAGCGCTTCAAACGGCAGATCACGAAGGGGACCGTGAGGGACTATGATCAGGGACTTGATACCCTTCAGATCATTTTTAAGAGGGCCAAACAATTTTTCATACACAAATTTTGAAGGTGCGCCACCCTGATATGACCGCCCTGGCTCAATAATGTGCAGTTCACTTTTAAAAGCCGAAAGAGCATCCTGATATTTTTGATCGTTTAATATCCTGTGAACAGATGTCCGGTCTTTGGTAAGAACGAACTGGTAAAGGATGGAATCGCTGTAGAAATGGGATAGGAGTACTGTGGTTTTATCCAATACATGTTGGCGTATAAAATCGACATTGACACTGTCGAAGGCAAATTTTTCCTCGTAGTACTCGGGATAGTTGTGGAATCGGTTCCTTACCCGGGACAGGGCAAGCTCTGCGTTAAGTATTTCATTTTCAATAAGATTCGATTCTTCAAGACTAGCGGCTCTGTCTAACCGCCTCAATAATCTTGATAGCTGGAATTTCAGGTTGTTTTCTGTTCTTAACAGTGAATCAGGTAAGCTATTCTTACGTTTGAGCTGCCCTTCCTTAAGATTGATGGCCAGTGTATTGGCTTTGCTCTTTTCACTCCATACAAATGCCTTTTCCAAAATAGGAACCGAACCTGATTGCTCATGTGCATAGATCAAAAGCTCTACGGCCTGTTCGTATCCGTGCAGTACAACAGAGGAATGAAATATTCTTGCATCATCATTGTCAAAATTCTTGGCGATATAATCCGATACCTTAATGGCGGCATCGTAAGCATCTATGGCACCATGGAGCATGGTTGAGTCATTGGATCGCCTGTATTCTTTATCAAAAGTTGAGGCCTTGGCAATCAACACATCAAACAAATTGTAACTACCCAATATGAACTGACTTTTGGGATTGCTGTAAACAGAGCTGTCATTGAATCCATGTACCAATTTGTTCAATGCCTTTTGGTAATTTTCGAGCGCCTCAATAGGAGATTGTCTTTTGATATAAGTATCTCCCAATAATCTATAACTTGTGCCCATGGTGATCTTTCCAGCCAGGCTATCTTCTGCAAATGAAAGAGCTTTGTTTATGTTGTCCATGGCGTCCTCCACATTACCATTGTCAAGGTTGGTGGCTGCCAGGTTGTTGTATAAAATGGCTGTTAGGGAACTTACTTTGTTGAAAAAATATAATGAACTATCAAAATTACTCAATTCTTTGTAGCTCACTCCGAGGTTGATAAATAAATCGTCCGAATTCAATCCCCCTGATAGCATTGCACGATACGCTGTTATGGCCGAATCGTACTCTCCTAACCTTCTCAGGGCTGAAGCAATATTGCTTTGATATGCTTCCAGCTGATACTCGCTGTAACCTGGCAAATTAGGAGTGACCTTTATAGCTTTTCTGAAAAAATTTATACTTTGTGCATAATTGCCCAGCTCATAATTAACTACTCCGAGTGTATTATAGAGTTGGTCCAATTCGGAAACATTAGAATAATTTTCTGAAATAGTTTGAGCTTGTTCCAGATATATTATGGAAGAATCTATCTCTTGAAAAATATAATATGCCATTCCTATAAAAAGGCAAGGATGAAATCGTGTACTGTCAGATAGATCAAGAGACGATGAGATTTTGATTGCATCGAGATATAACTTAATAGCTTCGCGCAATGAACCTTCGGTTTGTTTTAACCGTCCTGACTTAATATACGCGTCATAAAGAAATTCCTGATTTGTTGAGGTCTCCTCAGTTGCCTTGGATATGGCTTCAAGATAATAGATCAGGGCTAGACTGTCCGTTTCATTTGTATTTACTTCCCAAAGTTCTTCCGCTTTTTTATAAAATTCATAAGATTCACCTTTCTCAGGCGTTTTTTCCTGAGACCATGAATGGGTAATGATCAATATAGCCAAAATTAAGACACAGGCAGGCTTTTTTGTCATAATGAAAAAGTGCTTACTAAGTTAGTAAGCACTGCAAGATTATAAAAGAAATTAGTTTTGTCTTCCTACTATGACAATTGCAGGTGGCCTTGGTCTGGCAAGAGCTCTGGCATTGAGCGGATTCTTACGACGTAGAAGGCTGCCATTTTTGTCACCTATATCATCCAACACACTTTGAGGTACATCAGCAAGTGTCTCATAGTACGTAAGATCCAAATCAATGAAATTCAACGTCCCATTACTCACATCATTGATCCGGTAAAAGAGCCTCACACTTTTCGTAGTTCCGTTTACCGGTGTGATACCAAAGGTCCCATTGGCCACGGTTTGTCTCAGATTGATCACACCTGTCAATGTATCGATCTCCACACCCTGAGGCCTGATCTGCTGTCCAGGAGGAGGTTCATCACCTGTGCCGTCCCCATCGTCGTCATCCGGCCCGTCATCGAATTCACATTCATCATCATCGTCGTCGTCATCATCATCGTCGTCATCGTCATCATCCGAACAGGGAGGTAAAAGACCCTGCTGGGCGTTATAAAACGGTACGGCCAATGTATCATTCTGATCAAGAATGCGCACTCCACTCAGGTAGTTGATCCCCGAGATGATCACATTTACCCTGCAGGTATCTGTGGTGCCTGTGGGTACATAGAAAACTTCATACTTTACACCGGATTCACTCTGTGTTACATTAATATCACCGTTTGTAGAATTTATACTCAAACCCTCAGGAATAGCTCCGAAGGTACCGGACAGTGAACTGGTGGTGGATTCGATATAATCGGTAGCCTGCTCACGCAGAAAGAAGATCGTATCAGAATAACTAAAGACTGAACAATTTGTACTTCCCGGAGGAGGGGGCGAACTGTTGCCATTATCATCATCCTCACAGGCCATGAATAAAACAACTAAAGACAATAAAAAGGGTATTCTCATTTTTAACATTTTCTTTTTTATTTATAGGTCGCAACTGATGTAAGGTTTGTAATCGTTTATTACCTTTTTTAAGTGTAGTATGCCAACAGAAAAGGGTTAATTTGGTTTTGACGTTCTGACCAATACTCGCATAATCGTCTTAAAGCCATTGAGTTATCTGATCATGAGGGTGGAATGAAAATTTTCTGTCAGTTTTTAGGGAAAATTTGGGCAGTTCTGCTCTTTCCGATTTCATGTGTCAAAAAATCAAAATATGAACAAAAAAATTTCATATAATAACTTTTTGAGATGTGGGAGTTCAAATTCAGTAAAGAAATTTTAAACAAAACCGAGTCCGGAGCCTGAACTCCACCAGCGTATCGCTTAGATCCTTCTGATCATTGATACAATGGAGTGCCGTTCAGATCGGTGGTGAGCATTTCACTCATATGATCGAAAAAGGGTCTCATATTGCGGAATCCCTGATCCACCTTTTTGGCAAAATCACTCTTGATTATTTCATCATCCTGAAAGCTGTGGACCAGCAGGAACTGCTTGTGCCGTATCAGGTCAATGGCAGGATCATCCTTTGTAAATCCCTTGGGCGCTGTTTTTACCTTTTCTCCTTCCAGATTGCCAAAATATGATTTGAACTTTTTATCCGCCAGCAACTCTCTTAATGGCGCGTCATCCTGAGCAATTTGTGAGCGTATATGCTTTAGATCGTCAGAAGAAGGTCCCCAAAAGCCACCGGCTATCAAAGAGTTCCCCGGTTGTATCCGGAAATAATACCCGCCTCTTCGCAAATGCGTTGCTCGTCTGAAACCACCGGAAAAATGAGTTTGGTAAGGGGTTTTGTCTTTGGAAAAGCGAACGTCACGATAAATGCGAAAGAGACTCTTTTTGCCGGAAGGTGTTTCGATGCTGTCATGGGTGTTCATTTTTTCCAGCAACTGATCAGCAAACAGGATCAACTGCTCATGAGCAGCCATATACACGGGCTTGTTACCGTTAAACCATTCCCGGTTATTATTCTTTTTTAATGTGGATAGAAAATCCAGGCAGGTCTTTAGGTTTGGTGTTTCCATAGAGTCATACAGATTATTTTCATTACGAATTAAAATACGTTAAGGTTTAACACGTCTGTCAGGCCTGATCCACATCGTTTCTTTCAGGCATAATTATAGATTTTACTACCCTGTACAGACAGATGTACCTTTTGTCTGAAAATAGAACATTTGACATGCAAAAATTCCTACCTGCATATTCATAATTTATGTGGTAAGCGGCATGCTCAAGGTGCCCTGAGTCCTTGTGTAAAAGGAGGTGGACTACCCTTGAAACAAGGTCTTTTGACTCGCAGACTTTAATTCAAAGGCGACAAAACCTGTAGTGACCAGCGCTGACAGGATGAAAAAAGCACCCAACCAGTATGCTCCTTCCGGTAATATATCATTTAAGTGGAACCAATCACCCTGCTGCCAGATAAGAAAAACTCCGGTAGCTGACTTGAGAATTTCTACGTAAGCGCTGTAAGGATTTCTGTCCATCAACATGGAGTAACTGAAAATACAGAATACAAGGAAGAGCCCATATATTAAAACTCCGGGAAAACCAATGTTTGAAAAATTGTTGAAAAGGTACATCATTAAAAGAAAGACCATTAGAAACTGTGTCCATGACCACAGGTGCAGCCATCTGGAGGATGACGGACCGTATTTTTTGTATTCATACACCTCGTCTATTACCTTTACAGGATATTTTTCAACCACGTCAGCCGGTCTCCAGCCCGTGGGCATGATCCAGATCCTCAGCTTGTCTTTCCAGCTTCTGGTACGCCATGCATCCTTTATGAGCAACCACAGGTGCATGAAATTTATGATAATGGGATTCCATGTCCTTACCGCCCTTTTTACTCCGTATACCGGCGGAACATCCTCCAGCTCTTCCTGAAAAGTACCGAACAGCTTATCCCATATAATGAATATCTGGGACATATTTTTGTCAAGGTACTCTTCATTGATGGCGTGATGCACTCTGTGATGCGACGGAGTGACAATGATCTTCTCCAGAAAACCCATTTTCCCGATCAGGCGGGTATGATACCAGTACTGAGCGAACAAATGCAGCGGAGCAACAACGGCAATGACTTCCGCAGGCACCCCTATCAGCGCTGTGGGGATCAGGAAAAATGTGAGCGTAGAGAAGATGTTGGATATGGATTGCCTGAGCGCACAGGCCAGGTTAAATTCCTCACTACTGTGGTGGATGATGTGAACATTCCAGAAGTAATTGACCTGATGTGAAAGCCTGTGGTTCCAGTATCCGGCAAAATCCAGGCCGATAAACGCGAGTACATACAAAAGCCATGTAGTTTCAATGCCAAAAAGGGCAATGTGGCTTACCAACCAGTTATATGAAACGATCACGAACGTAAGGCCAAGGACATCTTTTATTACGTTGGTGATCCCGGAACTGAGGCTGGAAAGAGTATCCATACTGTTAATGACTCTGGCTCCCATTTTCCATGCCACCAGTCTTTCTATGACAAGAAGTGACATAAAAAAGGGAATAGCATAGTTCAATATGGCGGCGTACTGTTCCATAGGGTTGTATAGGTAAATATACAAAAATAGAATTTATTATGCATGCAGCGTAAAAACGGAAATTTGTTGATAGTCGTTGGTTGGTGCTCCGAACAGAAAAACAGATAATTGTTTTTTAATTTACAATCAACCAACAACCTTCAACTAATAGCAAGTACAAACCCTACACCAGCTCCTGCAGGATCCTTTCCAGTTTTTTGAGAGCTTTGGTATCGCGGCGGATCTCTTCCCGGAGGCCTTTAGCCAGATGGATGCCTTTGAGATGGTCCTCCAGATCATTCATTACTACGATTTTCTGAGCAGGATCAGCTTCGAGGATAGTATCGAGGAGCTGCCGCCCGGTCATTACATTTTTCAGGCCATCATTGATGTGATAGTTGACCAAAAGTACATTGGGGTTCTCCTTCAGGTCCTTCAGGCAACTGCCGCCGGTAGCGTAGTTTTTTACCTTGAAACGGTAAATGACATTATTCTTTTCATAGGAAAAGTTCAGCAGATGGGTGTTGAGGATCTGCATGAAACCCGGGTCATCATCCACAATAAAAATCAGTACTTCCCTTTCCGTTTGGTCGCCATCCTTTAGCTCCGAAGGGAACTTTATGTCCACAACATCCGGAACATTTTTTGAGCTGGCTTTACGTAGCTGACTGATTTTGCTCAATGGAAAGAATCGCATAAATGCGCAGGGTTACGGGTTAGATCAAACAGATTATATTTCACCTTATACCTTTCCCTGCAAATATATAATAATTTAAGTTCCCTCTTGGGAAACAAGCGTTATTTGGTGTAAAATAAAATAGCAGGCCCGGGCCTGCTATCCACTATTCTATTTGCCATGGTCATTATTCCTCCTGAAGGAATGGGTAACGATAATCTACAGGAGGCACGAAAGTTTCCTTTATAGTGCGTGGTGAAACCCACCTGAGCAGGTTGAGTACTGATCCGGCCTTGTCATTGGTACCGGACCCTCTGGCTCCGCCAAACGGCTGCTGCCCTACCACTGCTCCGGTAGGTTTGTCGTTGATGTAAAAGTTGCCGGCTGCATTGACCAGTTTCTTCGTAGCATGGTCTATGGCGTAACGGTCCTGTGAAAAAATGGAACCCGTAAGAGCATAGGGTGATGTGTCGTTGACCAACTCCAGGGTCTCTTCAAAACGCTCTTCGTGGTAAACGTATATCGTGACGACAGGTCCGAATATCTCCTCGCACATGGTCAGAGAAGCCGGATCCTGAGTGTGAATAACCGTAGGTTCAATAAAATATCCTTTTGATTTGTCATAGCCACCTCCGGCAATGATCTCAGTCATCTCATTGGCTTTCGCCTTTTCTATATATCCTGTTATTTTATCAAAGGCTTTTTCATCGATAACGGCATTGAAGAAGTTCGAAAAATCTTCCGTACCCCCCATCCTGACCGTCGCCAGATCCTCAAGCAGGTAGCGTTTCACCTCCTCCCAGAGGTTGGCAGGGATGTATACCCTGGATGCAGCGGAGCATTTCTGCCCCTGGTATTCAAAGGCTCCCCTTGTGATAGCAGTGGCTACCTCTCTGGCATGAGAAGACTTATGGACCATGATAAAATCCTTACCTCCTGTTTCTCCTACTATTCTGGGATAACTTCTGTATTTCGCAATATTCTCTCCAATGGTTTTCCACAGGTGCCTGAAAACCGTTGTGCTTCCTGTAAAGTGCAATCCTGCAAAATCAGGATGATTAAAGATCACATCTCCTGCCACAGGTCCCTCCACATAGACAAGGTTGATCACACCAGCCGGCAGCCCTGCCTCCCTGAAGACCTGCATGATCACGTTGGCCGAATATATTTGGGTATGGGCAGGCTTCCACACCACGGTATTCCCCATTAAAGCGGCGGAAGCCGGAAGGTTACCCGCAATGGCGGTAAAGTTAAATGGAGTCAGCGCAAATACGAATCCTTCAAGAGGCCGGTATTCGAGCCGGTTCCAGATACTAGGGGAGGATTCTGGTTGCTCCTGATAGATCTGCATCATGTACCAGGCATTGAATCTGAGAAAATCGATCAATTCACACGCTGAATCTATCTCTGCCTGGAATACGCTCTTTGACTGTCCGAGCATGGTAGCTGCGTTGATCCTGGCACGGTAGGGGCCTGCTATCAGGTCAGCAGCCTTTAAAAATATGCTTGCTCTTTGCTCCCATGCCAACTCTGCCCAGGCTGTTTTGGCCCCAAGCGCAGCGTTGATGGCCTGCTCTACGTGTGAGGCGTCGCCTTCATGAAAATACCCCAGGATGTGCTTATGATCGTGCGGAGGTGAAAGGGGCCTTTTATCTCCGGACCTCACCTCTTCGGCACCTATATACATGGGAATATCCAATTCCTTGCTTCGTGCTTCTTCAAGTGCCTGTTTTACAGCCGCCTTTTCAGGGCTGCCGGGCATATAGGAAAGAACGGGTTCATTGGATGGAGTAGGTATCTGGAACACACCTTTTGGCATATCTGCAAAATTTTAGGTTTTAAATCGTTTTCGGTGCGCAAAGGTAGTTAATAGGTGCTAAACCACCACAGTGCGTTCAGAGGATATTGGGCAACTCGCTCAAACAGTTTATTTCGTAGGTAACGGACTCTTTGTGACCGGACCGTGACGGGTTGAAATATATATGATCCATGTTTGCATTCCTTGCCCCTATAATATCAGCATGCAGATTGTCACCTATCATTACAGCCTCATGGGCGGAAACTCTGGCGATGTCCAGACTATGATGAAATATTTGAGCGGATGGCTTTCTGTGCCCTGAAGATTCGGAAGTAATAATATTCCTGAAGAATCCCTTTAGTTTTGACCGGCGCAGTTTTTCGTCCTGAACATCGTTGAAGCCATTGGTCAGGATGTAAAGATCATACCGTGGTTGCAGGTAGCGCAGCGTTGTTTCAGCGTGTGGAAAGAGGTGTGTTTTGGTAGGACATCTTTTGATGTATTCTTCAGACATTTTACGTGCCATTACATCATTACGAATGTTGAATACCGCCAATATTTTTTTGAACCTCTGATCTCTGATGACCTCACGACCAATATGTCCCTTATTGTAATTGGCCCACAGCCGGGTGTTCACCTTATCAAAAGTCTCGATGAAATCCTTTAACTCCGGCTTTGGGCGTTTGGACAGTTCAAATTCCTCGTACAATTCCGTTAGCGTCTCGACCGAATTCTTCTCATAATCCCACAAAGTATGATCCAGATCAAAGAAAACGGCTTTGTAACGTTTCATTCAGCGCTGCCAGTTTTTGTTTTCAAACCGGTTGAGGGCGAGCTCTCTATTGGAATACATCGTTTTGAAGATCTCATAATCCTGCTTCAGGGTCTGGTCTTTTGACAAAAACTGGAATATCTGGCTTACGATCTCAAAGACTTCATCCTTCAGGGAATAAAACACCCACTGGTCCATCTTGCGGGTAGTCAGTATCCCGGAATTTTTGAGGTAGATCAGATGCCGTGAGGTTTTTGTCTGCGTGAAATCCAGTATTTGCTCCAGATCGGAGATGCACATTTCCTTATTTTGAAAAATAAGACTCAGGATTCTTAACCGCGACTCGTCCGAGCATGCTTTGAAAATTTGCGAACCTATAGACAGACTAAAATTTTTAAGTCTCATGCGTGATGTCAAATTTATAAGAAATAGAGAACATTGTAAGGATTATTACCGTTCTATTGATAATTTTAGAAATTCTATCGCACATATTCCTAAGATACGTTGAAGTATTGCCCAAAGATTATATTTGCCCTTTCATTTTTAATTGCCTCCGTAGTATTAGCAGGCAATAATACCCTTTATGCACAAGGACAAAAAAAAATAATCCAACTTTCTGGAATTATTCTTGGTGAAGATAGTGTATCAGGTATACCTGGTGTTCACATTTATGTGCCCAAAGCCGGTAGAGGAACAACGTCCAACAGGGTGGGATATTTTAGCCTGCCGGTCCTTGAAGGGGACGAACTGGTGGTAAGTGCCATTGGCTATGAAAAACAATACTTCAGGGTACCCGATTATGATAAAGATAACCTGACCATCATCATTGAGCTGGTTTCCGACACCACCTATCTGGAAACGGTAGAAATTATGCCTTTTCCTACAGAAGAGATATTTAAAGAGGCACTTGTAGCCCTGAATCTGCCGGTGGATAAGGGCATAACCAGTGACAGTTACAATGAAGACCTGTTGGCGCTTATGCTTCGAACCACTCCTTATGATGGCGCCCTGAACTACCGTTATTCACAGGACCTGTGGGCACAAACACAGGCTAATCGTTTTGGCCCGGCTCCCAACCCTTTCCTCAATCCTTTCAACTGGGCCAACTTCTTCAAGTCGCTTAAGCGAAAAAAGAAGAGGTAGGAGATCACGCTACGCCTACAGGGAACCACATGGCGGAGAGGTTGTAAATCGTAGATAGAACTATTTTCCTTGTATTAACAATCTTTTAAAGAAAACACCGCTATATCGGACGCAATTTTGTTTCACTGACCTTGATGGATAAATATGAGATTTATTTGGATCCGTTGAAGGATTAACCGCAGAAAAAGTTTGATGGAATAATGATAATGCCTAACTTAATGGAGTTTGTAGTAGGCTTCGATTATTGTGCCCCAATCACATTATATAGTCCTTGGCATGGCATTATTGCACGTTTGCTTTATCAAAGCAAGCAGCCAGGTGCATGATGCAGATACATCCGGAAAGGACACCGTTCTACTGGATAATCCAAAGGCAAAGCAGCTCATAAAGAACCTACTCAGACTCAAGGCAGAACAGGACTCTGTACAGGCACCTGAAAAGGGTGATCTCGACGAGATGCATGCTGAGTTTGATCAACTCATAGTGCATGAAGTTGTTTCAAAGGCAGGCATAGATTTTCAGGAAATATTTTATTCGCTGTGGTCATGGCCCACTAATATTGAAGGGCAGTTTTTGATCACCATATCAGAAAAACCCTTCCGGGGAACCTCCACTCAGCTGGAGATCAGGATCAATGATTATATGGTATTCCAAAACTTTGTGCAGCCACGGTATGATGTGCTGGAGGCAATGGCGCAGCAGGCAGTTCAGGTTGTTGGGAACTATCTGGCCAACTACAATGAACTGGTAAAACAGCTTGAGGGAGATGATCTCTCAGGCTCAGGAATATACTAAAAATTCAAACCCATGAAAACAATCACAACAACCCTTCTATTCATGTTTGTGTCGGCCATCGGATCGATGGGACAGGATCTGATATACAGACCGATCAACCCGGCCTTTGGTGGTGACCCCTTCAATTATCAATGGATGCTGAGCTCTGCGGTGGAGCAAAACAGATTTCAGGACGACGCAGATACCTTCAATGATCCGCTGGCTGATTTTGAGGAAAACCTCAACCGCCAGATCATCAATCAACTATCCCGTGAGCTGATCGGTGAGTTGTTTGGAGAGGATGGTGATATTCAGCAGGGAACCTTTGAGATAGGCTCGTTCAGAATAGATGTAGCAGAAGGCCTGGAGGGTGTAAATATTGATATACTCAACACGCTGGATGGTGGCAGAACCACTATTGTGGTGCCTTTATAGTTTGTAAGGATATGTCAGTTGGCTTTAATGTTATACTATCGGTGATCTGCAAACTCACCGTTTGGCGAATGCCTGACAAATGGATGATCCCGGCTTCAGGTTTTTTTTTCAGGACCCTTTTTTTCGGAATTCTACTACTATCAGGGTGCAGCCCGTATTTTCATCAGCCCGCAAGGATTGCAGGAGCAAGGCTGGGCGCTGAGACTGGTGCCTTCAGGGAAATGACATCCCTTCCCTCACCGAGAGAAAAGATCGTGGCTTCTGTTTATAAATTTCGGGACCAAACCGGACAGTACAAGGAATCCAATGTGGGAACGAGCTGGTCTACCGCTGTTACCCAGGGAGCTACCTCTATTCTGTTGAGGGCAATGGAGGAATCCGGATGGTTTGTCCCCATAGAGCGGGAAGCACTTTCCAACCTGCTGAACGAAAGAAAGATCATCCGGTCCAGCAGAGCCAATTATGGGGAACAGAATCAAA
>LYSV01000258.1 GCA_001657315.1 Flammeovirgaceae bacterium BBD 1991-12 | reverse complement strand
AGACTAAGGATCCCAAGCAGGGGATCTGTACCCCATTTGTTTTTTTTGCCCCAACCTTCAGCCCTAACCGCTCTTAGCCTGACGGCTATGGCCTCGCCGGCAGGCTCGCATTCATATTCATATTGACAGAACCGGACTCTGCGAGTCCACCGGACCCCGTGGGTCCGCAGGACTCTGTGAGGAATCCGGCGGGACAGGCTGAGAGAAACTGAGGAGGTGAAAAGTTGTTTTTCTATTATCCCCCGTTAACTTCCGGTATTTTCGCAAAATCAGGGATTGACATAACCAACCGGAAACACTGATCTTCGCCAAAAAAGATATTATTTTGTCCTGAACAAGTCGGTTATTGGAAAATATCCGTTTATCCGGTAGTTGTGTGTAAGCAGTAAAGACGCATCGACCTGAAATAGTATCATATGATGGGAGTGTGAATAGTTCGACAATTTGGAAAAATAACTGCATCGAAAAGACATAATTGATATGAAAACTATTAGTTTAAGAAAGGCAACAATAAATGACAAAGCATTAGTAGTTGACTTTGATTACAACCTTGATAAAGTCGAGCATGTCGAACTAAGGAGAGAGGAAAAGATAACAAAAGCAATATCAGACGAGGAATGTTTTATCATTTTGGCAGATAACAGAGCAGTTGGCTTTGTCATATTTGATTATCGTTTTTTTGACCAGGGTTGGATAGAACTCATTGTTATAGAGGAAAAATACAGAGGGAAAGGGATAGGCGTTCAGGCAATGGACCTTATTTGCCATCAATGTAAGACGAATAAGGTATTTACTTCAACCAATAGTTCTAATACTCAAATGCAAAAAGCATTAACTAAAGTTGGTTTTTCTTTTGCAGGTAAAATAAACGGATTAGACGATGGAGACCCTGAACTATTTTATTATAAAAAGACTGACAACAAGAAAACGAAACACTAAACCGCAAAACAAAAGCCAGCACACAACAATGTATATAAAAAAACAGGCGATACAGTAGTGAATTCAGGGGTTGTAGCCCGTCTTGAACTTCCTCGTATCTTGAAAGTGAAGTGCATCACGATCGCCTACTTTTCATATACTCACTGTCAGGTGCTATTAAAAAATAAAAAATGGAAGTGTTTTTTTATGGTTTATTTATGGATGTTACCATCTTATTGAAAAATGGAATTAAACCATCCAATCCCAGAAAAGGCTATCTTAATGATTATACTTTAAAAATTGGAAATCGGGCGTCATTGATCCCCTGCAGGAATGAAAGATCATATGGAATTGTGATGACGATCGATGATGATGCCATTCATAAGCTATATGCCAAAGACAGTGTGGCTGACTATATTCCGGAAAAAGTCAACATTATTACCAGTACGGGTGATTCTATAACGGCAACATGTTACGATCTGCCTGCCGAATCACTTACCGGAACCAATGAATCATATGCTATGTCCCTGTATGAACTGGCCAGGCAGGAAGGTTTCCCAAATAATTATCTGGAGAAGATTAAGAAGATGATTAGAACAACGCCTCACCAAAAATAAACGCCATGTTGTGCATTATTTCCTAAAAGTATGATCCCAAAAAAGCTACTGTATATAGCTGAATTATTCATTTTTTTTATTGGTTTACCCATTGCCTATTTATTTGACTTTCTGCCAGGCTTTTGGAAAATGATTCCATTGCTGATCTTCATCTCTTATTGCCTGATCATTCTAAAACGAGCAAAAAAAATATCCCTTACGGATATGAAATTAAAAGAAGTGAGAAACAGGGATTGGGTCAAACTCCTCATTTTTCCTTCTTTACTCTTCACAACATTATTTTTGCTGTTTCCTGATAACATCTTTTCAGATTATGATAATCCCAGAGTTTTAATGGCAATAATTGCCTACCCGGTATTTTCATCCCTACCGCAGGAAATTATCTATAGAAAATTTTTCTATTTCAGATATTCGGATCTGATCGGGAATAGGTACCTGTTAATTGTGCTAAATGCCTTACTGTTTTCTTTTGCCCATATTTATTTTCTGAATTATGTGGCGCTTGTTTTGACCTTGCTGGGTGGTATTGTATTTTCACTCACCTACTTTAAATCGAAATCATTGCTCTTTGTAAGCATAGAACATAGTATTTATGGATTAGCACTTCTTTGCTCAAGCATGAATCAATTTTTCTACAAGGAATTCTAATATTCTGCGCATTTGCATTCCCTTAAACTGACGGCTATGGTGGTAAACTTGTGTCAGTCAGGGGACCTATGAGTTATTGGATAGCAATAACTCAGGCTCGTTTAAGCCTGAAAAAACAGAAAGGGCGAGCCAACTTTCCGGCCCACCCCTTCATCATTCATCCCCATGAATTATCTTCGAATATTCCTTAGTTCAAAATCACCTTTTTCACTTCTTTTCGCTGTCCGCAGTAAGCCTCAAGGAAGTAATAACCTTTGGGAAAAGATGACAGGTCCAGCTCCACAGATTGTCCGGCATTTTCAATCACCTTTTTGACCTCTCCCTGCATGGACCGTATCACCACTTTTACTCCATCATCACCACCACCGAATATGTTCAAGGTAACAGGGCCGGAAGTAGGGTTGGGATAAGCCTTCAGCTCAAACGGCACATCATTTTCTATCGTAACACTTATTACCTCCGAGTAATCGAACCGGCCATCAAAATCAACCTGCCTTACCCTGTAGTAGAATGTGCCTGAAGTAACCTGCCTGTCGGTCAGGTCGTAGGTCAGAATACGCTCACTGTTGCCTGCACCTTTTACTTTTCCAACCACGTCGTAGTTCCTTCCGTCTGAAGAACGCTCCACCTCAAAGTAATCGTTGTTTATCTCACTGGCAGTGGCCCATGAAACGGTCACATTATAGCTGTCAGCTGCCTGCGCTTTCACATAGAGGAACTCCACCGGCAATATACCTCCGTTCACCAGGTTGTAAAGAGTGGGATCATTGTTTTGAAGATTGGTTTCACTCATGAAATTGCTGGCAGCAGGGCTTATGCTTCCGTTGAAACGGGCTCCTCCTGATCTGGAGGGAGTGCCATAGAGATAAAAACCATTGGTTCCGGTAGCATTATTGACCACATCGGCACCTCCTACTATCGTCAGGTCGCCTGTGATGACTGCACGTCCTCCATTGGTAGCTACTGTACCCCCTGAACCGTCAAAATCACCATGTACGATCAATACTCCATTGTTTTCTATAACTATATCTCCTCCTCCACTGAGAATAAGGTTACCGTCAATGATAAGCGTATCATAAACCGTCAGTGTTGATCCACCGGCCACGGTCAGGTTGGTGAGCTGGTTAACACTACCGTATACGTCCACATAGGCAGTAGATCCGTTGACAGTATTCCCCGGAGTATCGGCCAGCCAGGGAGCTGATTTTGTCCAAGTAGAGGAAGATGACCAGTCTCCCACACCGTTGTCATTGGAAACAAATCCCTCTTGTCCATAAGCCGCATGGAACAGGGAAATAACTGCGATAATTGTTAATACATTTTTCATAGGGATAACGTTTAAAAAACTTACAATACAAAGTTGGGCTCCCTCAGGCGTATCCTCAATCGCATTATTTTTGTATTTTAATTAGGTAAAATTGCGCACGTCATCCCTACGCAGTTTCATCAAAAAAGACCGCTCAGGCTAAAATCAGAAGGAATTTTG
>LYSV01000257.1 GCA_001657315.1 Flammeovirgaceae bacterium BBD 1991-12 | reverse complement strand
GAATAATTACTATAGCATCCCGAGGTCGTCCTTACCCGAATGTAATAATCAGAAGATTCCGGGAATTGGGTCCCTTCATTTTGGTAAAAGTCTGTGATGGTAAAGTCACCGGTTGAGTTACTGGAAATAGTATTATAAAAGCTACCATCGTACAGGTAAAGCCAATAGGTGTCAATATCGAATGAGCTTTGTGTTTCAACATAAGCAGTCCCGTTTTCGCAACTATACCCCGAAGCGTAGGCGCTTGGTTTCTCCCCAACATCTACCAAAATATAAGCCCTGTCTGTGCGACAGGTTGAGCTAATGCCGGGGTCTCGTACTGCTACCCAATATTCAGTATCACTGGTCAGGTATGGACTATAGGTAGCTGTATATTCATGTTGATTCACCAAAACAGAATGGATCGGAAATGTAGATGTGGCCGAGGTGTACCATTCTACATAATAATCACCACTTGTAGTGAAAGGATAAGCTGCTGTAATGTCAACTGTTGATCCAGGTCCGCAAGATATGCCCTGAGATACATAAGGAGGTTGTGTCAGGGCTTTGGTGATGCTGGCGCTTGAGGAGAAGCCGCTCCAGCAGCCGTAACTATTCTTGACCTTTACCTTGTAGGAGTCCAGGCTCTGGGCACTAATGTTCAAAGAGTTGTTACTGGTTGTACCCAAAAGATTATTGTTTTGGTCATACCACTGGTATTGGCTAAACCCCGAGTTATTGGTAGAAAGGGTGACATTTGCTGATCCGCAAGCCGTTTTGTTAAAGGGTGTTGGCGGGCTGGGTGTTTGAATGATCACCTGCACACGTCTTTTGGGGCTTTCACAGAATGTGTTATTCCCCACATAGACCTGTTGCATATAAGAGACGTAGAAATCCGTACTGGAGGTGAGTGCGCCGGTAGTATATTCGGCATTGGTAGCCCCGGTTATTAAGTCGTTTCCCCGGTACCATCGGTAACTGCCTGCTCCACCACCTCCACTTGCGGTCAGCGTAGTACTCCCGCCCGAACAAATGTTGGTGTTGCCCGTCACGGTCGGGGCTGCACCTCTTAAAACATGAAGGGCCACATTCGAGTAATTGCTGTAGCACCCGGCCGTGGATCTTCCTCTTACATAATAATCGGAAGATTCCGGGAATTGGGTCCCTTCATTTTGATAAAAGTTCGTGATAGTGAAACTACCGCTACTGTTACTTGCTATAGTGTTATAGGTGCTATTCTGGTATTTGTAAAGATAGTATGTCGAGATGTTGGATGAACTATTTGCCTGAACGTGGGCAGTTCCGTTTTCGCAACTGTAACCGTCTCCATAAACGGAGGGCCTGCTTCCAACAGTGGCTAAAAAGTACCTTCTCGCTGTACGGCAATTATAGGATGTGCCGGGGTCATGAACGGCTACCCAATACTCTCTGTTGGTACTCAAGGTCACGGAATAGCTGGCTCCCTGATCATATTGATTGACCAGTTCGGAGTGTACGGGAGACCCTCCGGTGGCCGATGTATACCATTCAATGTAGTAATCACCACCCGTTTCACCGAAGTAAACAGCGTTCATCGTCAGTGTTGTGCCGGGGCCACAGGATACACTTTGAGAGACATAGGGAGGTTCATTATGTGTTACAGAAACGGTGGCACTTGACGAAAACCCGCTCCAGCAGCCATAGCTATCTCTTACTTTTACCTTATATGAAGTCAGGCTTCCGGCGTTGACAGAAAAAGAGTTCGTGGATGTCGTTCCCAGTAAGGTATTGCTTTGATTATACCATTGATATTGGGAAAATCCTGAATTGTTGGTTGCAAGTGTTACATTCCCGGGCCCACAACGGCTTCTGGAATAGGGAGTAGGGGCTCCAGGTCTGTTGATCGTGACCGTCACTGTTCTTTTGGGGCTTTCACATAGATCTCCGTTGCTGGTATAGACTTGCTGAACATGAGAAACGTAGTAAGTGGTAGTGGCCGACAGTGCTCCGGTACTGTACTGCGCACTGGTAGCCCCCGAAATAAGCTGACTACCCTTATACCATCTGTAGTTTCCATTGGACCCACCGCTGGCGGTCAATGTTGTGCTACCACCGGAACATATATTGGTAGTACCTGAAACAGTAGGCCGGGCCGGCCTTAAAACATGTATGACAACGTTGGAATAACTACTGTAACAACCTGCGCTGCTTCTTCCTCTCACATAATAATCTGATGAGGTGGGATATGATGTCGGATTACTTTCATAGAAGTTGTTAAGCGTAAAAGTCCCTGTCGAATTACTGGTTATTAAACTATAGCTGTTACCCTGCCTTATATACAGGTAATAGGTAGAAATGCTGGAAGAACTGTTTGCCTGAATACTGGCAGTTCCGTAGGTACAGGAGTAGCCTTCCCCCCACACGGAGGGAGAGGAGCCAGGGCTCAGGGTAACTTCCTTTTTTGGAGATTCGCACCAGTTGCTACTATTAAAAAAGCTAACACCAAAAGTGGTAGTTGAGGTAACAGTAACAGAATAGTATCCAGAACCCGAATTAGAAGGGCTTTGGCCAAGATATTGCCAGCTTCCTGAAGGATACTTTTTATACCAATTGAAGTGGGAAGCATATCCATTATATTCATATGCAGATAAGGTTGCCGTACTTCCACAACCTGCTGAGCCACCCACGTATAAACTATTTGAACTGCACTGCCCGTATACCTGCGGGTCGAGGATGAAAGATGAAGCGGAAAATAGCAGAACGATAAGAAAGCCCTTGCGTAGGGCAACCATGAGCGGGGGTAGAAATGAACAGTCCATTTGAGCTTAAGTATATAAGTATTCCAACTAAGATTGAATCCTGACCAGACATGTCTATAATAAATAGAACTGAAAAATAAACTGAAGCCGACATTTCGACCAATCATCTTAGCAATACCGCAGAAGGGAATGCCGAAAGGATAAAGTCACTATTAATTTCTCACCAAAAAACAGAGAAATCAATAGGTGACTAAAGTTCAGCGCTCCCGGGGAGTGTTATAAATCCACGATTAATGAACAATAAAATCGATTTTGTGTCAATTTTAAGTTATTTATTACAATATTTTCAGTGTATTTTGCAGATGTGAGGGTTACTTTGATCTAAAGTTCAACGTTAACTTTGAAAGTTAAGACACAATAACGGTGGTTTTGACTATATGTCTGGAAACCAACTCTTTACTATGCATCAGGATCTTAAAATGACTAGTGAACAGGCGCTGTGGGCCCATAGGGAACATGATCGTAGCACTTAATAAGATGGAAATCTCAGTGGTACTTTCCCAAAAACATTACAGATGTATGTTTTTAACTGATAGTAAATGCTATGTATGCTTGGCCTGAAGGATCAACTACTGTAGAGAGATGCAATAGTTGTCTTATAATTCCCTTTTACAACTCTTGAAATACAAAACAAGCAACCCATCAAAAAGTTTAAAAAGTCTGTTCCAATCCTGGATACCGATTACTCCCGCTAAGAAACATTGTGACTTCCCCTTATTTTTCGCATCTTAATTGTTTAATTAAAAAAACAAACGGGCAGCCAGTGAGTCAGTTTATCATAACAGATGAAGCGGCAAGTGGAAAAATAGGGAAGGAGATCCTGTTGACCAATGCTGATCTTAACAGAATAAAAAATGCTGCAGAGCTGATGCAGGTGTTAAAGGAGCGCAAGA
>LYSV01000256.1 GCA_001657315.1 Flammeovirgaceae bacterium BBD 1991-12 | reverse complement strand
AAGAATAGCAGAGCATTTTAAGTCCAACCGGGCGGACGCCCTTCTGGGTGGCAGGTCATAGCACCACTGCGTTTATGCTAAGACCAGAGTGGTGGGTGAAGGCCAGAATGCTTCGTTTGATAAAAAGACGGTACAGCGCATGCAGGAGATTGAGAACATGGACACTGAGGCTAAGGAACGGTTGTTCTCGGTCATTGATTCGGTGATCCGCGATTATAAAACACAAAAGGCGTATTCGTCTTAGTAGTGGACGGGGCAGAATGATTGTTCACATTATTGTTTGGGGCGTAATCTTTCTTGCAGTCACAGGCCTAATGTATTGGATCCTGGGTTTTACCCCGTGGTTTCATAAACTAAAAAACAGGTACAATAACCTATTCTGGCTAACATACCTGTTCATTTTATTTACAGCCTTGTTAATTCGTTTAGCGGTTAAGTTAACCGGATTACGAGACACAAGCTTTTGGGCTCTCTAAAAGTTAGTAGAGACCTTCTTACTGGGCTATAGTTCCTTATCCGAGGAGTATTGTTGCAGTTCCATAAGTTCATTCCTTACTCTTTCAACCCATGCTTTTTGTTCCTGATAATTTACACCGTGATTGGTTTGTTTATCATACATTTCGTCATAAGCACTTCTTTCATCAAGCAAGCCCTCGATCATAGAAGTATAAACATCAATATCAGAACAATTTGAATCTCGTAACTGAGCAAATTTAGCCTTAATCTTTCTTGCAAAAAGTTCTGTAATATCAAAGTGAAGCTGTTCATGCCCCAGAACATTATCGTAAAATATCGAATCTCTGTACCAAGATTGTGATTTTATAAACATTACATCTACTTTAAAATTTGGTAAATCTTTCTCCCAATATCCGCTAGCAGCTATTTCAACTGCTGATGCAGCTGTCTTGTCTTTGTAATATGGGTTTGAAGTGTCTGGTAGCCCCTTAAAATCTTCCTTATTTAATTTGTAGTCCGATTTCCAAAATAAAGTATCAGGAACATGATCTTGAGCCCTTAATGAAAAAGCGCATTCGTTGAAAAGTATGACAAATAAAATGGCTAACCGCATTCGTTAATTTTTTATCGTAAATCCAACTTTCCCCCCAATACCTTCATTTTTATCTGTTCTTAACCTTATTACATTTCCAAGTCCTATGGTAATTCGACCTTCACCTATACCTTTATTTATCAAAAACATTCTAACAGCATGCGCTTTTGAATTCATCAGGCCTCGGGCATTTGTAGAAGAACCATTCAACGTAAACCCTTCCTGATCCAATGCTGTATCTGAGTTACCATCAATAAGCGTGCTACTCTTACGTATGGTTACATTACCCACGATATGAAGCCTTAAAGATGGATTAAATAAAAGAACGTCTATTAAGTCCTGCAACTGTTTGCTGGCCATCCCCGGATTTGAGAACTTATCCGTCATTGCAATAAATGATATGCGCTCAGTGAATGAAACCCTAGAACCAGGAGGCACTCTTCTTCCTCTAACAATGGGGTCTCTTCTGGGAGGGTCTGTATCAACAGGATTTATATCCAGATCAGGGAAACTTAGTTCATGCAGCTCTACCTCTTTGCGCTGAAGAGGATCTCTATCTGCAAAAAACCTATTGTCTTCTGGCGGTTTTACATTTGTCGGCGTTCCACTTCCCCTACCACCTGACCCTTTTTTGCCTCTACCAGGTCTTTTGCCCCCTCTGGCTTTATTCTTTCTTTGAGATCTCTTGGCTTGCCTTGAAGCTTGATCTCCAAATCTTCCTCTAAATAACCTTTTCAAAAAGTTTGGTATAGGAAATAATCCATCTGGATCATTGAAATAAATCGGATTGTTAAAACCAAACTGGTAAGGGTTGATCCCAGGTATAAAATTTGCCAACGGATCTATTGCCGAAAATCTCCCAACCGAAGGGTCGTACAACCTAAATTTTGTTTGTACATACCCTATTCCTATATTATTCAATCTCTCAACACCATTAAAGAGGTAAGTATTCTCCCTGGCGGTCACCCTTTGGTAACTATTAAACGTCAACCCAAAGGGATAGTAGCTAACACGATTTTTTCGCTGTCCCCTTTTTTGCCTAGTCTCTCCTGCAAAAAAATCCAGTTTCTTCTAAGCTCTGTTTATCCAATGTTACAACACTTCAATAAGCCTTTACCCTCTCGTTTGAAGGTCATTAAAGGTAGTTGTTTTATAATTCCAAAGCCTTACGATCTTTCTTGATTTCCTTAACTATTGCTTGCATTATCTTGTTCATTTCAGTTTCATTAGTATTCTCCCAATATCCCGGGAGCATAGTTTCTTCTATCATTTTAACTATTGGTTCATCAAAATATAGTATGCACCTATTCATCACGTTACCGTACTTATTAGTAATCTCGATTGATGTTTTATTCTTCACTTTCTCATCAAAATTAGGTATGAGGTCATTGTGTATGACTTGATAGATGTCAATAACCTCACTATAAAGCATTTCCTTCTGTTTCATATCAGCATATTTTAGTTCGTAGTTCTTCTGATTTGACCACATAAAAAAGCCAGTTGCATATCCTAACCAAGCTCCTAATAGTATTGGTAATGTTGATACAATAATGCTCCAATGTCTTTTTCTAATCTTCATTTTAGTTTCGTTATCAGTACAAGTTAATTTCCATCACTCCCAAAGGTCGTTAACTTCATGCACGTTGTAATCAGAGTTTCTTAGGTTATAAGGTGTTCAGTCGTTCAGCACAGCAGCTTCCCGCTCCATCAAACGCACAGATCCCCACTTCTCTACCTTCACTGGCTGTTCTCCCTGTATGCCCTACCGCTCCGGCCGGGACTTCCGCATCCAGCCACAGCCTAGGTTAATCCGCACCTTACGCCCTCTCTCAGGCATGCCAGCCGGCAAAGCCCCGTTGTTACTCCCCAATGAAAAATGTTAGACATTGGAAGCAAAATAACGCAGCTCAGGAAGGCTAAAAACTGGTCGCAGGGAGAGCTGGCCGAGAAGATCGAAGCGTCAAGGGCCATCATTGACAAGTACGAACGGAATGAGAACCTGCCCTCGGTCGAGATGGTCATTAAAATGGCTAAAGCCTTTGCCGTGTCCGTAGATTATTTGCTGGGAGAAGGTGAATATGCTTCTTATGACAAAGAGACCACACGAAGATTACAGGACATTGAGAAGCTCGATCCCACAACCAAAACCAAAATCTTCGACATCATTGAACCCACCTACGGGATGCTAAAACAAGGCAGGCCTACGGAGTATGATAACTTATTGCTTTATAAGATCCCTAAACTCCTCATTCTTTCTCATAAGCATAAAAATCATCAAAAATCACTTCCGTAGAGTTGGAGGCTTCTTCAAAAAGTCTGGTGTAATTACTAGTCTGATCTGTTGTTTCCCATTCCATATCTTCATCATATGGGGAAACAAAATCTACTTCAATTGGGTTAAGATGTTTTTCGTTTAACTCATTCAAAATTTTTTCTAAGGCTTCCCTTACATCTGATGCTTTAACAAATACGTAAACAAAACCTCCCTTTAATTTCCCAAAATCAGGGGAACCCTTTTTGTATGAATACTCAATCCCGCACCAATAAACTTTAGATGTCATTAGGTTCAATTTTTTTAGTGGTCCTGTAATGAATGTTTTGCTTCTTCTTGTTGTTGTGGTTCTTGTCATGAAAATGAGGGGTTTGCGTACCGCGATCCGTTGTCATTTTATTGCCCTCTCCTTTTTTATTTCTTGTCTGCCGAGTTACTCTTTTGGCTCCTTTTTTGGCCGGTTTTGGTTTAGGCCTTACATCTTTAGCTAGTTTTCTTGTAGAAAAAGCCTTGGTAATATTCTTTTTGGCACCGCCGATTAACATACTCGTTGCTGTAGTAGCCACCTGCCCTTGCGCCCTTGCATCACCTTCAGCAGCAGCATTAACAAGATTTATTGTATTCAGCATATCACCTGCAACAGTAGGTGAGTTGGCAACTGCCCCTTCCAGATCACCCTCCTTGATAGCATCGGCAAGGCCTTCTGCCTGTGTTGTAGCATCCTGAATATCTGCAAGTGGGTCACTGATTGGCGCTGATTCTACCAGTACATCAAGTACCCCGGTGGCAAACTGCCCCAGGTCAGAGTCCCCGAGTTTTTCAGCGGCACGATCCCTTAGTCCTCTTAGAAGAAGCTTGAGGCCAGGGCACGAACCTATCGGACAATCCCCGTCAGGATCATTATAGCGAAGCGGGTTATTAAACCCATAATGATAAGGGGTCCAGCTTTCCTGCCCCCCGTCATCGGACTTAGGATCAACCTGCCACCAGCCTACCCTGCCCCATGGATCATACACCCTGTATTTGGTCATATCAACATTCAAATCCAGATCATCTATCCTTTCCGCCCCGTCATTGAATAAGTACCGATTCTCAGGAGGCGTCTTTTACAAGCGTAATGCTCTCATCTTCCGGCAGGAACATCAGGTTCAGGAACGCCATCGGCGCACTGCCATCTGCCGGGAACCCTGTAGTACCAATTAAGGAGCCTGACCCGAAATTGTTGTTAATGCTCTGGTTGCTGGATTCATTGGTCCCCCCTATACCCCCGGTAAACGCAGTGATCAGCGAACTGGCTAAACTCTTTACCGCATTGGTCGGATCAGTCGTTACTTCCACATACTTAGCGAATACACTTGCTGTTAAGGTATCACCCATCCCAACAGGAATAGCAAT
>LYSV01000255.1 GCA_001657315.1 Flammeovirgaceae bacterium BBD 1991-12 | reverse complement strand
ATCTTATATTTGCAAATTCGAACCTGAAAAAAGAAGGTGAGTTTGATCGGGTGATCCACAGGGTAATAGGTGAAAATCCTGACTTTGATCTCCGCGGTTTCATTAATGCCCATCTGATCTTTAACTGGTTCGATGAATTGGTGGGAAGAAGTGTTATTATTCGAAAATAATTTATGATCAATACCTTGAAATACATCCCAGGCAAACACATAGAGGATTATAACGATCCGGAGAAATACTCTCAATACTGACATGATATGGAGAAAAAACCTTTGATATCGATCATCATTCTTAACTACAATCAGTTAAAGGTCACCTGTGAGTTTCTGGAGTCTGCGAAGCAACTGACCTATCCCAATTATGAGATCATTTTGGTAGATAATGCTTCTGAGGAGAATCCAATGGAATATGTATCAAAAAACTTTCCTGATGTGCGGGTGATTGTCAATGATAAAAACCATGGGTTTACAGGAGGCAACAATATAGGAATGAAAGCGGCCAAAGGAAGCTTTTATTTCATCGTAAACAATGATACAGAAATAGGTGGCGACCTGCTGGAGAAGCTGTTGGAACCATTTTATGAAGATCCCGATGTGGGAATGGTAAGCCCCAAGATCAAATTCTATCACAACCCTGACACTATACAATACGCAGGTTTCACCAAAGTAAATCCATTTACTGGCCGCAACAGAGCGGTAGGGAGCCTTGAAAAGGATGAAGGCCAGCATAATACCCCCGGATATACCAATTATGCCCACGGGGCAGCCATGCTGGTAAAGCAGGAAGTGATCGACAAAGTGGGTATGTTCCCGGAGCATTTCTTTATCTATTATGAAGAACTGGACTGGTCAGCACATACCAGAAGGGCTGGATTCAGGATCTTTTATCAACCCACGGCAGAGATCCTGCACAAAGAGTCCATCACCATGGGAAAGGAAAGCGCCATTAAGGCATATTACCACAACAGGAACCGGATATTGTTTATGAGGCGAAATTCAAACACTTTCGAATTTTCGGTTTTCTTCCTTTTTCTCATTTTCTTCACAGTGCCAAAAAACATTCTGAAATATACCATGAAAGGTCAGAAGGAACACCGGCGGAATTTCGTCAATGCCCTGATCTGGAATTTAAAATCATCAAAGTACAATCAGTAATCCTATAAACAACATCAAAAAATGATCAATTCTCTAGTAACGGGTGGTGCAGGCTTCATAGGTTCTCATGTGGTTAAACATTGCCTGAACCAGGGGCATAACGTAGTAGCTCTGGATGACCTGAGCGGCGGTTTTGAAGACCACGTTCCCGAAGGAGCAACATTTGTCAAGGGTTCAATCACGGACCAGGACCTGCTTGCCAGGCTTTTTGAGGAGCACAAATTCGACTATGTCTACCATCTTGCTGCATATGCTGCTGAGGGATTGTCGCATTTCATCAGACGCTTCAACTATACCAACAATCTGATAGGCAGTGTAAATCTTATAAACGAATCCGTAAAGCACGAGGTGAAATGCTTTGTATTCACCTCCTCTATCGCCGTTTATGGCCCCGGCCAGCTACCTATGACCGAAGATATGACCCCCACACCGGAGGATCCGTATGGCGTAGCGAAATATGCTGTGGAGCTGGACCTGAAGGCAGCCCATGAAATGTTCGGGCTGAATTATGTAATATTCCGTCCGCATAACGTGTACGGAGAAAATCAGAACATTGGCGATAAATACAGAAATGTAATCGGGATCTTCATCAACCAGATTATGCAGGATAAACCCATGACCATATTTGGTGATGGCGAACAGACCCGTGCATTCAGCTATATCGATGACGTGGCCATGCCTATAAGCAATTGTGTGAATGATCCGAAGGTATACAATGAAGTGTTCAACATAGGTGCGGATAAACCCTACACTATCAACGAACTGGTAAAGGTAATATCCACACATATGAACGTGGAGCCTAAGGTAAAGCACCTTCAGGCCAGAAAAGAGGTAGTACATGCCTATTCCGATCATAGCAAGGCCCATAAATTCTTCAATGCTTCGAATCCGGTGGATCTTAATACCGGCATTGAAAAGATGGTGAACTGGGCAAAAGAAGTAGGCGCCCGTCAGGGACAGGAATTTGAAAATATTGAGATCCGGAAAAATCTGCCGGAGGGGTGGTCCTGATGATCAGGATCTGTATTTTTTAAAACGATTTTATTATGCAAACAGAAACTTCAGAAAACAAGCTTGATTACGGAGAGAAGTATCACACCGAGCGGCATGAAAATCACGCTGACAAGGCATACTATGAGGCGAGAGCCAGGATAGCGCTGAACAAGTTCTTCTCAGAAATTGATAAGAACAGCAAGCTTCTGGACTACGGGTGTGGATTGGGGCAGAACATCTTCTATCTTCCCAATGCACAGGGGTATGACATCTCAGATTTTGGACTGGAATTTTGTCGTCAAAAAGGGCTCAAGGTGACTGACAACCTCAGCGACCTTGAAAACGAGGGCTTTGAGGTAGTCTTTTCCTCCCATGTACTGGAGCATCATCCTCATCCCAGGACTATGCTGGAAGAGATCCGTGAAAAGCTTCAGCCTGGCAAAACTCTGATCCTTGTGATCCCTTTTGAACGTCACGGCAAAGGCAAGTTTGAACTGGACCTGAATCAGCACCTTTACAACTGGAATTTCCAGAACATCAACAATCTGTTACTCACCTGTGGATTTAAGATCAGGAAGAACAAATATATACGGGGAGCCGGCTATCACAGACTGCTATTCCTGAGTAAGCTGAACTTCGGACTATACCGTTTTGCTACCAATCTTGTTTCCAGGCTTTTTGGCATCAAGGAAATGATGGTAGTGGCAGAAAAGGCAAAATAGCACAGGCAATGGATCGGCTACGGGTTCTTGAAGTAATCAGACAAGGTCAGATCGGGGGTGGAGAGAGTCACATGCTGGACCTTGTGGGTAACCTGAACAAGGAACAGTTCGAACCTTTGGTCCTTTCATTCACTGATGGTCCCATGCTGGACAGACTTTCATCCATGAACGTGAAATGGTTTTTAATTAACACCACGAAACCATTTGATAACCGGGTCACCGGCGAGGTTGTCGAACTCATGAAAACTGAAAGAATAGACCTTGTTCATGCACACGGAACCCGGGCCATGTCCAATGTAGTATGGGCCTCAAAAAAACTAAAGCTCCCGGTTATCTATACCATTCATGGATGGTCATTTCACTCAGGCCAGTCCCTTCCCACACGACTGGCAAGAATAGCAAGTGAGCAATACCTCACGCACAAGGCTTCCTGCAACATTTCCGTTTCGGCATCCAATCAATCTACCGGGAAAAGGTCACTGCTGAGCTTTGATTCAGTGGTGATCAATAATGGGATAGATCTGAAAAAATTCGATCCTGATAAAAACTATAAGGACATCCGAAAGGAACTGGACATCAACGATGATACCCTTTTGGTTGGTTTCATCGCCCGAATGACCTATCAAAAGGCACCGCTGGTAATGGTTCAGGCCTTTAAAGAGTTCGTGGACCAATATCCTCAAACCCACATGTTGATGGTAGGTGGTGGAGATATGGATGAGGAAGTTCAGGATCTCATTAAAAAAGAAGGCCTGAAAGATAATATCACACCTGTCCCCTTCAGGCAGGACGTACCGGACCTGTTGAGTGCTATTGACATCTACTGCCTGCCATCGTTTTGGGATCTGGGTCTCATAGAAGCAATGGCCATGAAAAAACCTGTGATCGCTACTCATGTGGATGGTACCAGTGAATTGATCTCCAATAATGTGAATGGACTCCTCATTGAACCTGGCAGTGTGCCGGAGCTGAAAAATGCATTGTTGAAACTCGCAACCAACGATGATATCCGAAAAAAAATGGGACTGGCAGCCTATCAGGTTGCGAAAGAAAATCATGATGTAAATAAAATGGTACATAATGTTGAATTGCTTTATCAACGGTACCAGAATTAACCAGTAACAATATGGAAGTAAGTGTAAAGGGATATGAAAGGATAGCCGATATTAAGCGATTGAACTTCATCATAAAGAGTCTGGAGCTTTCTGTCCCGTCAGATGGCTATATACTTGATGTAGGCTGTGGAAACGGAGTCATCAGTCAAAACCTGGGCAAGCTTGGCTACAGGGTAAAAGGGATAGATGTAAGTGATAACGCTATTCAAAAAGCCATAGAAGACAACCCCTTCCCCAATGTGACCTTTGAGGTGATCAGTGCGGAAAAAAATACTTACCCTGAAAATACCTACGATGCCATTATCTGCAGCGAAGTGCTTGAACATCTCGAGCAGCCGGACCTGTTGCTTAAAGAACTCTATGGCGCTCTTAAGAACGATGGTATTCTCATTGTGACAGTACCTAATGGTCTGGGTCCCAGAGAGGTACTGGTTACCAAGCCCACACAATATCTATATAGGAAAAAGGGCATTATCTTTAAAATAATGCAGACGACCAAGCGCATACTCGGATATAGTGGAACAACGGTTCAATCAGCCGCTGATAACCTGGATCACATACAGTTCTTTTCCAAAAAGGACGTGCGGAAGTTATCCGCCAAGAACGGATTCAGGATCACCCGGTTCCTGAACTCAAATTTTGTTGACGACGTATTCCCGTTTTCCTTACTAACCAAAAGGCTCAGGTTCCTCCAGCAATTCGATTGCTGGGTAGCAGACTTTCTACCTAATACCATGACCGGAGGTTTTTTTATGATCTGGGAAAAAACAGAAGGTAATAATAAAATAACTTATTGAATAACAAAAGTTTATACCTTAGCATAGGGAATAGACCAAAAAATTGATTATAATTCTCAGTAAATCTGAAATTGATATATTTTTAAACTAACTTGCAAATTCGCCTCAGGATAAAATCCAACTAAATCAACTAGTAATGATGAAAAGATCGTTACCCGTTCTTCTGTCTTTGGCTTTAATTTTTGTTTTTCCTATTGA
>LYSV01000254.1:3853-7228 GCA_001657315.1 Flammeovirgaceae bacterium BBD 1991-12 | reverse complement strand
AATGAATACCAGGATTTATCCATGCATTTTGTTTTTGACTTTTGTTTGGTTCATCAGCAACGGACAGGATATCCAAAGCCCGGATCTGATCCGGTATGTCGATCCTATGATCGGTACGGCAAGAATGGGTCATACCTATCCCGGTGCTACAGCGCCTTTTGGAATGGTACAGCTCAGCCCGGATACGGATACAATTCCCTATGCCATAAATGGGAAATATACCGGAGATGTTTACAAGTATTGTGCAGGATATCAGTATGAAGATAAAACCATAGTCGGCTTCAGCCATACGCACTTTAGTGGTACGGGGCATTCGGATCTGGGAGATTTTTTGATCATGCCTACCACCGGTGAGCTGCAGCTCAACCCGGGTACGGCAGATAAGCCTGAAAATGGATATCGATCCGCTTTTTCTCATGACAATGAAACTGCCGAAGCAGGTTATTACAAGGTAAAGCTGGATGATCACAACATTACCGCAGAGCTTACTGCCACTACACGTGTGGGGGTGCATCAATATACATTCCCTACCACCCAGGACGCCCATATTATCCTGGATATGATGCATGGTATTTACAATTACGATGAAAAGACCACCTGGGCTTTTATACGGATGGAAAATGATACACTGGTAACAGGGTACAGGTCCACCAACGGATGGGCGAGGACAAGGACACAGTACTTTGCCATGGCCTTCAGCAAGCCGGTTAGATCCTATGGGTTTGTAAGTTACCAAAAACATCCCTACAAAGGCTTTTGGGGAAGGTTCGATCAGGAAAACAACTTTCCTGAAGCGGCTAATGAGAAGATTCGTGCGCATTTTGATTTTGAAACCGAAGCCGACGAGAAGATCAGGATCAAGTTTGCGTTGTCTCCTGTGAGCACAGAAGGAGCGATAAGGAACATGCAGGCGGAAGTCCCCGGCTGGGATTTTGATGCAGTGAGATCCCAAACCCAACATGCCTGGAATAAAGAACTGAATAAAGTAACGGCTGATGCCGGTAGCGAAGGAGAGATGATCAATTTTTATACCGCTATGTATCATGCATTCCTCGGCCCCACGGTTTATATGGATGTAGATGGTCGATATAAGGGGTTGGATCAGAATGTTCACACTGCTGATGGTTTCATCAATTACACCAGCTTCTCATTGTGGGATACTTATCGTGCTTTACACCCTATATTCAATATCCTGCAGCCTGCCCGCAACCAGGATATGATCCAGTCCATGCTCGCCCATTATGATCAGAGTGTTCACCACATCCTGCCGGTCTGGTCCCATCATGCCAATGAGAACTGGTGCATGATCGGTTACCACAGTGTGTCGTTGATAGCAGATGCCATTATCAAGGGAAATGCAGATTTCGATAGGGAGCATGCGTTGGAGGCTTGTGTTGAAACAGCCAATGTTCGCTATTTTGATGGAATAGGTGAATATATCGACAGAGGCTACGTACCGGAAGATAAGAGCCGGGCGTCCGTCTCTAAAACGCTGGAGTATGCCTATGACGATTGGTGTATTGCACAAATGGCCAAAAAATTGGGAAAAGAGGATATCTATAAAGAGTTCGCCAGGCGTTCCGAGAGCTATAAAAATGTTTTTGATCCGAAAACAGGGTTTATGAGGCCCAAATTAGCCAATGGCGAGTGGGTGAAGAAGTTTGATCCGCTGGATACGCACTGGCGGGGGTTTATTGAGGGGAATTCGTGGAACTACAGCCTCTATGTGCCGCATGATCCGGCCACGATGATAAAAATGATGGGGGGAAAACAACAGTTTGCACAGCACCTGGACTCTCTTTTCTCTATGGAGCTACCCGACAGGTATTTTGAGCATACAGAGGATATCTCCAGAGATGGGATCATAGGCAACTATGTGCATGGTAATGAGCCCTCACACCATGTGGCCTATCTCTACAACTGGACAGACCAACCATGGAAAACCCAGGACAAGATCAGAATGATCTTAAAGGCCATGTACAAACCCGCCCCGGACGGACTGGGCGGAAACGATGATTTTGGACAAATGAGTGCGTGGTATCTTTTTAGTTCATTGGGTTTTTATCCTGTGGCACCCGGATCTGACCAGTATATGCTGGGTAGCCCTTCCATAGTCTCAGCCACCATCCATTTGGAGAATGGAAGGGATTTCACCGTGAGTACGAGAAATCAGCATGATAAGAATGTGTTCGTAAAGAAAGTAGAACTTAATGGCAAAGTGCTAAAGAGACAATACATCACCCATGACGATATTCAAAAGGGTGGTGAGCTTACCTTTTATATGGCTGACAGGCCCTAAATGATTCTGACAGGCCCGATAATTCCCATTGAACTGTATTGCTGATGTCGGGTCCAGTTTTGAGCCACTTTATTATCTGTCAGGCTTTTAAGGTAATTACCGGTGATAGTGGTCAATTTGATGCTGATCTTGTTTTCTCCTTCTTTCAGCGCATTTTTAACATTAAATATATGTGCACCGTACCATTTGGCTCCAATATACTCACCATTTATGGTCAGTTCTGAAATGCCCTGGACATCCCCCAGGTCAAGGTATTCATGCTTTTTGGGATCAATGGCGATCGTTTTTTCATAAATGACCTCGCCTGCAAAATCCCTGGTCTTGCTGTTTTCGATCAGGTCCGTTAAAGACGCTGATTGTATTTCCTGCTTCTCTCCGTTGATATGGTTAAGTTGTAACTGCCATGTTCCTGACAGCTCTTTTCCCTCCCTTTTGAAATCGATTAGTTGAAATCTTTCTCCTTCGGAGCCCCTTTCAAAAACGATCAACATTGAAGTAGCCCGGGGAAGCTCCAGGTCAAGTTTATTTCTGCTTCCATGGGTAGGATAAAGCATTCTTTCTCCGGTTTCAGGATCCCACACCCAGGGATAGAGGTGGTCTGGCACTTGGAAATCAGCCTTAACCGAAATGTGCTCCGACAAGCTGGTATTGGCAATAAAAAACAAACTATTTTCCCCGATCCGGTAACTCGATTGGCTCAAAAATTTGTGTGTTTCATTAAATCTGACATAAGGTTTTAGGCCTAGTTCAACCTGCAATTTGCCGTACCAACCAATTACATCTCCCTGCGGTGAAGGATACTCGGCAATGTTCCCACCCCGGAGATTAACGAGGCTGTTCACCAGTTTTTCCACTGCTTTATCCTCATCGTCTATGTTTTCATAGGAAGGGGATTTAAAAGGTCTTTTTCCGATGAAGACGATTTTCCCTCCGGCTTTTGCAAATGCAACCAGGGATTTGGTTGTTTCCAGATCCAGTGTCTCAATTTCGGGTAAAAGAAGGGTATGATAGGAACGGCTGTTATAGATCATCCGTCCTTTTTTGAAGGTCGATTTTTTGATAATGTTTTCACTAAT
>LYSV01000254.1:0-3838 GCA_001657315.1 Flammeovirgaceae bacterium BBD 1991-12 | reverse complement strand
TATGGCTTCCCACAGGTTATTCTGGTATTCCGGGTACCATTTTTGAGGGAACGGATCACGCTGTGGACCCATTTTCAGCCATAGGTCTGTAAGGGGTTGAAGAATGGCCACATTGGCCTGGGGAGTAGCATTTTGCAGCAGGTAGGAAATACGGGCCTTGTAATCTGCCCATTTTTGAAAATAAGGCCACCAGGTATTCCGTTCGTTGAAGTAGGCCCCGTAACGGATCCAACCTGGAAAAACGGCTTCAGGAGGGGAATAGTTAAAACCGTGTAATATGGAGTGGTTAACCCCTGAAATATTACTCTGATCACCGGCAATTTTAATGTTTTCCAGGGTGGCCATGAAAGCCATTGCAGTATTGGTGATCTCCTCGCAGCTCACTATCTTTTTTCCTGCAAGTACAGCTCCGGAAGAAACATATTTATTGCACATCCTGGGGCCCCTGCCTGTCAATCCCGTGTCGGGATATTCTCTTCCTACGTCTTTAAACAACCAGGTTTCGCACTCGGGAATATCAATTTCCATACTTGCTTCCAGCGGATGCATACCACGGCCGTAAGCCTGCATTCGGGATTTCACATTGTTGTTGTGGCACCAGTCATTAAAGGTGTCTATAAACCGTTCTTTAAAAAGCTCGATCCGGGTGTGATAAAAATCCAGATCTACCCGTTTTATTGTTTCCGTTACCTTATCTGAGAACTTTGTGCCGTACTCCTCATCGAGAGGATTTCCCATGTGCCCCACCTTTTTTAGCACAAACGGGAGATAGGGCAACAGTGAATAACCTCTTCTTTTTTCAAACTCATCCGGCAGATCATCATTCCAGTTGGCCCCTTCCAGTTCCATGCTGTCACAAAACATGGCCCTGATATAGTCACCCATGTTCCCGATCTTCCCGTTAATAAAACCGGAGATCCTGTTCAAATAGTCTTCCGTAGCTACCTTGCTGTAGTGGTTCAGTACCGGCCCGGCAGCACCCGGCGCACCATTTATTACGGCCATGTACCCGGTGAGTTTCACCACATAATACAAAACATAAATTCCTTCCGGGACACTGATGGATAGCTCCTTGTTACGGATGCTACTCATCAGGTCTTCTCCTTCCATAAATTCATTTGAGTTTTTTGGAAGGAGTCGCGCCATTAACAGATCTTTATAAACGCTTTTGTTTTTTGAATGGAGGCTGGGATCTACCTTGTCCAGCAGTTCATTTACTTTGAAATGATATTTTTCGCCTCCTTTCAGATCGATGGTCTCAATAGTTACCATTTGTGACTGCTCGTCCTTAGTCAGAAATTCACCCCCAAAAGGCCAACCGGAACCCACGATCATATCACAAACCATTCCGCGGTCCTTTGCTCCCTCGAGGGCTGTTTGTAGCATATCCAGCCAGTCATCTTCAAAAATGGTCAATGCCTTAACTCCTACAGGATCTGTGTCTCCGGGGAAAGCAATGGGATTGATTTCAACACCTCCGATCCCGGCCGTTTTCATCACGTCCAGCTCACGTAGAATTTCCTGTTTCTCAAGCCTGTTCCCATTCCACCACCACCGGACAAAAAGACGGGAATCAACAGGCGGATCCTGAAATCCACGGAAAAGCTCATCAACATTATCAGTCTTTAGGACGGGGTTTACATTTCCTAAAACTGAATTAACAAAAAACACGCCTGACGTAGTAAGGACGCTATTTTTAACAAAATCTCTTCTCTTCATGTGCAGTTAAGGTATAATGACCGCAGGCCACTAAAAGTATTGCCAAGGCCGGGAACCGCCACTTTATTTATTCATGGATCTGGTTTAAAATGAAATTAAAATTCCCCGAACCCACCAACAACGTCGTGCTGTTTGCTCCCGTTTCCACAACCCGGATATGCTTAGAGCGGGATACCGGAGTCCCGCCTTCGGAAATGTTCGCCAATTTTACGGGCAAATGTATTTCCGCCGTTGTGTTCACGGGAACTGTACACTTGTATAAAATTTTGTCATTTTCAACCTGCCAGTGAGATATTATCTTTCCATAATAGGTATCCAAACTGGCATTCACCTCTTTCAGTGCTTCACCATTATTCTGCTCCTTCACTTTTTCGGAAACATAATTGTACTTGAAACGAGGGGCCAGGACAATCTTTTTATAACCGGTCTCACCTACCTCGGTGGAGGTGTTTAATCCCGCAAGTTCTGTGTACATCCAGTTGCCTATGGCTCCATAGGCGTAGTGGTTGAAAGAGTTCATCTTAGGCGTCTGGAAACTTCCGTCCGGTTTCCTGCCATCCCACCTTTCCCAGATCGTAGTCGCCCCTGCCGTCACGGGATAGAGCCATGAAGGATATTTTTTCTGCATCAATAAGGTATAGGCAAGATCATGATAACCGTATTCTGAAAGTACGGAGCACAGGTAAGGTGTGCCCAGGAATCCTGTGGTTAAATGATAGTTGTAACTCCTGATATTTTTAGCCAGACGTGCCGCGGCCTGGTCCCGGAGATTTTCCGGGAGCATATTAAAATTCAGGGCCAGAACGTAGGCCGTTTGCGAACCGGAGACCAACCTTCCACCGGGTGTCACATACTCTTTCAGGAACGCTTCTTTTATTTTCTGCAATAGAGCCGTGTATTCCTCTACGTCATCATCTTTGCCCAGGACCTTTGCTGCGTTGATCAACAGTTGGGTAGAATGGGCAAAAAAGCATTGTGCAATAAGATGTTTATCAGTGATCGCCGCTCTGCCGTCATTGTCGTCACCTGGTCTGTAAAACAACCAATCTCCAAAATGGGATCCTGTATCCCACAGATAGGCATTACTTTGGTTTTTCATATAATCGACCCATAGTTTCATACTGCGGTATTGATCTTGCAGGATCTCCTGATTACCATACAACAAATAGGTATTCCAGGGAATAATGGTTGAAGCGTCGCCCCATCCGGCAGAGCCGGACCAATTCTCGCCCAGGACATTTGGGACCACATGGGGCACACTACCGTTTTCCAATTGATCAGCAGCAACATCCCGCATCCATTTGGTAAAAAAATTGTTCACGTGCATATTGAAAGCGGCCGTTGGAAAAAATACCTGGGCATCTCCCGTCCACCCCAATCGTTCATCACGTTGAGGGCAATCGGTAGGTACGTCTA
The DNA here is from genome assembly GCA_001657315.1 of Flammeovirgaceae bacterium BBD 1991-12. Lineage (GTDB taxonomy): Bacteria > Bacteroidota > Bacteroidia > Cytophagales > Cyclobacteriaceae > Fulvivirga. Next base: position 703 of record LYSV01000254.1, on the reverse strand, counting down.
AAAAATTACCATATTGACCCCATCGAATATTGTGCTGTAGCTGGTTCAACAATTCATTTGAAGTTGTAAATGTTCCGGTCTTGCGCATATCAGAATATAAAGCGACAGCCTTAAAATTTTCCGGGGAGAGTTTTTTTAGATTTCCTTTGATCCTGATATACCTAAAGCCCTGCCAGGTAAAATGGGGGTTAAAATGTTCTGTGCCATTTCCCGCTAGTATGTACGTGTTCCTTTGAGCGGCACCCCGTAGATTTTCCACATAAAAGTTTCCGTGCTTATCAAGGACTTCGGCATGTTCGATCACCAGGCTGTCGCCTTTGTTTCCCTGGATCTCAATCTCGACCCAACCCACAAGGTTTTGGCCAAAATCCAAAACCGTGTCGCCATCCGGTGTGGTTATTGTTTTTTTAGCAATAAATGTTTCCTGTTTTCTTATGGGTTCATTGTACGTAGCTACGAGGTTTTCAAATCCATAAGGTTTTACAATGGCAGGAAACCACTGACTGTCATCAAAACCCGGGTTTTTCCAACCTGCTATCCTCTTGCGTGCATCAATGGTTTCTCCATTATAGATTTCTGAAGAAACAATAGAACTCCTGTACGACTTCCAGTCCTCGTCCGTGCCTAAAACCTCAGAAGTGCCATCAGTATAAGTAACATTAAGCTGAAGCAGCAGTGCAAGCGTGTTTCCATAAATATCCTT
>LYSV01000253.1 GCA_001657315.1 Flammeovirgaceae bacterium BBD 1991-12 | reverse complement strand
TAACCACCTTCAAACTGGTCTTGCTTCGAATAAAGACCATCAAGCCACGTTTTGAGTGTATAGACGTAGTGAGTTTTTAAGCAGACCCTAAATAGGTATAAGGTGGAGCAACCTATTCATGACGACTACATGACAGTCAAGCAGCAATTAGTTGATTCATTAAAAGGTTTACAAGAGTCTTTAGCATCAGTTGATTTAATCAATAGTAGCTCTTCCAACGATCAAGGTATAGAGTTTCTTATTGCAAGAAGAGGGAGCATCAAGCTGGATATAAGACAGGAAAAAAATCACAAACTCCCTCATTTTCACATTCTATACAAACAAGAACATAATGCATCATACAAAATCAATCCTATTGAAAAACTGGCAGGAGACATGCCTAAGAAGTACGAGAAACGAGTATTAAGTTGGGCAAAAGACAATAAAGAACATCTTTCAAAAGCATGGACTTTGATAAATGAGAAAGGTTCACCACCTGACCCAATAATAATTAATTGAGTTGAGTCGATAAAAATTGCTCCTATGGTCGCTAAGATCATCCCCTATGGAGCGCATTTAGCATAGCGCAACGCGTTCCAAATTTACTTCGAAATGGCTCAATCAGAGCATTTGTAATGCGGGCAATTTGAGCAGTCCTATCCCATAGGTAATGTAAGTGTTAGACATCATCTTTTCCACAACATCTGAACAAACTCTGTTCAAGGCTACTATCCACCGCATCCAGGAAGTCACTAAGCTTTCCGACAAGGATAAGGAACATATATTCGTTACCCTTAATGCCATGAACCGGGATTTTAAGAACAAACAGGCATACACTTCTTGACATTATGGAGCAATCAATTGAAAGAATAAAAAAAGAGGGTAAAATATACGTTTGGAAGTATACTGAGAACACAAGGAACTACCCAGGATGGAATATTTCCTTTGATAATGAAGGATTCGACTTCTTAATTAAGTTGCTAAAACTTATGAAAGATTCTCAATGGCCATCAAAAAAACTAATCCATACAGATCCTCCAATAAAAGAAGTATTATCTGGCGTAAATAACCTAGGTGGTAAAGCAGGCTGGAGGACCATCAAACAATTATCTCTGCAGTATAAGAAAAACTCTCCTGAGACCAACTTATGGAGATTGACAGAAGAAAACCAAGTATTAGTTATTTCTATAGGTTTCAATATGCTCGTTGAGTTTATTAAAGCAATTCGTGATACTCAAAAAATGACCATGGAGACTTCGGGGTTTCTGATGTCGTAGGTGAAAATATTCTATACTTCTGGAAGTTCTAATTGGTCATATCCCAAAGGAAATATCTCTCACCATCTGTTTTAAAAGCAATTAAGTTATAAAGTACGTTACCTTCTGATTCATTTGGACTGTAGTAAAGGTTTGTTGCAATTGGCAAAGCTACTATTGAGATAGTTTGAGATAATCAATTTTGATGGATTTTTGATAATGACACGCATACGGTCCAAAAGCTGGCCGGAGGCCTTTGAAAATAGTTGTCACCTGGGATCTTAAACCCGAGCGACTGATGGGGGCAGAGAAAACTTAATTATCAAAAAATAAAAATTCCAACCTCAGACTGTCATGATCTTGGTTGAAAAATACAACAGTTTTCCCTTCGACATCAAATATTTTATCTGCAAACTTTGTTTGTGGGTCGGAATATACTCTGCCATCCACCTCCATATCACCTTCACCAATAAAGTTAAATTCAGACTGATAATCGACCTTATGATTTATACCCTTTACGGTATTTATAATTTCTCCAGATTCATTTATTTCTACAAACTCATGACCGTTTTGAGGGTAGTAAATAACAGCCATTTTCTTTGACTCATGGTAAAATCTCCCATTTCCAGCTTTCAAATATTTTCTTTCCAACAGGAACAGGTCCTTAGTGAAAATATAGAGACTGTCTAGTTCGCTGATAACAAGTATTTTATCATTTATATTAGTAACCTGTTTAAGCCAAAGTTGATCGTTTGATAAAGGAGAAGTTGCCTTTAAAAGTTTTCCTTCCAGATCAATCATTTTTATATTATTGTGATATCTATCCAGCAAGTAGATAACGCCGTCAAAAAGCAATATATCCTGTTGTCCTATCGGTAAGTCATGTTCAAAAAATTCAACCCCAAAACCATTGTAATCGGTATGGTCATAAGGGTAGCTAACTTTTGTTTTTCTGGATAACAGTAGTGTATCAACTCCCGAATGCTGTGAAGCGGTGTCAATTATCTGTTTGTCACTGCTATTTTTATTCTTCCCTTCATGAGTATTGTCACAGCAAAACAAACATGCTATTAATAGAATATATGAGATTCTTCCAGCCATATTAATTTGGTTTATTTTGTGATGGATGAGTGCCTAGTCTAAACATTTCTAATTCGTCATCCAACTGACGACTTAAGTGCATCAAAATATCACGTTCTTCTTCAGCAGCGGATTTACCTAGGATTTGAATTATCCATTTTTGTGCCTTGGGACCTACGAACCCAGGCTCATCTTCGTCTGGAGTATCCCAGGCATAATACTTGGCTTTACCAATAAAATAATCCCAAGAATAATCATCATCTTCTCTTTTCTCAATGGTTAAGTCGATATACTGCTCAACAGGACCCTGAGAACCTCGAGAATGTATTATAGTAAAACCAATTACCTGTCCTTTTTCATTCCTTTGAATATCAGCTACAAAACCAGTGTGCCCGTCATTATCTATTGAAAAAATATCTCCATGCCTAATATCATTAACATTTTTGATTTCTCTAACACCCGGTTGATTTATTATATTTCTGACTCCGTTATATTCTTCTTCTTATCTCGGTATTTAAGTATCCGATGCCAGCGACTCTCCCAGCATCATTTACAAGTCCAGAACAGTCTACAGGACAACCCGGAACCTCCATTCTCCATCCTGCATAACCATATAAAGCTGAACTTTGATTTGGATTCCTGCCAACGTATTCTCGTGCTCTATTCACGGCCTGAATACGTTCTTCTTCAGTATTTCCATCTGGATCGGAAAACCTCATTGGATTATTAAATCCATAACGATAAGGAGTCCAATGAGGTAAAATCTCGGCTTTTGCATCAATATTAAACCATCGACCTAATGATGGATCATACACCCTGGCACCAAAGTCATACCAACTTAAATCGAGATCATCAATCCGCTCCTTCCCGATAAACAAGAAGTCATTTTTAAGACTGGTCACCCTGTTAAACCCCCCATCATGCTGAAGTCCAAAGGGATAATAGTCATCTCGCTGCACTACCGGATGCTCATTCACCGTAATCCTCAGGTCATCAAAATACACCTCGGTAAATACATCACTCTCATTACTCAGATAAACCACCACATACCCGTTCACCGGGCTGACAAAGTCTTCAATGGCTAACCGGTCATGTGGAGCCTTCACAGCACTTTGCGGCTGGATCGCTCCGGGGTCGATCTGATCATAAGCAAATGAAACATCTTTCTCAAAGGTGTGATCGAGTTTGGGGATTGAGTAATCACTGTTTTTGGGTGCAACAATGACGATGGTATCAGGTTCAGGGGTACAATCTGACTTATGGAGAACGATCGGATTGCAAAACCTAACCCCAAGATATGCACGCATTACGCTACCGCTAAATGTGCGTCAGGTGATGGCAGGCTCAGTAGTCAAAGTGGTTCATAGAGAACGCCCGGATTATCCTATCTCACAATGAGCACGCATTACGGCTAACGCCAAATGCGCATGAGGTGTGCCAGTCAAGGGTCCGCTACGATCTATTTGCCATTTTTTTAAACCCGTCTCCTACCAGTCCGTATCTGTAAAAGAATAGCAGAGCATTTTAAGTCCAACC
>LYSV01000252.1 GCA_001657315.1 Flammeovirgaceae bacterium BBD 1991-12 | reverse complement strand
TGAGAAGCTACATTACTTTCGTTGACTACATAAACGAAAAGGTAGCCGGGTTGAGAGATGTTTATGGGCAGAAAGCTGAGTTTCTCTTTTTGGAAATAGCCGGCCATGGTCACTGATTTCCACCCGGCATCGATATATTGATAATTTTTATCAAACAGGATATACCTGAGTTGGGCAGCAGGTACGGCATCATCCGAGGTGCCGCCCAAACCCAATAATCCAAGCGCTTGGTCCACACCGTTATAAACTTGCTGTGCCGATTCGGCGCCTCCGTCCACTCCTCCGTAGGAACCGGCTACCAACGCGATGAGAGCGTCCAAGGCCATTAAGCTGTTATTGCCGGCGTTACCTTCGTAATAGGCGTATGTTTCTATTTCCACAACATCACCGGACAGCACCTCCAAAGCGATGGCTGGCCCTACAGGCTGAGTGTTGTTCAACCGGGCCACTTCGTTCCCTCCCGGGGTTTGGTTGGCCAGGCCGAAGGGCTGTCGTGTAGCGGCTACATTGGCAAATTGGTTTTCCTCAATAGCGGCATCCTCCGATTCCATGGTAGCCAGGAACACCTCATCGTGCCCTTCCCTGAACGTAACCCGCACATTGCCTAAGTGGTCAATGAGATGGTATTGGTGTTCTAAGGTACCCCCTCCTGATGGAACCAACCGGCCTTCCGCGGTACTGACCTGGTAGAGGGCATTATTCTCAAAGATCAATTCACCTATGTAATCGGTCGTTTTGATGGGTGTCCCACTTTCAAAAATGACCTTTTTCAGCTTGTTACCCGCAGCGTCATAAGTGAACTCTATCCGGTCGTTCCCTTCGAAAACAATGCTCGCTGGCAGGTTCAGATGGTTGTAGGTTATGCCTGAGATCCCCTTGTTGGTATCGGAAGTCATATTGCCATTGTCATCATAGCCGTATTCTATGGCGATGGTGCTTCCAAGGTCGTCCGGGTCGTCTGTAAAGTCTTTACTGCTATGTACTTCATCAATGGCATCGTCGATTTTTTGTAAACGGTTCCCTAAGTATGTATAAGTGAGTTGGTCGATAGCGCCGTAGGTTTCTGCCCCGGGGGTATCCTGCTTTTGTCCGTGGCGAGAGAGTAAACGTATGTTCCCATTTTTATCATATTCGGAGATGCCCACATTGTAGCGACCTGTATGAAGGTTTCCATCCACCCGGTAGAAAGCATCCTTTAACCTATTGGCGGGATCATAGGTATATTCGTATTTCCTGGTGCCATCATGGTTAACGTTCTTCCAGCGCAAGGCCGAAATATTGCCGTTATGTTGGGGGGTGTTGCCATTTTCATATGATAACTCCATTCCAAAAAGGTCATTGACATCAGTTAGAGATACGTCATTGATGGTTTTTAACCATCCCCGGATGTTATAGCGATAATCAATGGATTGAGCAAAAGAGCCCAATTTGATGCCCGAAGGAGGACGGTAGTGGAGATCTTTCTTAACCAGTTCACCCAGCTCGTTATACTCATTTGCCGAAAGTATTACAGGTTGCTGGCTGTTCGCCTGGTACGTCACCTGTTCCAACCTGTCCGAGTGATCATACTGGAAGGATTGATGAATGGTAATGGGCTCGATACCTGAGTGTGTAAGTTTTGTTTGTAAAATGTCTCCAATAAAGTTATAACGGTTTGAACGGCGATCGGTACCTCCCACGTAGTTTTCCGAAACAGTCTGGATCACCCTTCGGTATTCGTCATAGTAGGTAACACTCCTAAGCCATTGGTTACTTCCGATCACTTTTGTCATTTCTCCGGTTATCGAACCTTTTATATTGGCTCCAGGGCCTGACGGATTGCCTATTTCTTCCACGTAGGCATATGTTGCAGCATCTCCATGTGGGAAATTATAGTCATCATAATAGGTGACCGTTAGTACATCCTGTTGGGTGGTAGAAACCGGATAGGCTTTGTTCAGGGTATAACCTATGTCTGTAGTTATTACATTTTCAGCACGAGTGGTATGATTAAAAGCATTTGTCCTGAGCGTTGCAAGTGTTCCGCCCAGGGTGACGATGCCTGTAAAGATGGGGCGATTCAATTCATCATACTTGGTGAATGACCACTGGCTGTTCTTTCTTTGCTCCCCATCCTGCATGAGTACCAGCCGGTCCCATTGGTCATAGACCATGTACATTGGCTCAGTACCGGGAATTTGTTTTTCGATCAGTCTTTGCCTAAAGTCATAGCTATACCGGAAAAGCCAGTTTTTAATGAAATCGGGCGTGCTGACTAAATTATAGTTATTGGATTGGTCCATTTCATGTACAGCCTGGGGAGGGATGACGAGCCTCAGCTGGTTCAGATCATCATAGATGTAGTACGTACATAACCACCCGGTATGGCCTGTTCCGGGGTTGTCAACCTCCTGTACCTTTTTCAATATTACCTGCCCTTCCTTGTTGAGGTATTCCCGGGTTTGGTGGTTATGCTCGTTGATCACAATGTTTACTTTTAGGTCGCCATTCTGGTAACCGGTAGTTGCTTTTGTCACCTGGTCCGTATCGTGATCGAATTGCCATTTTATGATGCCCTCAGAGGCTTCATACGTCCTGTATTCATAACGTATAACTTTACCGGTTGATAGCTGCCACGCTGAGCCCGGAGCTCCCTGTCTCTTTACCCGGTTTAAAGGTGAAGGTTCGAAATCTTTTTCGGCCCACGGTTCAGTATCATGTGCCACTTTATCAGCAGTAGTGTAAAAATTAGCTTGCTGTATGAGCGCATTGTCACGTAGAAGGCCGGTACCTCCAGATGTCACTGTGTACGGCAGATACTCAGTCTTTTGACGTCCTAATGCATCATAGGCAACAGGCTGGACCATGTCATTTTGGTTAGGAGAAGATCGTTGCAGTACAGTTTGCGATGATCTTCCCAATCCATCAAAATAATTCCAGGCATCACTTTTTTGGTCAACCGTAAGACCGTCCAACTGGGATTCATTGGTTATACCCGGTATCCGGATCACCTCTTCGTGTACATAATTTTCACAGTTGGAAAGCGCTGTGGCTGTTATTTCAGAATGATCACTTTCACAGCCATCTGAAGAAAATCCTGTGACTTTATAGACATTTGGGGCATCAATCAGGGCTAAGTTTATGTCAAGGCTTGATGAAGTTGCCCCGGGAATGGCACTGCCTGAAGTATTATACCACTGAAAAGTGGTAAATTCACCATGAGCTTCCAATGTAACAACTCCTGTTCCACAACGGTTTACCCTGCCCGTTACTGTTGGACTAATTGCAGGCAGCGGTAAGGTGTGGATGCTAACCCTGCGTTTCGGGCTTTCACAAAACAGATTGTTCCCTACAAAAACCTGTTGCTCATATGATACATAGTAGTCTCTATCCTCAGAGACAGGCCCTGTGGTAAATTGAGCATTTGTAGCTCCTTCTATGGGGTTGTCGCCGATATACCATTGGTACGTGCCGTCAGCTCCCCCTCCGCTTGCGGTTAACGTGGTGCTGCTGCCGGTACACACATCGGTACTGCCGGTGACCGTTGGAGCTGCACCTCTCAGCACATGAAGGGCCACATTTGAATAATTACTGTAACACCCCGTGGTCGTTCTTACACGAATGTAATAATCAGAAGATTCCGGGAATTGGGTCCCCTCGTTTTGGTAAAAGTCTGTGATGGTAAAGTCACCGGTTGAGTTACTGGAAATAGTATTATAAAAGCTGCCGTCGTACAGGTAAAGCCAATAGGTGTCAATATCGAATGAGCTTTGTGCTTCAATATAGGCAGTCCCGTTTTCGCAACTATACCCCGAAGCGTAGGCGCTTGGTTTCTCCCCAACATCTACCAAAATGTAAGCCCTGTCTGTGCGACAGGTTGAGCTAATGCCGGGGTCC
>LYSV01000251.1 GCA_001657315.1 Flammeovirgaceae bacterium BBD 1991-12 | reverse complement strand
TCTGAAGCTGTAATGGGGATACGCCTTTTTTTACAAAAAAAGCTGAAACATCTAATACGTTATAGTTCACCTCCGGTTTGATTGAATGGGTACGCTTTTTTCTGTCCTTCATAAAAACGACAGAAAAAGTGTAATAGTTTTCTGCATTTGCAAAATGCAAAATTTTCACACTAAAATCAATCACAAAAATTAATGCAATTAATTAGTGATTTTTTTGAGTGACTATTTTGAAGGCACATTTTTAGGCCTGATTTTTCTCCGTTTTTTTCGTACACAAAAAAGGCACCACTTTTTTGAAGCCCTTATAAATTAGAGTCATTTGTATTGAAAAATTTCTAGGGGTAATACCCAACCTTGGTTATTTTTCATATCTCTGCTATCCTTTAGATTAAAGGATTGATTTAAATACATCAGGAAACTTATGAATAAAACAGATTACGCCGACCCCGACATCCATATCTTCTACTGTGACAAATCGGATTGGTATAATGAAGATAAAAGAGGAATTAGGGATTGGTCGAAGAACATTGACCGAGTTGAAGAATTTTGGTTAAAAGTCAGGGAAGAGAAGATGTCTAAAGGAGATTTTGAATTTTCAGATTTCATATTTCCAAAGTTTGGAGATCAAACATTTTGGGAGGACAACACCAAAGTATTTACGGAAGTTGTTAGTTTCGACAGAGCTCGGTTTTTAGGAGATGCCGACTTCTCAAGCATTCAATTTTCAAAAAAGGCTATCTTTGATAATACCATATTTTCAAAAGAGGCTAATTTCTCGAAAGTTAAATTTTTGGCGGAAGCCCATTTCGCGAAATCCCTATTTTGTGACACCACTCATTTTATTTGGACTCATTTTTCCGAGTATGTTGATTTTGAAAAAGTTGAATTTTCGGGATTTACCAAATTCGATCAAGCAGAATTTTCCAAGAATGTAGGGTTCTTTGGTAGCACATTTTCAGGAGTTTGCTTTTACTTTACGAAATTCTCAGATAAGACATTTTTTGTATCAAATACATTTTTGGGAGAGGTCGAATTTAGTGGAACTAACTTTGAGGGTGAATATTTTTGGATGGATATCACTTTCAAAAAGGACTATGATGCAGTCCGTGATTACGTACTATTCTCAGACGTAAACTTTAGTGCTGAAAAAAGAGCATTTTTTAGACATTGGCAGGTGAACATACCCATTGTTTTTCGTGATATCATTTTTCCAGACACTGTGCAATTCCAGTCCCTCAATTTTAAGTTTGTCTCTTTTAGATTATGTGATATAACTAAGGTCAGCTTTTCAAATTGCCATTTCAATAAAAGAAAGGGAAGGGTAGCGTTTTATAATGATGGAAACAGTATTGAAAACATGGATACCGGCTATGATTATGACAACTTATGTAATACCTACCGTCAGCTCAAAAAAAATTTGATGAATGCTCGTGATTGGACAGAGGCTGGAGATGCATACAGGTCAGAGATGTACTTTAAAAGAAAATTAAGATGGCAGGAATATAAAAAGGGAGATCGTCATAAAATTATCCATTGGTGTATCATGGGACTTCATGAGCGCCTATCGGGTTATCAACAAAGTATTTCACAGCCTTTGATGTGGTTATTCGGGTTGTTGCTTGTGAGTCCAGCATTGATTTTTACAATAGGATTTTTTTTCGGTCAACCTTGCATTACAGATTTACATTGGTGGGATCAGGTTGTTTTAGCTGGTCAAACAAGCCTTGATGCTGCATTACCTGTATTAGGCAAGATAAACACCAAATATTATCCTAATGAACTATACTTCTTATTGGCATTTGAACGCCTTTTCTCAGTTGTCCTGATCACTTTCTTTGTACTCTCAATGAGAGCCAGACTCAGGCAGTAGTGTATACCGGTTGAGTATCCGACTATTCGTGGTTAGAATTAAGCTACTGGCTAAGAATACGTTGTCAGCATATTTTTTATTGTCTCTTTCTCCAAAGTCAAGAATGCATTTATTAAATCCGATCACGTCAATGACCTTGTAAGGTCCGTCTGGAGGCTCTAGGGGTTGATCATTATACTTAACAATGTATACCTCATTGCCTGGTTTGATTTCTTCTGTGCTCATTTTTAAATCTTGATCAGCAATATATCAATAGATATTCACAGCCCAAGGTGAGTGATGCAAAAACAGCTCAGGAAAGCCGGCTCTCAGGCACTAGGGACGCTGTAAATACCCAACCTTGGGTATTTACATTGAATGTGTTGTTGATTAAATTTTGGCGGTCCAAAAACATATCTGATGGAAGTTTCTACTCAGTTCTTTTTACTAAAAGGATTTGGAGCAATCGCATTGATTGCGGTTGGCTTTATGGCATTAAGATACGGGGTTCAGTTGTTTAGAGAAGGCACTGGTCTCAAGCGCGAGAAAACCAACTCGCTGATGGAACCAAAATTGTCGTAGGAAGTGTGGGAGGATTATTAATTCTTTCTTCCGGGTTTTGGGGGTATTTAGGCCATTCGACATTTCCAGAGAGATATGATAATAAAAATCAAGTAATTTCCGAGAATCGCATGACTCAGATTATAGATTCATTGGTTACGGCATCTTACGCTGTACACGAAAGCGATATGCTTTTTTATCCATTATCGAGTGGCTATAAGTATCCACACCATATATTAGCCTATGCCCCTAACAACGATATAGATCGGAATTCAGTAAGATTCAAAATTGATTCCGTTTTTGATGGAGTCTTTTATTTGAGATTAATGCCGCGAACGAAGTTCGGGAATAGCCTAGAATGGGATTCAGTGATTAGTCCGTTGCAACCTCAATAACGTGTAACATTTGAAACTGCAATAGATAGTAAGTAGCTATAGGAAAGAGGGGTTTTATTAATTATACAGAAGTGACCATATACTACCTTCCCATCCATTGTCTAAAGCCACAATGATTACAAATATTAGTAACAACAAAGGCAAAAAGTAGTTTAGAAAATGAGGTTTTATAAGGCCGAAGTTCAATAGGTTCTTCCAAAAGCTTGGGTCTCTCCATAGCGGAAATTTTGCAAAAATTGTTGATGTTGACCTTCCCTCTTCATTTAACAATGCTATGTAGTATTCATTTACCAACCAATTTGAATGTATTATCGGGTCTACGCCTACTTGCGATGGTTGTCTAAATTGTACACTAGTACATTTGTGTTCTTTGATCATATATTCTTTGAAAACATCGAATCTCTTTCCTTTGATCGGAATTTTTCCATACAATTCGCAAAAGTCTTTGCATACAGAATGGTTTAGCTGAAAGGACAACATCTGAATGTACCTGAACAGATAGAAAGCTAAAAGCGCCCAGATAACAATGTATATCTTATGAGTGTCCTCAATGGCAGAAGATATACCGAATATTGACACTTTTTCTATATTAACTTGTGTATAGTACAAGATAATCAATAACACTGCGGCTATGTTAAAGTTCTTCCTGGCACCCTTGAATGAATCTTCCATGACTTACTATGAATATCTTATGAGTAAGAGGTGAAAAAGTGTCCGTGTTAAAATGAAAAAGCCTCTGAATTGCTCCAGAGGCTTAAATAGTGGTGTATTTTGGATGAAGCTCGAACTTATTTTGAAAAAAAAGTCGAATCGGGTCGGTAGGTCGAGCATGCGGCGGAGGCGTTCCCGGTTAGTGTAGGAGAGGTCGCCCGTTGCGGAGCTTCGGGCGGATGTGTTGTCCGTCCGCCAGAGGCGGAAGAATCGAGCTGAAAAATCCGTTCGCAGAACGTCAATCGGATGATGGAATCGTCCGAAAATGTGAATAGTGGCTATTTCGGTCTAATGGTGCCAGTGATTTCGGTGATATGGTGCCACTTTGAGACAGGTGTAATTTGTCAATAATTTTTCAAAGTTCTT
>LYSV01000012.1 GCA_001657315.1 Flammeovirgaceae bacterium BBD 1991-12 | reverse complement strand
TAATTGGTTATCAGTTATTGAACCATTAACAAATAACTGTTAACCATCAACAATTGTCTCAGCTCCTTGGATGAAACTCCTGGATGACCTGCCTCAGATAATCACGGTCCAGATGGGTGTAGATCTCCGTGGTGGTGATGGATTCGTGACCCAGCATATCCTGAACGGCCCGCAGATCAGCCCCTCCTTCTATCAGATGTGTGGCAAAGGAATGCCGGAAGGTGTGGGGGCTGACATTTTTCTTCAGCCCTACCTTTTTTACCAGGTTCTTGATAATAGTAAAAATCATGACACGACTCAGCTTTTTTCCTCTTCTGTTCAGGAAAACATAATTCTGATGCCCCTCAGCCGTGTTTATATGTACCCTCACCTCTTCCCTATAGATCCTCAGGTATTTCAGGGCATCTTTTCCAATGGGTACCAGCCGTTCCTTGTTGCCCTTGCCTACTACCCTGAGAAAGCCCACATCCTCGTAAACATTGGTCAATCTCAAATCCGTTAGCTCACTCACTCTGAGGCCGGAGCTGTACAGCACCTCCAGCATAGCCCGGTTGCGCATGCCTTCGGGAGTGGAGTGATCGATGCCTTCAAGAAGTTTAACAATTTCTTCATAGCTAAGCGTGTCAGGCAACTTGCGACCTAGTTTAGGACCCTCGAGCAGGGAAGTAGGGTCTTTATCGATAAGGTCATCGAACAGCAGGTACTTGTAAAAAGCTTTAAGGCCGCTGATCACCCTTGCCTGGGTGTGAGGGGTCATCCCCAGCTCATGAATATATTCCAGAAAGTCCTGCAGGTGCGCCGGTTCTGTCTGCAGTGGCGAAATCTTCAAATTGGACAATTCCACAAACTGTTTTAGCTTTACTACATCATGAACATACGCCTCTACGGAATTGTCTGATAACGATCTTTCCAGCCGGAGATAATTCTGAAACTGGCGGATGTGCTGATCCCAATTCATAACTCCTAAACTGCAAATAATTTATGAAGATCATCATAATCAATGGCCCAAATCTGAACCTTCTTGGAAAACGTGAACCGGAAATATACGGAAGCGAGGACTTCGAAACCTTTTTCAGGAAGCTGAAGTCCGAATTTTCCGGCGCTGATATAGAATATTACCAGTCCAATATCGAAGGGGAGATTGTAGATAAACTTCAGCAGGTAGGATTTGACTATGATGGAATAGTGCTGAATGCTGCCTCCTACACCCATACTTCGGTGGCCATATCCGATGCCATAGCAGCTATCAGCACCCCAGTGGTGGAAGTACACATTTCCAACATCTATGCCCGGGAGGAGTTCCGGCATAAAAGTATTATCAGTGGCAACTGCATCGGTATGATCAGCGGTCTGGGTCTCCAGGGATATCAGTTAGCGATCAGGTTTTTCATGAATAAAGTCCTACAAACATGATCAGCTTCTACCCAGGCCCTTCCAGAGTGAATGAGCGGATACCGCGTTACATAAAGGATGCCTACAGCCAGGGCATCCTGAGCATCAACCATCGCAGTGAGGAGTTTATGGGTATGTATCAGCGAACTGTGGCTTTACTCAGGGAGAAACTGGAGGTCCCCCGTGACTATTCCGTATTTTTCACCTCCTCGGCTACGGAATGCTGGGAGATCATTGCCCAGTCCGTGATAGACAGTACCAGCTATCATTTTTTTAACGGCGCTTTTGGAGAAAAGTGGTTCAGCTACACCAATAAGCTGAATGCACTGGCCATAGGATACCGGTTTGACATGAACCTTAAACTAAAAACGGGCGAGCTGGACCTTTCCGCACAGCCGGGCGTGATCTGCCTTACGCAAAATGAAACTTCCAACGGCACCCAGATCGACAACCGTCAGATCGAAAAACTACGACAGCGGTACCCGGACCACCTGATCGCCGTAGATGCCACCTCATCCATGGCAGGTGTTTTCCTTGATTTCAAAAACGCAGATGTCTGGTATGCCTCCGTACAAAAATGTTTTGGCATGCCGGCCGGGCTGGCTGTGATGATCTGTTCTCCGCAAGCCATTCACAAGGCACTGGAGGTCAACGAGCGGGACCATTACAACAGCCTGCCGTTCATCATTGAAATGACGCAAAAAAACCAGACCACCCATACTCCCAATGTAATGGGCATTTACCTGATGATGCGGATCATGGAATCCGTAAAACCGATCGCTAAAGTGCATCAGAAGACCGTGGAGAGATTCAACGGCTATAGAAAGCTGATGGACAAGCTCTCTCTTTCACATCTCGTCAAAAATGAGGATGTCCGGTCACATACCGTCATACCTGTGGTGGGAGAACCAACTTTCATTGAAAATGTAAAAAAGGCCGCAAGGGAGCAGTCCATTGTGCTGGGAAATGGTTACGGAGAGCACAAAGACACCACGTTCCGCATCGCCAACTTCCCCGCTATCAAAAACAGTGAAATACAGACGTTGATGGGGTTTTTAAAAGAATATCATTTGCAAGGTGCGGAGGCAAAGTCGTGAGTCGCATGAGTAGTAAATCTTAAGGTCATTTAGTCATTCCTGAACGTTATTGGCACCATTCTCAGTAAAGTATTGAAACCCAGCCTTTATAAGCACCACCGCAATATTTCGTTGTAATCAAATAATAATAGATTCCACCCGGCAGGTTACCTCCATCCCAATCATTTTGATAATTATCATTTCTATAGACCATCTTGCCCCATCTTCCAAAGATCCTGACTTCTGAACCGATAAGTCTTTCGTCAATCTCGAAGTACTCATTCACATCGTCGTCATTGGGTGTGAACACATTAGGGATCTTCAGATCATCAAGCTCGCGAAACATGATATTTACAGAATCCTGTCCTGTTCCGCAGATATTTGTTACTTCCACTGAATATACGCCGGGTTGTGTCACTTTTAATGTGGGTAAGGTCGATCCGTTTTGCCACGTATAGCTACTTCCAGGATGAGAAGCATCAAGGAGTACAGGAGTGTCGTCACACACGGTAATCATATCCCCTAAATCGACTATTGGTGGAGTGTTAAACACCACCTCGACGGTGTCATGACTGATACCGCATGTATTTTCTACTTCTACTGAATATATACCGGAGTGGGTTGCTTCAAATGTCGGTTGGGTTGATCCATCCTGCCACCTGTAGGTACTACCTCCACCGGACGCATCAAGAATGAGTGAAGTATTATCGCAAATATTTCTGTCGTCACCCAGGTCAACGACGGGTGGGTTGCAGGAATTGACCATACATTCTCTTTCTTCAAAGTATAAAGCTCTGTTATAAATTCTGACATCATCAATTTTTCCATTCAGGTAATTCGTTCCTACAGGATCATTACCTAATTTATCTATGGAACCGAGGATTAATGGGATATTGGTGTTTACGTTTGTATTGGCAGGAATCAACGATCCAGCTACGAATTGGTTATCCACATAGAATTTTATACTGTCGACCTCTTTTATACCTATCAGCAAATACCACCTGTCTTCCTCATAGCCGCTCCCCCCAACTCTGTAAATATCATTGTTTTGGCCTCCAACATAAAAGTCGAAGTAATGCTGACCCTGAAATTCCCGGGCACTAAATCCATAGCCTGCCCTGGGAGGACTACCAAAAATTGTAAGACCTTTATTTATAACAGGCCCACCACTGGTGTTTGTCCCGGGAATCCGACCGGTAAATTTAACAACATTGACCCAGCAGGATATGGAGAAGTCGGATATTCCCAGATCAAAATGATCCCCCACATGTATAAAATCGTTGCTCCCGTCGAAAACATAGGCTGTCCCAGGATTAAGTTGACGATCGGATGTCAGAACAGCACCATTAACTGTACCGTCAAAACCGCTTCCCATGGCTTCAATCGCATTTCCATCCAGCGGAAAATGAGCAATCAGATCTTTTTGTAAGTCAATGTTTAAACAGTTTGTCTGACCAATGACACCTTTTACAACAAATACTAAAAGGCTAAATGAGATAAGAGGGGGTTTCATAAAATCGAAAAAATTTGCACCCGATGTGCTATGTCTCCGTAATCGCTAATATAATTGATACCCGCTAAAAGTAAAATGGAAGTCGGGCACTATTTCTCCTTTCTGAAAACTCAGAATATCTTCTCAGCATGGCTTAAGTTACATCGGCAGATGGGTGTAACTTGCTTCATTGGATATCAATGATCCAGATGAGAGATGTTGTACGGCAGTGCAGTGTTTTATATGGCAGATGTGGTATTGCAATGCTTTGCTTTACCCAGGGACCAACAATAGCTACATATTTTTAACTTCGATCAAATATCTTTTGTCCAAAACACTCTATTGACAGCACAAATCTTATGTGACTCTTATGTGACTGAAGGAGCAAATATTATGTAAATTCACTCCTGTTTAATGTTTTTTATGTGACTAATGAGTGAAAGAGAGCTTAAAATCCTTCTTAGCGAACTTCGCGCACTTCCAAATGAAACTGAATGGTTAGAATTTAAGGTCAATAATCACCGAGAACTTGGTGAGTATGTTTCAGCACTTTCAAATTCAGCCTGTCTCCATGACAAACCTTACGGTTACATTGTATTTGGCGTTGATAACACCACTCATAGGGTTGTTGGAACAAAATTTAACATAAATCAAAAAGGAAAAGGTAATGAAGATCTGGTTCCATGGATAATGCGTCTGCTTGAACCAAAGATACATTTTGATACATATAAACTAGAACACGATGACAGTCCGGTTGTAATATTCAGAATAAAGGCCACTGCTAATACTCCTGTTTCATTTAAAGGCATCTCTTACATTAGAGTGGGATCTTACAAAAAGAAGCTTTCAGATTTTCCAGAGAAAGAAAGACTCATTTGGATGAAGCAACCAACTACTTTATTTGAGACCGAAGTTGCATCTGGCAACCTGGAAATTGATGAAGTATTGAAATTGATTAATTATCCTGCATACTTTGATATGATGAATCTTCCGCTGCCAACAGATAAAGATGGTATAATAGAAAAGCTATCCCAAGAAAAATTAATTTCCAGAACTGGCAAGAAGTATTCAATTACAAACCTGGGTGCAATTTTGTTTGGAAAAGAGTTAGCGAAATTTGAAACTCTTGAAAGGAAAGCCATTAGGGTAATTATTTATGATGGCAGAAATAAAATGAAGACAGTCAAGGAGCAACTTGGAATCAAGGGGTATGCTGCTGGATTCAAAGGCCTGATAGACTACATAGATGATCAATTACCCTCAAATGAAATAATTGAAGGGGCCTTAAGAAAGGAGGTAAAAATGTTTCCCAAACTAGCCATTCGGGAGCTTGTCGCCAATGCAATTATTCATCAGGATTTCTCTGAAGTTGGAACAGGGCCAATGATAGAAATATTCTCAGACAGAGTTGAGATTTCAAATCCGGGAAAACCACTCATCGATACATTGAGGTTTGTTGACCATAATCCACAATCAAGAAATGAAAAATTGGCTCAGTTCATGAGACGATTGAATATCTGCGAAGAAAGGGGTAGTGGAATAGATAAAGTACTTCTTGATTGTGAATTATTCCAATTGCCTGCGCCTAAATTCATTGAAGGAGAAAACTACACAAGAGTCATACTGTATGCATATAAAACTCTCAGGCAAATGGATAAAGAAGATAAGATACGAGCTTGTTATCTTCACAGTTGCTTAAAAGTTGTTTCTGGTGAATATATGACAAATCAATCTCTCAGAGAACGTTTCGCCATTGAAGAAAAGAATTATTCAATGGTGTCAAGAATAATAAGAGAAACTATTGACTCAGGGCTTGTCAAAGACTACGACCCGGAAAGCAGTTCTAAGAAGCATGCCAAGTACTTGCCATTTTGGGCATGATCTTATGTCAGCTTTATGTGACTGTAGGTCATAAAACTACCTTTTGATGATAATTTTGATCGATTTTTGTGTGATTAAAAAAATACATTAATCCCGAAGACGGCTTTTGTCTCCCCAGAGCCCCTCTTTATACCCCATGCTCTTCACTCTACGCTCTATGCTCTCTGCCTCACACCCTATTGACTTACCAAATGATTCTATAATTTTGCGCTCTGCTAAATAACTTAAAAACATAATGGCTGAATACAACTTTCGTGAAGTAGAGCAGAAATGGCAAAAATACTGGGCCGAAAAGCGCCTCTACAAGACCGAAAACACATCTGACAGACCCAAATTTTACGCGCTGGACATGTTCCCCTACCCTTCGGGAGCAGGGCTGCACGTGGGGCACCCGCTTGGCTATATTGCTTCGGATATTGTGTCGCGGTACAAGCGCCTGAAAGGCTTCAATGTGCTACATCCCATGGGTTTTGACTCTTTTGGGCTGCCGGCAGAGCAGTATGCCATTCAAACGGGTCAGCACCCGGCCATTACTACGGAACAGAACATATCAAGATACAAGGAGCAGCTAAAGAATATCGGCTTTTCATTCGACTGGGACCGGGAGGTGCAAACCCACCAGCCGGACTACTACCGGTGGACCCAGTGGATATTTATGCAGCTTTTTAATAGCTGGTACAATAACGATTCCGATAAGGCAGAACCTATTGAGTCACTCATCGCACAGTTTGAAAAGAACGGCAATGAAGGTGTCCATGCGGTTTGTGATGACGACACTCCGGCTTTTTCTGCCACGGACTGGAACAGCTGGGATGAAGAAAAAAAATTAACAATACTTCTCCACTACCGGCTTACCTTCCCCTCAGAAGCTGTAGTGAACTGGTGCCCTGCGCTGGGTACTGTACTGGCCAATGACGAGGTAAAGGATGGGGTTTCCGAACGGGGGGGCCACCCTGTGGAGCGCAAGAAAATGAAGCAATGGATGATGCGGATCACGGCCTATGCAGACAGGCTGTTGAAAAACCTGGAGCACCTCGACTGGTCGGAGTCAATGAAGGACATGCAGACCAACTGGATCGGCAAGTCGTTTGGTTGCGAATTACAGTTTGGAGTCCAAAACAGTAACAGGGTACTTACAGCCTTCACTACACGGGCGGATACTATTTATGGTGTGACGTTCATGGTCATTGCCCCGGAGCATGAGTGGATCGATGAGCTTACCACAGAGGAACAAAAAGCAACGGTTGACGAATACGTTACAGCCGCTGTGAACCGTTCCGAGCGTGAAAGGCAGATGGATGTAAAGTCGGTATCCGGAGTGTTCACCGGTTCATATGCCATTAATCCTTTCAACAATGAACCTATCCCCATCTGGGTGTCGGATTACGTACTGGCCGGGTACGGAACCGGCGTAGTCATGGCCGTACCTTCTTCCGATGACCGTGACTATCGTTTTGCCCGGCATTTTGACCTGGCTGTCCGGCTGGTTATAGACGGAACGCAGGACATGGAAGATCCTACCGAAAAGAAGCACGGCATTATGATCAACTCCGGCATCCTCGATGGCATGGATTCGCGAGACGCCATCAAAAAGGCCATAGATCATGCCGAACAGCAGGGGTTTGGCAAAGCGAAGGTCAATTTTAAGATGCGCGACGCCGTATTCAGCCGGCAGCGCTACTGGGGTGAGCCCGTACCGGCCTATTTCAAGGGAGATATCCCCTACCTGGCTGATGAGCAGGACCTGCCATTGGAGCTACCCGCCATCGATCAGTACAAGCCCACGGAAACCGGCGAGCCTCCCCTTGGTCGTGCTAAGGACTGGACCTACCAGGGATATCCTTTGGAGCTGACCACCATGCCCGGATGGGCAGCCTCGAGCTGGTACTTCCTGCGATACATGGATCCTGAAAATGACAAGGAATTTGCGAGCAAGGAGGCTACCGGCTATTGGGGACAGGTAGATCTGTACCTGGGCGGCACGGAGCACGCCACCGGCCACCTGCTATATTCACGATTCTGGAACATGTTTCTCTATGATCGTGGATGGATAAGCCATGAAGAGCCTTTTAAAAAGCTGATCAACCAGGGGATGATCCAGGGGAGATCGAACTTTGTATATCGAATAAAAGGTTCTAGTAACTTATTCATAAGTCGAAATAAACTTACTCTGTTGCAGAATCTATTTCAAAACCAAAAAAGACCAGAACTTGAATCAGAAATCAATAAAGTAAACGAAAAACTTGGGGCTTCATATTTTGGTGGCGACGGCCAGTTATTAATAATATCTGGTGAAGAGTTAGTAGATGATATCTCTATCGCTCATAAAAATTATTCCATAGCAAATGTAACCCCTATTCATATTGACATAAGCTTAGTTAAAAATGACATACTTGACGTTGATGCCTTTAAAGACTGGCAGGTAGGGTCAAAAGATGCCATTTTTATTTTAGAGGATAATAATGAATACATCTGTGGGTATGAAGTCGAGAAAATGTCCAAAAGATATTACAACGTGGTCAACCCTGACGATATCATAGAACGGTACGGAGCTGATACACTCAGACTTTATGAAATGTTCCTTGGACCACTGGAGCAGTTCAAACCGTGGAATACCAACGGTATTGACGGAGTGTTCAAATTCCTGCGGAAGCTGTGGCATCTCTTCCACAATAATGAAGGTGACTTCATTGTAACGGATGACCAGCCGGCCAATGATGAACTGAAAGTACTTCACAGGACTATCAAAAAAGCACAGGACGATATAGAAAACTATTCCTTCAACACATCTGTGAGTGAGTTCATGATCTGTGTGAATGAGCTGACGGCCATGAAATGTTATAAACGGGCCATTCTTAAGGATCTCGTAGTGATCATCTCTCCCTATGCCCCGCATATCGCGGAAGAGCTATGGCACCGGCTGGGCAACGAAGGTAGCGTAACTCAAACGGTATTTCCACAATTCAATCCCTCCTGGCTGGTAGAGAGTGAGCATGAATACCCTGTTTCTGTAAACGGTAAGATGCGTGCGAAAATGAGCTTCCCACTGGATATGCCACATGAAGACATAGAAAAACAGGTACTGGCCTCGGAAGCTATTCAGAAATGGCTGGGCGGTAAGGACCCGAAGAAGGTGATCGTGGTGCCGAAGAAGATTGTGAATGTCGTTGTGTAAGTTATGAAGTTATTGGGTGATTAAGTTATTAAGCACGGTCCTTAATAACCAATAACTAAACCTTGGCTTTTGATATCACAAACACCCCGCCGATCACCACTACGGTGCCGGCGAGTTGCGTAAGGGTCATGCCTTCATCAAGAAAGATGTTGGCCAGCAGAATGGTGGAAATTGGCCCAAGGCTACCGACAATAGAGAAATTGGAGGCACCCATATACTTGATGGCCACGGAGACGAGATAAGAAGGGATCACTGTGGACAGCATGGCCATGGCAAAGCCGAGCCAGTACACTTCCGGAGGATAATGTAGCAGATCCGTCTGAACGAACAGGCCGAAATGCACCAAAACGCAGAGGCTTGAGACGATCATGGCGTAAGATGTGAAGGCAGTGGCACCGAACTTCGGAATGAGCCACCCACTGCCCACAATGTAGCTGGCATAGGTAAGAGCACTTAACAACACCAGCGTTCCGCCCCAAAGTACGGGTTGTATATCGCCGGCCATACCCAACTCCTCATAGAAAGTGATCCATATGCCCAGGTAGGTGATACCAATCGCCATTACCTGTAATTTCGAAGGCTTTTTCCCCAGAAAAACCCACGAAATAAGGATCACCAGCGTGGGGTAGATAAAAAGAATTATCCTTTCCAGGCTGGCCTTAATGTATTCAAGGCCCAGAAAATCGAAAAGGCTTGCCAGGTAATAGCCTATGAAACCAAACACAAGTATCCACCCATAATCCTTTTTGCCAATATGCTCCGGGTGTGCAGGTTTCTTCAGTAATGCCATAACCCCGTACACAGGTAAGGCAAATCCCATCCTCAATAACAGAAGTGGAATAGCCTCCACCTGATATTGATAGGCCATTTTCACCATCACTGCCTTGGCCGAGAAGAAAACCACACCCAAAACAGCAATGGGCAGCGCAAAATAAACTGATCGCTTTCCGCTCATAACAAGCGGCAAAGGTAAGGGAAGTTAGACGTTTAAATGTTCAACGTTCGCAGTTCAAAGTTCGACGTTGAACATTAAACTTTGAACTGCTAACATTAAACCTCACTCATACCTCAACGAATTGACCGGATTGACCCTTGCCGCCTTCAACGACTGATAGCTGACTGTTACACCCGCAATGACAATGGCCACTATACCTGTAAGAACAAAAACCCAAATGCTTAGCTCTACACGGTTTGCAAACTCTTCAAGCCACCGGTCCATGAAGTAATAAGCCGGATACACAGCAAGTACAAAAGCAAGCATCACCAGCCTGGCAAACTCTTTTGACATGCGGGTGGTGATACCCCAGACACTCGCTCCCATCACCTTTCTCACCCCTATCTCCTTGGTTTTTTGTTCGGCAACAAAGGCTGCAAGACCAAACAGCCCAAGGCAGGCTACAAAAATCGCTATTATAGTGAAAACGGTAAATACCCTTCCCAGGCGCCGTTCTGCGCGGAACAGTGCATCAAAATCCTCATCCAGAAAAGAATATTGAAATGGTTCCCCCGGAATGAATGTCTTCCATTGCTCACTGGCAACGTCTATGATGTTTTGCGGACTTTCACCTGAAAAACGGACATAAAGAATATCTCCTTCAATAGTGGGCTGAAGCACAAGAGGCCGTACCTTAACTTTCAGGCTTTCAAAATTAAAGTCTTTCATCACTCCAATCACCTCCATGGGTACAGGCACAGTATCATTGAACCGCAAAAGCTTCTCTTCCAGCGGATCACTCCACCCCAGCTCCCTTACTGCAGCTTCATTCAATACTACTGCTCCGGAATCGGATGGAAAATCTACTGAAAAAAAACGACCCGACACCATCTCAAACCCCAACGCCTGCAGATGAGCAACGTCAGCCGAGTAGGTAGCCATAATGTGATCCTGGTCATTACCGGCGGATCGAAAAATTTTGGTGCTGTTCACACCGGGGACCATATTGTCCGAATAGCTGGCCGCAATCACACCGGGGTGAGTAAGCAGTTGATTCCTGAACGGCCCTTTGTTCCTGTCAAGCCGGTTGGTCGCCTCCAGCATGAGTATATGCTCTTTGTCAATACCCAGGTTAACATTCTGGATAAACCGTAATTGCTGGAACACCACGGCTGTACATATCATCAATACAATAGAGACCCAGAACTGGAACGTGACCAGCAGATTTCGTATACTTCCGCTTTTCATACGCGAGCCATATTTACCTTTTAAAGTATCGGTGACCTGGAATGAGGTAAGGTATAATGCCGGATAGCTCCCAGCCAGAACCCCCACCAACAGTACTATCCCGACAGATATGAATAGTAAGGCAGGGTCCTGAAGGATCTCCAGGGATAGTGATTTTCCGGAGAGCAGATTGAACCAGGGGAGCAGGATATATACGGTAGCCACTGCCATAGCTGCGGCCAAAAATGCATACATCATTGCCTCAGTCAGAAACTGGACCATCAGAGTATTCCGCCTGGAACCCAGCATTTTTCTCAGTCCTACTTCCTTTGTCCGGGCTGCTGATTTCGCAGTGGTCAGATTCATAAAATTGATACACGCGATCACAAGAATGAAAAGCCCTATGGCCGCCATAATGATCACATATGACATATCTCCCGGTGGCTCAGGCTCATCGGGTAGGTCCGACATAAGATGAATATCATAGACCGCCATGCTGAAGTATTCGTAAATACCTCCGTCCTCCCTGAACTCAGCCAGCGATTTACCCATAAATTCCTTCAGAACCGGCGTTACATTCCGCTCCATAATGGGCTCCAGTTTTTTGTCGATGGTTTCAGGACTGACTCCTTTTTGCAGGATATAATAGGTCCAGACACTATTGCTCAGCCAGTTGTTCTGATTCATCCAGGGGAAACTGGCCGAAGAAAGTACTGCATTGAATTTCAGGTGGGAATTACCGGGAATGTTGTCCATAACTCCCGTTACTACATATTCTGTCCTGTCATCACCAACAGATAATGTCTTGTCCAAAGGCGACTCATCTTCAAAATATTTCCATGCCAGATCCTGGCTGATAACAATTTGGTTCGGAGCATTGAGAACGGTATGAGGGTTACCACTGAGAAGGTTAAAACTAAAAAACTCAAAAAAATTGGAGTCTGCGGCAAATATGTATTCCTCACTGAAAGCCTTCTCCCCATACCTGAAGGCCAGCTCCCCCTGATCGCTCAGCCTGACCGACTCTTCCACTTCAGGTATTTCATCCACCAAAGCACGTGACATGGGAAGACATGTACTGGTGGCGTAGATCTCCTGTCCGGAGAATTTACCATGAATGTTCATCCGGTACATCCTCTCACCTTTTTCATGTATGCGGTCATAGTTCAGCTCGTCATGGATGTACATCATCACAAACAGGCAGGAAGCGATCCCCATGGTGAGTCCGAAGACATTAATGATGGAGAAGAATTTGTACTTAAGCACATTACGAATAGCAACTTTTAAATAACTCCTTATCATGACTATGGTTAATTTGATACTACAATGGTTGTAGTTAGTCTGAGCGGAATCTGTAATTGTAACCCTTAATGAGTGAAAATTTTATCCCTTTAAATGGGGGATTAAGAAATTAGATATTAAAGTGGTTGGTTTTTAGGTGTTACTGTGTTGCCGTGTTGAAGTGTAAATGTGTTGAGGTGTTAATGGGTTACTCCTCGTTCGGGCCGAGGCTTGGATGGGCAGGCATTTCCAATTTCCGGTTTACAATAATGTGTGATTAATCAATTACTTACAGTACAGGGTCAGGTTTGTAGCTTGAAACTTTGTGGCTTCCAATAAGTCAGACTTCTCCATATCCATTCGAAAGGCCCGTATTTGTAGTATTTTAACCAAATTGGAGAATAAATCATTTGAGCTGAAAAAACAGCAAAAACGATAACCATCTGCATTGGTCTTTCGACCATGGCAAATAATCCGAATCCATGACCATAAAAGATAAAAGTGCAAATTATTGTCTGCATGAGATAATTCGTCAATGCCATTTGACCCACTGCTTTTAAGCTATTAATGATCAATCCACCTTTGGCCAGCAAAACACCCAACATAACCAGGGATATATATCCAACACTGACCAAAACACTTCCCCAGTAATTGTAAAGCGATCCCAGGAAAAAAGAGTATTCCATTTTAAAGCCATGGCTCAGATTTTGCTTTAATCCAAAACCAACGATCAAATAGCCGGGAATTAAACAAAAAAGAACCAATCGAGTGTAAAAAGCTCTACTTTTTAAGGCCGTTAATATTCCCCATTTGTACAGGGCCATTCCAATCAACATTAAGCCACTTACCCTCCAAAAGAAATAATAAAAGAAAACCATGGTTTGCATTCCAAAGGCTTCATTTACCCGAAAAGGGACCTGATCAAAAAATGAACTCCTGTATATTTCAATTTCCTTCGTCAAAAGTTCGGGAGTAGATTGCCAACTGATCAATAGATCTTCAAGAGCCTCCTTAGGCATATTTGGTATGCTTGTTCCAAATAAAAAATTGAGTGTTGAGCCTGCCAACAATAAGAGTATACCCGATAGCAGAAGTGTTAATGGTCTTTTCTTCCTTAAAAGGACCACACAAAAACTACACAGGGCATATATAACCAAAATGTCACCATACCAAAACAAATACGCATGTGCCAACCCAAAAAGCAATAACCAAAACGTTCGCCTGTAATGAACATTCAATGACCTGATACCTTTCTCCATCAATCGTTCTGTAAAGAGGACAACTCCACAACCGAACAAAATCGAAAAAATTGCCATAAACTTTGAATCAGCCAACACATAACCAAGGCTCCATATCACTTTGTTCACGCCTGTGAAATCACCCCATGCCGTAGGATTGAGATAGGTAACTGAAGGCATGGAAAAGCTTTGGATATTAATAATTAATATCCCCAGAACTGCAAAGCCACGTAGTACATCAAGTGATATAACTCTCTTCGTTGAAAGGGTGGGTTTTATTTTCACTTTCAATTCCTTTCAAAAGACTAAAATATCAAAATTACCCCCGGCTGAGCCGCCGGACACTGTCCACAAAAACCAATGTAGTTACATGAGGGTTTTATTACAAAAAAGAGCCGCAATTAATTTACAGCTCTTTTCTGCCGGCAATGAAACCTCTTATTATGGATTTTACTGCTGTTCGAATCGGCGGCACTGACCAACACTGTTGACCGCCATAAGGAACATCAGTGTGTTATTCTACTCATACCGGAGTGAATTGACCGGATTTACTCTGGCGGCCTTAAGGGACTGATAGCTCACCGTAGCCCATGCAATGATGATCGCCACCATACCTGCAAGCGCGAAAACCCAAACGCCAACTTCCACACGGTTCGCAAATTCCTGGAGCCACTGATCCATAAAATACCATGCCGGATAAATCGCCAGCACAAAGGCAATGACCACCAGTTTTGTGAACTCTTTGGACATAAGTGAAGTGATGCTCCATACACTTGCTCCCATTACCTTCCTTACCCCTATTTCCTTGGTCCTTTGCTCCGCAGTAAAGGCGGCCAACCCGAACAGGCCCAGACACGCAATGAAAATCGCGATCACCGTAAAGACAGTGAACACAGTTCCAAGGCGCTGTTCTGCTCTGAACAGTGCATCATAGTCTTCATCAAGGAATGAATACTGTAGCGGCTCACCGGGAGCCAGCTCCCTCCATTCTTCATCAATAAAGTCTATCACCTCGTCAGGGTTTTCTCCTGAAAAGCGGACGTACAGAATATTTCCTCTCCGGGTCAGTTGCAACACGAGGGGTCTTACATCTACCTTCAGGCTTTCAAAGTTAAAGTCCTTCACCACACCAATAACATCCATGGAGACGGGAACACTGTCATTAAAATTCCATATTTTCTCTTCCAGTGGATTGTCCCATCCCATTTCATCCACTGCGGCCTGATTGACTACCACCGCGCCGGAGTCGGAGGGAAAATCACGTGAGAAAAAGCGTCCGGATTCCAGCTCGAACCCGAGCGTTTCCAGATGGTCAAAATCGCCGTAGTACGTGGCCATAATATGGTCCTGATCGTCACCCACAGCCCGGAAAATAGTGGTATTGTTCACCCCAGGCACCATGTTGTTGGAATAGCTGGTCGCCTGAATAGCTGGGTTCGTCTCCAGGGTATTCTTGAAGGCTATCCTGTCCTGCTCCAGACGGCTGGCATCTTCTACAATAAGAATGTGTTCCTTGTCGATACCCAGGTTTTTATTCTGAACAAACCGTAACTGCTGAAATACCACTGCCGTGCAGATCATTAAAACTATGGATATCCAAAACTGGAAAGTGACGAGGAAACTTCGTATGCCTCCGCTTTTCATACCAGCACGAAGCCTTCCCTTGAGTACCTCAGTGATCCGGAAAGAGGTGAGGTAGAATGCCGGATAGCTTCCCGCCAGCAGACCTACGAACAATACCAGACCGATAAAAACACCCAGAATGCCGGGTGTGGTCAGTACATCAATAACCAGTGACTTACCCGAAAGGATATTGAAGTAAGGCAACAGCACATAAACCACGATCAGCGCCAAAATAGCCGCTACCACGGCATAGATCATGGACTCGGTAAGGAACTGAATGACCAATGTGTTTTTCAGTGAGCCCAGCGTTTTTCTCAGGCCTACTTCCTTGGCTCTGCCGGCCGACTTGGCTGTGGTCAGGTTCATAAAATTGATACAGGCGATCACCATTATGAAGATGCCTATTGCACCCAGAATGATGACGTAAGCCATATCACCAGGAGGCTCAGGCTCATCCTGGAGGTCGGATTTGAGATGTATATCGTACATGGGCATGCTGTAGTACTCATAGATCCCTCCTTCCTCTCTGAACTGCTCCAGTGACTTACCCATGAATTGTTTCAGAACGGGTGTCACATTTCGCTCCATAATGGGTTCAAGCTTCTTGTCCACTATATCCGCAGTGGAGCCTTCCTGCAGAATATAGTAAGTCCACAGGCTATTGCCCAGCCAGTTGCCCCTGTTCATCCAGGCGAAAGTGCTGGTGGAAAGTATGGCATTGAATTTCAAATGTGAGTTACCAGGAACGTTACGCATAACACCTGTGACGACGTATTCTGATTTGTCATTGCCTATGGAAAGCGCCTTGTCAAGGGCAGGTTCATCCCCAAAGTACTTTTCCGCAAGATCTTCATTGATCACTATGCTATTTGGCGCTTTAAGAACAGTTTCCGGGTTACCCTGCAACAGCTCGAAGCTAAAAAACTGAAAGAAGTTGGAGTCAGCGGCAACAATGCCTTCTTCATTGAAAGCCTTCTCCTCATACCGGAATATCCACTCGCCCATGTCGTTGACCCTTACTGACTCTTCCACTTCCGGTATTTCCGCTACCAGTGCTGCTGACATGGGAAAGCTGGTATTGGTGGTGTACACTTCCTGTCCGGCAAGCTTTCCATGGAGATTCATACGGTACATCCTCTCCCCTTTTTCATGAATGTGGTCATAATTGAGCTCATCATGCACATACATGGTCACAAAGAGGCATGACGCTATGCCCATGGTAAGCCCCAGAATATTGATGATGGAGAAGAACCTGTGCTTGAAGATGTTACGTATGGCTACCTTTAAATAATTTTTGACCATAGTGATGTGGTTTTGACCTTGAAAATGCTATGTGTTAGACTAGAGAATATTCATGTATGTTACAGACATTGGATAAATTATCCGGTCATTCTGTACGAAGCGTACTCACCGGGTTCATACGGGCGGCATTATATATTTTGAATCCAATGGTAAGTGAAGTGACTGTAACGAGTATAAATGCCGAAGCTGCGAAGGTTATAACTCCCGGACTGACATGATACTTCCATATCGAATCCATCAATCCGTTGGCCAGAAAATGACTGGCAACTGAACCAATAACCAGAGCTATCAGCAAAATAATGGCAAACCGGGTATTTAAAATGACTATAATATGCCCAATGGAGGCACCGAGCACCTTGCGAACGCCTATCTCCTTCATTCTTTTGACTATGCTCAATGAAACCAGGCTAAACAATCCTATCGCTGATAGAAATGTGGCCACTATTCCCAGAAAACTGAACAGTTTGATTTGTTATTGACCAGCGCGGCTTCGCTCATTTCATCATCCAGGAACTCCCCCGTATACATTTTATCCGGAAACATTTCCTTCCAGTGCTCCTCCAGAGACTCATTGACCTTCACCAGGTCTGACGGCGCAGTCTTCACGGTAAGGAACCTGTAGTCTTTCTCAGGAACATAGCGCAGCATCATGGGTTCCAGTGGTGACCAAAGCCCCTCTACATAGGCGTTTTTTATTACCCCTATTGTATACAACTGAACGGTATCCATCCACGTGATCTTTTGTCCGATGGGATCTTCCCAGCCAAAAGTCCTTACCATTTCCTCAGACACCAGTACCGATTCAGCAAAGTCTGTTTCAGAATCCTTTTTGAAACTCCTTCCTTCAAGGACGGTGAAGTTCATGGTTTCCAGAAAGTTCTCGCCCACATGAAAAATATCCACATCATACTCTTTGTCCGCATTCTTTACGGGATCATTGCGGTACGACCGGTCGATCTGATGCTGCGAACCGGCTGTTGTGAGTATTTCAGGATCGCTTTCAATACGATTCTTGAATGCCCTGAAGTTGTCCTCGTCATCAATGTAAAGCGATATAGCCCCATCCTTATTAAATCCGTAATCCAGTTCGTTCTGATATTCTGCATTTTGATAGAAAACCACGCCCAGAATAACGGCAATCAATGATATGCCAAACTGCAACGTGAGTAGTACATGGGTCAGCCCTCCGGAACCACCGAATTTCTGATTACCCTTAAGTATACTGGCGGGTTCAAAGCTGCTTACATAGAAGGCGGGATAGCTGCCGGCAAGAAGACCTGTGAACAGCAACACCACAAACAGAAAAATGAAAAAGATGCCGTTTTTATAGAAATCGAGTGTCAGCTCCAGAAAGGGCCACATTTCGCTGTAGGCCGGCACAAGAAAGAACGCGACAACAAGCCCTACTACCAATGCCATAAAACACAGGATCACATTCTCCAGCAAAAACTGAACAACAAGCTGCGTACGGAGCCCTCCCATGACCTTTCTCAGCCCTATTTCCTTCAGCCTGCGACTGGAGATGGCTATGGAAGTATTCGTAAAATTAAAACAGGCGATCAATAATATAAGCACAGCCATGACTGAAGGTACAAAAACAGCCGGAGGTGGCAGCGCCTGACTCAGCCAGTGCCCCCAGACCAATTCCTGACTGGCGCGATGCGCCATACCTTCGATACTTTCCAGCTCATACCTTTTGATCTTGAAGTCCAGTCTGGCCTTGTTCTGGATCTCTACATAGTCATCGAGACGTTGTTCAATCACCTTCAGTCTGCCCGGGTCATCTACCCTCACAAAAAGTGTTGCCCACCTGGACCAGTCATCTCTTCTGTCCTCTTCAAAAAGATCAAAGTAATTTTCTATGTTGGTGATCGTCTTTACATAGTTAAAGCTTGAGTTCAGCGGCATATCCCGGAACACGGCAGCCACGGTATAGTCCTTCGGACCTTTATCAGCAAAATGAGTAAGTGTCTGCCCAATGGCTTCCTGTTCTCCAAAATACTTGATAGCCAGCTGCTCGCTGATGATCACACTGGATTTGTCTTTGAGGGCATCTCTGTTCCCGGCTATAAATTCGAAATTGAAAACCTCGAAAAAGTTGGGGTCTACAAAGGTGAAATTTTCAGCATACAGTTCGTCCAGCACCTTAAAATTACCTCCGTTCGGCATGTACCGCATGGTGGCTTCCACTTCGCCAAAGTTTTCTGCCATAATAGGTCCGAGCGGGAGAGGTGACATACCGTAGAGCCTTTCACCCTCCTGTGTTTCGCGGACTATATCTACCCGATAAAGTCCGGCAGGATCCTGGGTACTGTCGAAATTCGTGTTGAAATCGTAGTTGAGCCACGCAACGATACAACAGCCTATAGCTGTGCCCATCCCTAAGATGTTAATGAGTACAAAGAGCTTACTTTTCCAAAGGCTTCTGAAAGTAATTTTAAGGTAGTTTTTTAGCATGATCGCGTTGTTGTTTTGAGTTTTAAAAGGGTAGGGTGTTATACTTTCGTATTAATGACTACAACCCCGGAAAAAAGGTTGCACCTTTATGTAAACATTTTCCACGTTACCTTGCAATGCAGAGTAATCAGAGAGTGGTTGATAATCAAGGGCATAGTTCATTTTTGATCTCAGTTA
Source organism: Flammeovirgaceae bacterium BBD 1991-12 (assembly GCA_001657315.1). Taxonomy (GTDB): domain Bacteria; phylum Bacteroidota; class Bacteroidia; order Cytophagales; family Cyclobacteriaceae; genus Fulvivirga. Next base: position 101,325 of record LYSV01000012.1, on the reverse strand, counting down.
AAATTTTGGTTGATAATTGAAGATGGGTAATGACGGAAGTATACTATGAGACACACGTAATATCTGATTTTAGTCCGGCTATTCTGGTTTTAACAGCCAGATCACCTCTTGCACACGAATTTTCAACTAACGTGCCAAAGCAAAAAAGTGTTCATATTTCTTTTTCAGGGATATTTTTGGTGTTAAACTGCTCAGAAGTGAACACTCCATTTCAAAAGTGAACATACCTTCACGTACGTGTTTCTGATGCAAGAAGGAAATATTTGGTACCACTCTTTGGGAAACATACCTATTCCATCACTGAACCTGAACCGTGGTGAGATTAGTTCTGGCTTAATATGACCTGTATATGGCTTTGTGTCACATACCTGTCCAGCAGATCATGTATTTTCTTTTGTTTTGCCTGCTTATGATGTTCAATATGCCGGATAAATTCTTTCAAGCGCCGGGGGTCCTTTTTCCGGTGCCTTTGCTCAGTGAAATTTTTCAGGGATGCTACAAGCACGGCATAATCATGCCATTTGCCAATACGCTGCCCCAGTGACCTGATCCGGCTCTGCCACTCTTCCTCTACTGCCCTGGTATCCAGCAGGTTCATGATCACAGCCATTTCAGTCACCTTTTTAAGGTGCGTTCTCACCTTGTGCAGCTTTTGATTATGATGCAACTCATCCACCAGCCTGTTGACTTTATCCATTTCCCTGAGCATCAGGGTACCAGACTCCTTCAACACAGTTTTGTCAGACAATCCATTTATTTTCATCATCAGTGCGTTGTCCAGCGTCCTGAGCCTTTTGAAATCGAAGGCTTCCATTTCTTCAAGCAGTTTTCCTTCCGCCTGTCTTTGTATTTTGGCTATGTACTTTGTGTAGGACGGTCCGTGAGCCGAATTGTATTTGCTGATCATCGCAAGGTTGAGTTGTGCCTCCCGTACCACACCGGCATCAGCAAACAGCTCTGATACCAGAGCAAAATGTTCCTTTTTGCTGAAGTCGTCGTGACTTACCCATTCCAGCAAGGTCCACATGGTTCTCAGCTTTTTAACATACACTCTCAACTGGTGGATATCTTCCACTCCCTGCCTCTCCTGCGCCTTTTTGAAGTATTGAGTAAAGGAGGTCTGCAGATCGGTATAGTATTGTATTAAACGGCTTTTTCCCATCTGATGTGCCGGTCTGTGGCTGACATCGGGTGACAACTGCCCGGTCAGTTATAAAGTTAACCTCTTCCTGTGAAATGATTTATATCGTTTTTTCGATTATTCCGCCTGTACAGGTATCGATGATGATCATTCCTTCCGTGTTATTGCCAAGTTGAGCGGCCAGTACGCCCTTAGTGTTCCAGACAGAAGTCCGGCCTTCAGCCTCAAAGCCCTCACATGGCCCGGTACAGTTGGACATTAATACCGTCATGGAGTATTTCCGGGCGATCTCAGAAAGGGTTTTTGTTGCATGATCAGCACCCTCACCGGATTTGGCTACACTGGCAATATAGATCTTCGCTCCGTTATTGCTGGCGCGTTCTGAATGCTCCGGAACGGATAGCTCATAACAGATGGCCAATGCGACGTAGTTTTTCTGAACAGTCAAACCGGTAAGCCCCTCACCAGCTACAAAAAATTCTTCTTCATCAGGATGGAGGTACTGCTTGAAATAGGTCTGTCTGTTCCGGTGGGGCTGAAAAAGGACCATTCCTATACAAATACCTACCGGGCTTTTTACTGGCACCCCAACTCCGATGGTGACCTGTCCGTTATTGCTCAGCTCCTGAAAAACATTGAACCTGCTGTCCTCCTGATCCGTTGCCAGCTTCTCCGCCAATGTGGGCTCATAACCTGTTAATGACAGTTCAGGGAAAATGATCAGGTCAGTTCCCTCGGAAATGGCCAATTCCGTCAGTTTTTTATGGCGCTGAATATTGGCCGGAATATGTCCTTTGACGGGTCTGGTCTGTGCCACGCATATCTTCATTTTTGCCACTGAATATAGGTCATTAAGCTAAATCATCTGATCACTTTGAAGATACAAAAAAGGAAGTTAAAGCAGGAAGGTCATTGCAGTCAATATTTATTTACAGGATATTACGCAATGAGGTCAAAAAGCATAGCCTACACCAAAGCTGGCAAGCGGGGTGGTACTCACTTCGTCGACCGTCTCGTCATCCAACCCATCCTGAACGATCACTACTGTGAATTGCAACGCTGTATTCCAGAATAACCCTTTACCGATCGGATAATGTCGAATGCCCGCCTTGACTCCCGGTAAATACACCAGGTCAGTTGTATAATCGTATTGATCAACTATGAATGATCCGGTAAAGCCCAGCTCAAATGAGTTACTTTTGCTGTAGGGCCTCAGCACAGAAACTCCCAGTGGAAACCCAAGCATTTGTCTACTACCGAGTGGAAGATACATGAACCCCAGCCGACCGGTCAACTCCCATTCCTTATCCTGTAAAACCAATCGATCGTAGTTCAGTGAATAGAAGAAGGTAGAGCCGCCTGCTTCAAAGTATACTGAATTTCGTGGCTTATTCTGAGCAAAAAGGACAATATTCACCAAAAGCAGGGGGAACAGGAGGAGGGTCTTCATAAAAAAGAAACGAACATGTTCCGATGGTATTGCAAATCTGTTGTACAGATCGTCAAAATAGTAAGAATATAGCAATTTGACCTGTACCATTCCATTGGACATTTTGCATGTAACCTGCACCAGGCACCTCTAGTCAGCTTTATGATCTTAGCTTGTAATATAAAACAGCAGAACCGATAAGGGCCAGTACCAAAAAACTTCCGTAGACAAACTTCATTCTTCTTTTATCTCTTCGCCTCCTAAGTTCCTGCAGCACCTCTTTGGGCAGTGTAGAATTTACAATAGCCTGATTAACAAATATGCTGTCAACATCATAATGTAATACAATTTCTCGGGTGGAATCTATGCTGGAGAGGTGGTAAGATGTATAATGCAGCTCATAAATTGACTGAATAGACTTACTGATCAGAGTATACAAGCCAATAAGTGAAGTTGGGGCTGTGGTATGATAAAAACGTCCCCCAGTTGAATCAGCGATCATCTTCAGCGTGTCTTTGTTCACAGTTCCCAGGCCAATGATATAGATCGGAACCTCTGCTGCCTGTGCGGCCGAAACAACCTGTGAAAAGTCTGAAACAGAATTATTATCCTGACCATCCGTTAAGGCTACCAACGCCTTAAGCCCCATTTCATGGGACAGGTTGTGTATGCCTGTTTTCAGCGCATCGTAAAAAGCAGTAAGACTGTCTGCCGTGATCAGATTCAAGATTGAATCTATCTTGGAAACGTCATGGGTAAAAGGTAAGTTGATGTCCACACTGGAAGAAAAACCAATTAAGTTGATGGAGTCTTTTGTGGAATTAAAAGAATCAGTGAATACACGGATAGCACTTTTGGCATGGTCGATTGGCGCGATATAATCATCCGGATATCTGAATCCTTCAGGTAGGTACAGATATCCATCATATATGTATTGAGCCATCTCAGGATACTTCAACGTATCCAAAAGCTCATCACTCAACTGCATAGACCCTGAATGATCGAGAACCAGACTCACTTTAACCGATTGATTTTGTGATAATAAAACCAATGAGTCAACTCTGCACTCTACAGAATTTTCGGTAACAAGAATGTTGGTTTTGGATAAATCCCAAATTGGTAGCTGATTACTGGTTTCTGCCCTGATGATCAATGAAACTGAAGGAAAGGAAGCAGGATAAACATTTAATACTTTCAGGTTAATAGTATCACTTGATGTCAGTTGACCTGATAAGGTCGTTTGAGGATAGGCAGAACTTATAACAAACAGAAAAACGATAAGCAGTGGTATAATTCGTATCATTCCATAACCGGGGTTAAAAGGTTTCAGTGAATAAAGGCATTAGACGAGGGATGTGTTGGAAGGGGGGACAATGGAATAACAAAGTCACAGGCCACCCTGATAGTCTCAACTCCCACTATCGATGATCGCTGTATTTTTCATAATACGTCCATTTTTCGGATTTAATTTCTTTGTACAATTCATCGATCTGTTTTAGCTCAGCTTTCGCCAGACCTGACTTCCTGCTTTCAGCGACGGACGGAGGTTGCCCATGATGAAGATGGAGAGCATATTCGATGAGATATTCTCCAATCATAACTGTTTCGCTGATACAACCGGATTGAAAATTGAAAAATGTGGTTGTATCTGTTATAGCCATAAATAACAGGTCAAGTCTGTTCCCGCTCCCCCTTCTTATCAAAGCCTCGTACGCTGTTGCCTTGATGACTCCATCGGGGTATCCGGTAAGCCTCAAAAGTTCCATTTCAGTCGCATTTTTCATAAGCCAACGCCTGCGATACCATTGCAGGGGTGTCGTCCCTCCAACGCCAACAATTCCGCTGGTCACACTCCCATAATCCTCAATCAATTGAATAGTATCCTTAATTTGAGATCTTATCCTGCTCCAATTATACACCCACTTAGGTTTGTAGGAGTTTGTCAAGTAGATGAAAATACAGATCATCATCAGGGCAACCGCAGACATCGGTAATGACGTCCTATGTACCTTTTGTTGTGTATGTCTGGATTTTCGTTTCATGTTTCCCAGACATAATTTGGAAAATGTTAAAAGTCACAGGGCTCATCAAAAGAACCGGAAAGGAACATTTTGGTCAATCGACACGCTGATGTTCACGAAAGCGTAAACCCCAGCCCTCTTTTCATATACTCATCATACCGGACCTTATCAAAGGAATAAAGGAAGGGGGCTTTGTGAGCCCCGCCCAACATTTGCTTCTCATGTCGTACCAAAACATTCAGCTTTAGAAATGATTTTTGAAAATTGGCCCGGTCCAGGCTTTTGTTCAGGATTGTTTCATAAAGCCTTTGCAGATCCTTCATTGTAAATTTCTGAGGCAGCAGAGACCGTCCTACAGGCAGATACCGAAGTCGTATCCTTAAAAATTCCAATGCCTTTTCAATCATTTCATTGTGATCGAAGATCAGTTCAGGCACATCCCTTAGTAAAATCCATTCGCACCGGTCGCTCAGAAAATCCGCTTTGGGATGCGACGTGTTCATGTTGATCAGAGACAAATAGCCCACACTGACAAACCTTTGCATAAGCCAGTTCTCAACTACCGGATTTTTCAACTCCAAACTGCTGAGTACTTCCAATACGTCATCCGGGTCCCGTCTTTGTCTCCCTCCAAAGGTATGGAACTGGTGCAGCGTAGGCAGTGTCACCCCGGTCCGTTCACTTAAAATGCGTAGTGCAGCGTCATCCAGATCCTCTTCCTTCTCAATAAAGCCGCCCGGAAGTGACCAACGGTCGGAGTTTTTCCACTTTAATAAAAGAACATGCAGCTCATGATTGGCATAACCCATTATAACACAGTCGATTGAAAGACCCGGTTGCCAGTTTTGAATGTGATCCTCTATGGAGGACATGGTCAGATCCATGATCTAAAATTAAAGTTTTTAATGTGTATGATTTACACTTTAGTTAAAGATTTTGTATATTGTGTATATAATACACAATAGATGAAAAAACTTACAAGGATCATAACAAGGCTACTTCTCGGCACTATCGGAATTCTTTTCATTATTGTCGTGGGCTTTTACGGATACCGATACATAAAAGCCAGAAACAACTACGCATTGCTAAAAGCTGAAGCGCCGGTCATTAAAAGGAATGGGGTACGTTACAGGGATCTGAACAAGAACAACAGGATCGACATTTACGAAGACCCTGCCAGCAGTCCGGAGGAACGTGTAGAGGACCTGCTGGGTCAGATGACACTGGAGGAAAAGGCAGGCTGCATGTTCATCACCATGATCGGCATGACCGATGAGGGCAAACCCATCGATACACCTCCTTTCTCACTGGATCCCGTCAACAGTCTTTTTGGAGTGGTTATGCCACAGAGTTCGGAGTTGATCGCCAGGAAACTCATGAACAGTTTTAATATCATTCATTCCTATGATGCAAAAACCCTCGCCACCTTCAACAACACTATCCAGAAGCTGGCTGAGCGTACCAGGCTTGGAATACCAGTCACCATAGCCACTGATCCAAGGCATGGAACGCCGGACAACCCCGGTGCCTCTGTGTATACCCCCTCATTCTCTCAATGGCCTACGGCGCCTGGCCTGGCCGCCACCCGTGACACTCTTTTGGTGCGTGAGTTTGGAGATATTGCCAGGCAGGAATACAAAGCCGTGGGTATCAGACTGGCCCTGCATCCCATGGCAGATCTGGCTACCGAGCCACGGTGGGGCAGGGTGAACGGCACGTTCGGTGAAGATGCTCATCTGTCTGCCATTATGACCCGGGCATACGTGTTGGGCTTTCAGGGGAATTCGCTGGGGCATCATTCCGTGGCCTGTATGACCAAGCACTTCTCAGGTGGTGGCCCACAAAAGGACGGTGAGGATGCACACTTTCCCTATGGCAGGGAACAGGTATATCCCGGAAAGAACTTTGACTATCATCTTATCCCGTTCACAGAAGGAGCGTTTCCGGCCAAAACAGCCCAGATCATGCCCTATTATGGCATACCGGTAGATCAAACCAATGAAAATGTGGCTTTTGCATTTAACCGGGAGATCATTACAGGGCTGCTACGTGACTCCCTCCGGTTTGATGGTGTGGTATGCACCGACTGGAACATTATCAATGACAGCGGAGTAGGACCTGTCCGTGCATGGGGTGTAGAAAGTCTCACACCATTGGAAAGGACCCGCAAGGTACTTGAGGCAGGTTGTGACCAGTTTGGTGGCGAGAGTTCGCCCGAGCTTATCATTCAGCTTGTCCGGTCAGGGCAAATAACGGAAGAAAGAATAGACCAGTCCGTGCGGAGGATCCTCAGGGACAAATTTAGGCTTGGTCTGTTTGACGATCCCTATGTAAATATTCAGAATGCAGAAAAAATCGCCGGTAATGAGAGGTTTAAGGCAAAGGGCAAAAGAGCACAGGCCAAATCGACGGTTTTGCTGAAAAACAATGACCTGCTACCACTGAAACAGAAAACAAAGGTTTATCAGGAGGGTATGAACAATCCGGGTGTACTTCGTACCTACGGGGAGCTGGTAGGGTCTCCGGAAGAGGCCGATGTGATCGTGCTTCGGCTTCGTACGCCATTCGAGCCCCGGAACGAATATTTTCTGGAGGGTTTTTTCCATCAGGGCAGGTTGTATTATGAAACAGCTGAAGAATCAGCCATCCTGGCATTGGCACAACAAAAACCGACCATAGTGGTTGTCAATCTGGAGCGGCCTGCCATACTGACCCGGGTCAGTGAAAATGCGGCGGCACTCATGGTGGAGTTTGGTACCAGTGATGAGGTATTGACACAGTTGCTGTTTGGTGAGGCCACACCGGAAGGCAGGCTTCCGTTCGAGCTTCCCTCGAATTGGGAAGCGGTTCAGCAGCAGTTAGAGGATGTACCGTATGACTCGGAAAATCCGCTGTATCCCTTTGGGTTTGGACTGGAATCGTTTGGAGGCACGAAGTACTAAACCTAACTATAGACAAAATACCTCAGACTGCACAGCCTACTGGTTTTTCCAAATGCGATGATCCGTGTTCACAACAGCGAGTGCCATACGTATCCACTATTCGTGCTTTAAGGCATCAACCGGATTAACATGCAATACCTTGACCACATGATACATGATGGCTACGCCACCCGCTAACAGCACTACGAAAGTAGAGACAATAAAAACGAGCGGGTCCAAACTCACCTTGTAGCTGAATGCATTCAACCACTTGTCCATCAGAAAACCTGCAACGGGAACAGCTATACCCACTGCCAGCAGAGCGATTATTGCGTAACGGCCCGTTATGGTCCTGAGTATGTCTGCGGCATTTGCACCCAGCACTTTTCTTATACTCATTTCTCTGTTTTTTTGTAATACATGTAAGGAGAATACAGCGAAAAGCCCCATGCAGCACAATGCCAAAGATAAAACGGAAAAGAAGCTCAGCAGTTTTACCAAATGATCCTCCCTGGTGTACAGGGAGTCTATAAACCTGTCGAAAAAAGTCAGCTCTATGGGCGTTTCGGGGAAATGGTCTGCCCAGAAAGACTTTACAGCGTCCATATTGGACAACTCTGTTTTGACAAGGAGGTTGGACGACCAGTGCTCATCGTAGATAAAAACGATCGGCTCGATCACATTGTGAAGCGATTTGTTGTGAAAATTCCGCACCACTCCGATCACTTTTTTTGGTTCCTCTCCTCCATAGCCAGCAAAAAGCTCCTTCCCTATCGGATCCTGCCAGTTCAATGACCTTGCCAGAGATTCGTTGATGATGAGTGCATCGCTTCTGTCGCTTGATCTGTCCGCCTGAAAATTCCGGCCTGCAACAAATTGAATATCCAGCAGATCAAAGTAATTTTCATCTATTCGGTAATGGTTATACACCTTCGGCTCTCTTTTCCCGTCAATATCAACTTCAAATGCTTCTTTCGCATTGTCTTCTCCCGGCAACGCCCCTCCGCCTATAAGGGATACACTTTGAACGGTGGCTAAATTTTTTATCCGTTCCCTGAATTGGATCCGTTCATTTTTTAAGGCTTCGTCTCCCGGAAGGCCAAGGGTCATTATCTGTTCTTTTGAAAAACCGAGGTCCTTGTTTTTCATGAAGTGAATTTGCCGGTCCATGGTAAGTGTGGCGATCAGGATCACTACGGCCATGACAAACTGAAAGCCAAGGAGTACTTTTTTAAGCGTACCGACGGACGCTCCATCCCTGTTTATCAGGCGACCGGAAAAGGTGAGGTACACTCCGGAATAGGTGGTACTGAGCAGTCCCAAAATGAAAATAACCAGGAAGATCACCATTACAAGGGGCCAATGCCCCGTCAGGTCCAGCGTAAGAAAACCTGTATATCGATAGTACAGGTGGTCAAAGGCGACTATCAGGACCGCTGAGATCATGAGTACCAGCAGGGTCATGATCAGGGATTCTACCCCGGTCTGAAGCAGAAGCTGCCGGCGCGGGATCCCTAGAATTTTCTTTAGCCGGATCTCCCTGGAACGCTGTGTGGATTGCGTAAGTGACAGGTTAATATAGTTCATACCGGCAATCAGTAGTACCAGCAATCCTGCGAATGCAAGTGCATTTATGTACATCGGTCTCCCTTTGGGCACGTCGCCGATCAATGCGGGCAGGAGGTACAGGTCGCTTAAAGGTTGGGCATGAAGCTTTACATTGAAACCCGTTCCTTCCAGGGCTGCAAGATGTTGAGCCTCCAGGTGGTCCAGTTTGGCATTCAGGTCCTCATAATTGATAGCAGGGTCAAGCAAAACATAATTATAATGTTCAATATTGAACCAATCCTGTAGCTCAAAATCAGCAGTATTCTCTTCTGAATACAACAATGCGTTCACTTTCAGGTGCGAGCTTTCGGGCCAGTCCTCGAACACACCTTTTACCGAGTAAAGCTCATCACCGATCATGATCTGACTATCAATAATATCAATGCTGCCGAAGTACTTTTCCGCCAGCAATCTGGAGAGTATCACTGACCCGGGGTTCGATAAGCAGGTAGTTCGGTCTCCTGTCAGAAAATGAAAAGTGAACACCTCGAGCGTTCCGGAATTAACGCTAAAAAAGTCCCTTTCCCGAAAGAGTTCTTCATTGACCTTCACCACAACATCCCCGGGCAGAGTCATTTTTGCATGGCCGCTGATGCCTGTATAGTCCTTGTTCAGCAAGGCGCCCGGTGGTAGTCCGGTAGCTGCATAATGACTGGTACTGCCACCGGTAGTGATTTCCATGGTCAGCCTGTAGATCCTGTCCCTGTTTTCATGAAATGCATCGTACTGATGGGAGTGTTTAAAATAATTGGCGATAAACCAGAACGAAGAAACGGCAACCCCCAGTCCTACAAGGCTGATGCCGGTATATAGCCGGTATTTGAAAAGTATCCGTATGCTGTGAAGTATCTGAAGGATCATGAGCGGGTTTTTATGTGCTGTAGTATAACGTGTCTGGTACTGTATATTGTGTTTGCTATTTCGGGATGCTGTCAAGTCAGGGATTCAAAAAACACCTGCCCGGAAATAGTTTCCGGAAAAGATGTAAACGACCGCAGGTTTTGTATCCTTAAACCCGGGATCATCCCCGGAAACAAAAAAGTCCTGGCTGCATCGCCAGGACTTTGTTTTTGAATTATTGACCCTTGAACCAAATTAAATATGGAATTGCTCCTTTATATTCTCCGTTACTACCTTACCGTCAAACAGGTTGATGATCCTGTGAGCATAGTTGGCGTCATACGGTGAGTGTGTTACCATGATGATCGTTGTTCCCTCTTCGTTCAGCTCAGCCAAAAGTTTCATTACCTCTTCGCCATTGGCAGAATCAAGGTTACCGGTAGGCTCATCCGCCAGTATCACACGAGGTTTTGCCACTATGGCACGGGCTATGGCCACCCTTTGCTGCTGACCTCCGGAGAGCTGCTGGGGAAAGTGATTTCTCCTGTGCATGATGTTCATTCTCTCCAGCACCTCTTCCACCCGTTGCTTCCTTTCAGCAGAAGGTACCTTCAAATACAGTAAGGGAAGTTCTACGTTTTCGAATACCGTCAGCTCATCGATCAGGTTAAAGCTTTGGAATACAAAACCTATGGAACCTTTACGTAATTGCGCCCTTTGCCTTTCCGAATAGCGCGATACTTCGTGCTCACCAAAATGGTACTCCCCGTCAGTCGGGTTGTCCAACAGACCTACAATGTTCAGCAAAGTAGACTTGCCACATCCTGAGGGGCCCATAATGGCTACAAATTCTCCCTCTTTTATTTCTATGTTGATACTGTTCAAAGCAGTAGTCTCTACTTCGTCGGTGGTGTAAACCTTTTGCAAATTCTTGATTTTGATCATGTCATTAAATATTTAGTTCTGAGTCTTTGTGAATGGTGAAATTTCTATGTTCAAAGTTCTATGTTGAAAGTCCGGATCCTGTATATTACCTGACTATTTTAATATCAATACTTCGTTGTCACCAAAATTATCGTAGGAAGAGGTGATCACTTTGTCACCGGGCTCCAATCCTTCGAGCACCTCAAAATGCTCAGTATTCTTTCGGCCCAGGCGGATATTGCGTTTTTCGGCCCTTGTTCCGTCCGGATCTACCACAAATACCCAGTTACCACCAGTATCCTTGTAAAATCCTCCCACAGGAAGCAGCAGCTCTTCCGAAGGCTGGCCAAGCTCAATTCGCATTCTTAGCGACTGGCCTCTTCTTATACCCTGCGGAGTTTCATTTACAAATTCCATATCTACCTCGAATCTTCCATTGATAATATTAGGATAAATATAAGTTATTATCAACTGATATTGTTTATTATCGAAGCGCGTAGTGGCTGACAGTCCCTTTGAGATCTTGGGCAGATAAAGCTCGTCAATGGGTACCCTTACCTTGTAACTGCCTACTTTATCTACCTGTCCCAGTCTCTGGCCGGGATTTACCGATTGTCCTTCTACCAACTGTGGTGTGGTCAACTGGCCTTCAATCGGTGAGCGAATGGTAAGGTTATCCAGGATCTGCCCTACACCTTCCAGACTTTCGGTCATCCTTCTTTCGGATTTATTGAACTGGTCCAGTTGCCGGACGCGGCTGATAGAGTCCTTTTTGTAACTTGCGTAGGTTATTTCCCTGCGCTTCAGATTGTACTCATAATCAGCCTTTGTTTGTTCAAATGCCTGCAGGGAGATCAGTTCCTTTTCATAAAGCATCTTCTGCCTCTTGTATTGCGGCTCCAGTTTTTCAAGCTGATTATCAATGAGGGCGAGGGTCTGCTGCTGCTGAAGATCATTCTGTTCCAGTTGCAGCATGGTACGCCTGATCTGATTGATACTTTCATTCAAACTGGCCTCCTGGCTCAGTACGTTGAGTTCCCTGTTCAGGTTTGACAATTCGAGGATAACATCACCCGTTCCAAGCATGGCGCCACTCTCGGCGTGAACTTTTCTTATGGTACCCCCCTCGATAGCGTCCAGGTAAAAGGTGACACTGGGCTCTACGGTACCGGTTTGGGGGATAAACTCCAGAAATGCACCCCGTTTGACGTTGGCTATGGTGATCTTCTCCTTCTCCACGTTCAGCTTGCTGCGCCGGTCGGCAAAAAGCAGCTGGTAACCTACGAATACCACCAGAAGTGTTATTCCGAAAATGGTTCCGATCCTTTTAAAGGTCCACTTTTTTTTCTTGATTTTTCTATCCATGCGGGAAAGCCGTTAGGCTGTTCAAGTTCTAATTCACTAAACCTTTTGCCAACAAGTGTGCCAATTCATACAAATGGTTCGTAAAACGTGTTTTGATCAAATACGGTAGTCCGATAACGTTCATTGATGAACGTAACCGTCCGCAAGCGAACATTTGACCAGAGGTTCCGTAAAAGTGAAAGAAACATGAAAATACCAGCAAATGCCCACACAGACGGAGTCTGGGCATACGAAGCCACTCGCAGGCGTCGTATTGGCGAAAACGGTATCAACTTTGTGAAATATCAGTGGGGAAATAATAAGATCAAATGACTGAAAGGAACAAATCAGGTAAGATATTAATTGTAGACGATAACGAAGACCTCTTAAAAGCTGCTAAAATATTTCTGAAAAGGCACTTCCAGCAGGTAGACCTGGAAGTGAATCCGGAAACCATCCCCACCTTGCTTCACAACGAAACCTATGACGTTATCCTGCTGGACATGAACTTCACCAAGGACGTTAGCAGCGGCAAGGAGGGCTACTACTGGCTTGAAAAAATACTTGGAATGGATCCCTCCGCGGTGGTGGTCCTCATTACCGCCTACGGCGATGTACAAATGGCGGTGAAGGCCATTAAGGCCGGCGCTACTGATTTTGTGCTGAAACCCTGGGAAAATGAAAAACTGCTGGCCACACTGTTCTCTGCTATGCGCCTGCGTGAAACCCGCCTCGAGGTAGAAGACCTCAAAACCAAACAGAAGGTGATCAATCTCAAGATCAATGACCGCTACAATGACATCATAGGCCAGAGTCCGGCGATCCAGAAGGTATTCGAGACCATTGACCGTGTAGCCGCAACAGATGCCAATGTTTTGATACTTGGGGAAAACGGTACAGGTAAGGAGCTGGTAGCAAGGGCTATCCATAATAACTCTTCCAGAAAAGGACAGGTATTTGTGAATGTGGACCTTGGCTCCGTGAGTGAAACCCTGTTCGAAAGTGAATTGTTCGGTCACAAAAAGGGATCCTTCACGGACGCCAAAGAGGACCGGGCCGGCCGTTTTGAAATTGCCAACAAAGGCACACTGTTTCTGGATGAAATAGGCAACCTGTCCCTTCCCTTACAGGCAAAGCTACTTACCGTACTGCAGAACCGGAAGGTGAGCCGTGTAGGATCCAACAAACAGACGGAGGTAGATATACGGCTGGTTTGCGCTACCAATATGCCTCTTTATGAGATGGTAAAGGAAAATAAGTTCAGACAGGACCTGCTGTACAGGATCAACACCATTGAGATCCAGTTGCCGCCGCTCAGGGAGCGACTGGAGGACATCCCTTTGCTGGCAGATCATTTTTTAAAGCACTACTGTGAAAAGTACAGCAAAAGTGTAAGCAAGATCAGTGATGCCGCCATGGCGAGAATGCAAAAGCACAACTGGCCGGGCAATATCCGGGAACTGCAGCATGCACTCGAGCGGGCGGTGATCATGAGCAACTCACAGGTACTCCAGCCAGAGGATTTTAACTTCACCAACCAGCATCAGCATCAGGTGGATGGCGACAATGTAATGCTGGATCAGTTCAAGCTGGAAGACGTAGAAAAAATACTGATCCGGAAGGTATTGAAGAAATACAACGGTAATATTACTCAGGCCGCTTCCGAATTAGGACTTACCCGGTCATCTTTGTACCGGAGGTTGGAAAAATATGGTCTTTAAGGATTTCAGGGTCAGGGTCGCTTTAAGGGTGATCCTTTTGGGCCTGGTAATAGGTGGTCTGGTATGGACGCTCAACGATCCAACAATGATCGTTACTACGGCGCTGCTAGGTTTTGTAGTGATCCTGGTGCTGCTGGAGCTTTACCGGTTCATATCCCGTACCAATCGCAAGCTTACGCGCTTTCTGGAGTCCGTAAAATATTCTGATTTTGTCAGCGCCTTCAATGCCGATAATGAGCTGGGCACCAGCTTCAGAGACCTTAACGTAGCCTTCAATGATGTGCTGGAGGCTTTCAGAAAGGCCCGCTCTGAAAAAGAGGAGCATCTTCAGTACCTGAATACCATTGTAGAGCATGTAAGTACCGGCCTGATCTCCTATGATACGGAAGGGAATGTACAACTGATCAACGCCACTGCAAAACGCTTTCTACAGGTGGAAAACCTGCGAAACATTGAAGAGCTGATCGAGAGTCAATCCCGGCTTTACAAGGTGCTCTTCGACCTTCCAGCGGGGAAAAGTACCCTGTACCGCATTGAGGGAGATATCCAGCTTTCTGTTCATGCCACGAATATCATCCTTAGGGGAAAACAGATCAAGCTGGTAGCTCTCCAGAATATTCAGCCTGAGCTTCAGAAAAAGGAGCTGGAAGCATGGCAGAACCTGACAAGGGTACTGCGCCATGAGATCATGAACTCGATCACGCCCATTGCCTCGCTGACTTCCACGATGAAGGATATTCTCATGGAAGATCTGCAGGAAAAAGGAGACCAGTTCGAGCTGCCCGAAGATGCTGTGGAAGACCTGCAGGAAGGCCTGAGGACCATTGAAGGACGCAGCCAGGGGCTCATACGCTTTATTGATGCCTACCGTGATTATACTTCCATACCCCTGCCTAAGATCAAGACCATTGGAGTGAAGCAGTTACTTGAGCATGTGACCAATCTGCTGAAAATAGAGCTGCGAAAGGCCAGGGTGGAAATTGCTGTAAATGTGATCCATGAAGAGCTGACCATACAGGCGGATGAAGAACTGATCGAGCAGGTACTGATCAATCTGGTGAAAAACGCTATAGAGGCTTTCGAACCGGACCATCCTGATCCTACGATCCGTGTGGACTCCGTCGTAAATGAAAATGACAATGTCCAGATCACTGTCGAAGACAACGGTAAGGGGATCATCCGTGAGGCACTGGATCAGATCTTTATCCCCTTTTATTCTACCAAAACCACCGGATCGGGCATAGGACTGAGCCTTTCCCGACAGATCATGCAACTGCATAACGGTACCCTCACCGTGGACTCCGAGCCCCACAAGTACACCATTTTTACACTTACATTCTAAACCCCTAAAAAAGGAGGCTATGTCATATCTTGATGCGTGTTTGCCCGCCCCGGAAGTCCTGAATAAAAGTCGGCAATAAGCAAAT
Organism: Flammeovirgaceae bacterium BBD 1991-12; assembly: GCA_001657315.1. Lineage (GTDB taxonomy): Bacteria > Bacteroidota > Bacteroidia > Cytophagales > Cyclobacteriaceae > Fulvivirga. The sequence continues at coordinate 85,949 of LYSV01000012.1, read as the reverse complement.
GGCAGTGGCAAATAATTGTGATGATTCGTAGTGCAGCGTTTGCCGGCTGCCTGTTGCCAACTGCCTACAAGTAGATGGGTGCGATTACGGTGAACTACAAACGAAAATGGTATCAAAACACATGTAACACGACGCTAGTGGCCAATCATCACAAATGAAGCCCAGTAGTAGGGGTCTTCAGCCACTTCACTGCCATTAGCCGTAATGTATTGCACAAGATCATCGTCCCAGGTCACAGGTTTTAGGTTCCCTTTTTCGGCCATGGGTCTGTTTCTTACCATATCCCGCTGAGCATAGCTAAGTGAATGGGCCACATCATGGCCAGCTTCCAGATACTGGTGGAACCGGGTCATAAGCACGGCCGTGGCTCCATCATCCACTTTCCAAAGGCTGACCACCACTGCCGGAGCACCTCCGTAAATAAACGCGCGGCTCAGGCCAACAAGGTCGTCACCCTCCGTTACTTCTCCCAACCCGGTTTCACAGGCGCTCAGGGTAACTAGCCGGGCATTGAGCCTGATATTAAAGATCTCATTCACGGTGAGCCTTCCGTCCTCATCTTCGGAGGGATGCATCAGAAGGTAGGAATACCCGGGCTGTCTTTTGTTGAGCACCCCATGGGTGGCGATATGTAGGTAATCTACATTACCTGCTGCATGCTTAAAGTAGTTTTCCGTAAAATCAGCACCGCTCCGATTGTCAAACGTACCGTATATTCTGGCAAGCTGGTCAACCTCCATCGTTGTGGCTGGCAAGCCGGGGTAACTACCTATAGAAGCGTCCCCCAGAGCCATCCCCAGAAACTTCCGGCCGGTTACCGGTGTGGTTTTACTGCAGTGAAGCCATACGGATGCTGAAGGAGCCATCGAGATTACATGCTTTTCTACCAGATAGTGACCGTTAGTATCTATCAGCGCGCTAAAAGGAAGAAAATGCAATCCGCCATGCGGAATAACGATCAAATGCTCATAGGGCTCCAGATCTGCTTCAAAAGGCCGGATCAATAACTGATAAAGACCCTGAAGGCTTTCGCGGATATGTTCCGTACTGTGGATGCCAATGGAATTCCGGAACAGATTCAACTGTCTTTTCAGATCTGATCTGGTTACTCGAAGAGACCTGATTTCCAGACCTTTATGGCTTACCAGCCAGACAGTGACTTGCTTCTCTCCCACCCAGTATTCCATGATCAGGGATTTTGCATCCAGTTTTTTCTGAATTTCGGCTAGTGGTGGCGGATCTACGGAGATCAGATCCGAATAATCCGGGTGATGAAGCTTGATCTCCAGCAGCAGATCCTGATATTCCTGCTGTGTCCTATGAAGTTCCCGGGATAGTTCTGTCAGCAGAGATCGCTGTGTAGTCCCCTGTATTTTCCGGTTCAGTTGCCTGATCTTGATCCGCAACTGCTGCTCTCTCAGGGTTGTCTCCCCATTCTGAAGTGAGACAGCACCCCCTATTTTCTGATTGCCCAGCATGTCCAGAAAACCTCTCGCCCTGGCCCGCTCGTTCATGGCAAAGGCCTCTTCGAAGATCTCTTTATCGCTATCCTGTGCCAACTCTCCCAATAAAAGATGAATGTAGCTGTCATACACCACGACTTTGTCTGAGACAAATGCACTCTTTAGCTCTTCTGCCGTGAATGCACCCCGTAACGCTTCTATGATCGATATACTTTTTTGATAAGCCGCCAAAGCAGTGTCCGCCTGACCGCTTTCTTCATATACTTTTCCAATATGGTACCATATCTTCCATTTCAAAGCAGGCTGGCGGGTAAGCTTCAATGCTTTATTCAGGCTCTCCGATGCCAAAGTGTAACGACGTTTCATGATGTAGAGCCTGCCCAGTGCAAGCTGTACATCCGCCTGTCCTTCTGTACTTTGGATCAGGATGAAGTATTCTTCAGCCTTTTCCAGGAGCCCCTGAGCACTGTCGTACTCACTTTTTTTCATCATGAACCGTCCCAGCTTCAATGCCGCCAGCGCTGCACCCGTTCTGGCACCCTGTGACTCATAAAACTCAAGGCTTTTGGTCAGATCTTCACTCCCTGGCCTGGCTATCGTGAGCTTACTATCCTTCGTCCCGGAAGTATTGGCATGCATGCGTATAGCTTCCAGGTAGCTTTGTTCTGCCTTTTTTCTATCTCCAAGGGTATTGTAAATATCTCCCAACCTGAGTAAGGCGGATATGATCTGTGGGATCACTCCGGATTTTCGCGCATATTTTAGCGCCTCCAGTTGATTTCGGAGCGCCTCCTCATATTCACCCCGCATGAGCCATACCTGAGCCATGGCCTGTAGCTGGCGGGTCGGGCTTATCAGATTCTTCCCCGCTAGCTTCCGGGACTTAGTGATCAGCTTTACTGCGCTTTCCAGGTCGCCTTTTTCGCGATGGATGATCCCCCGCAGCAGGGCAATTTCCATGGCGGCGCCCTCATTGCCCGGTGTTGCTGCCAGTAAAGCCTCTGCCTTCAAAGCCATCTGTTCAGCATCTTCAAAATCTCCCAGAGCCATTTTCACCTGAGAGATGGCCAGATAAGTTCCCAGAATTGATTCCTTTTTGATGGTTTTGGCGCTACCCTGCATACCTTCGTTCAACGCAATGGCCCTGTTCAGATAATGAAGTGCCAACCTGTAGTTTCCCCGCCAGGCCTGAAGCATCCCCAGCGCCCGGTGGTCTTCAATTACCCCCAGGGTATTGTTATTGATAGCAGAATCCAGCCTCAGAGCTTCCTGCAGGTGTACGGCAGACCTGTCATATCTGTTTTGCATACTGTAGCACTGTGCCAGCTTCCTTCTCACCTCAGCCTCCATTTCTGTATTACGGTAGACACCTAACTGAGGAGTAACTTTCAAATAGTCTTCGTAGTGCCGTGCGGCCTGCTCATAGTTGTTTTGATTACTGTGCAAATCTCCCAATTGAACCGACCGCGTAGCCATAATGGAAGGTGTGGCACAACCTGTGGCACATACCAGAAAAAGAAAAACCATCCGCAAGGCGACCCTGTAAAAATACATCTGAGCTTATTGATCACTAAAAAACATACTGAATGACAACGGTGTAGGTGGGGTCGGCACTGCTGTTCCTGCCTTTAAGAACGAATCCAACGGCCTGATTGATACGCAGCCTTTTTACCTGAAAACTAATACGTGGGATGTATTGAACAGACCATCGCTCACGATCATCCTTCTGACCTTCCAGCTCATCCTCACCAAAGGAGAAATAGAAAACGTCATTCTGAAAAGCCAGCCAGTCATTCAAATGAAAGTTGTATGATCCGTTAAGGCTCAGCAGGCTTCCCGATCTGAATGATTTTGGGTCCTCGCCTACATTGAATACCTTGGTGCCGCCAAACTTGATATCATACCCAATGGCAAAAGAATAGAAGAAGGGATAGCTTACCTGACGCCAAAGTAACTCCACGTCCAGAGCAGCTTCTCCGCTACCTGTGGGTATTTTGTAGTTCTGTTCATCCACAACGTCTGTAGGATCTTTTCTGCCCGTGGGCAGGGTCAGCAATGTGGAGAACAGCACTGCCCTTCTTATGCTATTCTCTGATATCAACTGCCATGTAAAGCCTGCTTGCACATCACTCAGTCCTCCTCCCCTGATCTGCCATGAGGAAACGGCCGCCGAGTCAGTCAGGGGGATCTCAAGGGTAAAGGACTGGCTTACGAACTCATTCCTGAACGGAATGGACAGAATGGCCTGCAGGCGGTCAGTGATACCGTATTGAAAAACCAACTGGTAAAGCTGTGACTTCGCCCATATGTTTTCCGGTAAAAATCTCTTTTTGGCGTTGTCATCATAAAACTTATCAAGCGCCGAAAAGGAGAATATGGCACCTGTCCGAAAAAATCCCTTGTTCAGTGTAGCAGGCTGAGTGATTATGGTGGTTTGCTTTAGCTCTATGGGTGTAAGCTCCTCCTGTATCTGAGCATGAAGGTCTGACAGGAGGCACAGGCACACTATGACCAGGCACTTTCTAAAATGGATCATTATTGAAAGGGAAACAGATTGTAAATGACGCGGGTAGACAGCATGAAAGGGGCCAACCTGTTCTGACCGGATACCGGTAGCCTTGCTTCCTGCCGGATCCATAGCCGGGGTGTAGCCAGCACTTCAGCACCGAACAGAAGGGTATTCAGGCTCTGCTCCGGCACAAGCACCCGGCGGCTTGTGGCCTCAGACCAACCCTCCATCACTTTTTCCAGGGAGTAGCCGGTAAAAAGATTAAAAAAGGAGAGTGCCTGATATTCAAAGATGAAATGAAGATCCATCTCATCACCAAGCTGATAGGCATAGGGCCGGCTGCCATAGGTTATATCACGCTGATCTAATCTGGCAGACCAGACTACACTTTCGCCTCCGCCCGTGTAGGCCCTGAACCCGGACATGAAGGAAAATGCCAGTCTGTTGCCTCTGAACTTCCCCTGAATACCCAACAGCCATGCCGGCACTCCGCTACCTGCGCGTTCAAAAAAACGATAGGTAATGTTTTCAAAACCGGATTGACTCTCAATTTTGTGATCGGGCTGGTCCGGCTCATGAGGTGAAACAGGCAATGATCTCCCCGCAGTGACCACCAGATCGTACCCCCGGGTGTAAAAAGGGACCTTAAAATCCAGTGTCAGGTCCAGATCACTCCATCCCCTGCGTTCAGTAATGCGGATGATATTGAGGGGATCTTCCGGGGAGGCTATGACTGCTGCACTTCTCGACCTCAGCCCCTGCTGAATATGATCAATGCGCACAGAAGCCTGCAGAAACTCAAAAAAACCATAGTTCACCTCCAGAAATATAGCGTGCCCAACACTGGTGAGTCCTTCATTGGAAAGATCAACACGATTGCGATCATCATCAAACCGGACTGAATTCACGAGGAAGCCGTACGCGACACCCATCCTCAGCTGACTCCGGTGTACAGTCAGCGGCCGGTCAATGGAACGTTCATGAGCCAGAATACTATCTCCCTGCAACTGAGCATGGCCTATGGCCGCAACGCTGAGCAGTGTAGCCGTTAAAACGACAGATCTGTAACCTTTGGTGATCATTTGCTGATGTATCTGATAAGACCCGCGGAAGTCCCTACCCATGTATCTCCCTGTTTGTCGGTAATCATGGACAATACTGTATTGTCCACCGGTCCTTCGAAAACAGTACGCATCACCAGACCATCATACTGAACCAGACCATTTAAAAAAGTGCCGATCCAGAGCCTGTCCTGCCTGTCCTGAGTTATGGATGTGATCCAGTTCTGAGGTGCACCATTGTACAGGCTTACCTTATCAAAATCCCCGTCATCAAACTGTGTGATCCTGTCCCCATCAAATGTACCCACCCAGAGCGTACCCTGGTTATCCTCAAATATGGATGTGACATTGCTGCCGGATAATCCATCCCGCACACCATACGATCGGAAACTGCGGCGGCGATATCGCTTCAGATCACGTTGTGAACCCACCCAAACCTGCCCCTTGTCATCCTCATACAGGGTATTGATGATGTTACACTCAAGACACCCCTGATCGAAAAATGTTTCGAGACCACCTGAACCAAAAAACCATAACCCTGCATTGGAAGTACCTATCCATACATTGTCATCTTCATCCCTTAACAGGCTGGTGATCTCAACATCGAGGCCGGCAAGATTGGGAACGTTCTGGAACCGGCCGTTGATCAGAATACTTATACCCTGCGGGGTACCAAACCAATGATATCCGTCCCCGTCCTGCGTGATGGCCAACACGGTATCGCTGATAAGGCCGTCCGTGCGATCGTAGTTTCTGAACCTCCTGCCGTTGTATCTGCTCACACCTTTGTCAAAGCCTATCCAAATATCGTCGTCATCGTCCTCAAACAGCGCCCATACCGGCCCCTCCTGCTGTGAAAAGTATTCCCACCTGTCCCGTTCATGAGGATGTGGGATACTTTCATCTATATCCGTACAGGCTATCGTCAATATCGATATCCATCCTATCCGGAAAGGCCTTAAGCAGAGACATTTAGTTAACATAACTCCGGGTTTGTTCTTTCAGCCCTGCCATTTCAGCTTTGGCCGCCTCTTCGTCCGTCATCTCCATTTCAGCCATGATCTTGAATCCTTTGGAAAGCAGCGTACACTTTACATAGTATGTTTTTCCCGCCTCCACATTCATGATGAAAAATTGTGGATTAATAACGTACACTCCGGCTACAAAATGGCGCTCACCAATGTGGGTATAGTCGGTTCGGTACCAGCTCCCGTTTTTCAGCTTTACCACCACTTCATCAGGTTCAGCGGTGCCCACAATTATTTTGGCACTGCTGCTGGCCAGCTTACGGGGCCGGTAGAAGTAGAACGTTGCAGACCCATCGCCTTCAGCATGCTGCTCCGGCGGGTTTTGTTGGCCAAAGATGTCTTTGGTGCCATTTTGGTACTTGATCATGAATACATCATTTTTATCAGCGGTGTAAAGGGGCCCCTCGGGGTTATCAAATTTTTTATACCTGATGGACTGTGATGAAACCTCGGTTACTTTTGCGGTTATTTCATCCCCGTTTTTCATTATAATGATATCCTGGGCCGGAAGATCATTCATCAGACAACAGCTCAGTGTCAGTATCAGCAATGCTATTTTCATAGTGACTGGATTTTATATCTGACGTTCCCCTAAAACTCCCATCCAAAGGACAATTCCAGCATGGCCAAAAAAGTGGTCTCCTTAGTGTCATCGATAATCGTCCCTGAGTCGACACGGCGCTCCTCTGACTTCAGGTCAGAAGCTATGCCCAGGAACAGACCTACATTCACGTACGAACCGCGGGCAGATCTCCAGCGATAACCTGTGTTGGCCATCACAGAAAGCGTAGTAGCCTTTTCTTCCGAGGCGCTGGACTCGCTTACATCATACCGTGCAGTTGCCCATCCCAGATCGGCTATTCCGCCATAGTACCAGGTATTACCAGTGGTTTCAGCAAATCCCTTGATCCCCAACCCCACGGCAGCCGTGCCGGCGGATAGCTCACTGTCCTCCTCAAATTCCGTCCAGACCAGATGGGTCAGAACACCGGCAAAGGCGTAGCGGAAATGAGGCGCCAGGTATACATTGTTACCGATCTTTGCTTCAAACTGAAATATCGGCCCAAACTGTAGAAGCCCAAGCGGGTTAATGTTGAAGGTACTTTTTGGCAGCTCAGCAGACGAAGACCGCGACGTTCTTTCAGATGAGCCTGAAGCGGAACGTTCCACACTGTTATCAGGTTGATTAAAAACATCTTTGGCACCGTTCTCATAGCGAATCATGAAAACTTTAGCCTTTTCTATGCTGTACGTGGGCCCTTCCTGATTATCGAATTTCTTGTACCTGATCAGGTCGGTACCTACTTCGGTAACTTTGGTTTTCAGCTCATCACCGTTTTTCATAATGATGATGTCCTGGGCTGATACCAAACTTGCCAGCATTGGCAATGTTATCAGCACTATTATCACTCTTATCTTTTTCATAGGTATTTAAGTTTGAATATTGTATGGGCAAGTGATCTGTCTCCCACTCTATGGGCATCATGGTTTGACTGATCATTCCCTACTCCTGACCTTACCTGTCTTTTTCAAATTCCCATTCGTCTCCGTTTTCAAATTCTACGATCAGCTCATCGGGTGATATCTCTATAATCTCCCATTCCCGATCACCATTATCAAATTCAATTTCTATCATCTGATCATCCAGTTCCCATTCCCCATCAATCGATCCGTTTCCGACACCCTCAATAAAAAATGATTCCGTATAATCGCCGTCCGCCTCAAATTCAGAGGTGAAACTTCCTCCGATATCTCTGTTGCCATTAATTCTTTCCAATTCCCATTCGCCGATCAACAGATCACGGGTAGACGGTCCACCGCCATCATCGCTACAGGCGCTCATGACCAATAGTAGAGTACCCAGCGCCATCGTTACTATGGCACGGTAATAACTTCTTTTGAATCCTTTCATCGTTTTGTTTTTTTGGTTTCCAACACAGAATTTTTTTTAGTCTTTTTCAAATTCGAACTTATCCTCGTCATCAATCATAAAGACAATCAGCCTGTCCTCTGTAAGGGTCAGAATGTCAGCGGCAGTCCGGTCTCCATCATCAAAATCAATGGTCGCTCTGTTACCATTGACCTCCCATTCACCTGCAGAAAATTCAAGTTCTGTACCTTCAATAAAAGTTTGAGAGTAGTCGCCATCTCGTTCAAATTCGATCGATAGAAAATAATCGACCTGGGCATCATTTTCTTTTTGCAGAAGCCAGGAACCTATCAACAGGTCAGTGTTAGGCGACTCATCATCATCCTTTTCACATGCGCTGACCATGAACAGCACAGCGCCCAGCGCCATCATTATAATAGCGCTGTAGTAATTCCTTTTAAATCTTTTCATAACTGTATGAGTTTGAGTTTTGGAAAAAACCATGGTCCAAGGTAAACCCACACAACCGTAAGGCTTAGCAGGCATGTTTCAATGTTTAACACTTATGTTACATGGCTAAAAAAGTGCGATTATCAGCCATACAGAACGTTTTTAAACACAAAAATGGGTATATGTAAAGAGGTCATCCTGAAGGATGACCCCCCGACACGTTTGCATGTAACAGCCAACTTTTATGGGATACTACCAACCGGCTACTTCAGCAGATCAGACGGGTTGGTTTTATAAACACCCTTAAAGGTTTTGGTGAAGTAAGAGAGGTTATTGAAGCCTACGGAATAGGCGATTTCTGAGACAGACCCTTTACGTCCCTTGAGGTATTCATGTGCTTTTTTCAGGCGATATCCCCGGATGAACTCAGAAGCGGAGCATCCGATAATAGCCTTCAGCTTTCGGTGCAGTTGTACCCGGCTCATCGCCAGCTCCCCGGCCAGGTGATCCACGGAAAGTTCATGGTTGTCCAGCTCGCGCTCAATAACTTCCACCACCTTTTTTAAAAACCGGTCGTCCACGGAGAGTATATTTTCTGTCCGGGGATTGGCAATGAATTCACTGTAGTAGTGATCACGTATTCTGGTCCGCTGAATGAGCAGGCTTTTTACCCTAACCTTTAGCTCCTCAATATCAAAAGGCTTGTTCAGGTAGTGGTCCGCTCCTTTTTCAATACCTTCCAGGCGGCTTTCCCTGTCCGCACGGGCTGTCAGCATAATAACGGGCACATGCCTGGTCTTGATATCGTTCCGGATGGCCTGCAACATCTCAATACCGTCCATTTCAGGCATCATCAGGTCCGTTATGATCAGGTCAGGGATCGTGGAGATAGCCGTTTTCAAACCATCCAGACCATCGCTGGCTTCCAGCACCTGGTAGTGATGAGTGAGTTGCGAAGTGATGTAGGAACGCAGATCGTCATTATCCTCAACGATCAATACACTTGAGCTGTCCTCATCATGATTTATTGTTTCATCGGCGGGTTCCTCACTATTCAACTGCTGCCAGATCACTTTCGATACCTGAGTGACTTCCACATCGGCCACGGCATCCGTCGTGTATGCAGAATCCGAAACCGGCAGGTGGACGGTAAATGTAGTGGGCCCCTCCTCACTGCTGGCCACAATCACACTACCGTGATGCAGTTCCGTGAATTCCTTTACCAGAGCGAGACCTATGCCTGTGCCCTCAGCCTGACTTTTTCTGTATTCCGACCGGTAAAAACGATCGAAGATCCTGTCGATCTCATTTTCCGCAATGCCCGGTCCGTCGTTGATCACCTGAATACAAAGCTGGTGGTCTTCCAGAGAAACATTCATATCCACATAGCCATAAACGGGAGCATATTTGAAGGCATTGGACAGCAGGTTTATCAATATCTGCTCCAGCTTGTCCTTATCAAAAAGCATATTCACCGGAGAGCATAGTACATTTACAGAGAACCTGATCTCCCTGCTTGCGGCCAGTGACTCGAATGAGGTCGCTAAATTTCTGATCCATACCACTACATCCTCCCTCCTCACCTGTAATTTGAGTTTTCCCACTTCCAGTTTTGACAGGTCCAGCAATTGGTTGATAAGGCGCAACAGCCGGTTGGCGTTCCTTTTGATCAGATTCAAATTCCACTCCGTTTCCCGGTCAGCGTTGTGTTTTTTCAACAACTCATCCGCCGGAGCGGTGATCAACGTCAGCGGGGTTCTGAACTCATGGGAAATACCGGCAAAAAAGGACGACTTCAGCGCATTTACCTCCTGCATTTTCTTTACCTCTATACGCTCCAGTCGCAGCCGGTTCTTTAGTCTTTCCCGAACAATGAAGGTCCTCAGAGCCAGAAAGGTGACCAGCAAGGCAGTGGAAATATAGAGTAGCCAGGCCCACCATGTCCGCCAGGGAGGGGGCAAAATCTCAATTTTCAAGGTAGCCATTTCTGAACTCCAGATCCCATCGTTGTTAGCGGCCTTAAGCTCAAAAGTGTAATCGCCTGGTGGAATACCCGTAAAGTTCGCCGTCCTTTCAAAGGCATTCGTATGGATCCAGTTTTCATTAAAACCTTTCAAACGATAGGCAAAACTGTTTTCCTCGGGAATCACGTAGTTGAGGTGACTGAATTTAAACGTAAGGAAGTTCTCCTGGTGATCCAGCACTACTGCATCATTTCCTCCGGTCAAAAGATGAGAAACACCTGACTCTCCCAAAACCTCGAAATCAGTAATGACAGGTTTAGAGGTAGTATTATTGACCGGTATCTTTTCCGGATTTACCGTATACAGGCCGTTCCTGGCCCCGATGTACACTGTTCCGTAAGATGAAATCAGGGCGGTACTGGAACTTTCAACAACACCCTTTTTACTATTCAGGTAGGTTACTGTCTGACCATTGAATATCCCTAATCCCTTATCCTTTTTTACCCACAGGTTTCCGGTGTGATCACTACTTACCACCCACATGATCTCTGATCCGAAAAGATGATCGTAGTTATTATCTACCTGAAGGCTGGTTGTGTTTATTTTGCCCAGACCATAATTCGTAGCCATCCAAAGGTGGGAACTGTCTGCCCATCTCAGATGGTTTATCGTTTTACCCAACAGATCGTTACCGGAAGGTACAAATACCGAATCTGCCTCAGGGTCAAACCATGTCAGGCCTCTGCCGGTAGCTATCCAAAAAATACCATTGTCATCTTTTTCGATATCATTTGTATCGCTAAAACCCAATTTTTGATAGTTGTGTCTTTTTTCAGTAAACCGAATGAACTCCTCCCGTTCGAGATCCAAAACATTCAACCCTACTGCTGTACCGATAAGAAGCCGGCCACCGTCGGAAAACAGGGTATTGATGTAATCATGATTCAGGCTCAGGGAGTCATTCGGGTGATGGAGAAAGCTTTTGGTTACTACTCCCCGTTTTAAATCAAACCTGAGCAGTCCTTTTCCGGATGTAGCCAACCAAAGATGTCCTTCATGTTCGATTATATCATTTATGGACATATCCCTTAGCTCCGGGATTTTCCACTTACTGATCAGCCGTGAGTTTTTGTCTATTTCAATTAGAAAAGGAGCGCTACTGATGTAAATATTTCCCTGAGAATTTTCATACAGTGGTGCTGCAAAACCTCCATCCTTCAGGCTTTCAGTCAGATCAATGAACCGGTCAGCTTTTGTCGCCATTTTCGAATGGCGATAAAGCCCATAAGAGGTACCTATCCACAGGTTCGACTGACGATCGAGATACAGGGAACGGATCTGTGCTTTTGAAAAATCACCTCCCCCGATAACATACACCGGTGTTTTGGTAATTTCTTCCGTTTCCAGGTCCATCGTGTAAAGCCCGCTGCCATAGGTAGCAATCCAGAGCCTGTTACCGTCAGGTAGAAGGTCCCAAAGGGATTGCCAGGCGATACCTGAATCATCATCAAAGAATGATCTGAAACTCTTCGTACGTAAATCGAAAAAATGCAATCCTCCGTAGGTCGCCAGCCACAAACCTTTTTTTCCCGGAACGATCTCACGGATCACATTGGCCTTGAAATCGAGATTATCGTTGCCGGTACTTATCCGGTAGTGAGTGAACTCTTCACTCTCCGGATCAAACCGGTCCAGACCATAGCTGGCCAGTCCCAACCATATAATCCCTTTGTCATCCTGATACAAGGATAATACCATATCCTGATTCAGTGAGTTTTCGTTTTTTAGATCACGCCGGTAGCGGTAGAAGGTTTGCTGATCCTTGTCAAATTTCAGAAGTCCGGAGCCACTGGCAAGCCACAGTATATTTTTGTTACGGTTATCCTGGATCAGTTCATTGATCGTGTTGGGAGATATTGCCCTGCCAGTGTCAGAATCAAAAATAAAGGTTGTAAAATTATCAGTTTCAGTATTGTACCTGCTTAAACCTCCTTTGAAAGTAGCTAGCCAAAGTACCCCCTGATCATCTCTGAATGTATTTCTGATTTGATTGCTTTTCAGGCTGACGGGCGAGTTCACATTATAGGAATACTTCCTGAAATGGTAAGCATCGTAACGATACAGACCATCTCTTGCGCCAATCCACAGGTAGCCTTCTTCGTCATTTTGAAAACTCCAGATATCCTGGTTGAAACCTTCATTTCGTTCGTCTAAAATTTTCTGTATACTGATCCTTCCCTGTGAATAAACAAGACCGGAGAACAATATACAGCTTACTGATCCGATAACGGCTGCGATATCTTGAAGTTTCGGGTACATGGGTTATATATAACTGAGTGCTGAAAAAGGAAAAAAGTCACCAGCTCAGTGCGGACGAGCGATTACGGGCACGAACCCACCCTCACATTTCTAAACTGAAAGCTGACACAACAACCGGCGGAGCATTCGATGTCCGATGACGGATAGGCCTGCCGGCAAAATGACTCCGGTGAAAGTCCGTCCTTCAACTCAAAGTCGATAACCGATGAGCCGTCCTCCCATGAACCATAGGATGTGGAATTACAACCTGTACGTCGTTCCTCAAACTGACAGGTGAAGCAACTGGGTCCTTCGTCGTCACCACAGCCCGTGGCAAACAGAAAGACACATAAGAGAAGAAAAATTAAAGCCTTTTCCATAATTTAATTGATTTAAACCTGCGTGTTTACTTTGTGACTTTATAGCCACATACTGACTCACATAGTCAGATGGATGATATCCGGCTCCTGTGGACCCGGAAACGATAAGGCAAGATAAATGAGGGGTAAAGGAAGGCTTAACAGTTATGTCTCAATGTTTAACACGTATGTTGCATGCATCCAAAACGTCCATAAACCGGTCGTTCAGGTCATTTTTATGTCCATGAGAATGATTGCTTAGGTTTCAGCCGGTATCCGGCACTACTTCGGAGGGATTTATTTTGAACAATTCCCTGAAGGATCTCGTGAAGTAGGAAAGATTGTTAAACCCTACGGTATAGGCAATCTCCGAAACAGAGCCCTTTTTACCTTTGAGGTACTCATGGGCTTTTTTCAGGCGGTAATTCCGGACAAACTCCGTCGTGGAACAACCGGCAATCGCTTTCATTTTGCGATGTAGCTGCGCCCTGCTCATGCCGAGATCATGGGCAAAACGGTCTACCATAAAATCACTGTCGTCCAGGTTTATGTCCAGTATATCCACCGCATTTTTCAAAAACTGATCATCAGCAGATGTAATGTTTTCAATTTTTGGGGTGGTTAAAAATTCATGATAAAAATGATCACGGACCCTCTCACGCTGTGTTAGCAAACTCTTCACCCGTACTTTTAGCTCCTCTGCGTCAAAGGGTTTGCTGAGATAGTGGTCGGCCCCTTTCTCTATCCCCTCCAGTCTGTTCTCCTTTTCCGCCCGGGCTGTAAGCATGACCACAGGGATGTGCCTGGTTTTAATATCTTTTCTCAACATCTCCAACATGTCGATACCATTCATTTCAGGCATCATAACATCAGTAATGACAAGGTCGGGTATCTCCTCAATCGCCTTATCGAAGCCAGCCTTGCCATCATTTGCCGTTAATATCATATACTCAGGCGCCAGCTGATGCTCTATGTAGGATCTCAGATCTGCATTATCTTCCACTACCAACACCGTGGACTTACTTTCCGGCACATCTGGCAATACAGGCAGCATCTCTTCACTTGCCTGATGATCGTTTTCTTCCTGTTTTTCTTTCAGTTCTACCTGATCATCGTTTGCGTACACCGTGTCATCAGCAGGCAGAGATACCATGAACACTGTCCATGCCCCCTTAATCGTTACGTACACCTGACCATGATGCAGTTCACAGAATTCCTTTACCAGCGCCAGTCCTATTCCCGACCCTTCAGCCCGCCTGCCCTTGTCATTGACCTGGTAAAAGCGATCAAATATCTTTGCCCGTTCTTCTTCGGGTATCGGGTCTCCATCATTTTTCACCTCAATGATCAACTGATCGCCTTCATGAATAACACGAAGCGCTACATTGCCATGTACAGGCGTAAATTTGAAGGCATTGGACAGTAGGTTCACCACGATCTGCTCAAGCTTTTCCCTATCAAAGAACATGGAAAATGGCTTTTCAGGGATTTGCGTGGAAAATCCAATATCCCGGTTCACGGCCAGTGATTCAAAAGAGGCTGCCACCAGACGGATCCAGTGCACTACATCATCTTTACTTACCTGCAGCCTGAGCTTACCAGCCTCCAGTTTTGAAAGGTCCAGCAGCTGATTGATAAGCCGCAGGAGGCGGTTGGCATTTCTTTTTATAAGCTGTAATGTCCAATTAGTGTCCCTGTCAGCTCCGTACTTTTGCTGCAATTCATTGACCGGCGCTGAGATCAGCGTCAGGGGGGTTCGGAATTCGTGTGAAATACCGGCAAAGAAAGATGAGCGCATGGCTTCAAACTCCTTGTTTTTCTGGTTGATCTTTTCCCTGGCCTTTAATCGTAGCTGATAGTTCCTCAGAAGCAGCAGAGATACAATAAGGACTGAAAGGATACCTCCTACCAGCAGATTACGCTGCATGGATCGTTGCTGTACCATAGCCTCCTGTTCGGCCAGTCTGATCTCATTCAGCTCCCTTTCCTGATTCAGCAGCTTTATTTCCCGTTCTTTTTTTTCATTTTCATACCGCGCTTCCAGTGATGCTATTTGTCTGGAGGACTCTTCATTCAGCAGGCTGTCTTTCAGTTGCATAAAGGCTTCATAGCTTTCATATGCCATTCTGTAATTTCCAATGGCCTTATAGGTTTTCGCCAGTCCTTCCTGAATGTTTTTCTGCAGTTCCAACCGGCCGGATTCAGTGGCGCCGGGAAGGGCCTGGAGATACCAAGTAATGGCTTTTGGGTAATTATTTTCCCTCGCATAAAGCTCGGCCAGCTTGTACTTATTGGAGCTTACCCCTTCAAAATTCTTCGTTTCTTCATTGAGGGCCAGTGCTTTTACATAGTAGTCCTCTGCTCTGACCAGATCACCCATATCCTGATATACCGCTCCCAGATTATCATACTTTATGGCAATCCCTACTTTGTTTCCATACTCCTTTTCAATTTCAAGGCTTCGTTCATAGTATTCCACAGCCTTTTCCAGCTCCTTTCGCTTATAGTGAATACCCGCAATGTTGTTCAGGGCATAGGAAACATTCAACTGCTGATCGCCAAGGGCAAGACAAATATCCAGCATCTTTTGATAATGCTCCATGGACTTATCATAGTTCTCCAGATAATAATGAACCGTACCGAGGCTGTTGTGGGAAGCAAGGACACCTCTTTGATTGCCGGTTTCCTCATCGATTTTCAGGCTTCTCAGATTGTAGCGGATCGCTTCTTCATAGTTGCCCAACTCTGTTAACAGTACAGCGATATTGTTTGAAGAAGACGAAATACAGCTCAGATCATCCTTTTCTTCACAGATCTGTAGTCTTTTCCTGAAGATATCCAGCGCCTTGAGATGATCTCCCTGAAAATAGTGAACGATACCCAGATCGCGAAGAAGCCTGACCTGATTCTCAATGTTGCCGTTTTGATCTTCGAGCTGCAGGCACAGGTTGTAGTAAAAGACAGCAGAATCATAAAGGTCATTTCTTTTGTGCAGAGAAGCCAGTGTTTCAAAAACCCTGACCTCGCCATGAAGGTAATCCGCCTCCCTTGCCAGAAACAGTGCAGAGTCAATATAACTTCTGGCTGACCTTTCGTCTGATCCGGCATAATGACCGGACAATTGAAGAAGCACCTCAACCGCTATACTATCACCAGGGTTGTTCTGAAGTATTGACCTCAGGCTATCCGGTGAAGCCGACTCCTGTGCAATCAAAGGGAGAACTCCAAGCAAAAGAATGAAGAGAGTCCGGCGCATGATACGTACAAATTACTAACACTTTATGGAAAGAACAAGCGGTAGTAACGGCTCCGCTCGTTCAAAGTTCCGGCGACAAACACACACAATGTCCTTTTGAAACATTTGTGTTAGCATTCGTAACCTCCGTGTCAAGGACTGCCTGAGTCAAAAGATACCTTTGAAAATAATGCTTTGATGACATACGCGGTCCTCGCAAGGAACTAGAACCTTGACCGACTTGCAAAGGTCATCGACAAAAGTTGACCATAACCAAAAATTTACTGCTATGAAACGAATATCCTTTGTAGTGCTACTCGTTCTCTTCGGATCTTACAGCCTGAATGCACAAATAACCCGCATGGTTGGGATGACCAGCAGTGGAGGAAAAGACAGTGGAGGCACTATTTTCAGTGCGGCTCCGGATGGCTCGGACATCGTCGTGCTTAAGGATTTTAACGGGCTTGGAGCGGACCCAAGTGGTACTCTCACGGAGGGCAGCGACGGTATGCTGTACGGTGTAACTTCGAGTAGCGGTCTGTTCAACCGGGGTGTGATATACCGTATAGCTCCGGATGGCACCGGATTTCAAAAGTTACACGACTTTGATGGGACCAATAGTTCAGTTCCGCGTGGTGCGCTACTCAGGGCAAGTGACGGAAAGCTTTATGGTACGACATCCAGTGGCGGCAGCTCATTTGCCGGCACTATTTTTTGCATTAACGAAGATGGGACCGGATTTCAAAAGCTGCATGAATTTGACCGGGCCAATGGTGGGTTTCCCTCGGGGTCCCTCATGGAAGGGATTGACGGAAAGCTTTATGGCATGACCGTTTTGGGAGGTTCAGCCAATGCAGGTGTAATATTCAGCCTGAAAACGGGTGGTACAGATTTTACAAAAATACATGATTTTGACCGGGATCCGCCTGACTCTGACAATCTAAATGGAAAAGGTCCGCGCGGTTCACTCACAGAAGGAAATGACGGGAAGCTCTACGGGATCACCCGCGCAGGGGGCTCCAATAATTCAGGTGTGATCTTCCGCATCACCAAAGATGGAGCGACCTACGAGAAACTACACGATCTTGACGAAACCACCGGGGTATTTCCATGGGGCTCCCTGACCAAAGGACAGGATGGAAAATTCTATGGTATGACCGTCAATGGTGGTACCGCCAGCGGAGGCACCATTTTTCAACTCAGTGCAGATGGAGCCACATTGAATATCCTGTATCACTTCGAGGGCAATGACGGATCAAATCCGTTCGGTACCCCGGTTCTGGGAACTGACGGAATGCTTTATGGCATGACCTCGGCCGGCGGAACCTACGGTGCAGGAGCGGTTTTCAGAATAACTACAGCAGGAACCGAATTTGAAAAACTGCATGACTTTGACGGAGAGAACGGGAACAATCCCCAGCATTCTATGATCCAGACTGACAATGGGAAATTCTATGGGATAGCCGGAGGAGGTATTTCCAACGCAGGCGTGATCTTTAGTATCAATATGGAGGGAACAGCTTTTGAAAAGCTACATGACTTTGACAACAGGGACGGAGGCTATCCCAATGGTGCTGTGATACAAGGAGACAACAAGATGCTGTACGGTATGGCAGCATCCGGAGGTGGCGCTCCTTCTGGTGATGGTGTGATTTTCCGGATCAACACCGACGGGACCGGATTTGAAAAACTGCATAGTTTCAGCTTCTCCGATGGCACAAGTCCCCAGGGTTCTCTTGTCGAAGGGAATGATGGCATGTTCTATGCCATGACCAGGTTTGGCAGCACTTTCAATGAAGGAGGTATTTTCCGCATCGGTGCTGACGGATCGGGGTTTGAAATTCTCCACGGTTTTCAGAGAGGCAATGGCAGAAGCCCCATGGGTTCGTTGATACAGGGAAGTGACGGTATGTTCTATGGTATGACCCACGGCGGCGGCTCTGCCAACGACGATATGATCTTCCGCATCCATGCCGATGGATCCGGATTTGAAAAACTGCATGATTTTGATGGTGCCGGGGGGCGAGCTCCCTTTGGCTCCCTGGTACAAGGAATTGACGGAATGTTTTACGGGACCACCCGATTAGGTGGCTTGAACAACAACGGGGTTATCTTTGGGATAAGCGCTGACGGAACAGTATTTAATGTATTGCACAACTTCGCAGGCGCTGATGGCCGTTTTCCGAAAGGTTCATTGATCGTAAACAATGACGGAAGGCTTTACGGGTTGACCTCCGGCGGTGGAGCCTTTGGCACAGGCACTGTTTTCAGTATGCAACCGGATGGAACCGGATTCACCAAACTGCATGATTTCAACCAGACCAATGGCGCCATCCCTGAAGGCTCGCTGGCCCTGGGAAATGATGGAAAGCTGTATGGCATGACTTCCCGCGGTGGCACTGTTGATGAAGGCGTAATTTTCCGAATAAATACCGATGGTTCAGCCTTTGAAAAGTTGTATGATCTGGATGAATCCACCGGTATGCGTCCATTGGGCGGGATCATCTTTGTAGAAGTAAAAGAGGAGCAAAAGATATCCTTTAATTTTCTGAAAGTCAGAACTTATGGCGACCCACCCTTTAAAATACTTGCTTCGGCCACTTCAGGACTGCCCGTGAGCTTCGAAAGCTCCGATGAGAGCATTGCTTCAATATCCGGTGATATCGTCACCATACATCAGGCAGGCAATGTCATCATCACAGCGTCACAGCCCGGGAATGAAAACTATAAACCCGCAGCCCCCCATCCTCAAAAATTTATTATTGAGAAGGCTGCACTTACAGCACAGACAATTGATACTACAAAAGCCTACGGACAGCCTAATCCGGAACTTCGGGTAGCCTATACCGGCTTTGTCAACAATGACACTAAGGATGATCTTGACAACGTGCCGATCGCTTCGAGTACGGCTGATGAAACCACTGATGCAGGCGAAGCCCGGATCATCGTAAATGGTGGAAGTGACAATAATTACGATTTTTCCTATGCCCACGGAATACTTACTATCACCAAAGCCTCACTTACCGCTACGGCCGACAATAAGGTGAGATCATACGGAGAGTCTAATCCTGAGTTTTCAATAAACTATTCCGGCTTAGCCAATAATGACACCATGGATGACCTGAACACCCCACCAACAGTTTCAAGTACAGCGGACGAAACCACCGGCGCCGGTGAAGTGGAGATCACGGTTAGCGGTGGAAGCGACAACAACTACGAATTTTCCTATGTCCCGGGAATACTTACTATCGCAAAAGCCCCGCTGACTGCTACAGCCGATGATATGGTACGATCCTTTGGAGAACCCAACCCTGAGTTCTCTATCACATACTTTGGATTTGTAAATGGTGAAGATAAAAGGATATTGACCTCTGAGCCCGAAATTCAGGTAGACGCCGATAAAAACTCCGAACCCGGGAAGTATCCGATCAGGCTTATCGGAGGCGAAGATGAAAACTATGCCTTCACACGGGTCAACGGTACGCTCACTATCGATCAGGTGACAGGGCTAATAGCAAAAAACAGCAGCAGTATAGTATTATATCCCAACCCGGTAACCAGATACCTTCACGTAGATATCATCAGGCCCGCTGAATTGAAAGTCTATTCTTCGCACGGAAAGCTCCTGATCCGGAGGTATCTGCAAAAAAGTGGCTCGGTAGACTTATTGAGCCTGCCGGCAGGGTACTACCTGCTGGAATTAAGAAATGGAGAAAAGGAGATAACTCAGACAAGAATAATAAAAAGGTAATGCTCTTTAAGTCACCATACAGTGGTTAGGTACTTTGCGTTAGCTCCGTGGCAGATCAAATTCCGGCCACGGGGCGCGCAAAGAAAATACGGGGTTTTCTTCTTTCCGATACCGCAACAGGCCATAGGGGTTAACCGGAGCAGCTTCGTGGCAATTGTATAATTTATCCCTGGAACCCGGGAAATATCAAAAGAATCATCGTCTCCTTTGCAGATACGGCATCCATTCCTCGCAATGGAACCCGGAGAAGTCGCGAAGAAACAGGACATAGGAAGGTTTGAAAGGCCTTGTCTTTAATCTAACGCCGGCCCTTTCCGGCGTGTCATCTCCCTTATGGGTGTTGCACCTTTTGCACGCCGTCACGAGATTATCCCATGACGACTGACCTCCTTTCGAACGCGGAATGACATGATCAAGTGTAAGATCCCGGCCGGTACCACAGTACTGGCATTCAAACTGATCACGTTTAAAGATATTCTGACGGGTGAGCGCCACGCCCTTGTAGGGTACATTCACATACTGTGTAAGGCGTATGACGGCCGGCATGGGAAAGCTTTGGGACACTGATCTTAATCTGTATCCATTGGCTGGCTCAACCAGCTCCGTCTTTTTTAAATAAGTAAGTAAAAAGGCACGCTGAACCGTACAGACCGAAATAGGGCTGAAATCCTGATTCAATACAAGTACCTTCCTGTTCATCCTGTTAAAATAAGTGAACCATGAGTGTTTAACAAAACGACCGAAAATTTAATTTTTAAGGATACGCCGGATTGATCCAAGAGTATGGGTGTGTTTTCCTGATCCACGGTTAAAAATACCCTTTTCATCCAGCCTATCTATCCTCACCTTTCCGGACGCGTGAATGATCTCATCATTCTCTAACAAAATGCCAACATGAACTGTTCGCCCTATGTCATTTTTAAAAAAAGCCAGGTCTCCCGGGGCCCGGTCCTTAAAATCAACCGCCATTCCAAAAACTACCTGTTGTGAAGAGTCACGTGGCAGATTATAGCCACATATTCTGAAGACCATTTGTGTAAAGCCGGAGCAATCGATACCAAAAGGCGAGCGCCCACCCCAGAGATAGGGAGCGTTCAGGTATTTACGGGCTATGTTCTTCAGGTACTCGTACTCTCTTTTCTGGCTCAGGCTTTTTGCGTCCCCATTGAAGGCCAGCTGCTCTTCCATCTTGAACAGTTCATTCGTGGCAAGGGGTAAAATGCTTCCCAGCACAATGTTGATGTGATGTTTTTTGTAAAGAATACTGGCGGTAAGATCCAGGCTGATCTTGTAATCTGAGTTGTTGATCTGATGATAATACTCTTCGGATATCTCATTGTACTGGGTGGCATCTATCCAGCCCTCATAGCTGTCATAGTAAACCTTTATTCTCAGCCATTTGCCATTTTCATTTGAGTTCAGCACAGCATAGTGATCACCAAACAACAGCTGCGTGACCATTTCGCTACTGTCACTGTCTGACACTCTTACAGGCATAATACTCAATCTACATATACCAAATGATACGGGCATTTCTTGTTAATTGGTTGATGGTGGTTAGTTGATCTTTGTTGGTTGGTTTTGGTTGATTGCGGTTTCGGCATCCGGCAGTATTGCCCGATTACCGACTTTATGATCGTTTCAGAGCTACATTATCACAACTTAATACTTAATACTCAAGACTCATGACCAGTTACTGGTACCTGTGCCTCTCCATTTCCCTTTTCATATCCTTCTCACGCAGGTTATCACGTTTGTCGTGCAGCTTTTTGCCTCTCGCCAGCGCTATAACCACTTTGGCCAGCCCTCTGTTGTTCAAAAAAAGGCGGACGGGTATGATAGTCAGCCCTTTCTCCTGACTTTTGCTTTCCAGCTTCGACAACTCCTGCCGGTGCAAAAGTAACTTCCTTTCCCGTGTAGGCTCATGATTGTAAAATGAGCCCTGCTCATAGGGAGCAATATTTATTCCTTTCGAGAACAGCTCCCCGTTTTTGAAATAACAGTACCCTTCCTGCAAACTAACCTTACCTTCACGTATCGACTTTATTTCCGTACCCTTCAACACAATCCCTGCCTCATACGTATCTATGAACTCAAATTCAAAGCGGGCCTTCCTGTTTTTTATGTCAATATTATTAGAAAATCTTGTCTTTTCCTTTGTCATGGTTTTTCAAAGGTAGAAAAAATCTCTTTCAACCTGCTTTTCTTTAAAATCTTTTGGCCGGTTGTTCCTTCTGCAACTAAACGATTATTTACCAGCACTTTATATATGCAGATCAATTCATTTTTCCGAATTTCCTTTATTTCCGACCGTATATGGAGCGTTTCACCCACAAATGCCGGTGCCCTGTGGTCGATCGTCAGCATAGTGCCCACACCTTCTTCATCATCTTCTTTCATATCCAGCACAAACAGGCGGGTAGACCATTCTATTTCACGCGCAAGGGTAAAAGTAGAGCAAACATTATGGACTGTTCTGCCATGAAATGCAGCCTTGTCAGCTTCAGTGACCGTGTAGGAGTATTCCCTGGTCTCTCCGGGTTCAAAAATCTTTTTCATGTCTGCTTCCTTCAAAACTTCATTCTAGCCTCAGAACTCACACGTAACGATGAGAATTCCTTTTTCAGGTACTTAAAATGAGCTGTTATAGCGATCATCGCCGCATTGTCAGTACAGTATTCAAAATCCGGAATGTAAAAATTCCAGTTCCTGGTCTTTGCCATCCGTGTCAGGGCTTCACGAAGCCCGTAGTTGGCGGACACCCCTCCAGCCAGCGCTATTTGGTCTATCCCATACCGGGTACTGGCTTTTTCAAGCCTCAATAGAAGCATCCTGATCAGAGAGTACTGAAGACTGGCGCAAATATCGTTGAGATTTTTCTCTATGAAATTCTCATCTTTCTTTTTTTCATCACGGAGAAAGTACAAAAACGCCGTTTTGATGCCACTAAACGAAAAGTTCAACCCCTCTACCTCGCTGTCAGGAAATGAAAACCTGTGAGGGTCCCCTTCACGTGCATATTTGTCAATAAGCGGGCCTCCGGGATACGGCAAGCCCAACAGTTTGGCGGATTTGTCAAAAGCCTCACCTACAGCGTCATCCATGGTTTCTCCGACCACTTCCATATCGAGATGGTCCTTTACCAGCACGATCTGGGTATGACCTCCACTCACTGTAAGGCACAGAAAGGGGAAACCGGGTTTGGGATCATCAATAAAATGAGCGAGAATATGAGCCTGCATGTGATTCACCCCGATCAAAGGAATGTCCAACCCCAAAGCCATTGACTTGGCAAAGGACGTCCCCACCAAAAGCGCTCCCAAAAGGCCCGGACCCTGCGTAAAAGCCACCGCATCCAGCTCCCGCTTATCGATACCGGTATTTTTAAGTGCCTCAGCCACTACCGGTACTATATTTTGCTGATGAGCCCTTGAAGCCAGTTCGGGAACCACACCTCCATAATTTTCGTGTACTGATTGCGTTGCTATGATATTATTAAGTACTTTGCCGTTCTTAATAACAGCAGCGGAGGTTTCATCACAGGATGATTCTATGGCGAGTATAGTGGGACCCATTCGGAAAAAATTTGGCGCAAGTTATTAAAAAACGGATAGTCAGGACAATTCTTTGGCTATTACTGTCAGTTTTCATCTCATTGGCATTACTGGCCGGGGTAGTACAGGTCCCGTATGTCCAGACCAGGCTCGTAAGCTATCTCTCAGAACAGCTTAGTGAACTAACGGGATTTTCAGTCTCACTGAAGGGGGTTAATATCGATTGGTTCGATCAGGTACGGATCGACGGATTAAAGGTAGTAGACCCCTACGGTAACCTGATGATCCAGGCACCGTCTTTAAGCGTAAATTACGAACTAAAAGTATTTTTTGAAGGTCGGGACAAAGGCCTGGATAACATTTACCTGACAGACGCACAGGTAAGCCTCAAAAAGATCCGAATCAATGATTCTACAACCACCCTGAACATCAGTGAATTCGTCAGACGACTTAAGGCGCTGGGAAAAGGGTCGGATGGATCTTCGGCCTCATTTACAATAGGTCATGTCAAGCTCAAAAACTCAGTATTCCGTTACAATGATCCATACAAGGATTCTATTCATACCGGCTTCGATCATACTCACTTCACTATTTATAATATTAACGGAGAGTTTGACAACCTGCTGGCTGTAGCGGATACTTTTGCGCTGGAGGTGCGGTCCCTCCAGGGTAAGGACAGTATTTCGGGCCTGCAAATAGACAAAATGGAGTCTTCCTTCTTTTACTCTGGCCAGGCTCTTAAGTTCAATGACCTCGACCTGATCGCCGGTAAAACACGGATCAAGGACTCTGTGGTCTTTCAGTACAATCAACCCACGGATCTCAGCAGGTTCACTTCTCGGGTACGTGTAACGGCATGGTTCAATGATTCGCGGATCCACAGCGATCAACTGGCTCAGTTTGTTCCCTATTTCAAAGAAGTGAACGAGTACTTTACGATAACGGGGAACTTCAACGGACGTATTAACTCATTCCTCTTCTCGAATCTTGACCTGAAGTTCGGTGAAGGATCAGTGTTCAGGGGAAAGATGAGGATGGTTGGGCTACCCTATATCGATGAAACCTCCATTGATTTTGACCTCGTCGATTCCTATGCCATCATAACCGATCTGAAAAAGTACCTGAAGAAAAAGACCTACAACAGGCTGGCCCCTTTTGAAAATATAGGTTTTAATGCAGAATTTGTCGGATTTGTGAATGACTTTGTAGCCAATGGTGACTTCTACACAAAGTATGGCCGTATCAACTCGGATATCAACCTGAAACTGGATGAAGACATCAATAAATCCTATTACAAGGGTGCGCTTAAAATGACCAACTTCGACATTGGCGGCTACACCGAAAATAAAATATTTCAAAAGGTAACACTGAACGGGGAAATTGAAGGGACAGGTTTTACACTGGAGCGGGCAAATTTTGAATTGAAGGGGAACATCGACAGCATAGGGTTGAACAATTACAATTATGTCAATATCAAAACAGACGCCCGCTTTACCAAAGAGTTTTTTGAGGGTTTTGTAAGTATAGATGATCCCAATCTGAAAATGGATCTCAACGGGTCCATCGACATACGGGGAGGTATAGATTTCTTTAATCTGAGAGCGCAGTTGGATACAGCCTTTCTAAAGCCTCTTAACCTTACCACGGATGACTTTTTCGTAAGGAGCACTCTGGACGTAAATGCTCAGGGACTGAAGCTGGATGAGATACTGGGATCGGCCAATTTCATCAATACTACTGTCAGAAAAGACGGTCAGCAGCTTGACATTGATTCTCTGGCCTTCATATCCGACCGTGATGAGTCCATGAGGAACGTATTCATCAGCACCAACCTTTTCAGGATCAACATCAATGGTGAATTTGAATTCAGTAATGTGTACAAAGACCTGAAACGGCTGATCTATGAATACCAGCTTAACCTGCAAAACGATGCCCAGGTACTGGCAGAATATTATTCGGGAAAGAAAACCGATCATCCCAACTATACACTGAATTATTCTGTAGAAATACATGACATTGATCCGATTGCTGCCGTATTCATCCCGGACCTTCACCTGTCACCCCACACCAAAATAGAAGGTGACCTGACCGGGGGGTATACCTCCATTTTGAACATCGAGTCCTCCATTGATACACTCGTCTACCGCTCCGATATGTTCGTTAATGACGATCTGCAATTGAACATATCCAAAATAGCGGACAGCACCAGTGTTCTGGCCATGGCGTATGTGGCTTCTGAGTACCAAATGATTGCAGGCATCAATACAAAGGACCTCTTTCTGGAAGGCATCTGGAGTGACAAGCATATCGACTTTGAATTTGATCTGAAGCAGGTGCGGTACCCCAATTACGCTCAACTGACAGGGGCCATCGATTTTCTTCCTGACCGGACAGAACTCAAGCTTGACCCCTCAGACATTCATATACTTGAAGATAAATGGACAGTGAAGGAAAATAACCTGATAGCTATAGAAGGCCGGGAAGTAGCTGTGACAGATATGGTGATCTACCATGAAAACCAGCGGGTATCCCTTAACGGAAATCTGTCCGAAGACCCGGCAAAAAAAATGACACTAAAAATTGACAGCCTGGGGATTGACAACATTAACAGTATTATTAACAAACAGTTGGACGGAAAGATCGACGGTTATGTAACTGTCTCGGATTATTATGGAGATGTACAGATCAACAGCGAACTGACTGTTGATGAATTCACCGTAAATGAATTCGTAGTAGGCGATATTTATGGCAAAAACATATGGGATGGCAAAAATGACCGGTTTGATATCGGCTTTTACGTAGACCGGCTAGAGGAAAGGGTGCTGGATATAGAAGGTTACTATGCGCCGAAGAAACAGGATGGCCTACAACTGGAAGCTGAACTGAACAATACTGAGCTCAAGACCATAGAACCATTCCTGGAAAATTATTTCACCCAGATCACAGGTACGGCCAGAGGTTTCCTGAAAATTACCGGAAATCTGTCAGGACCAGTCATACAGGGTGAGGGTACCATTAGCAACGGAGGCATGCATGTCAACTACCTGAACACAGATTATGACTTCAGAGGGCGGTTTTATATGGAAAAGGACAAAATCGGCTTTGACAATATGACGGTTTCCGACACAAGGAGCAACCTTGGGTACATGGATGGTTTTATAAGTCACAACAATTTCAGGGACTTTTTCATGGACCTGGGAGGATCCATAGATAACTTCCTCGTACTGAATACCACCGCAAAGGACAATAACCTCTTCTATGGCACGGGCATAGCCTCAGGCAATATCAGGTTTTATGGTCCCACCAAAAACATGGTGATCACGGCCAATGCCACCACCGAGAAAGGTACGCGGATCTTTATACCCATAGGAAATACCGGAAACATTGAAAAGGAAGAGTTTATCAACTTTGTGGACCTGAAGGATTCTACAAGCCGCATCGAGCTTCTTGAACAAAAAGTAGACCTCAGGGGCCTGAACCTTGACTTTGACCTCAACATCACGCCGGACGCTTACTGCGAGATCATATTTGACATCAAGGCAGGAGACATCATCCGTGGCAGAGGTAACGGCGACCTGACGTTACAGATCAATACCAAGGGTGATTTCAATATGTTCGGTGATTATGTCATACAGGAGGGGGGCTATAATTTTACACTCTACAATATCATAAACAAGGAGTTTGAGATCCTCCCCAACAGCAGGATATCCTGGTATGGCGATCCCTATGAGGGTGTGATGGACCTGAAGGCTTCCTATAATCAGGTGGCTTCCTTCCTGCCTCTGCTGGAGTCCCAGTACAATACGGATTACAGCAGCACGCCGGAACTGCGCAGGAACTATCCCGTACAGGTATTGCTGGATATTGATGGCAGGCTGTTATCGCCGGAGGTACAGTTTGACATAACTGCCGAAAACCTACCCAGGAACATCCCGGTACAGATACCGGAGGGAGGAACAGGTAGTGGCGCAAATAGTGTCGATCTCGAGTTCGAGTTCATGATTTTTAAGAACAGTATCGATGAGCAGGAACTGAAACGGCAGGTATTTAGTCTGATCGTGCTAAGAAAATTCAGCCCGTTACAATCCTTCAATACCGGCGGATCCATTTCCAGCAGTGTAAGTGAGCTATTATCCAACCAGCTGAGCTACTGGGTGACCCAGGTGGATGAGAACCTTGAAATAGACCTTGACATTGGTGCCCTGGACCCGGATGCCTTCAACACCTTCCAGCTCAGGCTCTCCTATACTTTCCTCGACGGCCGCCTGCGTGTAACACGGGATGGTGGTTTCACCAATCAGCAAAACAAAGCCGATGTCAACAGCATAGCAGGCGACTGGACCCTTGAGTACCTGTTGACGGAAGACGGCAAATTTAAAGTGAAAATGTACAACCGTACTAACTATAACCCTATTAATCCCAACGAAGAATCACAGAACACTATCACCACAGGCTTTAGCCTGATCCACACACAAAGTTTTGATGAGATAAAGGAGCTCTTTCGTAAAAGCCGGAAAAAAGCCCTGGAAAAACGAAAAAATGAACCCGGTCCTACCGAACCGGATGCTACCGTTGATCAGAAGCGCACAACCAAAGATGGTGATAAACCGAACTGATCCCCGACAACCATCACATGCTTATGCTCATGTCCACGTCCACGGTTCGCACGTCCATGGTCTGTGTCTTCACAGACTATTTGAAGAACCATTCAAAAGTGGGGGAATGGTCTGTGAGGACACAGACCATGGGGATAGGGATAAAGAAAACCGTGAGTGGCGGATATATTCTTGCAGACCACTTCAAATGCTGTCCGCTTTTTTGCTGTTATTGTTTTTATCTCACCTTTCTATTGGACAATCCCACCAAAACGACAGCATAAAAAGAAAGCGACTTAAACCAGTGCTTATCACAAGTGGGGCAGTTTATACTACTGCACTTATTGGGCTGAACAGCCTTTGGTACTCTGATTTTGAGCGTCAGTCCTTTCATTTCTTCAATGATAACAGTGAATGGAAGCAAATGGACAAGGCAGGCCATTTTTACGCCGCATTCCAGATCAGTCACACAGGCTACAGGCTACTGAAATGGTCAGGTTTGCCGGAAAAGAAGGCGCTGCTTTGGGGTACGGTGTCCAGTTTTCTTGCACTCACGCCTATAGAAGTCTTTGACGGATTTTCCACGGGGTACGGCGCGTCATTGGGTGACCTTGGCGCCAATACATTGGGCGCTTTGTCCTTTTATTTTCAAAAACGTGCCTGGGGGGAGGTGCGGATACATCCCAAATTCTACTTCAGAAGGTCCGATTACGCGCCCCTGAGGCCCGAACTGCTGGGGGACGGGCTAAGTGAAGAGCTCATAAAAGACTACAATGCTCAGGAATACTGGTTATCCTTTGATCTTTCCCGCTTCCATCCGAACCTTCCCAAATGGCTCAATCTGTCGGTAGGTTACGGGGCCAGCGGAATGGTTTACGCCTCGGACAAATCCAACATAAACAATGGTTTCGATCCACGGAGACACTACTTCATAGGAGTCGATATCGATCTGAGTGAGTATCAGAGCCGTTCGAAGCTCATAAACACCTTTATTTACCTGCTCAACATGGTTCGAATACCCTCTCCGGCCCTCGAAATGGGGTCAAGTGAATTAAAATTTCATTTCATCTACTAGCAATGGGAATTTTTTTCTAAATTATATTCAGAAAACCTTAAAACAACGCATCATGGATCTAAATTCATTCATGCGGAGCTACGCGGAGGAGATAGGAGGTACCTACTCCGAATACGACAGTTCCACATCGATCATTATTGTTCCGTTGACCGACGAACGGTTCCAGACTGTTCTTGGAAAACTGAAAAACAGCAAGCGCTACAATGGACGGTTGGGTATAGAGTTTACCTCTAAGGTAGGTGAATTCAGTCCGGAGATCGATACCAAAATGCTTCTGGAAGAAAATGCAAACCTGAATCATGCAAAATTTGTGATCATCGATAACTTCATTCACGTGGAGGCATCGTCTTTCGTGGAAACCGTTACCGAAGAGATCATCAAGGAAATCATTCAGGAAGTGGCCAATTTGGCCGATGAGTATGAATTGAAGCTAACAGGAGTAGACGTACATTAATATGATCTGAGCATTACAAAACCATTAGCCTTCCTCTGATCGTCCTGATATCATCAGGGGAAGATCATTTTTCAGGAATTAACGTTACTTTTGTATGTGCAGGCTGTCTTATCGCTCTCCCGATAGCTATCGGGAGTGAGGAAAGTCCGGGCAACAGAGAGCACCGTACTTCCTAACGGGAAGGTCCTTCTTCCGATAGCTATCGGAAGAAGGAACAGAAAGTGCCACAGAAAACAAACTACCTCCGTCCCTCCCGATAGTTATCGGGAGGGACAGGGGAAAAGGTGAAAAGGTGAGGTAAGAGCTCACCGCCTTAATGGTGACATTAAGGGCAGGGTAAACCTTACGGGTTGAAAGACCAAATAAGTCATGCTTTTGCCGAAGGCAATGAAGGATTGCTCGTCCAAACTTCACAGAAGTAGCATGATGGGTAGGTCGATAGAGCCTGACGGTGACGTCAGGCCCAGATAAATGATAAGGGCCCCGTCCTTCCCGATAATATGATAGTTATCGGGAGGAACGAGGCACAGAACCCGGCTTACAGGCCTGCATTTTTATTTTTATCCGTCAGCGCGTATTATTGAGCTGCCGGATTTTTTATTGTCGGATTTCAACATACTGATCAATGCCTAAAATACTGATCGTAGATGATGAGCAGAGCATTCGGGATACACTAAAGGAGATCCTCGAATATGAAAAATATGAGGTAAGTGAGGCCAAAAATGGTGAAGAGGGTCTTAAGATGCTTACCCGGGAGAAGTTTGACGCAGCATTGTGTGACATTAAGATGCCAAAGATGGATGGCCTTGAGGTACTGGAAAAGTCCGTAGAGCAGGGCATTGATACACAGTTCATCATGATCAGCGCCCATGGGACCATAGAAACAGCCGTAGAAGCTACCAAAAAGGGCGCATACGATTTCATTCAAAAACCGCCGGACCTCAACAGGCTCCTGGTGACGCTCAGGAATGCACTGGATAAGGGCTCTCTGGTGAATGAAACACGGGTATTGAAGAAAAAAGTGTCCAAGTCATTTGATATTGTGGGTGAATCAGAAGCCATACAACATGTAAAGGAGACCATAGAAAAGGTAGCTCCTACGGATGCCCGGGTGCT
Organism: Flammeovirgaceae bacterium BBD 1991-12; assembly: GCA_001657315.1. Taxonomy (GTDB): domain Bacteria; phylum Bacteroidota; class Bacteroidia; order Cytophagales; family Cyclobacteriaceae; genus Fulvivirga. The sequence goes on along the minus strand of LYSV01000012.1, from coordinate 55,167 downwards.
GATCACAGGAGAGAATGGAACGGGTAAAGAGCTTGTAGCACGATGGATCCATGAAAAAAGCAACCGTTCCAAAGGTTCTATGATAGAGGTGAACTGTGCGGCAATACCCTCAGAACTAATAGAAAGTGAGCTTTTCGGTCATGAAAAGGGATCATTCACATCGGCTGTAAAGCAACGTATCGGTAAATTTGAACAAGCCAATGAAGGAACGCTTTTCCTTGACGAAATAGGTGACATGAGCCTGTCAGCTCAGGCCAAGGTGCTCCGGGCCCTACAGGAAAACAGGATCACCCGTGTAGGTGGTGACAAGGACATACGCGTAAATGTACGCGTGGTGGCCGCCACCAATAAAGACCTTAAAAAAGCCATTGAGGAGAACAGGTTCAGAGAAGACCTGTATCACCGGCTGAGTGTGATCCTGATAAAGGTGCCTCCCCTGCGCGAGAGGAGCGATGATATACCCATGCTGGTGGATAAATTTCTATCAGATATCGCTGCGGAATATGGTTCAAAACCCAGGGAAATCGATCCAACAGCTGTAAAATTATTGCAAAAACATTCATGGACAGGAAATATTAGAGAATTAAGAAATGTAGTAGAACGCCTGGTGATTATGAGTGATAGTCAAATCACCAAAGACGATGTCATTAAAAACACTGACATAACACCGTAACTGACCTACAGGCCGGTCATACATTTTCCTTTTCAATGTCGATTTCCTGTTTTTCAGGGCTTTTCTTGGTATAGGTAGCACAAGTGTAATTTGCACACGAAGCCAAAGCAAAAATCATTAAAAAGAACAAAGCAATTCGGACTTTCATAATTCCTAAGTTTAGATTGAAAAAATCGGTTTTAAAAAATGATTCACATTCCTGGTAAATCCGTCAGACCAGTAAGTTACACCCTCTGATATCCGAGTTATCGAATCTTCCCAACACCTCAAACTTTCCACCATCTGCCACTTTACCCAGATCCTGTGTTTCTATAAAAGCACAGGAGTGAACATTTGCGAGATCTACAATATTTATGCCACCTGTAGCACGAGAGGTTTGTAAATCAAACGGATCATTCACATCTCTTAGTATAATTTTCATCCATGGAGGCGTAAAAAATTCACCGTTCTTTTTGGAATACGCTTGTGACATCAACTCCGTCATTCCATATTCAGAATGGATAAAATCCACCTTAAATGCACTTTTAAGCCGCTTATGCAGCTCCTCGCGGACCAGCTCTCTTCTTCGCCCCTTCATTCCGCCGGTTTCCATAACCACCACCCCGGAAAGGTCTGGAGCATATTGCTCAGCAAGGTCGAGCAGTGCATAGGTCACACCACATAATATTATCCCATTTTGGGAATTGTGTTTTAACCAGAACACTTTCTCAACAAGATCTTTGTAGTTATTCAGGTAGAAACCAGAGTGTTGCGACCCGCTTAATGTAATAAAATGGTTGGCCATAGCAATCAACGAGGATGTGCCACGCTCCAGGTAGGAGGGGAGTAAAAACAAAAAATGGTATTTATCCGGATCACCATAGAACCGGGTGAAGATGCGCCGGGTCACTTCCAGATAGAAGGCATTATCCCTAACGTAATGCCTGCTTGTGGTTGACCCGGTAGTTCCACTGCTCTCATATATCTTTTCCGCCTCCCAACTTTCAGTCTTGACGGCGTGTCTTTTAAAAAAGGAAATAGGGAGAAAGGGAATGTCTTTTAAGGTTTTTATGTTGTCCGGGTGTACACTCAGGTATTCTACATACTGGCGGTAGATCGTGTTATGGTGCACCTGATAGCGAAATAAAGTCAGGGCGAAGTCGTTAAAAGTACTGTCCTCAACACGGAATAGTTCTTGCTTTAAACTTTTAAAAGACGACAACCGTTAATTCCTTATATTTGGTTTTGACAATGATAAAAAACAAATTCAAGATAACGTCAGGTTTACTCTCCATTTTGGCACTGATGCTGGTAGTGTCGTCCTGCTTTGACGATCCGGAATTCCCCAATGAACCGCGGATCACCTTCAACAGCATAATTTATAAGGACAGGGCAAGTACAGGTGCGGCGGCAGACAGCTTATTGCTGGTGATCAATTTTGAAGATGGTGATGGAGATCTGGGGTTGGGTCCTGATGAAAATAATACACCTTATCAGGAAAGAAACTATTTCAGCAATAAAACAGGCAGGTTGCTTGACTTTCAAAACGAAACATCCGAAGATGTGCTGTCAATCGGCGAGATTGGTGAGATTGACAGCTTGCCAGAATACGAGAATAACCCTCGGGCATGTTTGTTTTGGGACATAAATCCTCAAATAGACGTGGTTGATCCAGGCACAGGTGACATTATTCCACTTCCAGACACAGCTTATTATCAATTAAATGAAAGACACAACAATATATTCATTCGGTTCTACAATGACCTCAACAACGATGGTGAAATCGATGAAGAAAATGAAGAATTTGACTGGAGCACAATAAATCTGCCAACATGCAGTGGTAACTATGACGGACGTTTTCCAATTTTAAGCGATGATCTGAGTGATTCTTCTCCACTGGAGGGAACCATCAGCAGAGGTATGATCCAGGGAGTACCGTTCTCCGTTGATGCTTTTCTGGGCAACCGTCTCACAAAACTAAGGGTATACATCATGGACCGGGCTGGTAATCGGAGCAATGTTATTGAAACACCTGAGTTCAGGCTAAACGATATACGGGGCAACTGATACCCGAACAATACACCCCTATCCAAATACAAGCCGTTTTTTCGTAAAAGCAGTGCAAGCGCTTCTGAGAAGCCCAGTGTAGTTTGATTGGTGAAAACGGACTTTAGTAGATATCCGGATACCTTTCAGGATCGGCCTCAGCCAACATTTCATATATACGATCAAAGACCTCTTCAGGATTGGGCTTGGAGAAATAGTCCCCATCTGAAGCATAAGCCGGTCTATGCTCCCTGGCTGATATGGTCACGGGCTTGGAATCCAGAAATTTATATCCATCCTGCTCTTCAAGTACCTTTTGCATCATGTAGGCGGAGGCTCCCCCGGGTACATCCTCATCAGCAAAGGCTACCCGGCTGGTCTTTTTGAGCGACTCCACTATGGAATGATCCAGATCGAAGGGGGTCAGGGTCTGAACATCAATTACCTCACAGCTGATCCCCACTTTTTCAAGGTCGCTAGCTGCTTCCATCACCACCCGGCACATCGAACCATATGTAACGATCGTCACATCAGTCCCGTCACGGATCACCTCCGGTTTGCCAAGGGGTACGGTAAACTCTCCAATATTTTCAGGTATGCGCTCCTTCAGCCGGTAACCGTTCAGGCATTCTACCATAAGTGCCGTATCATCCGATTGAAGCATTGTATTGTACATACCTGCAGCCTGTGTCATGTTGCGTGGCACAAGAATGTAAATACCTCTAAGGCTATGCAGGATCATACCCATAGGCGATCCCGAATGCCATACTCCCTCCAGCCGATGGCCCCGGGTGCGTATGATCAATGGAGCTTTTTGTCCCCCCTTGGTTCTGTATTGCAGCGTAGCCAGGTCATCTGTAAGGGTCTGAAGGGCATAGACAAGATAATCAAGGTACTGTATCTCCGCAATGGGCCTCATACCTCTTAATGCGGCACCTATACCCTGCCCTATAATTGTTACTTCCCTGATGCCTGTGTCTGTAACCCGCAACTCGCCATGTTTGTCCTGCAAACCTGCAAACGCCTGATTCACATCCCCTATTTTTCCTACGTCCTCTCCAAAGGCCAGCACCAACGGATCTCTGGCAAGCGCTGCATCAAAACATGCCTGCAGCACTTCTCTTCCGTCTACAAGTTTGCTGGACTCCCCGTAGAGGGGAACTACGAAAGGAACTTTCAGCGCCGAACTATCGGATTCGCTGTATAAAAAGGAGCTGTACCTGTCGTTATTTCTGGTATATGTGGTATTTACCCAGTCGATAAGCTTTTGCCGGGCAGGAATATCTTCCGTACGAAGTACACGAAGTGCTTTTTTTACGGCTTTGGTGCTATCCAGCCGGATAGGGTTTATGGTGGTTTCCAGCTCTCTCCTGATCTGCCGGATCACATCTCTCTGACGGCTTTGTACCGCAGCTTCCTGGAGACAGGCCAGCGCCTGTTCTTCTTCCTCCCGGATAGATTCATTGAAAGCATTCCAGGCAGCATTTTTTGCCTTTTTTGCGGTATCCTTTGCCTCCTTTTCTATTTCTTCAAGTTCCTCGCTCTCAGCAAAACCTGACAGGAGTATCCACTCCCTGAATTTGGCAATGCAATCATACTCCTTTTCCCATTCCAGGCGCTCTCTGGACTTATACCGCTCGTGGGAGCCCGATGTGGAATGTCCCTGGGGCTGTGTAACTTCCTCCACATGGATCAGAGTGGGCACATGTTGTTCTCTTGACAGTCTGGTTGCTTCATCATAGACCCTTATGAGGCTTTCATAGTCCCACGCCTTTACGGTATAGATCTCAAATCCGGCATCTTCACCGTCACGTTGGAAACCAGCCAGCACTTTCGATATACTGCTTTTGGTGGTATGGTACTCCTGTGGTACGGATATGCCAAAATCATCATCCCAAACAGAGATCGATACCGGTATCTGCAACACGCCTATGGCATTCACAGCCTCCAGAAACAACCCTTCGGATGTTGAAGCATTGCCAATGGTCCCGAAAGCTACCTCATTGCCATTGACGGACAGGTTTTTGTAGCGCTTCAGTTCTGGATTCTGTCTGAAAAGTTTTGAAGCATAGCCCATTCCCACCAGACGGGGCATCTGCCCTGCCGTAGGTGAAATATCGGCGCTGCTGTTATACTCTTTTGTAAGGTCCTTTAATTGTCCGTGGTCATCCAGCATCCGTGTAGCAAAATGACCGTTCATCAACCTTCCGGCGGAGGCAGGGTCAGCTATCTCGTCTGTATGTGCATAAAGCTGTGCAAAATACTGCTGCAGGGTAAGCTCTCCGATGGCAAACATAAAAGTCTGATCCCTGTAGTATCCGGAGCGGAAATCACCTTTTTTGAAGGCTTTGGCCATTGCTATCTGCGGAATCTCCTTGCCATCTCCAAAAATGCCGAACTTGGCCTTGCCCATGAATACTTCCTTACGACCAAGGATACTGGCTTCTCTACTTTCACAAGCCAAACGATAATCTGAAAGAATTTCCGTTATTTTCCTATCCTTTTTTGTCGTTTTAGTTGTAGCCACCAGCAAAAAAATTAAGATCCAAACCTTCCAACAGCCTTTTATTGGAGAACTGCAAAATTACGTAAAAAGTGTCAGGATTCAAATCCAGGAGTTATTCCGATGCCCACGATAAATTTTGTAGTCGGAGCCGGAATTGGTTATCTGGATCCGGCATCCGGATTTTATCCTTATCAAAAGGAGCGCCTGGCTCATCTTACGCCAAATAATATTTGGTCAAAAAAATCTCACCCCCGAAAACAGGCTTTAAAATATAATGCAAACGTCTGCATAATGTGCAGTGACTTATTATATTTGTGCCCAATTTCAAAAATCCATAGACATGATAGTTGGTGTTCCCACGGAAATAAAAAACAATGAAAACCGAGTAGCATTGACCCCTGCCGGGGCAAAGGAATTGATCAAAAAAGGTCATACTGTATACATCCAGGCCGGGGCAGGCAACGGCAGTGGATTCCAGGACGAGGAATACGAATCTGCGGGAGCTCAGATAATGCCCACCATTGAAGCTACATATGAGATCGCTGAAATGATCCTGAAAGTAAAGGAGCCTATTGAACCCGAATATAATCTTATCAAGGAAGACCAGCTTGTTTTCACCTATTTTCATTTTGCTTCTTACGAACCCCTGACCAAAGCGATGATTGCCAGCAAAAGTGTGTGCCTAGCTTATGAGACAGTGGAAAAAGCAGACAGAAGCCTGCCTCTTCTTGTTCCCATGTCTGAAGTAGCCGGAAGAATGGCAATTCAGGAAGGTGCAAAATATCTGGAAAAACCGCTGAAAGGCAGAGGCATCCTGTTGGGTGGCGTGCCCGGTGTACGTCCCGCTAAGGTGCTGATCCTGGGTGGAGGGGTTGTAGGTACCAACGCAGCAAAAATGGCTGCTGGCCTTGGAGCAGATGTTACCATAATGGACCTGAATCTCAACAGGTTGAGATATCTCGATGATGTAATGTCTGCGAATGTAAATACATTCATGTCCAATGAATACAATATACGGGAGCTTATTTCATCCCACGACCTGATCGTAGGCGCTGTGTTGATCCACGGGGCGAAGGCGCCTCACCTGATCACAAGGGATATGCTTAAAGATATGAGACCCGGAACGGTACTGGTGGATGTGGCAGTGGACCAGGGCGGTTGTATCGAAACATGCAAGCCCACTACCCACGAAAACCCCACCTATATTATTGATGATATCGTACACTACTGCGTAGCCAACATGCCTGGTGCTGTACCCTATACCTCTACCCTTGCTCTGACCAACGCTACCCTCCCCTATGCCCTGGAACTAGCCAATAAGGGCTGGAAAAAAGCCTGCATTGAAAACAATGAGCTAAAGCTGGGACTGAATATCATCAAGGGTGAAATTGTTTACGAAGCTGTTTCTGAAGCTTTTGGGCTGCCCTACAACGCAGTGGAAAACTTTTTGTAGACACCCCGGATTCTATAGTAAAAGCCTTTGGGGAATCCATGAAATGAAAACCCCAAAGGCACTTTGATGGCCACTTAGCGGAACCGTTGATCGGCAAATAACCTCTGGCAACTGACTATACTGCCTTTCTTCCGCTGTTTCTTCCAACCATCAGCAATTCATTCATGTTGATCTGCGTGATGGATCGCTTTTCACCATTTCCGGCTTCAAACTTTCGGTGAACCAGTCTGCCTTCCAATGCTACTTCTTTTCCCTTTTTAAGGTATTCTGCTGCTATTTCTGCCTTGCGTCCCCATGCCACGATATTGTGCCACTGTGTTTCTTTTACCTTTTCACCTGCGGAATTCGTGTAACTTTCGGAAGTTGCCAGAGAAAATGTCGTAAGCATTCTGCCGTTTGAAAGTGTTCTGGATTCAGGATCTTGTCCAAGCCTGCCAATTAACTGTACGCTGTTTCCTAAATTTTTCATGATCGTAATTATTTGTAGTTTAACATGTGTTTGACTATTCAATTCATTGTGGAATATCCATGTGAATTGACGATGACAAAGTAAGCAGGTGAAGGATCCGTTATTCGTACGATAAACATTTAAATTGCATTTGTAAACGTTTGAAAACGTATATAGAATTGATAATCAAAAAGTTAATATGGAAGAAGAAAAATCATGTTTGGAATGCGGGACAAAGATATATGGCCGGATAGATAAAAAATTTTGTTCCGACCAATGCCGAAACTCCTATAATAACCGGCTAAACAGCGACTCCAATAACTACATCAGAAATGTTAACAATATTCTCAGAAAGAACAGACGGGTACTGGAACAGATGAACCCGGATGGTAAGACCAAGGCACACCGTGATAAACTGGCCGAAAAGGGATTTGACTTCAATTACTTCACCAATACCTATGTGACCAGGGCCGGAGCCACCTATTTCTTCTGTTATGACTACGGCTACCTACCACTCGACAATAACTGGTTCATGCTCGTCAAGCGGCAGGAGTACGTAAGTTAATTCCAGGCTATACATCTGCCTACATCAGCCGCGGTGTTATGACTATAATACCTTATCCTGCCCTTTGCATGAGACAGGGGCCCTGAATAAAAGGAAAACCATATGTGCAGGAGTGTTATCTCTCTGATTACCTGATATTAAGCCATTATCAGTTTAAGATATGATAAATTACCCCTATCTACTCAACCATATTTTTGTTTTAGCGTCTAAACAAATAGTAATTTGTAGACAGATATCTTCTTCTATGAGATTACATGGTCTGATCATCACGCTGTTATGCTGTAGTGTGTTCTCCTTTGTGGGCCGCTCTCAATCTCCCGAAGGATTGCCCCGGATCCGGAACTACAGCCCTCAGGAATACGGTAGCCACCGGCAGAACTGGGCCATTGCCCAAAGCCCCGATGGCATCATGTATTTTGCCAACGGCAAGGGGTTGCTGTCCTTTAATGGAGAAGAATGGAGGCTTGCCATGATCCCCAATCGCGGGCATGTCCGGTCTCTGGCTGTGGATAATGACGGCACAGTATATGTTGGAGCCCAGAATGATTTTGGGCAGCTGGTCCCCAATAAAGACGGTGAACTTCAATTCAAGTCATATCTAAGCAGGATACCTGCAGAACACCGAAGTTTTGGCAGAATAAGAAAGACAGTCATTCATGAAGAAGATGTATATTTTCAGGCTGAGTCAAAAATATTCAGGGTAAGGGAAGACACGGTGAAGATATGGCAATCGGACGAGGCATACCGCCGGTTGTTTGTAATTAATGATAACGTTTTTCTGTCCAACCTGTACACGGGGCTTTCAAAATTATCTTCCAATGACAAGTTTGAGGTAGTACCCGGAGGAGAGTTCTTTACTGGCATGAAGATAAACATCATGGTACCCTATGGTGAAGACATTTTGATTGGCACCGGCCAGCGAGGGTTATTCCGATATAACAGTCAAAATTTCGTCCCCTTTGTAACCGGGGTAGACGATTATCTGATAAAGTATGATCTTCAGGGGGGGCTGATAACCCAAAAAAATAAGCTCATATTCCGGCTCGGTGCCGCCGGTGGTATCGTGGTGTTGTCCAGGGAAGGCAAACTGGAGCAAATTATCCGGCAGGAAAGCGGGCTGACCAGCAGCAATGTACTGAGCATTTTTGAAGACAACCACAACAGTTTGTGGGCCGGCCTGCAGGAGGGGCTGGCAAGAATAGAACTGACCAGTCCATTCTCTGTTTATGATGAGCGGCTTGGTCTCAATGGTTCTGTACAGTCCATTCTCCAACATCAGGGAAAGCTTTACGCTGCAACCAGTGAAGGGTTATCGGTCCTGAAACAGGGGGGCTTTGACCGGGGGTTTGAACAGGTTAAGGGTCTTATTAACTACGGTTGGGATCTGGAATCATGGAACGACCAACTACTGATCGGCACAAGCAATGGCGCATATGCCATTGTTAACGATCAATTGGAACATGTCCTGAATGAAGGGTTTCTTACAGCGGCTATTCTCACTTCTGAATATAACGAAAACACCGTTTTTGTTGCAGATGATCATGGTTTCTCAGAATATCAATGGATGGGTGCGCGTTGGGAGAAGAAAGGCGGCATTACAGGAATAACCGGTTCGGTAAGAGACATCATTGAAACCGACCGTAGTTCGTTCTGGCTCAAAACCAGATCAAATGGCATATTTCGGATAACTCTTCCCCTTTCAGAAGGATCATTACACTACGATACGCCAAAAATCGAGCACTATCTTGCTTCCAAAGGGGTACCTGTCGGTGAGAACAACCTTTTCATGGTGAATGGGACATTGTATGTTCGGTCAGAGAATGATTCACTGTACAAATACTCTGCAAAAGAAGATCGTTTTTATCCTGATGTGGGAATGGGCAGGTCTTTCAATATCGAAGATGGTTACGTACTTCCGAAAAAGGTAGAAAAAGAGGGTACACTTTGGCTGGATCATTATGTTGATAATCGTAAGTATATCATCAGGGTAGAAAAAAATCTGTCTGGTCAATATTCCACCAAGGCATATCCGGTCAGCAGCCTGGAAGCAGATTACAGTGACCCGTTCAGCAATGAAGTTTTTTATGCAAAAAGTGACCATGCCTGGTTTGGTGGCATGAAGGGCATTCTCCAATATGACCTCAATGAGCCAACGGCTTTTGACAAATCCTTTGAGGTAATTTTGGGCAAGGCAATGGCCCGTGATTCAATGATCTACAGCAACTACTGGGATCGTGCTGCAGAGGAGATCCCCTATGCTCAAAATGATCTGGTATTTCATTTTGCCTGTCCCATTTACAGGAATGGTGAGCAACTGACCTATCAGTATTACCTCAACGGATTCGATCAGATGTGGTCTCAATGGACTCCTGAATCACGAAAAGAATATACCAGTCTCCCGGTAGGTGACTATACCTTTATGGTGAAAGCCAAAAATGATTATGGTGTAATAAGCAATATCCGCTCGTTCGGGTTCAGCATCAAACCACCGTGGTACCGGTCTGTGGCAGCATTTGTAGTCTACGTAGCTATGACAGGAGCACTGATCTGGCTGATCATATACCTCCGCTCAAAAAAATACGAAGAAGAGAATCTCAGGCTTGAAAATATCATCCGGGAGCGCACACTTGAAATTAAGGAACAGGCTGATAAGATCACCGAGCTGTATGAGGTCAAAAGTCAGTTTCTTGCCAATATCTCCCATGAGCTCCGTACACCACTTACCCTGATACTTGGCCCGGTAGAAAATCTGCTGCAGGCTCACCAGGGGGAAGAGAAACAGCAGCTTTTGTGGATCAAACGAAATGGCCAGCGGCTTCTTAAGCTGATCAATCAACTACTCGATCAGTCAAAGATAGAAGCCGGAGAACTGGGATTGAGAGTATCCTATGAAAATCTTATTCCGTTTTCACGAGGTATACTGATGTCGTTTGAGTCTCTGGCCAGCCAAAAGAATATTGAACTCAGCTTTCAAAGCGTGCAGAAGGAGCTTTTTCTATATATTGATGTTGAAAAGCTTGAGCAGGTGTTGATCAACCTGCTGTCGAATGCCGTGAAATTTACTCCAGAAGGTGGGCATGTTAGCATGATCATCGATGTTGAAGACGAAAATGCTTCTATCAAGGTAAGTGATACAGGGATCGGCATTGACAGCCAGCATCTTCCCCATATATTCGAGCGCTTCTTCCAGGTAGAAAATCCCGATACCAAAAGCCATCAGGGTACGGGTATTGGCCTGTCACTGTCCCGTGATCTGGTTGAATTGCACTCCGGTACGCTACATGCGGAAAGTGAGTTGGGCAGAGGAACCACTTTCGGGATCCTTCTCCCTGTGGGCAGGGAGCATCTGAAGGAAGACCAGATCGTGACCACGCAGGAAGCACACAGACCGGAGATGATAGAACCAGTCCCATATAAAATTAAATCAGAAGAGCCTCAAGAGCAGCATCAGAGCAGCTTGCCACTATTACTGATCGTAGACGATAACGAAGATATGCGTCAGTTCATACAGTTCCAGCTAAAGCAGGATTACAATGTTATACAGGCCAGTGATGGTTTTTCAGGCTGGGAAACGGCACTGGAGCATTTACCTGACCTTATCATATCCGATGTAATGATGCCTGGAATGAATGGCTTTGACCTTTGTCAGAAGCTTAAGAAAGATCTGCGTACGGATCATATCCCGGTTATACTACTGACGGCAAAGGCTGGCCAGGAGGAGAAGATCAAAGGGCTGGAAATGCAGGCAGATGATTACCTAGGCAAGCCCTTTGAGGCCAGAGAGCTTGCCATACGAGTAAAAAACCTGATCTCAGGAAGAAAACACCTGCAAAAGCGGTTTGCTGAAAAAATTGTATTCAAGCCGGAGGAAATAGCCGTCACTTCACAGGAAGAGGCATTCCTGAAAAAACTGATCGATATTGTTGAGGAAAACCTCTCCAATCAGCAGTTTAATGTGAATGTACTTTGTCAGGAGATGGCGATCAGCAAATCACAGCTTAACCGCAAGATGCAGGCCATTCTGAACAAGGGGCCTAATGCCTTCATACGAAGCTATCGTCTGGAAAGGGGTAAGCAGCTCATAGAGAACAACACCGGTACGCTGGCAGAAATATCCTATGATGTCGGGTTTTCCAGTCCTGCTTATTTTTCCAAGTGTTTTCATGACGAGTTCGGCTATACACCGAAATCCCTGAAGAGTTAACGCTTTAATTGCCCCTGTTCATTGTATTAGGTTTTTTGTGAAAAATTCCTGAAGTGGGGATAATTAAAGTGAAAAACGGATCGTCACTGATGAATGAGTGTGCAAGCGAAAATGCAGCATCCTTCCTATGCATTCGAAAATACTTTATTCGCGTTCCCCAAGCAGAAGATTTCCATTCATAGTAAGTGAATGGAGCACATATGGCGTAGCTGGGAGGGGGACAGCTTCGTAGCCCTGTCCACGGGGACCCCACCAGCCTGTGACGATATACTTTTTACCCCCTTCACTTTTCAAAATGTACAGGGCATGGCCATACTCAATACCCTGTCCAACATCCGAATACACACAACACAATCCTCAATCGATCCAAAATTGAAAGTTTTTGACACATTTTAAGAAGCCGGCCGGATCGTCCTGATCCTGAGCATTATTCCTAAAGCTTTGGGGTCAAAATTGAAACAGGTTGCTGTGAAACGGTCTTTCCTTTGTACAGATCATTAATCCAGACCGCTATGCAAACATTAAAAGAACTTATTGTATCACCATGGCCATGGTATGTGGCAGGCCCGCTTATGGGCCTGACGATACCATTACTTCTCTTTTTTGGGAACAAGATGTTGGGAGCGTCATCTTCCCTGCGTCATATAATGGCCATAGTACCCAACCGTTTACCGTATTTTCAATATGACGTTAAGAAGGAATACTGGAATATCTGGTTTGCCACAGGTGTGTTATTAGGGGCTTTCGTTACCTACCACCTTATTCACGACCCTTTAAATGTAGATATCGCTGCCAGTACAAGAGAGGATCTGATAAAGCTGGGGCTGACTGATCTTTCAGGGCTTATGCCTTCCGAACTCTTTGCATCACACAATTTACTGAGCTTACGCGGCGTGTTGTTTACGGTAATAGGAGGATTCCTGATAGGGTTTGGTACAAGATATGCCGGAGGCTGTACATCGGGTCATGGATTTATGGGATTATCTGTGAAAAGCAGTGCCTCAGCCATCGCCATCTTGTCATTTTTTGCCGGAGGCATGATCATGACGCATTTCATTTTGCCTTTTATCATTTGACCCGGAAAGCCATGAAACATATAAAATTTATACTTATTGGGGTATTCTTCGGTCTGCTCATTGTGAAGTCGGAGGCACTGTCGTGGTACAGGATCCAGGAAATGTTCCGCCTGCAGTCCATCCACATGTTCGGAATTTTTGGCAGCACCATCGCCGTAGGGGCGCTCACTGTATTTCTGATCAGGCGTTATCAGCTTAAAACAATCAACGGAGATACGATATCATTGAAAAAAGCGCCTTCAAAAACCCGAGCCAATGTATTGGGAGGCCTCTTATTCGGATTCGGATGGGTACTAAGCGGCTGTTGTATTGCTCCCATATTCGCACTAATGGGCGCCGGGCAGGCTGCGGCATTCTTCATCTTCCCAGGATCACTGGCTGGTGTCTGGACTTACGGATTGCTAAAAAACAAACTACCACACTAAGCTTTATGGAAGCCAGCACGAAACGGAGAAAAAGCGACCTTAATGGCGCTCATTCTTCACAGTCACCGAAAAAGGTAGTAGAGGTAGATATAGAAAGGCCTGCCTCCAGGAAATCAGCATTGATAGAGAACATTTTGATAGCGATAGCATGTCTTACCCTTTTCCCTTTGATCTACCTTATAGGAAGGGCAATTATGATATGGCTGGAATGAAACAATATCCAGGTGCCACTTTAAATAACCTGCAAGAAGAGTGATACCCGAGGTCTTTACAGTTTAAGAGCGCTCTGGATATCTGTTATGATATTGATATTGTACCACAGGTAAGCATAAACTCCATATAAAATGCCCAGAGCCAAAACAAAGCCCAGCGTCAACCCAAGGAACCGGCTATTGACAGATCTTTTGCTACGCCGGAGGAAGGACTCAACAATCTTTTTAGATAACTCCTTGAGCAGCTCGTACAAGGGATAGAAAATGACTATTACCAGCAACATCCCAATACCAACCGCGAAGTAACGATCGTCATGCATTTTCTTGAAATCTCCCATGAGATACAATACCAGATCTTTGATCAGGTAAGCGATAAGTACCGAAATAATAAATGCCGCGTGTTTTTGAATTTTGCTCATAATCAAGTTGTTGTCACGGAGGCAGTTTACAGATTATCCCCGTGGGCAAAATGCTAAAGATTTTATGTTTTTGATGTTCACTGCAACTTAAATTCCTTGTAACAGTCATTTGGATCGTTGATCAGGGTATACGGACTTTGAACAGAAAGAGGATTATGCTACTGACCCACCTCACTGCATCAGGGGGCCAGACTGACAATACTCACCTACAGGTTCAGTGATATCTTCAGTCCGGTCATGTGTGCCTGGACATCCTTTAAAATTGCCAGGAGCGATCGGCCGGCTTTCTGTCATACCTTCCTGTTCCCAATTCATTCAGCAATAAGAAATGACTTTTTATTGCTCCCAAAAAGGTTCGGTGCTGATAGTACGGCACATTGAATTCTTTGGCCGTTTCCTTTACAATAGTCGAGATCTTTCTATAATGAACATGGCAAATATTGGGAAACAAATGATGCTCAATTTGATAATTTAAACCTCCTATCAACCAGGAGAAGATAATACTTTTATTGGCAAAATTGGAAGTAGTCCTCATCTGATGGATCGCCCAGTTGTTTTCGAGACTATTATTACTGTCGGGAACATAAAAATCTGTTTCTTCAATAACATGAGCCGGCTGAAAAATTAATGCCAGTAGCAATCCACAAATAAACTGCATGAGCAGGAATCCCAACAGGATATGCCACCAGGGCAGGTCTATCATGATCACAGGCAGTATGAGCGTCAATGACAGGTACCATATCTTATTGAAGATCACCTGTGCCATTGCCTTTTTAAAAGTCAGGCCCTGCCCCGCAAGCAGCCCCTCCTTTCTATACTTCACCAATGATTGAAAGTCCTTGCTGATAAGCCAGTAGAGGGTCATTATCCCGTAGAAAAAGGGCGCGTAAAAGGCCTGGAACCTGAAGATCTTCTTTCTTTTCTGATTAGGCGTAAAGCGCATCACAGGGTTATCGATATCTTCGTCAAAGCCGGTCACATTCGTAAAGGAATGGTGCAACACGTTGTGCTGGATCTTCCAGTTTACATGATAGGCACCAAGAAAATTAACCAGGTACCCGAGGACATTATTGACCTTGCGGTTTTTGGAATATGACCCATGATTGGCGTCATGCATAATAGCCAGTCCTATTCCCGACATACCAAAGCCCATTAACACCCACAGAACCATCATCGTCCAAAATGATGAAACTACGCCCGTGATCATAAGTATTAGTGGCACAAAGTACAAGCCAAGCATAAATACTGTTTTTAGCTTCATGTTCAGATTGGCATGGCGGGACAGATCGTTGTCCCTGAAATACTGATCTACCCTTTTTCGTAACTCCTTGAAGAATTCCGGTCTATCCTTTACATTAAACCGGACAATGGGTATGTTCATATGCAGGCTTTTGTCAGGCCCAAAGCTAACCCTCAAAAAGGTATAATCTGTGGATTTTCTGCTAAAAAACCAGTTCAATAGGTTATGCGGACTTCTGAACGCTTATACGCATATTAGAAAGGCATCTTATTTCGAACTGTTGTTGACATGTACGGGGAAGGAACCCTGAACACCCGCCTGCCCAAGGGGTTACATGCCGTCAGAAAATTGCTGTAACTCAACCTTTTTTCTCAGAATAAACTGATCGTTTTCAAGTCCATAGATTTCTACCAGCTCATATCCGTAGCCGTTGAGAAAATTAAGGGCATCGATCACCGAATTCAAGATTAACCTTTTGCCGTCATCACCTCTAAGCTGGTATTCACGGGCTGAAAATGAAAGATCGCGGCGCTGACCATAATCAATAAAAATATGAACCTTATTTAGGCCCGTGCCTGAAAAACTGGCCCGGATATACTTTGCATTCAGGCTGTCGAGAGGAATACCATTGATTGTTTGTGCAAAGCTTCCAGCACAAAAAACTACACAAAACGTTAAAGACAGAAGGAGAGTTTTCATACAAGAACAGCTTTAAACTGATCATCACAACTATCATACCACACTATCCCCTTCCGTAATGTTAAATATGTGTCATTTCTGCTGTAAGGTTTTTTATCATCTCCACCCCTTTCTCCAGCTGTTCTCTGGCAATAAACTCATTGGCACGGTGTGCCTGAGCTATTGAACCCGGTCCGCAAATAATACTTTCAAAACCACCTTCCGCAAACTGGCCGGCTTCCGCGGCATAGGAGACCGTGCCTACCTCGGAGTTGCCCGTGATCTTTTTGACCAGGGCTACAATATCCTGATCCACCGAAGTATCCAGCGGCGGCACAGGAGGGTGGTGTTGACGGACTTCAATTTTAAAATCAGGGAATGTTTCTCTTACTTCCTTTTCCCGCTGCGTACAATGGTCCTTAAACTCCTGAATAATGGACGGCAGGTCATCTTTGGGTATTACCCTTACATCCCACGACAGTGTAGCCTTATCGGCAATGACGTTGGGAGCAATACCTCCATGTACTTTCCCCACATGCAGGGAAGAATGGGGCGGGTCAAACCGGTTATCCGTACGTCCTTCTTCTACCAACGTGTTCATTTTATGCTCCAGCCAAAGGACAAGGCGTGCTGCCTCATGAATAGCGCTGACCTCCTGCCTGATCCGGCTGCTGTGTCCTGCCGATCCGTTGATGTGGGTTTCCAGTACGCATATTCCCTTTTGACCCACAACGGGCTGCATAAGAGAAGGTTCGCCAATAATGGCATATTTTGGTCTTTCAGAATATGTAGTCTGAATGTGCTGTACAAGCTCCGGTGCAGCCAAACAGCCGATCTCTTCATCATAGGAAAAAGCAAAGTAGATGGGTCTCTTAAGATCTGCCTTTACCATTTCCGACAGAGCCGCCAGACAGCAAGCCAGAAATCCTTTCATATCACATGACCCACGGCCGTAGAGCTTACCATCACCCTTATCTGTCAGAACAAAAGGATCGGTATCCCACGCCTGCCCTTCTACAGGTACTACGTCGGTATGGCCTGAAAGGATCACTCCACCATCTACCGCAGGACCTATCCTGGCATGTAGAGAAGCCTTGGTCCCTTCTCCATTGGGAACCTCCACGGTTTTCACTCCAAAACTTTCCACATACTCTTTTATCCACCCAATAATACTCAGATTGCTCTGTCCACCCAACACGGGGTAGGAAACAAGCTTTGCCAATATTTGCTCTGCTGTCAACTCTCTTTCCATTTTTAATTGTTTCACTATGAACTTCATTTACTGATACCCTGTGGCCACTGCCAGAATCAACACAAACCAGGATATGACCAGTGTGACTACCACTATAGGAAATATAAATTTCAACCAACGGTCCAGCGGTACCCTGCACATACTGAGCATAGCTATCAATCCTCCCAGTGCAGGATTTATGAGGTTGGTCACTCCATCACCGATCTGAAAAGCCAGTATAGTAGTTTGTCTTGTCAACCCCAGCACTTCACCAAGGGGGATCATTACCGGCAATGTAGCCAGTGCCTGACCACTTCCTGAGGGGATGAAAAGGTTGATCGCACATTGGGCCACGGACATACCTACTGCAGAGGCATACAGAGGCAGCCCCTGTAGCATTTCAGACAGGTGATATGAAATGGTATCTCCAATGTTACCCATCTCCATCAGTACTTTGATGGAAGTAGCATAGCCTACCATAAAGGCTCCGGGAGCCGCCTTGCCAATGGCATCAAGAATACTTTCACTGATGGTAGTGGCATTCATCCGCGAGATGACAGCGCTGCCCAGGGCCACCATCAGAAATACGGCAGAAAGCTCATTAATATACCAGTGATGTACGAAAATCCCATACAATGATATACTCAGGCCCAATATGAAAATGGAGATCACGAGCCAGTTGTTCACCGTCATGTCGTAGGTATGGATGGGTTTTGACAATGAAATACCTTTTTCATTGAGCCCTATGCCTAGTCCTTTTTCGGGATAACGGGTGATCCTTTTAAAGTATTTAACATTATACCATGCCATAATGCTGAGCCCGGCAAAACACAGTGCACTTCTGAGCAAGGCACCTGAAAAAAGAGGCAGCTCGGCAATTTTATGACCGGTGCCTACGGTGTAGGGGTTTATGGGTGAAAGTCCGAACCCCACGGTCATGGCTCCCACAGAGATGCCTGCTGCCAGAATGAGGTCCCCACCCAGCGCCAGGCTAAGCACGGCAGCAATGGGTACCATGGCAATATTGTTCTCATACCCTATTGTTATGCCCAAAAGGCCATAGATAAAGGTGATAATCACTACGATCAGGTATTTCTTCTCCAGGCCGAGTTTTTTCACCAGCGTACCTACGGTGTTTTCCACAGCTCTGGACTTCTCCATGATCCCAAACATAATACCTCCTGCCAGTACGATAAAAATGATCTCCACAGCGGACTTGAACCCTAGTGGGATCGCCCTGAACATATCCAATAACCCCACGGGTGTCGAGGGTAGCGTGGTATAGGACCCGGGTACTACTCTGCTCCGTCCTTCAACCACTACCCTTTCGTATGATCCCGCCGGCAGGAGCCAGGTAAGTATTGTGACCAGTACTATTATACCAAACAACATGGTTATGGCATGAGGAACCCTCCGATACCATTGTTCGGCAACGTCCTTTTGGCCTTCAGCAGAATTTTGCATCCCCAAATAAAAGAAATTATCAATGGAAAGCCGGGCCGCTTATGGAAGATTGGCAGGCTTAAATGGAATGTCGGTTTTATGGTCTGTGAGGACACAGACTATGGGAGGAGAAGGAAAAAGAGTTTTTTTCTGTTGGGACACAGGCTATGGAAAGGAAAGCAACTACTGATAGGCAAGGCGTGCCATTCGTTCAAACAAGTAAAGTCAAGGTTCAGTCCTCTCCGCCCGGGAAAAAAGATTCTGCAAAAAAGAAACCTTTGTAAAAAATAATCGTCTAATTGTAAAAAATACTTTACATAAAGACAAAATAAATTAGCATGGAGTTGTTGAGATTTGAATCATTATTGCCTAAACAGTTTAAATACATCGGTTACATTGCAGCCCTCGTTTTGCTGTTCTACTCTCTTTTGATGAAGTTTTTTCCTTTGATTATGATCACGGATAAAATCCACATGGTCAACGTTTTGTTTGTCATTGCCATGATCGTAGTTATTGGCAGCCGGTCCGATATAGAAGATGAGAGGGTACTTCAGATCAGGTACTATTCGCACAGTATGCTTTCCGGCTTACTGGTAGGCTTTATTCTGATCCATGAAGTGGATCAAAACTACATCAGCTACCTTCCGTACCTGAGCACGGTCTTAAGCGCCTATGTTATTCAGTATCTCTATCTTTACTACTACGGTAGTGACTGGATCCTGACCAATAAGGGAAAATATCAAATGTTCATGATCCTGCTCTGTATCTCCCTAGTGTTTTTCTACAGGTGGCTATGGGCCTGACAGATGAAGCTAATAGATAACAACATTCGTGTAGAACGGGCCAGGCTCAGAATTTCACAGTCTGATCTGGCCAGAGAGATGCAGGTGACGAGGCAGACCATTTATTCTATTGAGAACAATAAATTCGTCCCGTCCGTAGTGCTGGCCCTGAAACTGGCCCGGTATTTTAATGTAAAAGTAGACGACTTGTTTTGGCTGGTGGATGATGGGTAAAATTTTGGAAAAGGCAAAAGGTTTTAATGCCCCCTTACCCAGTACTCTACTTCCCCATCCTTACCCTGATGGCTTTCACCGTATTAGCCACCTGAAAATCGGCCAGCTCACCAGCCAGTTCGATGGTTTTTTCAAGTGGAGTAAGTTCCACGCCATTAATGGAAAAGAGTCCTTCTCCCATCCGGGCTTTAGCTCTTACATATTCCGGGTCGGCGAGCATCATCATGGCTGTGTAGCGGAAGGAATCATGAATACCTTCTGATACTTCTTCAATACCTTTCATTTTAAGCCACTCTTTGAGCCCCTTATTTTCATAAAACTCCGGTACGTGATAGATACCTGTCTCTTTACCCCACTTTTCAGAGAGTTTGTTCGCTACGGCCTCCATGTCGTTGGCATTACCTCCGCTATCTCCGATCAGGATAATATTTTTAAACCCCGTTAACTTCAGACTTGTGGCAATATCTGTAAGCAAAGCCTGAAAAGTTCCGGAGGATACACCAATGGTACCGGGATATCTCAGGTGCCCATCTACTTTTACAAGATCACCTTCAGGCACAAAAGGTACTACAGTTGCCACCAGGGCATCTCCCATTGACCGGGCTATCCGTTCGCTCAGGACCTCACATATGATGTTATGCTTTCCGGTCACCAGATAAGGGCCATTCATTTCCAGCCCCCCGGTAGCTATGATCGCTGTGGTTTTTCCATTTCGCAGGGCATCCCTGACCTCCATCCACGTCATATTTTCCATGAATACCTCATCGGAGGCAGGAATTGGTCGTTTTTTGTTGACATCAGGGTTCAGGCGTGGGTCATGCTGTGCATATACCCATAGCGCAGAGGACATCAAAAACAGAAAAGTAAGAAGTACTGGTCTCATAATGGTTCTCCCAAGGGATTTTTTCGTTGAATTCCGGCTAGCAGGTTTGCAACAGCTACTCCTAAAAGCGTCTGCCGCCTAACCGATCGGTAGTAGGATGACGATAAATACATGGCCTACCCCCTACTTATGAAAATGAAAAACATGATCAGTGAATTTTTCCACCTGCATTTTCCAGGATCAAATAGAAAAAGAATGTAAGGAAAATGAATGTACAAATGATTATGATCCCGAGGTTCAACCATTTCACTTTCAATGACATAACAATTTCACGCCGCGGCTTTTCATAGTGTACATGCAGTATAGCCAGCAGATTGATCCCAATAGCCACTGGTGGTCCGAGTAGCAGTAGGGATCTTATGATCCAGTTGATCACGGAACTGTCTCCATACTTTTGATCCAACTCTCCGACCCAGCTATAAACCGAGGTGAGGATACCAAAGTCCATACCGAGATAATGCTTAAAGGTCACGCCGCTGAAAAACAACAAGGGCAGAATGAGCAGAATTGCACCAATAGTGGCCGATCTTCTGGTGTTTAGTAAAGTCAGCCTGAACTCCTGCTGATGCCGGCCTACATCAAAAGAGGGCTGTTCCAGTTCTTCCATAATTTCTTCCATATTGTCCTTCATACCCATATAATACCTCATGATGAAAAGGTTGCACTAAAGTTCGCGTTTCAGCAAGCTGATCCCTCTTGAAAGGAGGGATTTTATGGTGCCCTCCGGCTTTTTCAGCACTTCGCCAATCTCCCTGATCTTGAGCTTTTCAAAATATTTAAGACTGATCACTGTCTGATATTTCAGCGGGATCCGGGCCAATGCCTGTTGAACTTTGACAAACTGTTCATACTTTTCAAACTCCCTTTCGGCCCGTGTTTTTTCATCGAGCAGATCAGGGGATTGATCGAATGAACTGTAAAGGTCTTCCTGATCCATTTCACTCAGTAACACCGGGCGGTATTTCCCTGAGCGATAGTGAAGATTGATCTCGTTGGTGGATATCCTGTACAACCAGTGGAGCAGGGAGATCCCTCTCCAGCTGAATTTACCGATATTCAGAAAAGCCTTGAGAAAAGTCTCGGAAGTGATATCTCTGGAAACATCAAAATTACCCGTTCTCTTGTAGACATAATTGAAGATCGCGGCATAATATTGATCATATACTATTCCAAAGTGTTTGGGATCTTCCTTGATCCTAAGGATTAACTGTTCTTCACTCAAGTGTTTTTATCCTTATAATACGCTCAGGCTTTTTGGTTGCACAGAAGTATACAAAAAAAGTAGCTTTGCTCCTTCACACCAAAACCATAAGAGCTGCGGAGCAAAGCGTACTATCCGGTCCATTGTCCCGGATTCCTTTAATAATTATTGATGACGGAGGTCAGATCCTCCAACAGTCCTGTTCTCTATTTCAGTCCTTCACACTCAACCTGTCCAGAATTGTATCCATCAGACACCATTTGGTAATGGAAGACTGCAACAGATTAGCACCTACAAAGGCAGTGAACCATAGCCAGTTGATGTTAACGGTAATGGCTAATACAAGGCTGACGAGTACAAAAGTGCCTGCCACGGCGCGTACTATTCTGTTTTTCATAATGTTACTTAGGTTTAGGTTAAACATATTTCTCGATGGGTACCACCACCATTTTAATGGGATTGTTGGTTTCCATGTTTTCATTGAAAGTCTTCACAAGCTGCACGAGCGTATCGATCTTTTCTTCAGTGGTAAACGCGAAAAAAAGGTGTGATTCCACCCCTCCCCTCTCTCCGGGAAACCAACTGGATGTTCTGAGTAGCGAGGATGAGTTTTTATAACCATCTATCCCTGAGCCACTGAAGTTTTCAATGTTGGCTTTCCTGAGCAGGCCCGACAACTCATGCTGAAATTGTGCTGCAGCGGTTACTATGAGTAGCTTCATACTACCTGTGATTTTTACGTTCTATTAAATAATACACCAGGGGTACTACCAGCAGAGTCAATACCGTCGAAGCGATGGTCCCGCCCATCAGCGAAATAGCAAGCCCCTGAAAAATGGGATCGAACAGGATGACAAATGCCCCGATCACCACCGTCCCCGCCGTGAGCAGGATGGGGGTGGTGCGTACCGCTCCGGCTTCGATCACGGCTTGTTTCAGGGCCGCACCTTCTGATACTCTCAGGTTGACAAAGTCGATAAGCAATACGGAATTTCTCACCATGATCCCCGCCAGAGCGATCATGCCTATGAAAGAGGTAGCGGTAAAAAAGGCGCCCAGCAGCCAATGCCCCAGCACAATCCCTACCATGGACAGTGGTATAGCCACCATCATGACCACCGGCGCCTTGAAATTCTGAAACCAGCCCACTATGAGCATGTAAATGATAACTATTACCCCAAGAAAGGCGATCCCCAGGTCCCGGAAAACCTCAAGGGTGATCTGCCATTCGCCATCCCATTTCACGGTATAATCCTCCTCCAGCGCCGGTTGTTTGATATACAACTCATCAATCCTGTAGCCTTTTGGCAGATCGATCCCTTTCAGCTTATCCGTCATACCCAGGATCGCGTACACCGGGCTTTCAAGGTCGCCGGCCATGTCCGACATGACATAGACCACCCGCTTTTGATTTTTCCGGTAAATATTTTTGGCTCGGGTACTCTCTCTGATATCTACCAGGTCGCCTACGGGCACCGTGGATCCTGTTTTTGACCTTACCCTTAGCTGAGCGATGTCGTTTAAGGCAGATTTTTCCTTTTCATCAAGGGTGAGGAACAAGCCTACCTGATGAGCAGCAGCTTCATCATAAAGCGTGGTAATGGCATTTTCAGAAAGGGCCATGTGCATGGTATGCACGATCTGCTGTGGAGCCACGCTGTACAACATGGCCTTTTCCTTATCCACAATGAACTCGTATTCCGTCTGATCATCCTCTACCATCCAGTCGATGTCTACCACATCCTGTGTATTGCTCAGGAGCGTTTTTACCTGGTCTGCCACCTGTATTTGCTGTTCATAGTCCGGACCGTAGATCTCAGCCACTATGGTGGACAATACAGGGGGTCCCGGCGGCACCTCCACAAGTTTCACATTGGCGCCATACTTACGAGCTATCTCCTGGATATCGGGCCGCAGTAGTTTGGCAATATCATGACTTTGCTCACTTCGGTCGTGTTTGTTAGCCAGATTTACCTGGATATCCGCCATATTACTACCCCCCCGCAGGTCATAGTGGCGCACCAGTCCGTTAAAGGTGATTGGAGCAGAAGTGCCTACATAGCTCTGATAATGGACTACTTCCGGTCTTGTAGACAAATATTGCGAGATCTCCTGTGCCACCACGGCGGTGCGTTCGAGAGTGGTCCCTTCTGGCATATCGATCACCACCTGAAACTCATTTTTGTTATCAAAGGGGAGCATCTTCACAGCTACGGACCTGGTAAAGAACATCACCAGCGAGCCCAGCAGCAACACCACCGTTCCACCGAGGAACACCCATCGTTTGGTCGTATTTTCAATCAGGGGTCGCTCAAGTTTGTCATACCAGCGGTATATACGCGTATCTTCCAGCTTTTTCCCTTCTTTCTCCTTTTTCCTCTTGTCCTTTTCACGCAGGAACAAATACCCCAGAAAAGGTGTGATGGTAAGCGCCACAAACAGCGATAAAAGCATAGCAATGGAAGCGCCTATGGGCATGGGAGACATGTACGGTCCCATTAATCCGGATACAAATGCCATAGGCAGTACAGAGGCAATGACGGTGAATGTGGCCAGTATGGTAGGGTTGCCCACCTCATTAATGGCATATAGTGCCGCATCCTGGAAAGGCAGTCGCTTCATTTTAAAATGCCGGTGCATATTTTCCGCGATAATAATTGAATCGTCTACCACGATTCCCGTCACGAAAACCAAAGCGAACAGGGTAATGCGGTTCAGGGTATAATCCAGCATGTAATAGCTGAGCAGGGTAAGAGCAAAAGTGATGGGCACCGACAAGAAGACCACCAGTCCTCCTCTCCAGCCCATGGCCAGCATAACCACAAATGTAACCGCCACAATAGCTCCGATGAGATGCATCAGCAGTTCAGACACCTTTTGTGATGCCGTTTCTCCATAATTTCTTGATACTTCAATGTGAACATCATCAGGGATAAGACTGGTCTTCAGCCTTTCGATCTTACCAAGGATCACATCGGCGATCTGCATGGCATCAGCACCCTTTCTTTTCGCCACGGAGATGGTGACGGCCGGATATTCTGAACGGTAAAGGGCCGCCTTTTCACTAGCCTGCCCAAACCCGAGGGCTACATAGTTCTTTGGCAATTCAGGTCCGTCTATGATCGTGGCGATCTGCCTGAGATAGACGGGCTGGTCTTGTTGCACACCTACGATCAGGTTTTCAACATCGGTCACGGTTTCCAGGAATCTCCCGGTATGAACAAGGAACTCATGGTCGTTTTTATTGAAGCTTCCTGCACTCAGCTGGTGATTACTGGCCCTGATCATTTCCGATACGGACAAAAAATCCAGCCCGCTGGCGGCCAGCTTGTCCTTGTCCACCACGATACGTACCTGGCGCTTTCTTCCGCCTATTTCATCGGTAATGGAAACATCGTTTATTTTTTCTATCTCCCCGGTGAGCTCCTCTGCAATTTGTCTCAGGCGGTAGTCATCATAGGTTTCACTCCACAGCGTGAGCCCAAGCACGGGTACATCATCAATAGCGCGTGTTTTGATCAGCGGCATGGTAACCCCCTGGGGCATAATGTCCATGTGCTTGTTGATCTCATTGTACATCTTCACAAAGGAGCGCTCTATGTCTTCTCCCACATAAAACTGTACAATGACCATCCCCTGCTCTTTCATAGAGGTAGAATACACATACTCCACTCCAGGGATATTGGAGATCAGTTTTTCCAGTGGTTTGATCACCCGTGATTCCACCTCTTTGGGGCTGGCCCCGGGATACCCCACAAATATATCTGCCATGGGTACATCGATCTGCGGCTCTTCTTCACGTGGGATCAAAAAAGAGCTGTACACACCAATCACCATGAAAACGATCATCAGTAACACCGTCAGCTTTGAACTGATGAATCCCCTGGCTATTTTTCCTGCTAGTCCTTCTTTCATTGCTTACGATCTGTAATTACTGAATGGTAATTTTTGCTCCGTTATACAGTTTTCCCTTTGCAGAAAGGATATACTGCTCTCCGGAGGCAAGGCCGGACAATACCTCCACACTATCTCCATATACCCGGCCCAGACGTAACCAGCGAAGCATGGCCGTACCGGACTGGCTCACGGTATAAACACCCTTAAGCTGGGCTCTTGAAATCAGTGCTTCTTTCGGGATCCTGGGCACCGTTGAAGTAGCATCTGCCTGTACAGGAAAATCAACCGTAGCAAACATCCCTGACCGAATTTTATCATCGGTTTCCGTCAGTGCTACTTTTATAAGGTACTGGCCTCCTGTACCCGATGCAGAGGTACTTACCTCGGTCACTTTGCCTTGCACATTTCTGTTAATGGATTTGATTGCAACATCCACAACACAGCCGGAATGAATATGGGAAATGTCTCTTTCCGCAACGCGTGCACTTACCTCAAAGCGGCCCTGCCCCTCCACCTCCACAAGCGTTATTCCCGGATTTGCCATGTCACCGGGCTCGATAAACCTACGTGTCACTACACCACTGAAAGGCGCACGAATGTTGGTATAGGAAAACTGGGCATTTACTTCATTTTTTACCTGCCGGGCAACTTCCAACCGGGCTTTTGCCATTTCAAAACTGGTGGTCATATCGTCCATTTCCTTCCGGGAAGCGCTGTTTTCGGCAAGCAGATTTTTAAATCTGTTGTAGTCACTTTCCGCGTTCCTGAAGGCAGCTTTGGCTTCTGTAACACCGGCACTGGCGCGGGCAAGCCTGGCCTGTAGATCGGTGTTATTGATCACCATCAGCACCTCGCCCTTTTCTACTTTATCCCCTACTGCCACATTGACCCTATCCACAAAGCCCATCATGCGGGTGCTGAGCTCCGCACTGTGAACAGCATCCACCTTTCCGCTGGCTGTGACCATGGTCCGGTCATCACTGGCCCCGACAATACGGGTTTCCACGGCGACTGCCACCTGATCATCTGTTATTGGTCCTTTTCGGTCACTGCCACAGCCCAACAGCCAAGCTGCGGTTATTACCAGTACTATTTTTAAGGTATTTTTTTTCATCACTTGTTCTATTCCTTGATCAAAAATTCGATGTACGCCTGAGCATAATTAAGCTCAAAAACCGTCTGATAGTACTCCAATTGCTTTTGAGCGTACCGGGTTTCCGCAGCCAGCAGATCAGCCGTTTTTTCCAGTCCTTCCCTGAATCGATTGGTCCGAATACGCAGCGACTCGCGGGACTGATCGAGGGCCTGCCCCGACAGTTGCAGTTTGTTTTGTGCATCGGACAGCATGCGTCTGGCTTTGTTCATCTCCAGATTGCTCCGGGATACATATTGCTCATAGCTGAGCCGGGACCGTTCAACGGCAGCCTTGCTTTTTTGCACTTGTCCAATACGTTTTGTTCCTTCCAGAATGTTCCAACTTAACTGAGCGCCAACTATGTAACCGCTGGCATCGGTCTGTAACAGTTGGTCATCATAGAGCTGATAGCTGCCAAAAGCATTCAACCTTGGCAGAAAAGCCATCTTATCAGCCCGGAAGGATGCTGCGTGTGCTTCAGAAGCCAGTTGCATCGCTCTGATATCTGCCCGGCTTTCGGGCACGCTGAAGATTGTGTCTGAAGTCAATGTGGATATTGATAAACTGTCAGAGGGTCTTAGCAGAACATTACTCTCTTCGCCCATCAAAAAAGACAAATAGTCGGAGGTATTACGAATATGGCTCTGTGCAGTGCTCAGCTGGTTTCGCACGTCCGTTACCCTCACCTCGACGGCAAGGAGATCCGATTTCTGCATATACCCCTGCCCGTATTTATCACGTGCCACCTTATTGTTTGCCTCTGCAGTCACAAGAGCTTTCTGCAGTACCTCTGCCGACTTCCAGGCCAATTGCAGTTGCATATAGGATCGTTCCACTTCAAATGCCATATGATCCCGGGTTCTGGTAGTTTGAAGCTCCATGGCCCTCATTTTGTTTGCTGCGGCCTTGCGCTGATAATAGCCATCCACATTGATCAAAGGTTGACGTACTTCTATCACTGTTGCATAATTCGTGATGCGTGCAGGGTCATTGAGCAGCACCGGATTAAAATCTTCAGATGTCAAGATCTCCTGATTCAGCTTCGATCCAAAAGCCATCAGGGGGTTGGTAGTGGCCATACCGGTATATGACAGGGAGATATGGGGCATCAAGACGGCATTGGTCTGCTGATAATCTGCCTGTGCTTCCTTAAAATTCTGTTCAGAGATCTTTATCGATATGTTTTGCCCGGCCACCACCTTCAGTACCTCTGCTTTGCTAACGGACACTACCTCCTGAGCCTTGAGCACGGATGTCACAAATAAAAAGCCAAGAGCCAAAACATAAGTTACCTTTTCCATACCACGTCTTATTTGGTAAGGGCAAAGCTATGCCGGCACCTGCCGGAAGTCAGTAACATAAGTTACTGAGAGGAATTACTTTGGGTAAGGCTGTAGATAAACGGGTTCTTCGTAGAGTGTTCGGGACGGTGGTCTGTGAGGATACAGATCATGAATGGGAAATGTTCGGGATGGTGGTCTGTGGAGACACAGACCATGAAGGGGAGGCTTTACGTTACTCAGACTGCTCTACGTGAAAGCATCACTCCGTGCTTTTGTTTGCTATTGGCAGGTTTTCGGATTGGGCCCACTCGGTCCAGGACCCGTCAAATACCGATGTAGGATTTTCCAGTACCAGCTCAGCTGCCAGCAATGTGATGCAGGCTGTCAGGCCTGAACCACAGGAAAAGATCAAAGGTCGGTCCTCCAGGTTCAATTCCCTGAACAATGTGACCAGTTCGTCTTTGGATCTGAATTGTAAGTCATTAAGCACCCTTTTAAAGGGCAGATTAAAGGATCCGGGAATGTGCCCGCTGGGCAGCTCCTTTCTGGGTTCAGGAGCTTCTCCACTAAACCGTCCCTCAGACCGGGCATCGAGCACGACAGCTTCTTTGGTTTTCAGATTGCTGACTATATCATCGACGTCCTTTACCCCTGCCGGATTGTAGTTTGCCTTGAAATCACCGCGATCAAAAGTTCTGCTATGAAAGAGCTCCACCTGTCCTCCTATCTTCGCCCATGCACGAAGGCCACCGTCGAGCACGGCAACATTACCATGACCCATGATCTTGAACATCCACCACACTCTGGGGCTGGAGTAGACTCCGAGATTATCATATGCCACAATTTTACTGGCGGCGTTGATCCCCATTTTCCGGCATTCCGCTTCAAATACCTCTGGCGCAGGAAGCATATTAGGCAAATCGCTGCTCTCGTCACTAAACGTATTGGCCAGATCAAAATAACGTGCACCGGAGATCTGAATATTTTCAAATTCAGTTTTTAATCCTGCTTTATTGTCTTTCTGACTGGCATCCAATATGACTACATTGGGATCATAAAAGTTCTTAATTAACCAGTCTGCAGAAACAAGGGGACCTGACATTTTCTTTTTATTTAAAAATACAAAGGCTTTTGATGATATACATTGGATTTTCAAAACCATTTTGTCACACTTCTCGCCTGAATTTAGTCTAATTAACAGAACATTATGAAAGCAGGATTGGAGCAAAAAGTAAAGGAGGCCGTAAGCGGCAACAAAAAAGCGCTGGAATCGATCATTTTTGATATAAAGGATCTTGTTTATAATCTGTCATTGAAGATGCTGCTCTTTCCTGAAGACGCCAGGGATGCTACGCAGGAGATCCTGATCAGAGTGGTCACTCACCTGAGTTCCTTCAAAGGAGACAGCAAATTTCAAACATGGACGTACCGTATTGCCACCAACTATCTGATCACGGAAAAAAGAAAGATGGCCAGAACGGTGCGAACATCTTTCGATGACTACGCTGTATTGATAGATACCGGTCAGAGTAATGTAGCGTCCTATGCCCGGAATGAGGGTGAGTTGCTGATGCTGGAGGAAGAAGTAAAAATAAGTTGTACCCATGGTCTGCTGTTATGTCTCAATGCCATGGGCAGGATGGTGTACATACTTGGGGAGATCCTTGGGCTCAACAGTGTAGAGGGAGCTGAGATCCTTGATATAACTCCTGAAAACTTCAGACAGCAACTGTCACGGTCCAGGGGAAAGGTCAGGAATTTTCTGAAGTCCAAATGTGGGTTGGTCAATACTGAAAATGCCTGCCGGTGTAAGAAAAAGGTTGATTTCCTGGTGGAGCAGAAAATGATAGATCCCAATAGTCTCCGGTTTGCACAGCATACCCAAAGGAGCATTGATCTGGTAGAAAAGATCAACACACTGGACAGGACGGTGGCCATTTTCCGCTCCGTACCTGCGATCCATACCCCACAGGAGATCATTACTGAAGTAAAAAAAACGATCAACGCTATAAACATTTAACCGATGAAAAGTATACCTGAACAATATGTAGAGCTATGGAACACCCGTAATATCAAGGGGCTTCCGTCCTTATTTTCTGAATCTGCTTTCTACCGCGATGCCCTGCAGGAAGGGAATGCACGGGAAGTACTGGCTCATTCCATCCGCCAGACGGCTGAGGCCTTTCCGGATGTTTCCTTTGAGATCGTGTCACTGACAGAGGGTACAACGGACAATCAGCTGTTCATTCTTGAATGGTTGATGCAGGGAACTCCTGCTGATGCCTCCATAGGTGCAGAACAGGTAAATAAGGCGGTAGCGATCAATGGCGTAGATCTGATCAGAGTGGAAGACAAAAAGATCGTTGGGATCAAAAGTTTTTATGACAGTACTCAGTTGATACCGGCAGTATGAATATTATGAAAAAGCACGCTATTATTGACATCCCTGAAAAAATGCAGAAGTATTATGGCAGGGGCAAAATGCTGCACCCGGACACTGAAAGCATTGAAGCTGCCCTTCAAATGATCCCTCCTAGGAGGGTGGTCACGGTCGAGGCATTGTGCAGAAAACTGTCGGATGATTTCGGCACCCATGTCACCTGCCCTATGCGTACCACCAACATACTCAAAAGAATTACCGAAAGGCCACTGGCTGACGAAAGCGATACGATACCTTTCTGGCGGGTGATCAGGAATAACCGAACGATCATTAACTCCAAAATGAAGGAAGCATGCGCTGCAAAGCTTGAGCAGGAAGGCCTTACGCTGGAATTTACTGAAAAAGGAGAGATCAGCGTGGATACAACACCGGAACGGCTTTACTCTTTTTAGCTGAAAAGCTGTTGGCCGGATCATTGCACATCTTGAAAATCCGGAGCCGGAATAAAATATACATGAGCTCTTTACCCGTGACAATGGTCCTGTGCCAGATGTTTTTAAAATGCATCCTCTACGGATGCATTTCCCGATGATGCTGCTCAAACCATGCAGGCTGCTCCAGCTCATTCTCGTACATGTATTCCACTATTTTAGCAATGGTTTCTTCGCTCCAGTTGAATTTTGGCATAACCCCAAAACGGCGTACCGGCCCTTTCATGATGGCGTTCTGCTGCGACGGATCTGACAAAAACGCAGATATTTTAGTAACAAAGGCAGCCTTATCATCACCTGTCGCTATCAGGTACCTGCGTTTCACAGCCTCCAGGGGAGGTGCTATAATGTCCTCATGAGAGGGTGAATTGGGAGAATGGCATGAGTAGCAATTTTGTTTTACCAGAGCCAGCACGTCATCCACATTAACGGCAGCAGTGTCGGGTTGAAATTTCAATAATTCTTTTTTTTTGAAAGTAATACTCCATATCCCTCTCAGGTCACCTACTTTATGTCCTGTGGCGTTGTCTTCCGGGTAGAGGCTATGGATCTTTGCCAGTGTATTTTTGGATATTTCGCTGTCAGTCGCTCCGTGGCAGTTCAGGCACATACTGTTCTTTGTCTGGATAGGTGCGGCATACAACAGTTCATCCTGGCTCAATTCCTTGATCACCGGTGTCAGGCTCTCCTGCTTCACTAGTTGTTGCTGATAAGACCGGATAATCTTCTCTTCGATCCCATTGGCCTTGTTTTTGGGATTCCTTGTTTTCACGGAAGCCCTTCTGACATTCACATCTATCCCATAGTTCAGCGAATCCAGGATGGGATAGGCTACAAGATTACAAAATGATACCGCCACCGCCGGCCCCTCTTTGTTGACTATTTTCATAAGCTGACTCCCCAGCGCCTGTTGTGCCTGAGAGGATATTCGGTTACCCTGCTTCAGGGCGGTTTTTTCAATGGAAAGATCTGTATTTTGAGCTGTTTCTTCATTATCGGAAGTGCTGGAACAGCCTGAAAAAATGATTGAAAAGAGGAAAACAAAACATTTCATGTCGGTGTGGGTTTATACCGCTAAAGTACTTCGTATAAAGCCACGTAACAACTCCATAACGTGCTTGTGTGATATAAGTAACATAAGAGCTTGTCAGAAAGTGATTGGCTGCTTGGTGGAAGAAGTTGGAAGCTGGAAGTTGGAAGTTGGAAGTCGGAAGTTGGAAGTTGGAAGCTGGAAGTCGGAAGCTGGAAGTTGGAAGCTGGGGTTGGAAGTGAGGTTTGCTTATGGTTATAGCAACTTTTGGTTTCTTTTGTTGGCTAACGTTATAGCCGGTCAGGAATATTGATGATATCAACAGTTGTTATCCGCTTTTATCTCCATGGAAACTGGCAATTCGAGCTATTGATGAATTATACAATGTATCTACAAAAGGTTAAAACCCTTTAAGACTAAACTCAAAAAAGTAAAATGCTATAAATTTACGTCGTTTTCAGACCAGAACTCCTGTCAGATATTCTTTCCAATTGTACTACATATTCTCCCATGGCCTACAAAACCTCCAAAGACTACGACCTTCTGTACGAGCTGATCCAGAATGGATTAGAGGCAGTTTGTTACGTGACCAATTACAATGGTGCCAGAGCTCACCTGAGCAAAGTTGAAATTTATGGTGAATACAACATTGTCTTTGAAAACGCAGAGATAGTTTATGGCGGAATATTCCTTTTGAAAAGGATAAAAAAAAGTCTGAAAAGGACCTTTTTATTTCTGAATGCAACCGGTTAAGGCTGGAATGGATAGAACCATGAATAAGAAAATCAAACAACTGTTGATCAATGAAAGATGAATTTAAGCCTCATAAAAGAATAGTCAGATTTATTATCATGTGTCTCATGGTGACTTTACTTTCGTGTACAGAAAAGGCTGCAGGACCAGAGCAGTATCTCCTGCATGATGGATGGGAGTTCCGTAAAGAGGGAGACAAAGATTGGGCTCCGGCCACAGTCCCGGGCACTGTGCATACCGACCTGCTGACCAATGGCATGATCGGGGACCCGTTTTATCGAACCAATGAGCAAAAGGTACAATGGATAGAACATGCAAACTGGAATTATCGCACCGACTTTGACGTTGATGGCCAATTGCTGAAGCGAACCAATATTGAGTTGGAATTCGAAGGGCTGGATACCTATGCAGACATATACCTGAATGATGAATTGTTATTTTCAGCCAACAATATGTTCAGAACTTGGCGAATCCCTGTCAGGGAATTGATCAGACAAGGACAAAACTCATTACAGATCAACTTTTCTTCCCCGATAACCACGACCACTCCGGTGAAGGCTTCTCTGGGCTATGAGATCCCCATTTCAGACAACGATGCTGCTGAAAATAAGCTAAGCGTCTTTTCCAGGAAAGCCCCTTACCACTTCGGGTGGGACTGGGGGCCAAGGATGGTAACAGCAGGTATCTGGCGAGAGGTTCGTTTAGTGGCATGGGATAACACCAGAATAAATCATGTCCGGATAGCCTATAACGGGATAGAAGGCGAAAAAGCTTCAATGGAGGCTGAACTGGAAGTTGTTTCCGATCTTGAATTTGAAGGCACAATAATAGTACAGGATACCTCAACGCAGCAGGTATTGTATGAACAAACGCAACATTTTCGGCAAGGCACTGACAGGAAACCGATATCCTTCACGATACCTGATCCGGAACTTTGGTGGCCGAATGGTATGGGGGCCCAAAAACTATACGGTCTGGAAGTCAGGCTACTAAAGCAGGGCCGGCTTTTGGATTCGAAAACCGAGCGCATTGGCTTACGGACTATTGAGATCAAGCAAATTCCGGATAGTACGGGCAGGAGTTTTGAAATATGGGTCAACGGCACACCTGTTTTTATGAAGGGAGGGAACTATATTCCCATGGACAGCTTTACTCCCCGGGTAAAAAAACAGGATTATGAACGCCTCGTCCTGGACTGTAAGGAAGCCAACATGAACATGCTTCGTGTCTGGGGCGGAGGTATTTACGAACAGGATCATTTCTATGAACTATGCGATGAGCATGGTCTGCTGGTCTGGCAGGACTTTATGTTTGCCTGTAGCATGTACCCGGCAGATGAGGCATTCCTCGACAACTTAAGGCATGAGTTCAGGGATAATATCATCCGGTTGCGTAATCACGCCTCGCTGGCCCTTTGGTGTGGCAATAATGAAGTGGAAGAAGCATGGCATCACTGGGGCTGGAAGGAAAACTACCCGGATACCAATTTTGTCAACTATAAAAAGATATTTCATGAAGTGATCCCTGAGCAGGTCAAAACCCACGATCCGGGACGCTTTTATCTCAGCAGCTCACCCACATCAGGCAGTGATACGCTCAAACCCCGTGACGCACGTTACGGAGACTTACATTATTGGGGGGTATGGCACCAGGAACACCCTTTTGACCATTTTTTAAAGGATGAATATACCGGCCGTTTCATGAGTGAATACGGGCTCCAATCCTTTCCATCCATGGAAACTGTTCAGGCATTTGCTTTACCCGAGGATCATAATATCGAATCGGATGTGATGAAGCTGCACCAAAAGAATAATGGGGGCAACCGCAGGATAAAAAATTACATGGAAAAGTATTATGGTACGGTAGAAAACTTTGGATCTTTTCTTTATGTAAGTCAGCTACAGCAGGCTGAAGCCATGAAAATAGCGGTAGAGCATCACCGTAGAATGATGCCGTACACCATGGGTAGCCTCTATTGGCAGATCAACGACTGCTGGCCTGCTGCGAGTTGGGCAGGGTTGGACTATTTTGGAGGCTGGAAGGCACTGCAATACTATGCCCGGGACTTTTTTAATCCCGTACTGGCAAGCCCAACACTGGAATCTGGTCATATGGAGATCCATGCAATATCCGATCTGCTCAAACCCAGGGAGTACCATCTGGAGTGGTACCTGCTGACTTTCCAGGGAGACACATTGAAAACAGGCACCGACCAGGTAACTGTGGAGTCAAACCAGGTTACGGTGATGGAAAAAGTAAACCTCAACAATGTGATCACAGAACGAAACCAAAATACTGCCTACGGATATGTCCGGCTGACCGATGATGACGGGACAGTGATCTCTGAAAACAGACTGTTCTTTACCGAGTTTAAGCACCTGCAGTTAACAGAGCCAATCATTACCTGGCACCATCAAAAGGAAGATGGTCAACATGCTTTTGTATTGAAAACCGATCGTTTTGTCAAAAATGTTTATCTGACACTGGAAGGCCACAAGGGAAGGTTCTCAGAAAATTTTTTCGACCTGAATGCCGGAGAAACCAAAAAGCATCCCGAAGGAATCGGCTGCGGCAACAAGTGCGAAGGCAGATCTGAAAATAATGGCATTAAATACAGTTCTATGGAATGGGGGTAGCAACCCTTAGCCCTGTATGACCTGGATAAAGGTATCCAGGAAAGCCATGATCTCAGTGACCAGGAGCAGATTAGTGGAACCGGTAAAAAGCATGGAGCGGGAGTGCTTGAAAGTACCCGGCCTGCAGGCAGACATCAGATCATACCGATAAACTGATCTTCCACCCCGCTCCCGTGCTCCTGGTCCATGACTATCACAGATCAGTCAAGGATCACTTTCCTCCGTTCGTACCTGTCGTTGATGCGCACTTCCAGTATAAAAAGCCCTTTCCCATTTATTTTCAATTCATCCCTGCCAAATTCCAGAGTATGAGCGCCTCCGCTGTATTCGCCCAGGAAGTTTTCATAAAGCTTTCTCCCCGAAGCATCAAAAACCCTTAAACCAAGCCGGTTTCGGCCCTGCAGGTCCACCCTCAGGTTGAGCTGGTTGCCAGTCAGTGGATTGGGATAGATCACCACAGGCTCCTGCTCTACCGCCGGCACACCCACAGGCTCCTGTAGCTCCGTGTCTCTGTCCGCTACACGGGCATTTGCCGAGCCCACATTGGTAAACTGCCAGTGCTGATTTGGATTGCCGTTACTGGACGACCACAGATATACATTCTGACCGTTCGCGCCACCATTGTTCCCGTCGATAGAGTATGCCGGGGCATTTCGTTTCTCCAGGCGGAACTTACCACCTCCTACGTCCACCTTCCTCCAGTGCTGATTCTGGTTATTGCCACTGCACGTCCACAGATAGACATTCTGCCCATTGGCACCACCATTACCCCCGTCAAGGCAGAAATTGGTATTCCTCTTTTTGTAGGTAAAATAGCCTCCGCCCCGGTCAATCTCTATCCACTGTTGGTTCACATGATTATAATAGGTCCATAGCCTTACATTCTGACCGTTACCTCCACCATCCGCTCCATCGATACAAAAGTTTGTGGCATTTCCCTTACGCATGGTCACTACAGGACTGGAACCACCACCGCCTGCAGTGCCTCCATTCCAGAACCTGACCCAATCGACCTGGAGGGAAGGTAAAGGCACCCCTGGAGTGGGCACATTAGCCGGCACAGGATTATCTGGCTGCTCAGGATCCCCATTTGACGGAGTATCGATAACATGGGGACTGGAAGAGAATATCAATCGAAGCGGGTTGACCTCAGCAGCCGCATCTTCCGGATGATTGGACGACAAATAAGGTACACCATCATAGTAGAAGGTCACTTCAGTGGGTGTCCATAACATCCCCCACCGGTGATATTCAAAGGCATTTCTATTGTTATCACCAAACGTATGGGTTCTGGATGAATTTTCAGGAGGCAAATTAACCTTCCCTCTGTAGTGATGAGATGTCGTTGCTTTGTTGTTATTATCTCTTGCGGAAAACCCACTGTATTCCATCAGGTCAAATTCAGTGGTTGGGACATTGTTTACCCTATTTCCCCATATCCAAAAGGTAGGCCATATCTGGCCATTAGCCGGGGCATCAATCCTCAGCCTTGCCTCATAATAACCGTACTTGCCGAATGTTTGTCCATCACCGAACTGTTGCTTTGAGGAGATCCAGCCGCCAAAACTTGTTCCTACGCTGTTAACGACATTGAGTAATTTCAATGATCCGCCATTAACAACAACTGCCCAATCTTTGAAAACCGGGTAATTGGTACGAACTGTCCATTTACCGGCATCAATCGCTGTACCATTGAAATTATCTTCGAATCTCAATGTCCATCCGCTTCCCGGAGGTTGCGCAAAACCAAAAGAACTGCATACAAGAGCCAAAAAAGTCAGTTTCAAAATTTTCATGATGATCCGTTTTATGAGTGACTATTCATAAAGGCAAGGCGCAACTGTTTATCAAAATAGTTATAAAACGGACCAAACACTGAACAATGGTTTGTTCATTAAAGCATTTCAAACGCCCGCCAAAAAGGGCATTTTAAGCCTTTATAATTAACCGGCTGAGCCTCTTAAGCTTACGGTCATTCAATGACGGATCTGTTGTAAACAACAGATAGATCATTATTCTATGATCAGGTTGCTATTATGCTCACAGAATACCCGCCTCCTGATCCAACTCGATAGAAACAATGGCTTCATTTTCGGAAAGGTCCGTGATCTCCCTGCCGGAGAGTGCCGCACTGGCTATGTTGTGCATAATACGGTTTGCTTCCTTCAGCCCAAGACTGTCAAATGCCTCACCAGGATCAAAAGTGATCACAATACGATAGGTATCACCGGGTGCCTCTTTTATCAGCTTTGCTAAGGCTTCTTCAATTTTTTGCATGTGTATGAAGTTAAATAGAAGAGCCTCAAATTCTTAAATTTAAAGCTCTTCTTTTGCAGAATTTCCAGGCTAAGAGGTTGCAAGATTGCAGTTGATCAAACCATGTCCGTAAGCCTCATTAGGGTAGGGCTCATTACCCAATGCTGTTGAAGTAGAGTAAATCAGCGCCTTTACCTGAATGGGGGTGATGTCCGGATTACTTTGATAGATCAGAGCGGCCAACCCAGCGACATGTGGACAGGCCATACTGGTCCCGGAAAGTATTTTATAACCGTTTTCCAGATAGGTGGAGTAAATCCTGACACCCGGAGCTACCACCGAAACAGGGTTCCAGTTGGGGCCATTGGTTCCTCTGGAAGAGAAATCAGCAATCACTTTATCTCTGTCAATAGCTCCTACCGCGACAGGCCGGGTATTGGCGTCTCCGGGTCGGTAAGAGTTTGCCGGCGCACCAACCCATGGAAAAGATGTTTCGAATGAATTTCCGGATGCGCAAATGACGGAAACCCCATTGTCTTCACAGTTTTTTACAGCAGTAGCATACGCATTGATTGGAGGTTTTTTGCCACCCAGGCTCATGCTGGCCACTGAAATGTTGTTCCTTACACACCATTCCATGCCTGCGATAACCTGAGTAATTGGTCCCTTCCCCTTTTCGTTAAGAACTTTTACAGCGTAAAGGTTGCAGTCCCTTGCTACTCCATAAACCTTGTTTAGTCCTTTCCTCCCGGCAGCGATCCCTGCACAGTGTGTGCCATGGCCATTATCATCGTTATAACTGTCGACCCCGGGCACAAAGGAAGCCCCACCTGCTATAACAAGATCGGGGTGGGTGGCTATGCCTGTATCAATGATCGCCAGGTTTACGCCTTTACCCGTGACTCTCACCCACGCCTCGGGAGCCTTTACCATTTCTATGTTCCAGAGAACTCCATCTGCTTCAATTTCCATATCTTCGGATCCTTCGTCAGGAAAACCAAGAATTTCCATTTCCATATCTTCTTCCACAGAAGCAACCTCCTGTCTTTCTGAAAGCTCATCTGCCTCCTCTTCGGTAAGGACAATAGAGGAAATCCCCAGCTCCTCAAAGTGAAGCACCTCGTCGCTTAGTGTATTATTGGCCGAAAGAAATGAAACTCCTTCTGCCAAACGGTCCTGAGAAATGTTGAACAATGCACTGACCGCTGATCTGTCAACAGCCTTGCTTGTATGTGTTATTAAATATCTTTTTTTCATTTTTTTGGTGTTTAAATTTTTATCGGTTAGATCAGGCCCATTTGATGGTATATAGCTCAGCTATATTTTTAGGGCGTGTCTCTTTTCCATCGATCGCTTCCTGGGTTTTGGAGGTACTACTGGTATTGATAATGGTTGCGGCTCCCTCTTTTCCCGTCAGGATGGGCCTGTCAATTGAAAAACTGAGCCCATGATCATGTTTCAGAAAAGCATCCTGTTCGAATGTGCTTACATGGTCACCTTTGATCGTTCCGCTTCCCGGAGCCGTTCTGTCACTGGCGTTGGGATCCACACTGGCACCATTGTCCCACGATCTGCTGAAGTATCCGCGCATATCGATGAGTAAGGAATTTCCATTCTTTCCTTCACCAAAACGCTTGTTCAACACGGAGTTCAACCGGGTATAATCGTTGCCCAATTCGACAGGAGGATTACACAATGATAACTCTTCCGCAGGCGGTGTTTCAGTAGCAATGTATTGCCTCCGCTCACCGATGATCCCCTGAACAACACATGGCAGATTCGGCAGCGCCACCATACCAGCGTTGACAAAGACACGTGTAAGCCTGATGGTCATGACCGGCACAGCCGTTTCGATCGTAATTGAAATCGATTTTGCCGCCGGATTGATCTTCAACTGCAGCGTTACTTCATGGGAACCCTTCCCGCTTTTTGTAATTGTGGTGGAATCGATCGCATCCGAAAGTACAATGTTCACATCTCCTGATCTATCCATGTCCAGCACCACACAAGCCGTAATCACTTTCCCCGTGAGCATCTGTTCCCATCTTGGAAATTCATGGAGGGCCTGTCTGAAACTCATGACGCTACCGTCTGAGCTCTTTTCAATGACCAGTTGCTTTGAATTTGCATCGAAACTGATGCTCGCATCAGTACCTTCGTTTTTATACTGCCATCCATCCGGTATGCCGCATTCCGTAGTGCTGCCATTGGTTACGGGATTACTGAAATACCTGAAATCATGATTATAGACCAGGTTTCGTTGCTGCAAGGCTTCCAGATAGTCATCGACGGTCAGGTCTTGTTTGTCGTTTTCCTGTGGTTCCATAAAAAAACAGTTTAGATGAGGGCCGCCAGTCATGCGGCCCTTTCGTTATTATTTCAAACCTTCCCCTTTTCTACCAACCATGTTCCTCTGCTGGTTAAAATGACGGTGGCTTCCAGGTTTTTGAAATCTTTCAATTCAACCTTTGCGGACTCTTTTGACACCGTTGCAATATCAGCCAGCTCAAAGCTGGTGAATGAACCCGTAGATATGTAAAAGGAAAATTTAGGAGTGATCGTATTGGCATCACTAGGTGAAGGAGACCAGGTTACTCCCAAAAAACCATTAGGTGACTGGATACCAAAACTCATGCTGCTGTACCACTTTGCATTTTCATTTTTTACTTTATCGAAATCATTTGAATTGTAACCGATGGTGCCATCAGGACTTGTAGCCCCCTGGACAATACTCACTTCCGGCCCCTGATTCGGAGGTACAGTGGCGTAGTCGGCCTCCCAGACTTCTCTTAGCTGTACATTTTTGATAATACTGCTATCGATTTGCACACCCTGGGCTACTGCATTATTGGAAGCTCCCGCGCCGAGTATGTATTGTAGTGGAATAGTGAACTTATTTGTTCCCCCGTAATTGGGCTGTACGAACAAGGAAGCTGATGAATTCGCAAAAACATCTGAAGTGGGTAACCCCTCCGGTTTTTCCAAAAAGCACCAGAAATTCTTACCGTCTGCACCTTCATTTTTTAAATAAATGGTGTAATTCGTGGTTGTGCTTAACTTTTCAATGTTTAACATTTTCGTTGCGTTTAGATCCCTACTCTGTTTAATATGGGCTTTTCGGGTTTCGCCTTGTCTTTATCGTAATGCGCATCGTCAAAGGACAAGTCAAATTTTGCTGGTGATCATTGTTTTTTGATCAGTCAAAGGAGGTATTTCGATCTTTACTACTATCGGTGTGGATATGTAAAATGAGAGGTATCCGGCCTTTACTTCATAAGAGAAAAAAAGGATAGTATTTACCTGTTGTCAGGTTGTAATCTCAACCGTTTTTAAAGAAAACTGCGGGCGGGATCCTTTCTTACGGGACTTTCATTTGATCTTGATAAAAGAGGTGTTAACTTAAGTAATGGTAGTTGAAAATACCCCTTTTGGGGTATTAGAGTCCTCAGACAGCAGCATACCTTTGAATCAGCAACAGGCTAATATTTCATTTACTAAACAACAGAACTATGGAAACGATATTAGAACAGGTGTCCACCCCCGGGACAAACACCAACACAGCACGAGGCACCCACTCAGGAGAAGTACA
Organism: Flammeovirgaceae bacterium BBD 1991-12; assembly: GCA_001657315.1. Taxonomy (GTDB): domain Bacteria; phylum Bacteroidota; class Bacteroidia; order Cytophagales; family Cyclobacteriaceae; genus Fulvivirga. Next base: position 14,019 of record LYSV01000012.1, on the reverse strand, counting down.
ACTCGTTAATATCCAGCTATTTAACCTAAGCAAAATTGTAGGAACCTCTATCTTTAACCGTTATCCGATACCGGTATATTTAAGATACGCCGGTTTCCCTGATATCCATTTCCCATATGCCATACTTGATCCTCAGGGGCCAATAGGTGTGATCGGTCTGGAGGCCATTGAGTTTAATCTATGTAATGTGGAAAAGGATGAAAAAATATATGCAGGCAGCTTCGTACGCAAATTTGAGACCCAGTCGAAACCTCCGATCGCCAACAGCACCACACTGGACAGGGAAAGTCAGCTTGTTAAAATCAATAGGGTTCCCGTTGATAATACACACGTAGAGCATTATGATCTATGGTTTGAATTTAAAGATGATCATGCTGTCACTCAGTATGCCATGGTCGATCCCGTTCTTCAGGCCAATCAAAGAGGATAATCAGTAGTCATTGGTTAGCTATGTGCTTTAGCTTGTGAGAAAAGTATTTGCATTGTTTTTCTTTTTCCCGGTGCTATTGGGATGGGCCCTGGCGCAGGATCAAAGAAAGGCTGATAGCCTGAAACAGGTTTTCTATGAAAATGACACCCTTTCGCTTTCATCAAAACTTAAGCTTGTCAGTACAATTTCAACATTATCTGCCGCTCCGCAAGACAAACTTATGTACGCAGATCTGCTGTTGGATCTGGCTGAACAGGCTGATTCTGAGGAACACCGGATAAAAGCATATCAATTCAAAGGGGTAGCATTCCGGACCAGAGGGGATTTGAAGAAGTCTATTGAAAATCTGTTCCTGAGCCTGCGGGCGGCTATCGACGGTAATAACATTGACCTTCAGGTAGAGGCGTATATAGAAATAGCAAATACCTATATCTCGAACAATGATTTCAAAAATGCTTTGGTTCACCAAAAAAAGGCCATTGAGATCATTCGGTTACATGGAAACAAGGAACAGTTGGCGATAAATCTCCTCAATACAGGTTTTGTGTATTATACCACAAACCTCCTGGACTCTGCCTTATTACTCTACAATGAGGCAGAGCCTCTTTTCAATGCAGTAGGATTAAAGATCGGTATGGCTTATACACTGGGCAACAGAGCCCTCGTTTACTGGAAACAGGGAGATTATTCCACTGCCAAACGGGATCTGTTGAAAACCATTGAAATGCTGGAGCCACTTGGAGATCAGTTTGGTATGGCAGATTATCACAATCAATTGGGAAATATTTATCTGGAACTTGAGGACATCGGACCTGCGATAGACCATACTAAAAAAGCACTGGCCATGGCAGAAGTACTGGACCTGAAGCAGCAAATAAGAGATGCTTCACTGCTGCTGTCCGGGCTGTATGAGAAGAAAGAAGACTTTAAAAAAGCATTGACCTACCAGAAAAAGTATATTACCTACAAGGACAGCATTGAAAATGCGGAATCAACCCGAAAGATAGCAGACCTGCGAACCGCCTTTGAAGTAAGCCTGAAGGAAAAGGAAATCGATCTGTTGGAAAACCGGCAATCGCTTCAGCGTACCTATATCATCATTGCAGTTATTTTATTACTTCTCTCCGTCGTATTGATCCTTTTTTTTCGTCAGCGATTTTATACTTCCAAACTGGTGGCCTCCAATGAACGACGGGAACATAGTGAAAAGATCAAAACCCTGCTCAACACGCAGGAAACCAAAACACTTCAGGCCATGGTGGAGGGAAGAGATCGTGAAAGGAAGCGTCTGGCACAGGAGTTACATAATCATTTTGGCAGTTTGCTGGCTACCATTAAAGTCAATCTTAATGGCATAGATAAAGGTGTCATTCACAACCATCATATTCTCACGACTCTTATCGATCAGGCTTGTGCTGATGTCAGGAATATGTCTCACGCGCTGAATATGGGGATCTCTGAGAACTTCGGGCTGATGCCGGCTTTGAAGGAACTGACCACCTACCTGAGCGAATCGGGAGAGGTGAAGGTAGAGCTTTCTGCATCCCGATGCGAGGGCAGCATGGATTCCGAGAGTCAGATAATGGTCTACCGAATTGTACAGGAGCTTTTAAGTAATTCACTTAAGCACGCTGATGCGAGGCGGCTGTCCGTTTCGTTGACCTTTTTTGAAGAGGAGCGATTGATCAGTATCGTCGTGCATGATGATGGTGTGGGCTTTGATCCTGAAAAGATCCGACAGCCAGAGGCTGAAGGTATGGGCCTTGAAAGCCTGAATAAAATGATCAGGCATAAAGATGGAGAGATCATATTTGATACTCAGCCGGGTAAGGGGACAACTGTTACGGTTGATCTGCCCATCTCGGTAAACGTTGATTTGATATAGCAAATGATAAAGGTACTACTGGTAGATGACCATCCCTTGTTTGCTGAGGGTATGCAGGCCATGTTCAAACCTGGTGACAATATAGAAGTGGTACGGCATACAAAGAATGGCAATGAACTGGTGTCTATTTTAACGGCAACCGAAGTAGACGTTATCCTGATGGATATTGATATGCCGATCATGGATGGCCTGACCACAATGGAACTCTTGAAAGAACACAGTATAAATAAACCCATATTGATGCTAACCATGCATCAATCCATGAAATACGTAAAAAAGGCACTTGAAAAAGGAGCCCAGGGATATATACTCAAAGATGCCTCTAAAGAAGAACTCGTAGAGGCGATCAAAAAAGTGAGTCAAAAAGAAAACTATTTTCATACGAAGATCAGTGATCAGGTATTTGATTACTTTCGTGATAAACGAAGGTCCGGTCCCGATCTGAATGAGCTGTCCGAAAGGGAAAAGGAGATCATCAAGTGTCTCGCGGATGGCCTGAACAGCAAGGAAATAGCCGAAAAATTAAACATTAGCAGACATACAGTAAAAACTCACCGGAGAAATATCATGCATAAACTTAATGTGAATACATCTGCCGCTCTTGTACGTCTGGCTATAGAAAAAGGGATTATTCAGATATCGTAGTTCCAGGCTGGGGCGCTGATTTCCTCCTCATGTCATTCAGTGCCCACCTATTTTTTTCGTCATTCCTGCCAGCTTCGTGGGATCAGGTGTGTGCGTGAGCAGCCCAAACGACCCAATAGATTCCTCACGGAGTCCTGCGGACGGCTCTCGCACATACCCTACCCCTCCACAGCCACCGGCCGTCCGCAGGACTCTGTGAGGAATGACGGTGGACTATTTTTGTGCGTTATTGAAAGCATAGAATAACAACCACATGTCAATAAAGATCAGATTGCACCCTCCAGGTGAGGTTCATTCGGCCTGCAGGGTAATCTCCGCCTCTTTCAGGGGCCGGTCGGTTGAAATGGCTTTGACACGGATCTCTCCCGCGCTGCTTTTTGATCTGACAATGAGCATGCATTTGCCGTAGAATGCCCGCTGGTAATCGGCAGTAAAGGGGGTGATGTTGGAAGGGTCACCGTTGCCCACAGCGGCGATCTCACCTTGTCCTTCTACGAAAAAGCGTATCCTGTGATCGGCCCAGGGACAGAGGTTACCATCTTTGTCCAGCACTTCCACAGCGATATAGCTGATGTCCTCGTCATCCGCTTTTATAGCCTTCCGGTCGGGTGTGAGCCTGAGCTGATAGGGCTCACCCGCTGTGTTGATCACTTTTTCAGCGGCTTTTTGGCCATCTATGTAGCCAATCACCTTAAGCTCGCCGGGAGCGTAGGGGACATCCCACCGCAGCCGGTATTTGGACATGAAGTCGCCCCCCTCCCATTTGGCAAAGTCTACTTTTATGGGTGTTTTATCTACGCCTTTCACACGTTTGCCGAGTGATTTGCCGTTAAGGAAAAGCTCCACTTCCTCACAATTGGTAAAGCTGTATACGGGAATACTTTCACCCTCCCTCCCGGCCCAGTTCCAGTGAGGCAACACATGGACCATAGGCTCCCTGGTCCACTGGCTTTGATACAGGTAGTAGCGGTCTTTGGGGAAGCCCACGAGGTCTACCGGGGCAAAGTAGGAGCTGTGCACGGGCCAGTCGTCATTCCAGTAACCATTGGTGCTGTTGTCCCTTCCTCCATAGGGTGTGGGCTCACCCAGGTAGTCCTGCCCTGTCCAGATAAATTCACCAATGACGGACGGGTTTTTCTCCAGCGCATCGAACTCGATGTCCGGCGGGTAGGCCCATCCGGGACCAATGATATCGTAGCTGGTCACCTGCCGTGAGGGATGGGTCTTGTATTTCTCTATGGGAAAATGGTAAGCTCCCCGGGTACTGGTACAGGAAGAGGTTTCCGAGGCGAGAATGATAAAGTCAGGGTTTTCCTTCAGCCATTTGGAATATTCCAGCGGCTTGTAGTTGAACCCCACCACATCCAGTGTCTGTGCAAGACCGTGGTCTATGGCAGGATCGCCGGAGTTGAAGCCCGCCGTTACCGGGCGTGTACTGTCTTCATCTCTGACTATGCCGGACAGTACCTTTGCCCATTTGGCCCCATCCTTCTGCCACTGCTCCAGTATTTCATTGCCTATGCTCCACATGACCACGGAGGGGTGGTTGCGATCCCTGCGGATCATATCCCTCAGGTCACGCTCGTGCCATTCTACAAAATACTTGTTGTAGCCATTCGGCACCTTGGCCATTTCCCAGCAGTCAAACGCTTCCACCTGCACCAGCAGGCCCATTTTATCACAAAGCTCCAGCTGCTCGGGTGAGGGCGGGTTATGACTTGTGCGGATGGCATTCACCCCCATGGATTTCATAATCTCCAGCTGCCGTTCCGTGGCTCTACGGTTGACCGCAGCACCCAATGGGCCCAGATCATGATGCAGGCAGGCCCCTTTCATACGGGTCAGCTTCCCGTTCAGGAAAAAGCCTTTTCCCACTTCATACCGGATGGTGCGTATCCCCAGGGGCTCGGTCTGGTTTTCTACGATCTTCCCATCTCTTTCTATCTGTAGCAGTATGGTATACAAATATGGGTTTTCCGTATCCCAAAGCGTGGGACGCGGCACTTTTAAGGTAGTGCTCTTTTTGAGGGAAGCGGACGGGGACATGGAAACGGGCATGGACTTTTCTGCCACCACTTTGCCCTCATGATCCATGATCGTTGTGATCCACCTGACACTGGACGCCGAAGTGGCGGTATTCTCAATTTCCGTTTCCACCTGTACCGTAGCATTCCTTTTGGTCACCTCCGGTGTGGTAACGAATGTCCCCCACGTCTTAAAATGCACCGGATCATTGACTGAAAGCCATACATTGCGATAAATACCGGCACCGGGATACCACCGCGAGGACAGGTCTTCCGGCTGCAGCCTGACGGCAATGATATTCTCTCCCTCCGCTTTCAGGTAGGGTGTCAGGTCAAAATGAAATCCTATATAGCCAAAGGGCCGGTTCCCCAAAAAGGTACCGTTGATCCATACATGTGCATTGTACATGGCACCATCGAAAGTGATCTCCACATGTTTACCCTTACTTGCCGTGGGCAGGGTGAAGGATTTCCTATACCATCCCGTACCATGGAAAGGCAGGCCACCGGCGCGGGCATTGTATTCCCGGCTAAAGGGGCCTTCTATGGCCCAGTCATGCGGCAGCGCGAGCTCCCTCCAGCCGGAGTCATCAAACGACGGTCTTTCCGCTCCCTCCGCCTCGCCTTTATGAAATTTCCAGCCTTTGTTGAAACGGATCTTCTCCCCTGTCGTCGCTTCCTGCCCCAGAGACGGGTAGAAGAGAAGCAGAAGACAAACAGATCCTACCAGAGTGTGGTATCTCATGACATTGTTTTTGTATTGATCAAACCAAAATAAAACTAAAAAAAATCTGTCCGGACGGATGAGCAATCGGTTGTTTCAGGAATTGGTTATTATGTTATTAGGTTATTGGTTATTAGGCGTGTTATAACCCTTAATAACCAATAACTCAGTAACCCAATAACTACAATACCATGAATTCCATCAAATACCTCGTACTTCTTCTGTTGCCACTTCAGGCGCTGGCGAAAGACTATAATGTACTGGACTTCGGAGCCAGAGGGGACGGTATCTCCAAAGATACGGAGGCCGTACAGAAAGCCATAGACGCCTGTAGCAACGATGGTGGGGGCCGTGTTTTAATACCAGCCGGAAAAACCGTAGTAGTGGGCACCATTTTCCTGAAGGATTTTGTGACGCTGCATGTTGAAAACGGAGCCACGTTACTGGGCAGCCCGGATATCGGGGATTATACGGATAATACTTTTCGGAATCAGTACAAAAATGAACCTCACATGGACAAATGCCTCATTTTTGCAAGAGACGCGAGGTCTTTCGCCATAGAGGGCTACGGCACCATTGATGGCAACGGGCACCCTGAAAATTTCACCAACAAAACCGGCAGGCCCATGATGATCCGTTTTCTGAATTGCAAGGATATTCATATGCGTGATATTACGCTGGTGAACCCCGCTGCCTGGACCTCGGCGTGGATCTATTGTGATAACATAGCAGTGGATGGTATCAGCATCCGCAGCAGGGTGAACCATAACGGCGACGGGCTGGACTTCGACGGATGTACGAACGTGAGGGTTTCCAACAGCTCGTTCGACACAAGCGACGATTCCATCTGCCTGCAGGCCTCGGACCCGGAAAAGCCCTGCAAATATGTAACAATCACCAACTGCATCTTCACCAGCAAATGGGCAGGTATGCGTATAGGGCTGCTGTCACGCGGGGATTTTGAGTCCGTAGCAGTGAGCAACTGCACCTTCAATGATATTGAGGACGCCGGCCTAAAGATCCAAATGAACGAAGGCGGCGAGATGAAGAATATGACCTTCACCAACCTCACGATGAAAAACGTACCACGTCCTGTATTCATGACCTTTGCACAGCAGCGTGCCTACGTAGACTCACCTGAAGGCGAGTATCCACCCATGAAAGCCATGCATAATTTTATATTCACCAACATCATTGCCGATAACAGTGAACTGGATAAGGACGCAGCATTCTACATTACCGGTATGCCGGGCCACTACATCGAAAACCTTATTTTCAGAAATATCCAGTTTACCGTGCCCGGTGGTGGAACAGCCGAAGACGCCGCCCGGACGGATATTAAAGAATACACCCTGGACGTACTGAAAGGATGGTGGCCCGAGTTTTATCTGACCGGCACCCTGCCTGCCTATGGCTTTTATACCAGACATGTAAGGGGACTCACACTGGATAATGTGCATATTTACAGAAAAGGCGACGATGCGCGCAAACCTGTCATTCTGGATGACGTCAGGAACTTCCACATCCGCGGCGTCTATGTGAACAACCAGCCGGTAGTTGACGGCGACATCGTATCCATCAGATAACAACAACGTGCGTACACCTCCTCTATACCTGTTGATGCTTCTCGTAGCCTTTGTCACAAAGGTCACTGCGCAGCAAAAGCGCCCCAACGTGCTGGTGATCTATACCGATGACCATCGTTATACCGGCATTCATGCACTGGGCAATGCGCAGATCAAAACCCCACACATGGACAGGCTGGTGGAAAGTGGCATTTCCTTTTCCAATACCTACCTTATGGGAGCCTTCACCGGCGCTACATGCACTCCCAGCAGGGCCATGCTACTGACAGGCCGGGGGCTTTTCCACCTGAACGGTGCGGGCAAGCACATCCCCACGGAACATATCACTATGGGTGAAGCCTTCAAAAAGGCAGGTTACAACACGCACATGGTAGGAAAGTGGGACCAGGACCGCAACTCACTGACACGGTCATTTGACACCGCCGAACGCATCATGGGGCTGGGCCTGTACCTGGAGGATCACTTCAGAATGCCTCTGTGGGATCTCAGTAAGGGGAAGGATCTCAGCAATGAGCAGGCCTATCTGCTGGGCTATGATGAAGCCGGAAAGCTTACGGAGAAACCGATGACCCACCAATACAAAAGAGGACCATTTGGCACAGAAAAGGATGGGCCCCATACCTCTGAGATATTCGCTGAAGCTGCTGTTGACTATATCACCGGCTACCGGTCAGAAAAACCGTTTTTTATGTACCTGGCCTTCCATGCGCCGCACGACCCGCGGCATGCCTCTAAAGCGTATATGGGTAGGTATCCTCCGGAAGAGATCGTATTGCCTCCCTCCTACGCCAGCCAGCATCCGTTTGACAACGGGCACCTCTACCTGCGCGACGAAAAGCTGGCCCCGTGGCCCAGAACGGAGCAGATCATTCAAAAGGAGCTGGCAGCTTACTATGCCATCATCACCCACCTGGACACACAGGTCGGCAGGGTGATAGCCGCGCTGGAAAAAAGCGGACACTATGAAAACACTCTCATCGTACTGGCCGGCGACAGTGGCCTGGCTGTAGGCAACCATGGTTTGCTGGGGAAACAGAATGTGTATGATGAAGATGGCCTTCATGTGCCGTTTGTCCTCTCCGGAGGAGCCGTTACTGACCAGGGGCTGAAAATTGATGCCCTGAGCTACATTCATGACATTTTCCCCACAGTCTGTGACCTTGCGCAGATCGAAACCCCGGAGTCCGTCATGGGAAAAAGCCTGCTGCCGGTCGTCAGGGAAGAAGTGCAGCAAATAAGGCCCTATACCTACCATGCCTATCTGCAATTCCAGCGTGCCTTCCGCAAGGGGGATTACAAGCTGATAGAATACGTACGCGCGGATGCCTACGACCCCGGGACACAAACCAAACACCAAAAAGGATCACGTGTAACCCAACTGTTCAACATCAAAAAAGACCCGTGGGAAACTTTCGACCTCGCTGCCTTTCCCAAATACCAGGGACTGATCAATGATATGCGCAGGGAAATGAAGCAAGCCGCCTTCGATCATGGCGATGATCATAAGCGTATGGGATTTCACTATGGGTTTTGGGAGTATTTTGAGTGAATAATAATTACGCTACTTACATCACTGCTGTCATTTCTGGTCTCACAGGTCCGTGGTTTTGCAGGAATATGATCAGGATCATAAAGTAAGAATACTCCTCTGTTTAAATTTTGGTGTGAATGAAAAAGGGAAAGCAAACATAAAAGAACGAAAAAAGATGAATAGGAATAGCATTCGTGTGGCTGAACCCTGCCTATTAAAAGAATTGGTGACCTATGCAGATGGAGCCACGGTAAGTAAAATACTGACCAAAAATAAAAACGGGAACACCACCCTGTTCGCTTTTGACAAAGGGCAAAATCTAAGCGAACATACCGCACCTTTTGATGCCATTGCATTGATCATTGACGGCAACTGTAAGATCACGATCGATGGTAAGGACAACCACCTGGAGGAGGGACAGATGATCATCATGCCAGCGGATATTCCCCATGCGCTGGAAGCGACTGAACCATTTAAAATGCTGCTAATAATGATTAAGAATTAAAAAAGACTGTATGAGGAGCTACTGAAAAGTGAGCAGGAGAAGGTGGCTTTGCCAGAAAAGGTGTTGGAATGGACGAAGTAAAGAGAGTATCCGGTAGACAAACCTGACAGGTGTACTATCCAGTACATGGATCTCAGGGTTGTGCTAAACATAAGACCAGCTGGCTACTTAAAGAAAGTTAATTTAAACGTTCCGATTTATATTCGGTTTTTGAAAAAATAACATTTTTATTGATTTGATCAAACCTACGATCATAACGCTGTCCAGTGTGATATTAATGGCAAAAAAAATGGTGTAAAAATCCCAGTTCCCATCATAAAGCCAATCCCAAAACAACATATGAGTTGGGAAGTCAAAAACAACAAAAAATTCTGCAAAGAAATTGAAAAGTACTCCTTCCGGAATAGTTCCTTCATCTTTTGCAAATGCACACATCCAGCAAAAGAAGCACAAACCTGCCAGCAATATCCAAATGGTGATAAACCTTTTCATCTTACTCTTCTTTTGATTCCGGACTCCATCAACATCTTTTAGAATATTGGCTTCAAGTTACCATTTCAAAAAAAGTCCAGGCCTAATGCATCCGATTTTTATTGCTGCTTTGCTTTACATGGTGACTAAACTAATTGTGTCCACACACCGCTCTGGTTCCATTCTGCACTAATTCGGTTTGCGGCTAAGCTGTGTAAAGCAAGTACAAACCTTCAGATGTTTTAGGCTTTAGCTACGCTTTACTCCCTGGTTCTTCTGATCCATATCTCTGCAAAAATCAAATGAGCTGAAAAAGCTAAAATAAAGCTCGTAATAAACAGTACTTTAATCTGTGTAAGTGTAGGATCTGCGATAGCGAAAAAGAATGGAAGAAAGATTATTCTCGAGGTGGCAATTGCCAGACCTAAGGCGAACGCTCTAAGCATCCATTCCCTATGCAGGACTACATTTTTAGCTCGAATCTCTTTTATGCCTTTTACTATTGCCATCAGGAAAATAATCGCGAAAAAGCCAACAGAGATGCTCTCAATCATCCCCGAAAAAGGGAAGACTATTGCCATGAAAAATGCAGTTATGCCCACCACTATGGCAAGCATTGAAATTATTCTTCCCATCAAGCGATGTATGTAAATCCATCTGTTTCGAATGGAGGACATGAATTGAAATGGTGCCAGCAATAAGTAGACAGCACCAGGAATAACATGAAAGAAAGTTACAAGAGGATATTTAATGAACCCTGCATTGTACGGATCCCGAAAATAGTGAAGGGCGGACATCCCAACTCCGGTTATTATCAAAATTCCGATGGTAGTTGCCGGTATTTTGTATTTTCTGTATTGTGGCATCATTTCTTTTCTTCATTTTCAGTCTCCGGTTCTTCTTCATTTGATTCGACTAATTCGATAGTTGGCTCGTTGGAGTCCCGTCTTTTGAATGAGGGCATAATGGCAGCATTGAGTCCCAGCCCAATGGAAGCGAGGGTAACGATGAGTACTATGCCTGTTAGTTTCAAGGCTTTCTTTATGTATTTCATTTACAGGTTTGATCATGTCAGCAGCTGAGGCTGTGACAAAGTGATGTTTCAAAAATTAACCGTTCGAGATGTGGAGTTGCAGCGTTTAGCTCCGGTGATTAATCTTTGAAGAATCGTCAGAATTTTGAGGAATTCTTTTTAACTGTATAAAATGAAAAACGGGATTGATGATGTTAAGCTTTTTGGATAGGGATTGATGCTTAACGAAGATGAAATTGTTGTAACTGATCAGGAATTTGCCGTTAAATGCAGCAGGTGAAGAGTAGCTTTTTGCATTTTTGACAAGAGGTTGGGAATACACCCCGGAAAGGCATAATCTGTGTTCATTAGATAACTTCCTTTGCTCAAGAGTTAATTCAATTTGAGTTGGAATAACCTGAACAGTCGAAATGATATATCCGGAGAAATTGAAAAAGCCAAAAGTAATTACTACCAATGCAAGTAGCATTGGTGACAGATATCTGCAATTTGTCTTTTGATTGCTCATTTCTAACTTAAAGGTAAATATTTTTTCATTCAGTTGATTTTTTCAGTTTCCATTTCCGGTTTTGTTTTTCTTTTCACCTCCTCAGATACTGTGTTAAAAAGCCCGCAGAGTTGTCGATGGTTAATTTCTATAAAAGAATCTGATTCGGCTACTTTTTGTAAATAGCTACTTAACACCCAACGCATTTCAGTATTGTGCGAAGTAGACCAGGCAGACGTCCTACCTCGTCCATGGGTGTCAGGAGCGGTACGCTTAACCCAAAACCAGAAAATCCAGATGCCCATACACCAGCCATCAGTATCAGGAAGCATCTGGCCACAATCCCCTGCACCTGATAACTCAGTAACCCAATAACCATTCACTAATCTGTATCTTACCCATACCCCTTGTATTTTACCAGGGTGATTCACTGAATGCCGAAAAACTTAATATCTTTAACCCTATGGAAAGTACAACAAAACCCCGACCAAAGCACCTGGGCAGAAAGATCCGGCGCATGCGGGAGATCCTGGGCGTAAAGCAGGATACCGTGGCCGATGAGCTGGGTGTAAGCCAACAGACCATTTCCAGGATCGAGAGTACCGAAGAGGTGGACACTGCCACCCTTGAAAAGATAGCGGGTGTGCTGGGTGTGGAGCCGGAAGCCATCCGGAATTTTGATGAGGAAACTGTTGTGTACAATATCCAGCATAATCATGACGGATCTAACAAGGGGGCGTCCAATGTTGGTGCTGAAGTTCAGAACTATCATTGCACCTTTAATCCAATTGATAAATGGGTGGAAGCTATTGAGGAGAATAAAAGACTGTATGAGGAGCTGCTGAAAAGTGAGCGGGAGAAGGTGGCGCTGCTGGAGAAGGTGTTGGAGGGGAGGAAGTAGGCTTGGCATCATTTCTTATCTTGTAGATTAAGCAGAGCGAATGTCCTACCTTGTAAATGGTAAAACTGCTATTTCGGCTATTATTTTTATACATTGCTAGCGGCTTTTTATCATCTTTTCTCGGCATAGTCATAATAAAGGCGTCCAAACTGAAACAGTTTATCTGCTAATTCACTTTCTAATCCAATTGAGAGTTCTGTTATTTCCACTCCAGAATGAAGAATCTTTTTAAGTAATCTTGAAGCTGTGGGGTTAATCATAATTTTATAGCATATCTCAGCTTGCGTGTACGCCTTAACAAATGGAATGATCTCAGTCTTGTCTAAGTTCAATAACTTTTCTAATGATTTTATTGAATCTTCATCTTCCCAAGTTAATTTTTCTAGTTCCTCATTTTTTAATAAACCGACAGGTATATTAGAATATCTCTTATTTGTAACTATTTCAGAAAGAAAAGAAAAATTGCTATCCAGGGTTTTTATGTCAATTACTTCATCTATGCTTAGTTGTTTGAATATTTTCCAGTTGAAAACGGCTTCATGTATCATTTCTTCGTCTAATTCTTGACCTAAATGATTCGCGTAATCTATCTGTTCCATGTTATGCCAAAGAAATCTAACTAGTTGAGACTTCTTGAAGTATCTTTTCACTTTTGGTAGTTTATAATTCATTCTTATAAGACTAAACTCCCTGTGCTCTGTAGCTGCGATATATTTCATCATCTCTACATTTACCTGATACATTTGCTCTAAATGGTGTTTATTTAATGCTCTAGTGTCTGTTGGAAATCCATTTTCTTCTACAAAATTTTTATGATTCTCTTTCCATTTACTATGTACTAATGAATTCCTTAGATATTTGATAGCTAAATATTTATTCAAAATTGACTCGTCAACACTAATATTGTTTTGTAAGAAATTCTCTTTTAGAGAATTTATCTTTTCTTCATTACTACCGCTTTGCAAGTAAGCTTTTAAAATATTATTTGAATCTTTATCTTGCCAATAATCTATCATAGCTTCAATACTACCTATCATGAAAGCACTAAAAATTCTAGCAAGGGAAGCATACATTAAATTTTCATTAGGTGTTTTCCCTGGATGGGTTAAATGAGAATCCCTAAAATCAATAAGATAAAGTATATCATCTGAGTAAGTATCAATAAATTCATTCATAGTATTGATTTATACAGGTCGTTTCATTCAATTGCCGTTCACAATTCCCTTCACCTCCTCTGATGGGGGGAAATCTAAATAGTATCCCAAAAACAACACCCAATTAGTGTTCTATTAATCTATCAAACTCAAGCTTTTCACCTTAGCACTTGTTATGATCATGTTATTTGTTTTCTAGTTGAGATATTTTCTTTTCAAGTTGTTCGATTTTGGTCTGTTGAGTCTGATTTTGCTTATTCTGTTCAATAAGATAAAGCGTCAGTTCCTCTATCTTCTGAAGAAGTTTAGCGTTCATTTCGCCTAAGTTGATTCCATTCTCAGTTACCTCTGCTTCACTTGGGATTTCAGGAAGGTGGCCTTTCTCGTTAATGTGTCCTTCTACTTCTTCAAGGGTTCGGAGTTCATACCCTTTCTCAAAAACAAAATCAGACCATCCATTCAAATCTACTTTTACTTCTTTGGTATGAATTGTTCCATTGACAGCAAGTTTGGTGTCAGGTGTTATTGTGCCGATTCCTACGTTTCCGTTGGAGTTACTTATGAAGAAATCTATGTGGCTTGTATTTTGTGTGTAGAGGGGTAAATTTCCAGAGCCAGTTCCTGCCCCAATTCCAAACCCTGT
>LYSV01000250.1 GCA_001657315.1 Flammeovirgaceae bacterium BBD 1991-12 | reverse complement strand
AGATCGCTTCACGCCTTGCTAAGGCCAACGCACGGGTTCGCGATGACGATAAAAAGTGGGTTTTGGAGATTCCTATCCGATATTCACGTTAGTTTATTCAGCATTCTATTTCTTCTTTACGGTTCGCCCTGCAACGTCCAACCAAACGCCGTAAGCCTGAACTGCTTTAAGTTCACTCTAAGCTAGTGGATTGCATGTCCCATAACAAACAGACCTGTCAGTGTATGGCGTTTCGGTATCTGTAATCATCATTATTGCAAAATTTCGATTGCCCGTTCTATTTGCGGGTCAATACCGTTTATGGAATCCTGCATTGTGAAGAAGACTACTTCATCGGGGGGGATCCCTGCTGCTTCGTAGCTTATTCCTTCCCCATTCGACGTCAGGGTCAATGTCATCCTGTAGTTCCACCCATTTGGTAATTCCCGCCAGGCATTCAGGCCTAAACCTCCGGCGGTAGTATCCCCTACAACCGTGACATGAGCCTGTGATTCAAGTGTCATCACCAACAGCTCTGCAGAGCTCTTACTTGACCTGTTCGTTAGCACAACTATTGGTCTGGTGAATTGTACCCCGCCTGGTGATATATCATCAGTAATGGGTTCATCAAAATCATTATGCTCAGGACCGTTCCGGAACTGAGCCTTGATGTAAGTGAAGGATTGATCTATAAATCTGCGTGCAACTGCTTTTTGGCTGCTTGCTTCTCCGCCATTATTGTTACGCAGATCCAAAATCAATCCCTGAACATCTCCCAGGTCCCGGATCACTGCATCTATTCTTTCAAACTTCTGTAAATCAAATCTGGAGTTAAAAGTAGGAACATGAATGTATCCCACATTTTCGTTCATAATGTTACCGAAAACGAAAAGTTGATCTGCCTGTCGTACAGCTTCCAGGTAATTCTCAAGGGGGCCAATATGGCTTATTGAATTAGGGTTTTCGGATAGGTAACGGATCCTTTGGCCTTGCACATCGATGATCTCTGTGTGTATATCCTCAAAATTTAAGATAATGCCGCCCAATAGCTCAAAAAACTCCTGATCAGAAAGCCCTGTGTTGATCCTTACCAAAGCCGGGGATCTTACAGAGTCCCAGTCAACATTCCTGACCGCAAATCCTGCATAATTTCTATCGAAGTCTTCCCATAAAAGGTTGAACATTGAAACCTGATCGTCCGGTACTTCTTCATTAACAAGTATATTTTCACATGCCGTAAGGCACCAGGCTGACAGTAGGATCAATAGGTGTCTCATTAAAATATGTAAGTTATTGTTGCGGAATATTGACTTGATCCGTTTTTGACGTCCAGGAATTTTGGATATTGATAGTACCTGAACTGATAGGTTAAACCCAGACACCAATGACCTGAAATTCGATATCCATAAATTATGGCAGCTCGCAAATCGATAAAGTCCGTAATGGTAAGAAAGCCACCAGACCTGAGTATACTGCCTACAGGTAAATTGTCTGCATCATCGGCAATTGAGCTAAAAACTTCCTGCGAAAAATCCCGAGGCACCCTCATTCGCCCGACAACATAACTCACCAGTGGGTAAGACAGGGTAGCAGATATATGATGTCTGTCACCAAACACCCTCTTGGTTGAAGCCACTAAATTCAGGCTGGAGAACAGATCCAACGCCACCTCATCTTCAAGTATGAATTCGATATTTCTGCCAGCAACGAAGTTGTAAATCCCCCCACCTAAAAAATATTTCCATTTCTTACCTCCAATGAGTTTTGTAAAGTTATAGTCTAAAGAAACGACTGTGTTTTGAATTGTAGTGATACTCGCTGGATTTAAAGACGAATTCAGTTGCTGAGAAGAAATATTTAATATTATGGAATGGTTTCTTTGTTCTTTTTGATCCAGGAACTCTAAGCCAAATGAAAACCCGGTTCCTCTATAAACCAAAGGAGAGAAAATCGGATCCTGAAGACTTGAATGAGTAATTCCCAGATCAAGTTGAAGTGATTTTATCGATTTTTCCTGTGCATTAACAGCGATGGCAGAAAATAAAATGAATTTGACTAAAAGTAGTCTCATGCATTGATGACAGCTACCGGATAAACGGACATTTCGAAATAATCCACTTGTACAAGATGAAAATAATACTTCTTTAGTGAAGATCAGTATTGGGTGCATTTCAAATTGTCGCGTCTTCAATCAGATAAGCATTTATTGTAATATGTAGCTAATATTTATAATCGAAAATGGGAAAATTAGTGCAACATTCTTTTTTTAGTCATCTCGTAGTGTAAACGGAGAGATCTTTGCCCCAAAGCAAGTAAACGTGTCTTTTCTTTGTGGCAAGGATATCTTCACTACGTTGCGATATGACTTAACGAGTTTAATGCAAGCGCGACAATTTGAAATGCACCCTCAGTATTTCTGTTTTGTTATGTCTGTTCCTGATTTTGTGGAATTCCTGAAGTTAAAAAGTATAATGAAAAACTATTAACATCTAAATCATCAATTGCTCATAATTGTGTCTCATCTGGTGTATGGTTAGCCTGCCCTATAACCTTACAGCAACTGGTTTTGAATTAAGGTTAAGTAGGATTCAGTTCATAGGACCGTTCTACCTACGCTTCACTTCAGCAGACTCACATTCACGTTCGCATTCACATTCGCAGAATCCCGTGGATCCACAGGACTCTCCGCAGGATTCCGTGAATGTGAGTCCACTGGACCCCGTGGGGAGTCCGGTGGACAGGTTTGCTAAACCTAAGACAAATTTCTTTCTTAAATGTTCAATGTCCTCACAAGTAAAGAAGGAAGCAAAATATTTACTTCCATCATCCGAAGGTGACAATAACATCTGAGTTGTCATTGGTAATATTTCATTTTCCCTAACGATCCAGATTAGTTCCGTGAGCTGATCTCTTCCAACGGCACTAAAAATAACTGATCTCTGAGAACTTTGTGAATAGCTCCAGCAGCTCATGGAGCTTATCGTTTGTTGTGTTTTGTTCACTGGGTCCAGTCTTCTATTTTGATATCATTCAGCCGTTTAAAATGTTTGGTATTATTTGTCACCAGGACCAAATCATTTGCCATTGCGGATGCTCCGATTAACAAGTCAAAATCGTCAATTGGTTGGCCAGCTTTTCTCAACCTTGCTTTTTCATTTGCATAAACATCCAGGGAATCGAAGATCGGAAGGATTTGAACTCCCGTTAGAAACTTTTTCAAAGATTCACTATTCTTATTAGGTGATTGGCTATTCGCAATACCAAACTTGAGTTCAGCCAGTGTAATTTCAGAAATGAATAGAGATCCGGGATCAACAGATTTGAATTTTTCTTTGAGTTTGTATTTACCTTTGATATAGTAAATACAAATGTTGGTATCAAGCAGATATTTCAAAACTCTTCAATCTGCCGATTGGTCATTCTACTTGACCTAATGGTTTTGATGAGTTCTTCTGCGGATTCGCTGGAATGCCATGAGCCAAAGGCCTCCTCTATTTGTGATCCCTCCGCCTTGGGTGTCTTCATTGACTCCTTTAAACGTTTGATCAGGTTTAATTTCATAGTTGGAGTAAGACTCTTAATTAAGCCCAAATACCCATTCAATATTTTTTGCTCTACTGCGTCCATTATATGAAACTACGAAAATTTCTGCTTGAAAGATATGAAACCCAACTTATTAATAATAGCACCAGTTCCTATTATCTGTCTTTTATTATAATATCCAATACCCTACGTTCCCTTCCCGATCTCCCTGATTTTATCCCCGCAAAGCTTCTCTACCAGCCCCTTCAGCCGCTCCACCTTCTCCGCCAGGTAGTCCAGTTCCTCTTTAGTGATGCTGTATTCCTCCATCTTGTACCGCGCATCCACATACGCCTTACGAAGCAGCTCAAACAGCCGCTTTTCCTCATCGGTATCCTGTGGAAATACCGCAAAGCGCGGATCGCAGTTCTTCACCCGCAGGTTCAGCCGCTCCAGGTTATGCTCCTTGGGGCGGTAGTCCG
>LYSV01000011.1 GCA_001657315.1 Flammeovirgaceae bacterium BBD 1991-12 | reverse complement strand
GCATCGCCTGAGCTACGGTAACAAGGTCAATGAAATGCGCAGGTAATCCTGAATCTTCCGCCGATGAGCAGATATATTTTATGTTTTCCTTTTTCGGAGCATGATCCAGTTGTGTCTGACTGATATCCGTGGCATAGACGTTTGCAACATGTTGCGCCAGTTGTATAGCTACCTGTCCGTTGCCCGTTCCGCAATCCCACGCGGTTCCGGTGCCATTCATTTGAGTAAGGAGGTATCCATACAATTCCGGAGGGTAATGTGGCCGGAATCTGGCATATGTACTGGCCTGTTTGGAAAAATTATCTTTCATAATGAATGGATTTATATCTCAAATCTCCTAAATGCAGCCAATTGATTGCAATATTTAATGCTTTAAAATGCCAGATGAGATGATTTGATAGTCTGGATATTTCAAACCATTTGAAATATAAAATCTTGAAAATCAACTATTTAATAATATCACTTTATTAAGTGATATTAATCATTATTATATAGATTTTATATAACTAAATTAATTTTTGATTAAAAATAATTTAACAACAAACCCCAAATGTTATGAATCTCTTCTTTAAAATCCTGAAAACCACTTTAGTATGTATTATGTCTCTCATTCTATTTTCATGTAGCGATCATATGCCACACGTAGAGAAAGAAGCACTCTCCGAAATTTCACAAGATCAACTCGTCCATTTCCATGATGAATTTGCTAAAATATTGGCTAAAGTTGTTGTGGAACCAGAAGTTCGCGAGTTCATTAAACAAGAAGCATTGAAGCAATTTGATAAGGACTATGATGTGTTGGTACATTTGGTAAAGGATGTGCCAGTTCGTGAAGGTAAATCGTTTAAAGAGGTGTTGAAAGAATATGACACTGATGACCAACTGGACAGAATTTTAAAGAATGCACCCTTACTAACGATCTTTGTGCCTGATCTATCAGGATTTTCTCCACACACATGGAACACATCCAACGATGTTTCTCCTTTGGTTGCTATTCGTAATGTGGAAAATAAGGAAGCTCCTGTAAGCATGTATGATGCTAAAGGGATGGTAACTACACATCCATTAAATTCAGAACCTGATTTTCCGGTATTGGTAGTTAAGGAGAATGAAAGGTTGGTGGTCAGTTCACCTTCTGGTTCTGATCTTCGAGTGAATAATTCTTCGTCAACTAAGATTGTTACGGATGATTTTACATTGGAGTTTATTAGTGAGGAATTCGAACCAGAAAAGGTTAATATTTCTACAAACCGTGGTCCATATCACACTTGGTTCGGATATCAGATACTTCCTAATGTAGATGTTAAAGTTACAACAGCGTATAAAAAAGCTATGGAAAATCCTTGTTCTAACTGTTATCATCGGGATTACATTTATTATGATATATTTGAACCTGAAGGCGCGAATGAAGGAGTACTTGATGGAAATTATGAAGAAGCCGTTATGGCAATAAAGTTTAATAGCGTAACTGCCTTAGAGACTGCTGCAGATTGGACAGAAGGTAATTTAGAGCTTTACATATATGCTTTTTATATTGGAGCTACCTCTAGCTTGGATAAGACATTAAAGGTGAAAAGTTTATTAAAAGATAAGCTACTAAACCAAGATCAAACAGCCACAAAAGAGTATGTTTTTGATCCACCACTTTCATTTGTTACCTGGGACATGAAAAAATATGGTGATCGATGGAAATTCTGGGTATATGAAAATGACCCTTCTGTCACGGTTACAAAAACCATTACCCACACTACAGAAAAAGGGTCAAACTTTGAGCTAAAGCCCGTCATAGGTGGAGAAGAGGGTGTTGTTAAAATAAACGCAGGATTTGGGAATAGTAGTACAACGACTCATACAACAACCACTGAAGTTTCGTATACTACAGGTTCTGACAATCTTGGGGAAGCTATCTTGGAATGGACAGATCCTGTGGTAATAGACCATACACTCATATGTATAGTAGGCGGATCTTGTGCTTGGAACCCGATCGAAACCTACGTAGAAAATACAGGTTCAGTTTTGTTGTCGATCGAAACTATTAAAAAATAAAGTTCTAACAACATTTTAGAAATGAGGCTGTCACTTTACATGGCAGCCTCTTTTTTTATGCTGGGTAGTTTTCCTTTCTCCTTAGGAGACTCTTGCAGGTTCGGATCATTCACATGACTATCCCTCAAATGACGGTAAACGTCTTTTCATTGAGCCGTTTTAATAATGTCGCTTAAAGACATTTTTTGAGCAAAGTGAATATTTTAGAGGTAAAGCTGATCAATAATTAAATAAAATTCTTGTAACTTCATAAACTACAGAATATTATACCGGAACTTAAATAATGAAGCATGAAAAGAAATTTACTTGTTTATGGGATAATGGTTGGAATGGTTTCCTTGGTAGCTTGCGGAGATGATGATGGTCCATCTATAGACCCGCTTGTGGGAGAATGGAAAGTTGAAGAAGTGACATTGAGCAATCTTCCTGCCGAATTTGATAAAAATGAGGGAACAGAGGATAATTTATATGGAGAAAGTTCCTACGTTTTTGAATTTAATGAAGACATGACCTACGACCGGGAAATTGACAATATTCCAGGCATAGGAAATATCGATGACGAAGGTGAATGGGAAGTGGATAATGAGGAGCTTGAGTTGGACGCAGATGGTGCTGGTTTTGATCTCATCTATGACTATGAAATATTGGAGTTAGCCACTGATGACCTGGAAATACAGGGTGAACGGATTTTTAGATTCTTGCCTGATGCAGTTACTGACACCGCCGTTGTTGAAACAGTGGAGGAGCTACGGGCTTTGTTCGATGAATATGGACAGAACCTCACTGTAACTGTTACAATGAAATTGGAAAGAGACTAAGCACCTCATTTAATCTTATTGAGTGGTGGGAAGATCTTTGGGATTTGTTGTTGCTATCTTGGTCCTATGTATCTCGTCCGTTGTAGCGCAGGAAAAAATTCCCGTCCAGGGTGTCGTGGTTGATGGTAATGGAGATGCATTGGTTGGGGTTTCTGTGTTAATACAAGGTACCACTCAGGGTACCATCACGGATATCGACGGTAATTTTTCCCTGGAAGTAGACCGTGGCGCGGTGCTGGTCTTCAGCATGGTGAGTATGAAAACCAGAACCGTGCCGGTGGGCAACCGGACGAGATTGCAGATTACACTGGAGGATGAAGCTGCGCTGCTGAACGAGGTGGTGGTCACCGGTTTTCAGGAGCTGGACCGGAAGCTTTTTACAGGTGCTTCAGAAAGTGTAAAGATGTCTGAGATCCAGGCTAGTGGTATGACGGATGTGAGCCGTATGCTGGAGGGGCAGGTGGCAGGAGTCAATGTGGATAATGTATCCGGCACCTTTGGTACCACACCGAAAATACGGATCCGCGGAAATGCCTCGATCAACGGCAACAATCAACCCTTGTTTGTCGTGGATGGGGTGATCCTGGAAGACCTGGCCAATGTGAATACCGATGATTTTATTTCAGGCAATGCCAATACCCTCATCAGTTCATCCATTGCCAATCTCAACCCGGACGACATCGAATCCTTTCAGATACTGAAGGATGCCTCGGCAACGGCCATTTATGGCGCCCGGGCTGCCAACGGTGTGATCGTGATCACTACCAAACGGGGCAGGAGTGGGGCGTTACAAGTGAACTATTCGGGTAATTTCTCTGCGAAACTCCGGCCTACCTACAATCAGTTCGACCTGCTGAATTCGGCACAGGAAATGTCCGTCTACCGCGAGCTGGTGGACAAGGGGTTGATCGATATCAGCACGTCAGTGCGTTCACAAACCTATGGGGCCATGGGCAAGATGTTTACACTAATCGCCAATCATGAGCTGGACTGGGGGCTGGGTGGCGGCCTAAACGAGGAATTCCTGAATCAGTATGAAAATGCCAATACTGATTGGTTTGATGTACTGTTCCGGGATATTGGCCTTCAGCAGCAGCATTCCCTGAGCTTTACTTCCGGCACTGAGAAATCAAACAACTACTATTCTCTGAGCTACCTCAACGACGAAGGACAGACCATAGCTGATAATGTGCAGCGAATTACAGCATCCGCAAGAAACACCTATTTTATTTCTGACAAGTTCTCTTTCGGACTCAAAGTGACCGCCAGCTACCGCGATCAACAGGTTCCGGGTACCCGGAACCGGCAATTGGACCCGATCACGGGCCAGTTCAACCGTGATTTCGACATCAACCCGCTGAGCTATGCCCTTAACACCGCCCGGTCCATCCGGCCATATGACGAAAATGGCGATCTGGAATATTTCAGGCGTAATTTTGCCCCGTTCAATATCCTGGACGAGCTGGACCTGAATTTTATCAATATCGAAGTGGTGGATATATCGGCACAGACGGATTTTGAGATCAATCCCTTAAAGAACTTGTCTATCAAAGGGGTTTTCCAGGCAAGATATGCCACTACCAAACGTGATCATGTGGTTCATGAAAACTCCAATCAGGCAGAAGCCTACCGGGCAGATCAGACCCAGTTCATTCAGGATGCCAACAACCTCCTGTTCCGTGATCCGGATAATCCCGGCCTCAATCCACAGGTGGTGTTGCCTCAGGGGGGATTCAATTACTTGGATATCAGCGACCTGCTTAACTTTTTCAATCGTGTAAGTGTGGAGTGGTCAAAGACTTTTAACAGCGACCATGAGGTGAATGTGCTGGCGGGTCAGGAGATAAGATTTACCAATCGTAGCGCTACCAGCTCCACAGGTATCGGGGTGATCTATGAAAGTGGAGGTATAGTAGTGACGGATCCCAACATTATTGAGTTTTTTAACCTGCAAAACATAGACTATTATACACTGAATGAAGAAAGGGATCGCTTTTTTGGTCTTTTCTTTAACGGGGGCTATGCCTATAAATCCCGTTATATCGGAAATTTTACGGTCCGTTATGATGGTTCCAATCAATTGGGAGCCAGCACACAGGCGCGTTATCTGCCCACCTGGAATGTAAGCGGTGCATGGAATGCTCATAATGAGCCGTTTATGGAACGATTTTCGTTCATTGACAACCTGAAGTTACGGGCTACCTACGGGGTATCGGGTAATCTGCCTCCGGAATCCAGCGCCCTCTTAAATCTTCAGGCCGATGTGACTGTCAGGCCCACGGATGTGGAGCCTTTCCTGGAGATCATAGACCTTACCAATACGGAGCTTACCTGGGAAAAGCTGAATGAGCTGAACATCGGGCTCGATCTCGATCTCCTTGACTCCCGTATCAGTACTTCCCTGAACTACTACAGGCGGGAGGCTTTTGATCTCATCGGGGTGGTGCAGACCAGCGGTGTGGGTGGTCAGGGATTGAAAGTGGGCAATTTTGCAGATATGGAGGCCACAGGATATGAGATATCCCTGTCTACGCTGAATTACAGCACCAACAACTTTTCATGGAGAACGAACTTCAATGTCGGATATACCCGGGATGAGATCACGAGGCTTGATTTTGGTCCCCGTATTGTGGATGCCATAGGTCAGGGTGGAGCCGCTGTACTGGGTGGTCCCCGGCGCGGACTTTTTTCCACCCGCTTTGCGGGCCTCAATTCGCAGGGCATACCTACCTTTATCGATGGAAATGGAGAGCGGGTATTTGAGTTTGACCTTCAGGACCGTGAGAATTTGACGGAAACGTTGGTATTTGAAGGACCTGTAGAGCCACGTGGCGCCGGAGGATTTACCAATACATTCACCTACAAAGGACTCTCGCTTAGTGTACTTCTGTCCTATAAATTTGATTACAAAATACGTTTAAATGATGCCTTCTTTGCCACCTATACCGATTTTGATGCGCTCCCGGGAGATTTGGCCAACCGGTGGGCAGTGCCGGGCGATGAAAACATCACGGATATCCCCGTTATCCTTGACCGGGGGGTGTCTCAGATAAACGGAGATCTGGTGCTGGCTTATCAGCTCTATAATAAAAGCACAGTAAGAGTAGCGGATGGCGACTATCTGCGACTGAAAACAGTGCGCCTGTCCTATCAGTTGCCTCCGCGCATCCTTGGTAGGATAGGTCTTTCACGAGGGTCCGTAGCTGTTGAGGGACAAAATCTTGCATTGCTCTATTCGGATGACGTGCTGAACGGACAGGATCCGGAATTCTTTAGTTCCGGAGGAGTATCCCTTCCACAGCCTCGTTTGATCACTTTCTCATTGAATCTGGGACTATGAAAGCGTTCACTGATCATATTATCGGAAAGGCTTTTAGAAAAGGATGTGGAATGATCCTGCTGATGTCCCTTACTGCCTGTTCGGACTTTCTGGATGAAGTACCTGATAACCGGGTGGACCTGGATGACCTGGAAAAAGCCAGCCAGGTGTTGACAAATGCCTATTCGGTGGCCAGTTATGCATTTACGGACTGGATGTCTGACAATGTCAGTTGGACACGTGGTACCAGTCTGCGGCCCAGCCATTTGGAAATGTATGCGTGGGAAGACGTTACCACCGGCCCTACAGAGCTGGATACTCCCGATTATTTCTGGTTCCAGACCTACAATGCTATTGCACATGCCAATGAAGTCCTTGCTGTGCTGGACGACCTGCCTGCCGATACGGATGAAGAAAGGGAAAGAAAAGATGCGATCGAGGCCGAGGCGCTGCTTACAAGAGCCTATGGACACTTCATGCTGGTGAACCTGTTTGCTGAACATATCGGTCCGCAAACCCGCTCTGATCCGGGAGTACCCTACATCAAGGAGCCGGAAACAACCTTTATTGGTACCTATGAGCGTGAATCTATTCGAAAAGTGTACGATGAGGTAGAAGATGATCTGCTGGATGGCCTTGAACTTGTCAACGACAACTTTTTTGCGAACTCCGGCAAGTATCACTTCAACAGAAATGCGGCTCTGGCTTTTGCTTCAAGATTTTACCTGTTTAGTGGTGATATTACCCGATGCATAGACTACAGTACAAGACTTCTGGGCTCCGATCCTTCGACATTTATAAGGGATATTACCTCTGAGGAGTTTCAAAATGCCAAATCCTCTATTCAGGGATATCCCCAGCTGTATTCTTCACCGGATCTGCCGTCCAACCTCATGCTGATAAGGAAAATATCACTGGTGCAGAGGGTAGACTTTTCGTTTGGTCCCAACGAAAGCTTTTATTCTTCGCTTTTTGCTACCAGGCCATTTGCCAATACCACGGATGAAAGGGAGAATCCGGCTTTTGTGAAAGGGGATAACGCCCTCTTCCCGGTACGGTATCAGAACCTGTTTGAAAGGAACAGCCTGAATTCCAATGTGGGCACTCCCTATCATATTGCCATAGCCTTCACCGGTGAAGAAGTGTTACTGAACCGTGCGGAGAGCTACGTACTTCAAAATAACCTGGAGGCTGCCATAGCAGATCTTCAGGTGCTGACGGACCGGCGGTACAGCGGAGCGCCGGCAGTGATCACCATGGATCTTTTGAGATCCTTTTTTGGAGCAGAAAATGATCCTACCTTTACGGATCAACTCATTTTGCTCAATTATATTCTTTTCTACGAACGAAGAAAGGAGTTTATTGCGCAAGGGTTGAGGTGGTTTGACCTGAAGCGTTACGATCTGCCCGTTGTTCATAACCTGCAGGATGAAGTTTCAACGATCCGGCT
Organism: Flammeovirgaceae bacterium BBD 1991-12; assembly: GCA_001657315.1. GTDB lineage: Bacteria > Bacteroidota > Bacteroidia > Cytophagales > Cyclobacteriaceae > Fulvivirga. The sequence goes on along the minus strand of LYSV01000011.1, from coordinate 78,186 downwards.
GGATGGGGATGACCGCAGAAAAGTTTTACAAATCCCCCAGTCAGCTATAGATGTGGGTGGTTTAGAACCTAACCCGAGATAAACTGTAAGAATATGAGCAGACTATCCAAAATATTAGTTTTAATGGCGGCCATAGCGATTGCTGTGGTATCCTGTTATCCCGATGAAGAACTCGACGTACCCGTGAATGATGACCAGCTTAAGCTGGAGACTGAACTGGACCGGTATATTGAGGAGAATTTTACACAACGGTATGGTATGGCTATTCGCTACAGGTTTGAAGATCGGTTTGTGAGCCCGGGCGAAAGGGCCACCCCACCGGAACTTGAAGTGGTCAGACCAATGTTGGACTTTATCGAAACGTTCTGGATTGACCCCTACCTGGAGGTGACCAATGGTCGTGAGTTCTTTGAAGATCATGTTCCCGCTGAAATTGTTCTTCTTGGAGGTTTCATTTACAACGATGATGGTACGGTAACGCTGGGTACCGCCGATGCAGGGGCGCAGATCACTTTCACCAATGTCAACGCTATCGATCCGGATGATCTCGACTGGCGTGCGCTACAATTGCAGACGGTCTATCATGAATTTGCGCACACTGTTCATCAGCGCTACAAGCTGCCATCGGCTTTTGAGACTATTTCTCCCAGTGGGTATACCAGCGCCGGCTCATGGTTTAACCTTCCGGATGAGGAAGCCCTTGAGCGTGGTTTTGTATCGCCCTACGCTACAAGTTCGCCGAATGAGGATTTTGCAGAGACGGTGGCATTCTTTTTATTCGATACTGATTTTGATCAGAACTTCACTGTCGACGAGGAGGCATGCGAAACTGCGGAATGTGAGGCAAGAAATGCAGGCCGTGAAAGGATCAGGCAAAAACTGGCAGCCATTAGCGAGCACTATGTGAAGGTAACGAATGTAAGCCTTGAAGAGCTCCGGGAAGCTGTACAGGCGAAGCTGTAACTATGGAGGTAATGAAGCGTTTTTGGGTAGTAACAATGGGTTTGTGTGTGGTCCTGTATTCCTGCGGAGACGATGACAATGACCTGCCGTCTTTTGATGAAAGGCAGACTGAGGCCATTGAGGAGCTGATCGATGAGCTGACCGAACCCGTTAACGGATGGCGTCTGGATTATCAGCCTACACCTGATGCCGGACTTTTTTTCATTCTGCTGGATTTTGATGACAATGGCCAGGTGACCGTCAGATCAGACCTTGCTGACAATGACGGGCAATTCTTTGAGCAAACGATACCCTACAGAGTGGATAACGCCCTTGGCCTTGAGCTGATCCTGGAAACGTATGCCGTATTCCATTATATGTTTGAACAGGATCGGTCCACCTTTGGAGCTGAATTCGAATTTATTTTTCAGGAACAGAGCGGAAGCAATCTGGTTTTTGAAAGCAAGTCGGACATATCCAACAGGACCCAACTGGTGTTTATCCCGGCTGCACCTGATGCAGAGGCATCCTTTTCACGGGAGCTCGCGGAAAATCTCAATGTTTATGAAGGAGTTACACCTCAGATATTTGGAGGTGATCCGCCTATTCAACACCTGGTGTTGAATGACCAGAATATTTCAGTGTTCTGGTCCATCGATATTTCCAAAAGAGTGATTGAGGTAGACATTGCAGGAGAGGGAACTACAGTAGAGGAGATCAGTGGAAACCCCAGCAATGTTGCTATCAATCATACTACCGGTTACACATTGCTGGATGGAAAACTGATCCTGATGGAGCCTTTCTCGTTTACGGTAGGTTCCGGGCAGATAACGATCAGTGAGCTCACCCTGACGGATTTCAGCATGACCGGCCCTTCGTTATGTGCATTGGATATGGAAAGCACTCCTGTTTACGACGGACAGGCTGGCGGGGCTGGTTCATTGACAGTTTTTAAGACGTTGTTTGATAGCAATGGTCAGGGCTTCCAGCCTATGGAGGACAGTAACTACGGAGTGAATGTCATCTTTATTTTTAATGAGGAGGCGAGGTCACTTGCTGAGGAAGGGTCCATTCAGGAAAACTTTCCTAATGCAGTCCAATTTGTTTTAAACTATGGTCTGGATTCTGCCGGTCTGCCTGCCAATGCTGTAGGGCTTGTTACGGAAGATGAATCAGGCAACCAAAAAACGTATTTGCGGGAATTTGAACCTACTACGACTATAGGGAACAAGGTGCAGATCACGCTTACCAACGATTTTTATTACTCAGAGACTCCGGAACCGGGGGAAGAAGAGAGCTTAATCCAGATCACAGATGAGATCTTTGGGAACGGTGAGATGTACACTTATGACGTGCCCAGCAATACACTCACAGTTTTCAGACTTTTTAATCCCTGCAACAGGTACGAGGTCTTTCTGGTGCAATAATCGCCAACTCTACGTGTTGCAGTCAGTCTCTTCAAACCTTCACCGGCATTCACCAGTCAATCAGCCCTCAGTATCCAGAACGTGGCAAGTAGCCTGTTATCGCAAAAATCTATGGGATCATAGGAACTTTTAATCGGGTTTGAACCTCACGTCTACCTCTTCTTTTGAAATTCGCCGTTGGAATTAAAAAGTGAACGACATGAGACTACCGTTGATAAAACACATTGTTGATTTCATTGACCAGCATGATGAGGATTGGGTGGAAGAAGCTATCCAACTGCTTGAACACATGGCAGAGGCGCCCGGTATCCGGGATGAAGAGCTTGAAGTGCTGGGGGAAATGTTGTCCAACCTGTATGGCGCCCTTGAGGTAGACAAAGAGATGAAGAACGGCGTGAACAAAAAAGAGGCGCTCAATGGATTTATGACCCGTGTGGTAGGTTCCATTGGTTAATGATCGGGTGATTGTAAATGACTGCAATCCTGAACCTGTGGATGATCACCTGCCCTGATTTTATTGGATCAAAAGAGCTCCTGTTGCCTTTCCCATATGGCCCCGTCAGGTGTCCTTAACGTTAAATTTTAGGCTCTGGATCAGAAAAATGCAGGTATAGGATAAAAATTAAACTGAACGACTGTAAATGTCAGTCCATCGAAGATCTGCAAGGGTTGATCCAGAAATGCATTCTGATAGGTTCGGCTAATCGTAAATTTGGCATTGGTCAACTATTTATTGCATGTCACAAATAAAGAGTATACTGTTGGTGGAAGATGATGAAATTGATGCCTTTGTGTCTGATGCCATTTTAAGACGGCACTTCAGTGATTTTGAAATAACCCGGGCGACCAACGGTCAGGAGGCCCTCAGGCATCTGGAAAACCATAACCCTGACCTGATCATTCTGGATCTTAATATGCCCGTGATGAATGGACGACAATTTTTGGAGAAATCGCTTCAGATCAGACACTTAAGGGATATCAAAGTGGCTGTGCTCACCTCATCCGGTAATTCTGACGATAAAAGTGAGTGTAGCCGGTACGGTGTGAAGGACTATTTTGTGAAGCCTATGAGTCCCGCTATAACCAAGGAGCTGGGTCGGCTGCTGGATACTGATTAGTACCTGCAATCTATAACCAGGTTATCTCAAATCGGCCCTTGAGTCTAACTAATTTTAGTGTTTTGACAGATATTAAGACTACTATGAAAGGCCGTGAGGCAGGCTATTCTCATATAAAAGTTCATTAATTGTTTTGATTTTCATAAATTTTGAATTCAAACAACGAATTAGTCAACCATGGAAAAGATACTTGTACCCTCTGATCTTTCGGACATTTCTGAAAATGCGCTGAAACTCGCTGTTGATATCGCAGACAGGCTGAGTGCAAAAATATATCTTGTCAACTTTATTGATCATCCCTATGGAAAGAGCTTTACGGCCAGCGGCGATGTGGACCGTAAGTACGGGGATAATGAAAACCTGTTCACCATACAGCTGATTCGCAAAAACTATGAGCGACTTGGTAATCTGGCTTCCGGATACAGCCGGAATTCCGGTGATATCCACTACGAAGTTTATGATGAGGACTTTGATGGAGGCGTGGAGCAGTATGTAAATGGAAAAGGGATCGATCTTATCGTAATGGGAACCACAGGCGAAGAAACTATAGAAGAGTTCTTCACTGGTAATCATACCGAGCAGGTGATCCAAAAAGTAGGATGCCCGGTGATCTCCGTCAGGGATAAATACAGTGAAACAGATTTTGGACATATCGTACTGGGCCTGGACCTTAAGCAGGATGGCAAGGACGATTTTTCCAAAGCGATGGGCTACATCAATGACCTCTCAACACACCTGAATTCGACAGTGGACGTGGTACATGTAGCCGATCCGGGAAGTAGTAATCACTCTATTCTGGAGGCGCAACTGAAGGATTTTTCACAAAGGCACGGGCTGCTGAATTATAATGTGACGGTTACGGAAAATGAAGATAAGGAGCGTGGCCTGATCGCATTTGCGCATGCCAGAGGTGCAAGCCTGCTTGCCGTTCTCACACACGTAGAAGGTGGGTTTTTCAGAGTCTTCTCCCATAGCACTTCAGAAGAGATCACCCGCGAATCCGATATTCCGGTGCTTACCATAAATCTTCACAATATTTGAGTAAGACCACAACCCAATAAGCAGCGGTAACAGGTTTATCTGCCTTTTTTAGGTAATATATAACCAAGGTACAACTGAAAGACATTGTTTACAGCTCCCTTCATGATTCTGTCTGCCCCTGCCGAGTCCGGGAATCCGGTAACGGCCCTTTGCCACCTGCCACCGATCGTGACTGTATGCAGGTTAAACCCTGCTCCAAGAATAATGCTCCAGTCCATATTCTTAAAATTGCTTCTGTCCACTTCGTCAAATGAGTTGAAGCGGTCGCCATCACGGCTTACCGTAACACCGACCAGGTAGCCTACTCCGATGCCGGCATCCAGATGTATGAATTTGGCAGGTATCACCCTCGCGGTTATGGGTAACTGGATATAGTTGATGTTACTCTCCCATGTAACCGGAAAGGTCTCGTTACGTCTTTCCACCATCCGTTCTAACGTGGAGCCCTGTGCAGAGTATAGTACCTCTGTATTCAGATGCAATACATCGGTAAATTGTTTGCCAATAAACATACCAATATGATAACCCCTTCGACTGGTTTCGTTTTCTATGTTTTCCGCATTGATCCTGCTAAATGACGGCCCTCCCTTTACCCCAAAATTCCATTGCTGAGCAAAAACAGGTGTAATCCATAAAAACAGGATGGTTGCAAAAAACAATATAACGGCCGGATAAAATTTTAAATGAAAATACTTTTGACGACTGACAATAGACATAGGTATCCGTGGTTTCCGGTAGCAGTTTATACCGGATCATTAAAATATTACATTTGATAACATGTTGCAATATAAAAGGCAGCTGATACCGACCGTAGCTGTGATCTATGTTGTTTTTTTCCTGTAGTCGACGGCCTTTATATTACCGGAATCATCAATAATATGGGTTTCCATTCCCGGTATGATATCGGTGTTGTGCGCCGCTTCGCACAGCCACTGACCACCATTTCTTTTGATAACAAAGGTAAAAATGTTCCTTCTTGTAGCCGGGTGGGAGGTATCATCGTGAGACGTTTGGCCTTCAAGTTTCATTTTGGCATGGACTACGGCAATATCGTTAGAGAGGTATTTGATACTGGATCGTATTAAACTGAGTGTGGAATTGTTGAAAATTACTCTCAGCCCGTAATCATGTGCTTTACGTATGTCTTCACGGGTGTGCCACCAAAGCCCGACTACGTTTACAAACTCGGCTTCTTCAGGAAAAAGGGAAGCGATGCCGTCCGCCCGTCTTTCATTCCAGTACCGGATGAATAACGCCGGGATCTCTTCAGGTTTATTTGCTGATTCAAACATAGACTAATTCTTAAAATTAGAATAATTCCCAATAAGAGAATAATTTGTGGCATATAAATGGCCAATACTGCCGTATTTCGACGTTCAAATGTAAATGGTATGATTTTTATTTAATAAATAAAGTAAAAAATCAGACCCATGGATGAACACAAAGTCTTAATTAAACTGGTCTATCTCCTGATCCATGCAGATGGCGAGGTAGATGAAAAAGAGCTGCTCATGAGCAAAAAAATGATGCAGTATGAGAAAATGGATGATGTCCGTTTTAACAATTCTATCAAGGAACTTGAGAGTAGTAACCGTAAGGAATTGATCAATTCCTGCATTGAAGAGCTTGGGCAGCTGGACCATGCAACCCAGATCAGGTTTATAGCGTGGACATGTCTCATTGCCAATGCTGACGGCATAATGGATAACTCCGAATGGAGCCTGATCTTCAATATATACCATACCGGACTGGGGCTCGACAATAAGCTGATCATGAATAAGCAACAGGAGCTCTGGTTAGAGACCAGTAAGAAAAGGTCACTGGCTGCATGATACTATAACCAGGTACTTTAAGGTTAAAAATTCCGGTATGATAACCGGTTAAAGAAACAGCAACTTCACAATTCTTTTCCTGAGCCTGTTGTAAGCTTTACCAAACTGCGGATCACCCACTCTTTTGCCTGTATTGCATAGTAGTGCCAACGTGATCCCCTGCCTTGGGAAGTAGTGTACATCTGTTGTGGACCCGATACCCCTTCCTGTATGACCGATCACCTCCTTGTACGGAAAAGCTTTATCGTACATTAGTCCCATACCATATTGATCTTCCACCCATGTAGTCATTTCCTTTAGTGTTTGTTGATTGGTGATCTGTCCTGTGAGCAGGGCTTTCATGAAGCGACAGGCTTCTTCCGCATTGGCATATACCCCGTCATCACCTATGAACCAGTTGGTAGTTTCAATAGCCATGGGAGTTATATTTTCAAGCCTCCCGTTGTCATTGATATCACCGTAGGCCGATGATAGCCACCGGTCAGGGGATTTCCTGTAGCTGGTCGATCTTAATTTCAGGGGGGCAAAGATAGTTTGCTCCATATAATGGCCATGGTACTCTCCCAATATGGTATCCATGATCATTGCCAGAAGCATGTAGTTGGTACTGCTGTAGTGTACTTCCTTACCGGGTGCAGCAGTGGCAGGCTGTCCGTAGGCGTATCGTTGCAATGCTTCCAGGTGAGAAAGAGTGTCCAGCGATAGTTTTCCGTCCAGATACAATTGATTAAGTACAGGGTGGTGCTCATAGTTGTAAAAACCGCTGGTCATGTTCAGAAGGTGCCTTATGGTGACCGAATGCCCCAGTGGTAGATTATCCACAATTTCATCAGGCAGATATTTGCTGATAGCGTCGTCAGGTTTGAGCCTGCCCTGCTGTACCAGTGACATTACGGTAGTGGCTGTATAGGTTTTTCCAACACTGGCCAGTGAAAAAATATGATCCTTTTCAAGAGGTTCCGATGTCTCCCTGTCGGCAAAGCCGCTGGTCACTGTCTGACTGCCCCACCTGGGATGGTCAATGTGTAAGGCCACGCCCACAAGGCCTGCCTTTGTGGCCTTGTCGAGGATCTTTTGTGCCTTGTGGAATTTCCTGTGATTCTGGGCGTTGGCACAGGTAACAAGAAGAAAAATGAGAAAGAAAAGAGCAGCTTTTGATTTCATAATACATCCGGTTGGTAATACTTTGATCGCTACGATCACCAGGGTCAGTCATTGACTGTCAGACAAAGCAACGGAGGTAATAGGGTAGTAGGTAGAAAAAAGGCCTTTTATCAGTTGAAATGATCGGTTTTAATAGCTGAACTGTCTATGTAAACCATTCCGAATGAGAGCCGGTGCTGTTTTTCTTTTGTTTCTTATTGACACTTTTTTTTTTACCGCCCTTCCTACAGACAAGAGCAGAGATCAGCCTGTCGGATGCTGTGAATCCATCGATTCTGCTACTGGGAACACTACTGAGGTAACGGTTTGATGCTTGTAAAAATCACCCTTTGTGTATCCCTCTACTTTATGTTTGCCTCTTTTACTCCACACAGCAAGCTTTGAGGTAGCCTGTTTGATGAAATTTGCCTACTGTAATGAGCTCAGAAGTGAATTTTTTTACCTCATACAATTATTTGCAACTACAAAACAGTTGCGTTACTTTTGCGTTTAAGTGAGTAAGATAGACAAACTGATACGAAAGCTGCTTTCAAGACCAAGGGATTTTACCTATGATGAACTGGTAAAAGTTCTTAATCATTTTGGATATCAGGAAATTAAAAAAGGCAAAACGGCTGGTTCCAGGAGAGCATTTGTGAGAGAAGATACAAAACATATTATTAGACTTCACAAACCCCATCCTGGTAACATTTTAAAAATGTATGTGATAGATTATGTAATCGGAGAATTAAAAGATCAAGGGTTATTATGAAAGATGTATTGAAATACAAGGATTTTATAGGTACTGTTCACTACAGTACAGATGACGATGTGTTTTTTGGCAAACTAGAGGGGGTTGATGATTTGATCACTTTTGAAGGAGAAAATGTAGGTCAATTGAAAAGATCATTTCAGGAAGCTGTAGAAGATTATTTGGAAATATGTGAATCTCTTGGCAAGGTACCTCATAAATCTTACAAAGGAACGTTTAATGTGAGGATTAAACCAAATTTACATAAACAAGCCGCTTATAAATCGTTAGAATTAGGGTTATCTTTAAATCAGTTTGTAGAACAGGCGATAAACGATAAATTAACAAGTATAAGTCACAATAACCAATAAGAAGCCCTGACAATGGGTGTGGTGCCTCTCTTTATGTATGAGATTTGTTTAAAAAAGTCAGGTAGCAGGTAATCTGAGTGTCACTCACTCATCTATTTTTTTGTCATTCCTGCACAGCAAGAGTGCACCCCACAGGAACGCGGTAGATGGTGTCCTCTTTCTTGCTCCTAAAGCAGCGTGGGTTGCTTAACCTTTCATCCATTTACGGAAGTTAGCCGCTTTGAGCCGGCTTACAGCGATGAGTTCAGGAAGGTGTTCATTTTTCCGGATCCAGACGTTCAGTTTGCCATGAGAAGCTGAGCTATACTTTTCTACCACACACTTACGGATGATAAACTGGCGGTTTGCTCTGAAAAACTCTTGATGACTCAGCTTCTTTTCTGTTTCGTCCAGTGAAAAGTCGTAGATAAGCTTTTTGCCTTCTGCCGTCAACAGCCATGTGCTCTTATTTTCCGTGAAAAGTGAAATTATCTCCTGCACAGGAAGTATAATGGTCTTTTTTCCCAGTTTAACAGGTAAGGTCTTTATATGACCATTGCTTTCACTTTTTTTGAGAGTAAAGGCCCTCTGCTTTTGCCATTTCCGGAAAAAATAAAAGCCCAGATCGCCCAGGGAATAAAGACTGATGAGTGTAACGGCGATCAAATTGATAATGATCATTTCATCAAACCTGAAGAAATCTCCGGAGTCAATATAAGTGAAGAAAAGTGCAAAACCATTCAGTGAAATCAATATCCAGAGGGTATTGATCAGTATCTGCAGCAGCAGCCGGTGCATTGGCCGGTTTTCCCAGGTTATGACGGTATCTATTCTGGCGTTGATGACATGTACCCCCTGAAGAATGACGAAGATCGTTAAAAATGAGCGAAGCATTTCAGAAGGGTCAAACAGAGCATTTTCCTGGTCATTGAGCCATCCAAAGGTGAGGTTGACCATTGCATTGCCCGCAATGGTTATTAAAATGATGGTGAGTAGTCTTTTCCAGCTTAAAACCATATCTACTTGCCCTGAAGTAAAGACTCCCGACTATTGAAATAGTTTCCGGCAGCTACCTGTTGTTACCGGAAAATCCCAAACACCAAAAAACATCAACAGAAAATCAAAAAACTACTCTTCACGATTTACTATGTCAAAAAACTGATGGGCTACTTGCTCTACCTGATCTCTTCTCATACTAAGGGTTTGAATATGATCTTCTCCTGCCATGGCAAATATTTCCGGAGGGTAAGATGCAAAGGCGCTCACTATGAGAGAGTCGGTTAATTTTCTTTTTATGGTCAGAGACTCAGCTATAAATAATCCCCTATCTACACCTCTTAACAAATCCCGGTCCAGCGAGAGGGAATTTTTGGTAAGTGCTTCTACATTCAATGGTTCTTTCAGGAAAGACTGGAACTTATTATTGAAGATCATCACCAGTTTACTGGCCATTCCATCAGCATAATTGCAAAAGGCCATGTCTCTGTCGATAGGAACAGGTTTTGCGATTTGCTGATCGTTTATATTATAAATGCTCCATTTCCACTGCTTGCTGTGCCTGTCCCAATCGCTGATAAGAAAGTCGAGCAGGCGGCACCTTATGTACCCACCAGCGTCCAGATGTACCTGACCGGCCCTGAGCTCTGTCAGCATATCTTCCGTTTTGACTACCCTTTCAGCATTGTCAAACCGTGGGTTGTCACGCCAGCTTTTACCTAATTCCTCCTCGAACAATACGGCCTGCCCGGCAAAAACGGATGAGATGGTATCGGGGCCATTGGTCACAGGGATAATATATATTTGTGAGTTGGGATGTATTATATCCAGTCCACCCATAAGCCGGCACACTACAGGAGCAGCAAAGGGATTGAGTGCTGAGGCCTGATCCCTGAGAAAGGGTCTGAGAAAGGATAGCTTCAGAAATGGAGGTAGAATGTTGGCATTGTCCTTGTTTACCGATCGAAAGGTGAAGTGCAGACCGTCCCCGGTTTTAACTTCGAGGCTGGTGGTTTGCTGGCCACCTCCCGACTTAATGAATTTTAGCGAATCCAAACCAAGGTATACCGGCAGCCGGACCGGAGTGGTCCACAGGTCGCGATGATGTTTGCCCAGAACTATATGTGCCACCTTTCCCCGTGAATAGAAATCCGATATGGGCATTACCACAGAATCTGCATCAGGATCCGTTGAGAATAATTTTTCAGCCCTTTCCATCTTTCTGCGGGGCTGAAAAGTGTCCCTTTCCCCGCTGTTAAAGACATTCGGGAGGATGAACACCAGAAAGATCAGAAGCAATGCCACCCCCCAAAAAAGTCTTTTTTTAAAGCTCAAGAACATAATGCTGCTTTCTCAATTCGGGATTGATGAATACAATTCCAATTTGGTAAAGGTCAAGGGTAAGCGTAACCTGATAGTGATTTTTGATCCAGTCCCATGCCCTTTCCATTTCCTCGGAGAGATGGATGTCGTCAAAAACAAAGCAGGTTTGGTCATGGCCCTGCTGAAGGCAGAGATCAAAATAGCGTAGGGTAGCTCTGTATTGGTGATTGGCATCGAAGTAAATAAAATCAAGTTTGGGGGAGCTTTCCAGAAATAACGGCAGGGTTTTGTCAATGTTCCCTTCTATGACGGTAACATTTTTCCTTTGATCTTCCAGCAGCTCATTTGCGATATTGACCAGAGATGCTGAACCTTCAAATGTTGTGACCTGTGTGTTCGGTTTTGCAGATAAATATAAGGTATTGATACCAAGGGAAGTACCGAGTTCCACTATCTGCCGGTAATCCATGTAGTCGATCATATCGGCCATGATCTCCGAGTATTTTCTCCGGGTTATGCCGTAGGTTGCAATGTCGGAAACTCTCCTTGTCGATGCAGTCGACTTTTGTGAGCCACTACCGAGATCATCTACCTCAACATAATGCCGGCTTGCCCTGAATTTCTCACGGATGTTTTCAATGGCGGCATAGGCTGGATTCTGATGCTTTTGCTTCAGGACTTTCCTGTACAGTTCATAAACAAAAGGAGCGTGGAGCGAATGGATGTTGACGGCATCCAGCCAATAGCTGATATAACTTTTGATACGGTGGAATTCAGACACTATTCAGGTAAGTGGAAAGGAAATGGGTGTATGGGAAATGCATAATCTGAACGAAATACCTCTGATCCGTGGATCAATTAAGTTTGAAGGGAGCTACCATCGTAAATTCAGGTATGATCACCTCAAACCTTTTCCCATCAACAATACGCTCCATGAGATAAGTTCCCCACATTTTGCCTATTCCTGACTTGAGGTTGCAACCTGATACATACTGGTGGTACTGGCGGGGCTCCAGTACGGGCTGCTGACCTACTACCCCTTCGCCTTCCACTTCTCTGGGCAGCAGGGCTGCGTCATGAATATGCCAGTGCCTGCTGAGAAGCTGAATGGTGTTCTCACTTTGGTTTTCTATGGTGATCCTGTAAGTGAAGACGTAGTGGTACTGACTGGGGCTGGAATAGGACGGCTGGTATTCCGTCTCCACACTTACTTTAATTCCCTTTGTTATTTCGGTAACCACCTATGAATTGATATACTTGTAAAACGAAACAGAAATATAGTTGTTTAAATTTATTTTGAACAAATTATTTAAACGAAAATTATGGAGGTAAAGATCGCCCAAAGCTGGAAAGAGCGCCTGAATCCTCAATTTCAGAAGCCATATTTTGAGAATTTGGTTCATTTTGTAAGATCTGAATACAAAAAATTCACTGTTTATCCACCAGGGCGTGAGATATTCAGTGCTTTCGATCGCTGCTGTTTTGATAATGTAAAGGTGGTGATCATAGGTCAGGATCCCTATCACGGGCCAGGGCAGGCCAATGGTCTCTGCTTTTCGGTGCATGACGGGATCAGGAAACCACCATCATTACTGAACATCTTTAAAGAGCTTAAAGATGATGTAGGAAGCGAAATACCTGGATCCGGTAATCTGGAACGGTGGGCTGATCAGGGTGTGTTGCTGCTGAATGCTACCCTTACGGTAAGGGCCAACACGGCGGGTTCCCATCAAAATAAAGGATGGGAGCAATTCACCGATAGTGTGATCGAACTGATCTCCAGGGAAAAAGAGGGGATCGTTTTCATTCTCTGGGGATCCTACGCCCAGAAAAAGGGACAAGTGATCGATACCTCAAAACACTTTGTTATCCAGTCCGCCCATCCTTCGCCTTTTGCGGCTGACAGAGGGTTTTTCGGCAGCCGGCCCTTCAGCCGAACGAACGAGTACCTCAAAAACATTGGCAAAACGGAGATCGACTGGTGACCGGTGCTCCCGTGTTTGTTTTTTGTGATAGTAGAAATAGCATCTGTGGCACGGGGCATAGAGCAGAGGGCATAGGGCATAGGGCATAGAGCATAGAGTCGTTTGCGTGGAATTTAACTGTCTCAGAAGTCAGAAGCTGGAAGTCGGAAGTAAATACTCAACTTTTCCAACTTCCGACTTCCAGCTTCTACCTTCCTGCCCCACTTTCACAGGTACCTGAGTTATCTCAACCAGCAAAAAACCAGCTATTGCTTGGGGACTCGTTTACCCAATAACCAACTAAAAAGGATACCCTATTCCAATGTTGAATACAATAGGCTCCGACGCTTCCACTGTGAACGGCGGGTCGTAGAATCCCCTGCTCAGGATAAACCTTCTTGATTGAGGCCGGGCGGGGTCGTAGAGTTTCAGGCCGGCATCCAGCCGTAGCACCAGAAATGAAAAATCAAACCGTAATCCGAGACCGCCTCCCACAGCAATTTCCCTGAAGAAACTATCTGCCTTAAACTGTGCACCCGGACGCGAACGGTCTTCCCTTATCATCCATACATTCCCAAAGTCAATGAAAGCGGCGTAATCAATAAAGCCTATCAGGTTTTTTCTGAGCTCCACACTTCCTTCAATAAGTATCTCACCCTGCTGTTCGAAGTCATAGTTAACCAAAACGCCCGTTTCCGTAGAGTCCAGCGGGGTGTAGGAGCCCGGTCCCAGCCTGCGGGGACGCCAGGCACGTATGCCATTGCTACCTCCGGCGAAAAAGTATTTTTCATACGGTAACACACGGTTCTCACTGTAGGGATGGACAATCCCGGCATTGATACGATAGGCCAGGGTGGTATTCTGATTCAGCGGATTGATCTTTCTGTAATCAACATTGATCTTGAGGTATTTGTAAAACTCCAATGCCTCCCTTTCAAGGAATTCTGTGTTTACAAAGTTCAGCGTTGTGCCACCGCTTTCAAGGAAAAGACGGAAAAAGGAAGAATTACTAAAATTCAATCCGTAGCTGTTGAAATTCCATGTAGCGCTGAACAGCATGCTGCTTACGAACGAGGGAAGGAATGAATTGATCAGCCGGTTTCCCCTCTGCTCTAGTGTATCCAACCGTTCCTGAAATCTGCTATCGGTAATTGATGAATTTATAATACTAACATCCGAAAGGGCAAACTGAAACTGTGTATTCTTATCATTTTGCCATGTATAGGTATTGGAAAGGTTGAAGTTTTCTCTGACATACTCGGGTCTGCGGGTATAACTAAAGCCAGCCAGGAGCCTGGTTTTGGGGTTAAAGCTTCCAAGGCTTTCCTTCAATTTTTTACCAATAGGAAAAACGAACTGTGGAAAGGTCAGAGCCGCGTTGGCTCCTATTTCCGTACTGGCGTAGACATCATCGATCTGAGTGGCCGGTGCTACGCCTTCTATACCGATCCGCCCGTTCAATTCCAGGATCTCCAAACCCTGGAAGATATTCCTTTTTTTAAAGGAAACGTTGTAAAAAGGGCCTGGAAAACCCTGTGTTACATTCACACCCACTTCATTGGACCACTGGTACCGGTTCAGAGGACTGGCGAAAATATTAGCCACCAGTCTGCCTCCGGTGGAGTCATAGTTAATGTTAATAAAGCGGAAGATGTCCAGGTTGGCAAGCTGACGCTGCGTACCGAAAGTATTGGACCGGCTGTACAGCTTGTCTTTTTTAATAAAAACACGGCGCCCCAATACTTTTTTGCTATACTTTTTTTCAAAGTACCGGTAGTTTACCCCCTCGTGCACTTCATTTGTTCTCAGTGAATCGGGTATGGCACTGATATTGGCATCAGTTGTAAAATTGACGGAGTCTACCGTAAACACTTTATGATCCCTGTCCGCAGCCGATCCACTTATTCTGGTCTGAATGGCTACTTTTTTTGATCCGTTAAAAGCGGTGTCCACGTCAAATTCAACATATTGCCTACTGAAATCAAAATATCCGTTGTCTTTCAGCAATAAGTCGATCCGTTCCCTTTCCTTCGTCAGGTTATTCTGGTCATAATTATCTCCCTTTTTCAGCCTGCTCGCCGCCTCGTGTTCTGCAAGTAACTGAAGAATAGCTGAATCGGGTACCTGGAAAAAAACGGTATCAATGGTATAAGGCTCCCGCGGCTTGATATTGTACGTTACAACCACTCGTTTGGGAAGTACTTTGACCGTACTATCCACACCTGCCAGAAAATAGCCTTTTGAAGACAGGTATAGTTCAAAACGGTCTATGTTTGCTGAAGTATTTGCAGGATTATATACAGAGACCGGCTCACCCCAACGCATCCATACATTGCCCTCCTCAACGATCTTGTCCACTTTGGCTATTTTTTTATTCATCCTGCGCCTGTACCGATTGATCTTTTTATTATGTCCGGCTGCATTTTCGATCTTTGTATTCCACTTTTTTCGTATGCCGTCTTTTTTTTCAACATAATCGATCGAGTTGTATCGTTCCAGACCATGATAGTAGAACCAGACATAGGGAGAAAAAGGGATGATGGGAAACTGACGGTTAGGCTGCTGTACATAAAGCTGGGCCAGCTCCTCACGGTTTATTTCCTGTGGAGCCTTTATTTTTTGCTTGTAGAGTAATTTTTGATCTTCTTTAAGATATTTGGTCCCAAGACACCCCGAAAGGAGAAATATCAAAACAATAAGGAATGGTGAGCGGCGAACTATCCTCACTATAAACGGGTCAGTTATGATATCAAAAGCAACTACGAAGTTCCTCAAATCACTGCAATTAAAAAAATACCGCAGGCAGGAACGACTGTTTCTGGTAGAGGGAGAAAAAAGTGTATTGGAGGTGCTGAAATCAGATTTTAAAGTACATCAGTTACTGGTAACGGAGAAGTTTATGCATGATTATGCTCCGGAGATTACGCCAGTGAAGCATGATGTGGTCACGGAAAAGATGCTTGCATCGGCAGGTACCTTTGTTACCAACAATGCGGCGCTGGCGGTAGTGGAAATGAAGCCAAATACTCCGGTTGAGGTTTCCACGGGCTACACCCTGGTGCTGGATGGCGTCAACGATCCTGGTAATCTGGGCACGATCATCAGGACGGCCGACTGGTATGGTATTCGGCAAATTGTGGCGTCGGATGAAACCGCTGAATTTTATAATCCGAAGGTCATAGCGGCATCAAAAGGATCTTTTTGCAGGGTAAATGTATACTATGCTTCCCTGGAAAAGTATCTGGATGAAGCGGGCGTCCCTGTTTATGGAGCTTTTATGGAGGGTGAGAACATCCACGAAGTAAAATTTGCTCCCTCGGGTATATTGCTCCTTGGGAATGAGGCCCGGGGCATTTCAGAAAAGGTAATGGAAAGGGTCACCTGTCGAATTACCATTCCCCGTTACGGCGCTGCAGAGTCGCTAAATGTGGCTATGGCCACGGCCATCATTTGTGACAATATTACCCGTTTCGTGCGTTGATGTTGACAGGCGTTCTCAAGACTTGTTCCCGGGGCTTCTGCTCCATACAGTCATCCCGTAAAATCACCTGTCTGCCGGCGGCAGTCTTTGGTCTTCTTTTTTAGCTTAAACTTCCAGAAAGGGCCATTGCGAAAGAGAATACCTGTTTTGGCGAAAAAATTACGAGTGAGCCTGCCCATTTCACTTTTATTACCGGGCTGCCCTTTTGGTTGTATGAGATAGATGAACCCCATTTTGTTGGTCACTTCGTCGAAACATTTGTTTCCGATAAGCAATCCCCTGGCATTTGGCTTAACCCAATGGATCAGTTTTTTTTGCCTGTGATCCTTGTGCTTTGACTTGTATTTAGGATCAGTATTGGTGGTAGGGGTGTCCCCGAACTGAAGTTTTTCCTGCGCATGAGCGCCTGCTATCCAAAATATCAGTAAAGCTGCCATGCACATCTTCATATTACGAATTTAACCAAAATTTAATAGTATGGTTAAGAATTGTACACGCTCTGGTGTTGATGGAGACCAGGATCGAAAATCAGTGGTCTGAAAGATCTGAAACCTGAAATTCTTCCATACTCCTGCAATTTTGCACGAACAGTGACGGGAAACCAACCATCAACCACTCACCAACCTCTAATTGTTGTCAACCACGCGACCAGAGCCGGTAATGTTGACTTTTACACTGGGGCTGCCTTTATAGCGGATAGTGCCGCTGCCACTGATGGTACCGGTCAGCTCCTCGGATGCAAATATTTCGGCATTTCCAGAACCGGCTATGTTGATGTCGCAGGTAGCCGTTTCCAGACCAAAGGCCTCCATATTGCCAGAGCCGGCAATAGACAGGTCTACTTCACGAACTGTGCCGGACAGTTCAAGATCTCCGCTACCTGCTATTGAAGCATCGGCGCTATTAACGTCCAGTTGAGCATCTATCTTACCTGAGCCACTCAGGTTCAGTACCAGATGATTGGTTTCCCAGGTATTGGTACCGGATATACTGGCCGATCCGGAATTGAACAGGCCTTCCAGTTCGGCCATGAAAATATCGATTTCCACGTCACCATTCTCCACACAGCGGTCTGATCCTATGATCAGCTCCCCTCCACGGGTACGGACGTTAAGGTCATCCAGCACATTCCCTCTCGCGCTCACGACCACTCGGTGGTTGGCGCTTCCCGTGGTGATGAAGATGGCGGCACTGATGGAATTTGAAATGCTGGAAAACTCGGATAAATTGTAGGTTTCTGTTTTCAGAGCGCCGCGGCCCCGGACGCAGTGAAAATCATCATCGTCGAGGGAAATATAGCACCCGGAGAGTGATACGAGTGCCAGAGTAAACGTAACGGAGAGCAGGAAGGGTAGTTTTTTAAGCGTTTTCATAAGGTTGACTTTGTCGAAAGACTGTAACAGTTAAGTAAGGTTTCCAATTCTGAAAAAAACTTTAAAGCATTTCATCTTCAATTCACTTAGATTTGTCAAGATGAACAAGGGTCATTCTGAACATACGGTTGATATTCCAGGTGAGTTTTATTCTTTTTCTTCAGGTGCATTATTTGATCATTGCATCGACTGTGACAAATACCTGCTGGAAAAGGACACTGAGTATTTTATTGAGAAGGCCATACGGCAGTACGAAGGTTATAAAGTGCGTGATGTGATCTTTGAATACGCCATCTGCTTTGAATGTGCTGATCGTGTGAGGAGAGAGATGTCCGTCGAGTCAATTCAAAATGTGGAAAACTTCTTCATGGAGAATGTGGACATGTCACGGCGCATGGAAATAATGATGGAGAATCCTGGTAACCCTCAGGAGTGGATAAGCCATTGCCTGCTTAAGGAAACCTCCATGAATGAACTGGGGGAGTTTCAGCTCTATGCACAGTGCAGGGGCGATAAAATGGAGATGGGGCAGATGCCATACATGATCAGTGGTGCCGCGCTGGAAGAGATCCAGCATCTGCTGTCCTCCCGTACACTGGACGAACTGAATGGTTTTATGGACCGGCATTTTGGTCCTCCGCCTGACCTTATGGAACTACTACCCAGCCGCAGGGTGGTACTGATCTGATTGCCCTGATTGTCCTGCAGGCAGGTACTACAACTATAGTCGGATTTTCAGCAATTCACAAATGATAATCATAATCAGTAACCAAGCCAACGACAGCCCGTGAGGAACGAATAGCTATTGGCGATCAAGCTGTTCATCTGCTTCCAGCCTTTCACGTAGTGATCTCATCACCTCATCCAACTCGTCTGTGGCCTTTTTCAGGTGCTCTACCACTTCCCGTTCCTCATCCGCCAGCGTGGAAGACTGAAGGATATTGGAAAGGCCAAGAACACATGCCACAGGTCCCCTTAGCTCATGGGCACTGGCATAGGCATAGTCGGCCAGCGTCTTGTTCTTGCGTTGAAGCATTTGCGTACTCGATCTCACCTTTTCCTCAAGGTTGTTGTTCAGCTCCTGCAGATTAAGATTGAGTGACTTCAGCTCTTTTGACTGTGACCTGATCATCAGGTTTTGCCGACTGATCTGGTTGGTTTTTGTCTTTAGCAGGGTGTTGAATTTTCTTGCCGCCACTTTCTGCCGGTAAAGGCCGTACGCCAGTGCAAGAGAGATGAACAGCAGCAGTACCGTGGCAATGATCACCACGTTCCGGCTTCTTATCGTTGCTTCAGCATTTTCCCTTTCCCTGATCAGCAGATCCGTTTCGTACTCGGTCTGGAGCCTCGCGATCAGGCCGGCGCGTCGTTCGTTGAACATGGTGTCCCTAAGTGCTGCATAGTGCCTGAAATATTCGAGTGCTGACTCGAAATCCTGATGATCGGAATAGATCCCGGAAATCGACTGATAAATATGGATCTGAATGTCGCGAGCACTGATATCCGAGGCAAGTTCCAGCGCAGCCTCATAATAGTGGGAAGAGCTGTCCGGCTCTGACAGAAGATAATATATGTGGCCCAGCTGTTCATAGGCGGTAGCGATGCTCCTTTTTTCTGCCGAACGTCTGGATTCTTTAAGGCCCAGCCATGCATTTTCCAACGCCAGTCCATACTCGCCTTTTTTCAGGTAAATGTCAGCCATTCCCCGGTAGGCCAGTCTGAGGGGTCTGGGTTGTTCCGATATCCCGGGGTGGTCGAAAGCCTTTTGAATGTAGAACTCTGCGCTGTCTACGTCTCCCAGCGATATGAATAACTCTCCGAGGTTGATGTAGATCATCAATGGTCTGCTTATACCCTCTGCACCTAACCGGGCTTTTTTCAGGTACTCCAGCGCCTTTTTATAATCACCCAGCCTATGATAAATGAGTCCCAGATTGTTGTAGCATTTTACAGATCCCAGACGGTCTTCCAGCAGGTCATACTTTTTCAATGCCAAAAAATAGGAATCGAGCGCCTGGTCATATTCTCCCTGACTCCAGTGTATTCCGCCCATCACATTATGGGCCCGGGCAATTCCCTCATCGTAGGACAACATGTTGGAGAGCCTCAATGCCTCCCTTACATCCACAATGGCCAGCCCGGGGTCCTGATGAATGTACCAAAATGCACGTTCGTTCAGGATATTTATCCTGTCCACACTTTGTGAGGTCTCTTCCAGCGCATAGGTCAGACTGTCTGTTTGGGAATGTTGTGGGTAGGCGGGCAATGAGAAGAAAACCATGAACACCAAAAACACCAATAGCCTCATAAACACCCTCATTTTTGCAAAGACAAAGATATTAATTCAGGTAAGCCATCTCATTCGATGTAATATTTTAAACAATTATGTTCGATTTGGGATCAGGTCTGGCCAGTAAGCCTGAAAATCAACTCATTTGATAGTTTGAGCCAGGGTTACATCAATTTTTTTGCATGTAAATGTATGGCCTGTTTTATGCCGAACACTGACTTTACCAACCGCATACAAAAAAATTTTTTATTTCCTGGGCCTTTACAAAGCCCCTCACGAGCCATTGTATAAAAAGGACGGTGTGAAGTTCATAAGGTATTGCCTGGAGGTGAAAACGGATGGTGGCAGTGTGGAGAATATTCAAAAAAAAGTCCGTTTTTGGCTCGTGGAGCAAAAAAAGCCCCGTTCCAAGTGGAACGGGGCTGATCCCAAAACTTACTTACATTAACATGTTATCAACCTGTTATGCTTATAACAACATCCATTTCAATTAGTTTGTCATGGCCATTAAAATATCGTGTTGAGTGATAATATGTACCTCATGATGATCATCACGGACCAGTACGGCCTTGTTTTCCTTGTTGATCATTGAGGAGAGTACGTCCAGCGTATTGTCCAGAGCCACAAACGGGATCGGTTTGTCCATAACCTCTTCTACATGCTGATGCTTGATCTCAGGGTGTTCGATCAATTTCTCCAGTAACCTTGAGGTGCTGACGCTCCCTACAAAATGATTTTCCCTGACCACCGGGATCTGATCTATGCCCTCCTGGTTCAGCTTTTGCACTACATCGCCGACTTTCGCAGTTACCTCTACCGTAAACAGGCTGTCAGAACCATTTTTATGACGGATGATATCGTTTGCTGTAGCAAACTCCCGGGATTCGATAAAGCCATGATCCTTCATCCAGTTGTCGTTATAAACTTTTGCCAGGTACCTTGTGCCATGGTCCGGAAGTATGATCACCATCATATCATCTTCTTTCAGATGTTCACGGGCATATTCCAGCGCTCCATGAACGGCGGCGCCGCAGGACCAGCCGATGAAAAGCCCTTCACTCCGTGCAAGTTTGCGGGTCATGATGGCTCCGTCCTTGTCAGTTACCTTTACAAAATGATCGATGAGGGAAAAGTCGACATTTTGGGGGAGGATGTCTTCGCCAATACCTTCTGTCAGGTAGGGATAAACCTCATTTTCATCGAACTCGCCGGTCTCCTTGTACTTTTTGAAAACAGATCCGTAGGTATCAATGCCTACGGTAACAATTTCAGGGTTTTGCTCCTTCAGAAATTTCGCTGTGCCGCACATAGACCCGCCGGTACCCACCCCTGCTGCATAGTGGGTTATTCTACCTTCTGTCTGTTCCCATATCTCAGGCCCGGTGGTTTCATAGTGAGCTGCTGTATTTGACATGTTGTCATACTGATTCGGATAGAACGAATTGGGCGTTTCTTCATTCAGTTTTTTTGCCACTGAATAGTAGCTTCTGGGATCTTCTGGTGGTACATTGGTAGGACAAACGATCACCTCAGCCCCCATGGCTCTCAGGATATCTATCTTTTCCTGTGATTGCTTGTCAGCCAGCGTAAAAACACATTTGTAACCTTTGGCTATGGCTGTGAGTGCCAATCCCATACCTGTATTACCGGAAGTCCCTTCGATGATCGTTCCGCCGGGTTTTAACACCCCGGTTTTTTCGGCGTCCTCGATCATTTTCAGTGCCATTCTGTCTTTCATGGAGTTTCCTGGGTTGAAATACTCCACCTTCACCAGTATCGTTCCCCTGATCCCATGGGTAAGGTTGTTAAGTTTAACCAAAGGAGTATTGCCAATGGTCTCAATGATGGAATTGTAATACATGTCAGCAGCAGTTTTTTTACAAAGCTAACAAGATGCTTTGTCATATCGTAAAAAAGGTCGGGCATTCATGGTCAATATGTAGCGTAATTGACCGTTTAATCTTTAACTTGTGATCAATTGCGACGGTCTGCTATGAGATACCTGTTATTCCTTGGTTTTATTTTTCCTCTCACCACTTTCAGTCAGCATACACTTTCTGTTACTATTCGTGATGCCGAAGATGGGAGGCCAGTCCCCTATGCCACCGTGTTTTTCCCTGCCCAGCAGTATGCTTTCAGCGCCAATGGTAGTGGGAATTTTGTACTAAAGGTGGATGAAATGGAGCTGGACAAGGCTATTATCATCTCCAGCATAGGGTATGATGAATATCGTTCCACACTCAGGACCATGGTAGACCGTGATGTAAGAGAGGTGTTGCTTACCCCGAAAATTACTCTGCTGGAAGAGGTGCTGGTGAAAGCAGAAAAGGAAACAGCGGAGGACCTTGTAAATAATGCCTCAAAAATGCTGAAGGTACACTTTCGTGAAGACCCCTATTATCTGTTCGCGTTTTACAGGGAAGAAATATTGCAGGACCAGCGATATCTGGGCTTCACAGAAGCCTATGGTGTATTGCATGTAGCTGGCTACCAGTCCGCCTACTACAGGAAAAACAAGTTGTTCTCCTATGACCTTGCACAGTGGAAAAATATAAGGAGAAGCGTGTATACCGTCAGTTCAGGATGTGATTCTTCCAGCAGGGTGCTGAGAGTTGACAAGCTGCTAAAGGCGAGGAGTGAATATCTGTACAATGGCCCCCTGGGTAAAAAACAAAGGGATTTTACCTTTACTACGGACAGTCTTACCACATATCAGGGGCATAATGTATTTGTGATAGGTTTTGCGTCTGAAGCAGACAGAGAGAACTATTACGGAAAGATATTCATCAATGCGGATGACTATGCCGTCATAGGGTTGAAGGTGAAACATAATCGCCTGACTGATCTGCTGGATATGGAATGTGATGAGCTGAATTCCTCGGAGTTTGGTATCGACTTTATCAAAGTAGGGGACCGGTATTATCTGAATAAGGTTTCGATGACCATTAACGGTATGGCGGGAGATAAAAGGACCGAAGAGCGGCTGCAGATCAGAGGAGGAGAGTTCAGGGCAAATGAGGTCCGGCGGCTTAATTACGATCAACGGATGATCATTTATAATGAGATGGTAAATCCGGTCATCAACTATGATCCCGCGTTCTGGGAGACCAACGGTGATGAGCTGGAAGAGGATATGGTGAACGACCTTAGTTCGGACCAGCCACTGTCACAGCAGTTTTTTAAAATGAACGGCCTGCGTATCATTCCCCTGCCGGATGAATTCCAGACATATGAAGAGTTGTATAAGGATCGGGATATTTTCCGGTTGTTTATGAATAATCAGTGATCCCTTGAATAAGGATCCTTTTTTTCTATGCTGCGACAGCAAGGTGTCTACTTGCTGATCAATTATTCAGTCATCAGTCCATTCAATTCACCCCTGCCAGCAGGTAGAGCACTGCCATCCTTACAGCTACTCCGTTTTCCACTTGCTCCAGAATGATGGAATGGTCAGAATCGGCTACGTCGCTGTTGAGTTCCACGCCACGGTTAATGGGGCCGGGGTGCATGATGGTGATCTCCCTGTTCAATCCATCCAGCAGCTGCTTGTTGATGCCGTAATACAGCGAGTATTCCCTAAGAGAAGGAAAGTATTTGATCTGTTGCCGTTCGAGCTGTATTCGCAGAACATTCGCCACATCGCACCATTTTAAGGCTTCTTTCACTTCCAGTTCCACTTTTACTCCAAGGGAGGATATGTACTTCGGAAGCAGCGTATTCGGCCCGCAAACCATCACTTCCGCACCCAGTTTCTGAAGCGCAAAGATGTTACTGATGGCCACTCTGGAATGAAGTATGTCTCCAATAATGGCCACTTTCAGTCCTTCGAGGGATCCATACTTCTGGTGAATGGAAAAGGTGTCAAGCAGTGCCTGTGTGGGGTGCTCGTGGGTTCCGTCACCGGCATTGACAATATTGGCATCCACATGCCGGGACAGAAAATGTGGTGCTCCCGGGCTGCTGTGTCGCATCACCACCATGTCTACTTTCATTGCCAGAATGTTATTGACCGTATCCAACAGTGTCTCGCCTTTTTTTACTGAACTGGTAGATGATGAAAAATTGATCACATCAGCAGAAAGCCTTTTTTCTGCAAGCTCAAATGACAGCCGTGTTCTGGTGGAGTTTTCAAAGAATACATTGGCAATGGTAATATCACGTAAGGAAGGAACCTTCTTGATAGGCCGGTTGATCACTTCCTTGAATTTGGTCGCCGTCTCAAATATCAGTTCCAGGTCCTCTCTGTTAATGTTTTTTATGCCAAGGAGATGTTTCTGACTTAATTGCGACATATTTAGTTTTCCTTATTGACCAACCAGATCCTGTTTTTCTTAAATCCCTGTGCTTCCAGTTCCACCAGCACCCGCTGCGATTCAATGGTATTGACATACTGCCCCACATAGTCGGCGGATATCGGCAGATGTCTGGCGTATTTTCTGTCTATCAGCACCAGCAGCTCTACACTTCTGGGCCTTCCAAAAGCCATCATAGCGTCCAGTGCGGCTCTGACGGACCTGCCTGTAAAAAGCACATCGTCGATCAGCACAACGTTCTGCCCCTCAATGATGAAATCCACCCTGGTACTGTTCGCTTTTGCCGGTGTTTCCCGTCTTCTGAAATCATCCCGGTAAAAGGTGGTGTCCAGATAACCGAGGTCAATAGGATGCCCCGTTTCCTTCTCCAGCCGGTTGTGGATCATTTGCGCCAGATAGATCCCTCTGGGCTGCAACCCTAGTACGGCAGTGTCTTCAAAGTTTCCGTGAACCTCAATAAGCTGATGGCAGAGCCTGCTGACAGTGATACTCAGAAGGTCGGAATTAAAGATCAGTTTACGTTGTGTGCTCAAACCATTGCAAATATAGAAAAGTTTGGGATTGATCTTTACCGGATCTCCGTTCCTGTTTTTACCTCTTACACACTTAGCCTGAGGGAAGCCGGTTCTCTCTGTTATTCCCCATACCTGACAAGTAATGCAATAACCATTTTCCCGTTTGACAGGTTCTTTACATATCCCAATGTCAAGGCAGAAACAGGTGCAGTAAGTGCTATGAATTTTCTATATTGGTAGAGTTGTGTTTTTATTGTTTGATTTTGAGAGCTTCAGAACTTCATCGTTCTGTGGCAACGGATTTTTTTGGAGACTATTGGTGGTACTGGCGGTGATGGCCCCTGATATCCTCCAGGCTCAGCAGGATGAAAGGATCACTATAAAAAGCACTCAAAAGATGCAGCAGGCGGCTGAGCGTTTCAAGCCCAGACCTAAATTCATAGAGCTGGAATGGGAAGCATTGAGCAACTTCAATATCGATGCAATGTCCGGACTGGTGGGGGATGCAGGTGCAAGGGTAACACAAAATCTGATCCGTCAGGTCAAATTCAAATTCCCGGTCATCCTTAAAAAAGAAGTCAACCTGATCGGAGGTTTTGGGTACCGTCATGAGCAGTTTAAGTTTGACAGAATATCACAGCCCGGGCATCCTTTTTTCGAACGGTTTGAAGACAAATCCCTGAAACGGATCATGTCAAGCTTTTATTTTAAAAAGGACCTGGAAAATGAACGTTTCCTTTTTGTCTTTCTCAATAATTCTCTGAACAGTGATGAACCACAGTTCAGGAATTTCCTCGACCAGCTCAAATCTTCCTTTGCGGTTATCTACGGTAAGCGGGCAAATCCCAATAAAGAGCTGGGGTATGGGATATCCTTCGGTTATGACCTGGGGCAGCCTGCCGTTTTTCCACTACTGATTTACAACAATGACTTTTCATTGCATTGGGGGCTTGAATTACTACTTCCAAAAAGTGCTAAACTTCGCTACTCACCTTCCAATACCTTTCATTTTTATGCCACGGCTGAGCTGCAGGGTGCCAGCTACCATGTGCAGGATAGTGTGCTGGCCGGGTTTACCGGGCTGGAGTTCAGGCGGTCATCTGTGCGGTCCCATCTGAGGGTGGAAAGAGAGGTATACGACTGGCTATGGGTAGGTGCGACGGCAGGCTACAGGGTACCTCTCAATATTTTTCTTTCAGAGCCTCGTGAAAACCGAAGAAATAGTCTCATCGAGCTGGATGTACGTACTACCGTTTACTTCAATCTGTCTGTTTTTATTGTACCCCCTGCAAAACTCTATAAAAGGGCAAAAGGTAGTGGATGATCTGTTGGCCGTGGATGATGGTAAACTGGAATTGCTCAGAAACTACTCATGTACGTTGGCATCCTCGTATTTTTTCGGAGCATATAAAAAACCAAAAGCCTCGGCATCTTCCTTGGTTCTCACCTTGTGGTGTATATAATGTGCCCTGATCATTCGATCCAGGTATCTGCTTCTCTTTTTGGGTCTCCACTTTATTCTTTGATGCACGATGATGTCGTGGAATATAACATAGAAGGCGCCGTAGCAGAATATGCCGATCCCTGCAGCGGTCAGATAGGGCGAGGGGTAAAAGGAAGTGGATATCATAATGAGCGCTATACTGGGCAGGCTGAAAACCACGGCGAACAGATCATTCCGCTCAAAGGTATGATCATGTTTTGTATGATGTGATTTGTGCCATGTCCAAAGAAATCCATGCATAATGTACTTGTGGGTAAACCAGGCTACAAACTCCATAAACAGGAAGGTGCCAATGGTGATCAACGCACAAAGAACAATGACCCAAATGCTCATGCTGCCACTTTTTTATCTCTGAACAGGTTTTTTAATATTTCAAAACGAAAGTCAAAGATAGCGTTTACCTGTCTGCCAACAAACAGCCAGTTGGCAAACCGCCCCAAAAATCCGAAAGGAATGGCATAATTCACTTCGTCCACCATTTCCACACCGCCGTCCACCGCTCTGAAGTGGTGCTGATGATGCCATAATGCATACGGGCCAAACCGTTGTTCATCCACAAAATACAAAGGTTCATTTACATGTGTGATCTCGGTTGTCCATTTCACGGGTATTCCGGGAAGTACATTCACAATATATCGTATGATCTGACCGGCATACATACGGTCCCCTCCGGAAATATACTTAATGTCAAACTTCATATGCTGTGGGGTGATCTCCTTCAGGTTCCGGGGCGAAGAGAAAAAATCCCATGCCTCCTCCAGCGGAATGGGAAGGAACTGTTTCCGTTTTAATGTGTAAACCTTCATATCATTAAAACAATCAGTATGTCACTATGTTTTTGGCCATTTTTGGAAAAATGATGTTGTGAAAGGGGGCTACCAGGTACCAGTAAACCCTGCCCCATAATCCCAGGGGGCGAAAGGTAGCGCGCTGTACGAGCATTTTGCCTGACGGACAATCCCTGATCCTGAATTCAAGCCATGCCTCTCCGGGAAGCTTCATTTCGGCATAAAGCAGCAGGTGCATTTTCTTTCGGTCCGCCAGTAGCACACGCCAGAAATCCAGCGAATCACCCGCCTTGAGATCCAGCTGGTCCCTGCGCCCTCTTCTCAAGCCAACACCACCGGCGAGCTGGTCCATCACCCCTCTTATCTTCCACAGAAAATTGCCAAAGTACCAGCCACGGTCCCCACCGATCTGCCATACATTTTTCAGGACGTCAGCCGTACTGCGTTTGAATTCCACCTTGCGGACGTCATGAAAACAGCCGTATTGAGGTACCTCCACATAATCCAGAAAGTTTTTGTCCAGGGCATGGTGGGAAATAGCGTCTTTCCAGCTGGAGATCACACTCTTTTGGCTGATCTTGCTGAAAGCTCTCCTGAGTGATTCCTCAAAGGACAATAACGTGATAGGGACTACCTCATGGATCCCGTGGTTTTGAACGATCACATCGTTTTTCATACTGTCTACAAGATTTCTGGCCAGTGTGTAGGCTGTAGAAGTAACGAAATAAAGCCAGAGTGAGGATATTTTTGGAGAAAGTACGGGTACGGAAATGATCAGTCTTTTTAACCGCCTTACCCGGGCGTACTTTAACAGCATTTCCCTGTAGGAAAGGATGTCAGGGCCGCCAAGGTCAAATACCTTATTGTATGCTTTTTCGTTTAGCATAACACCCGTCAGGTACCCGATCACATTCCTTATACTAATGGGTTGGCACTTACTCTTCAACCATTTGGGAGCGATCATAACGGGTAACTTTTCTACCAGGTCTCGGATGATCTCAAAGGATGCACTTCCCGAACCAATTATTATAGCTGCCCGCAATACCGTCACGGGTATGTTGGATCTGATCAGCTCATTCTCTACGTTTTTCCGGGAGGCAAGATGTTTGGAAAGGTTGTCGTCGTTGGCTATACCGCCAAGGTAAATGACCTGCCTGCACTTTGTTTTGGTGATGTATTGCACAAAGTTGCTCGCGGTAAGCTGTTCGGTCTCTTCAAAACGGCCATAGGATTGTGTGAGGGAGTGAATGAGGTAATACGCCACATCAATCTCACCGGGTAGCCTTGTCAGGTCACTTTCGCGGCTTAGATCTGCCTCCAGTACGGTGATATGCTCCAGAAAAGTCTCATCAAAGTCATCATAGTCGAAGCGCCGTTTATCCCTGACTATGCAAATAACATGGTGTCCCTGATGTACCAGGGCCGGCAACAGTCTCCTGCCGATATATCCGGTGGATCCTGTCAGCAGAATGTTCATGACAATGCCTCCTTGAAAGTTTCCAGACAACGTTCACGGGCATATTTATGATCTACTACAGGTTTTGGATAGGCCAGTTCCTGAAAATCAGGCACCCATCTTTTAATGTACTTTAATTCCGGGTCGAACTTGCGGGTTTGGGATTCCGGATTGAAAATGCGGAAATAGGGCTGTGCATCCGTGCCAGTGCCTGCGGCCCACTGCCAACCTCCGTTGTTGGATGCCAGTTCGTAGTCCAATAGTTTTTTGGCAAAATAAGCCTCTCCCCAGCGCCAGTCTATCAGCAGATGTTTGGTCAGAAAGCTGGCCACGATCATCCTGACACGGTTATGCATATAACCCGTTTCATTCAACTGACGCATACCGGCGTCCACAATAGGATAGCCGGTCTTACCCTCACACCACGCCTGAAATTCATTGAGATCATTACGCCATGGGACGCTATTGTACTGTTTTTTGAAATTCTCGTTCACCACCCGGGGGAAATGCCAGAGTATCATCTGGTAAAACTCACGCCAGATCAGCTCATTGAGAAAGGTGCCGCTTTTTTTTTCGGCCCGCTGTGCTATGTTACGGATACTGATCGTGCCAAACCGGAGGTGTATACCCAGGCGTGACGTACCTTCTATTGCCGGGTGATCCCTGCGCTCTGCGTACTTTTCCAGCAGGGCATCCTCCAGTGTACCGGACGGAATTTCGATATCAGAGGTCTGAAAACCCATGGTAGAAAGTGCAGTTACCGGTGTATTGGACATCTGTACAAAATTGGTAAAGTAAAGTGCTGAGGGTACAGAAATGAGATCCTCTTCCGTCAGTTCTTCCTTCCACCTTTTGCTGAATGGGGTGAATACAACATAAGGACTGCCATCATCCTTCAATACCTCGTGAGGCTCCAGAATGACATGATCCTTAAAGAGCTTGAATTCAACTCCTTTTTCATCAGCTATCTTTTTGACTTCTTCATCCCGCTTTGTCGCGTAGGGTTCATAATCCCTGTTCAGGAAAATGGTTTTGATGTTGTGTTCCTCCAGGATCTTTTTCCAGATCTCGGTGGGGTTTCCGTAAAAAGTCCGGATACCACTCCCTTTTTCCTTCAACGTCTCATTAATGGCAGTTACCTCTTTATGAATGAAGCTGAGACGTGCATCTGACTTGTCTTCCAGGTCATCCAGAATATTGGAATCAAAAATAAAGACTGGCAGGACCGGAAGATCATCATTAAGAGCCTCGTACAGGCCCCGATTGTCTTCAAGCCGGAGATCGCGCCGGAACCAGAATATATTCAAAAGAGGCTTACTCATCCGTGCCCTGTAGCTTTTGGATCTCGCGCTCCAGCTCCTCTATGGCTTCCATTTTTTTTGCGTATAGCTTGAGATCACCCGAACGCTGCACCTGCATGGCCTCTTCCAGCAATTGAGATTTTTTCTTCTTTAACTTTTTTACAGGGTCTGATTTAAACAGTGAAAACATAAAACAACATTTGATTTTTAATACATATTCGGGGTAAACCAAATCGATAAGGCCAGCTCCTTAAGGGCAGGAACACATTTCGTATTACTACTGTCTCCTTCTCCAACGGTCAGTGTCCTCACAGATCATTCTGCGTCACTGCCATTATAAGCTAAAGAGTCTTTGGAGCAACATTATCCCGGCAAACTCCCATAATGCAACTAACTAAATAACAGCCCGCGGGATGCTATGTTTACACGATCTCCAAAATGTGTGAAGTTTGAACATACCGGTTCATAATGATCTTGAACCACGCTGTATATTCATCAGGGTATTGGGCCATATGATCACGAAGCTCATCCAGGGAGACAAGCCTCCAGTCTTCTGCCTCATCATAGTTCAGTAAGGGATCACCATCATAGATGGCCGTATAGACATGATCCAGTTCGTATTCAATAAGATCCCTGTCCAGTTCTGCTTTGTAGATAAATTTATCAAGGAATACGGGTTGTACGTCTATTCCCATCTCTTCCTGCAGGCGTCGGCGTGTAGCGTACTCTACGGTTTCATTCATTCGGGGGTGGCTGCAGCAGGTATTGGTCCAAAGCCCGCCTGAGTGGTACTTATCCTGAGCTCTTTTTTGCAACATAAGTTCACCACGTGTATTGAATACCAGAACCGAGAAAGCGCGATGAAGGACACCACGCTGGTGTGCCTCCAGCTTCTCCATAGTTCCCAGCGTCCTGTCCTGGCCGTCCACAAGTACCACATGTTCCTTCATCAGATGAGGTTTAAGCGATGTTTGACATAGGAATAACAAAGAATGGACAGCTTTCGTTGGTTGGGAATTCTGATTCTTTGATTCAATACATGAGCGGGATGTGTCTTTTTGATCTTCTTAAAGAGGTTGTAATAGTAAACATAGGCCAGATAAACACCGAATTTTGCGCTGCGGGGTAGCCTTTTAATCCCCTCGAAGCCCATTTTGAAATCCTCTTCTATATCCTCTTCTATGGTCCGTTTGTTTTCCATATTGAACTCCGACATTTCGAGTCCGGGAAAATAGGTCCGCCCCATGTCCACATAGTCTGCCTCCAGGTCGCGCAGGAAATTGATCTTTTGAAAAGCCGACCCCAGCTTCATGGCATAAGGTTTTAATTCGTCATATTGCTTCTGATCACCTTTACAAAAAACCTTCAGACACATCAGCCCCACTACCTCTGCTGAGCCCAGGATATAGATTTCAAACTTCTCCTGGTCATACTGCTGTTCCGTCAGGTCCATTTCCATGCTGTACAGAAACTGATCGATGAGGTCGTGATCTACATTGTACTTCCTGACCACGTGCTGGAAGCTGTTGAGAATAGGATTCAGGCTTATGCCATCTTCTATGGCCTGATAGGTGTCGGTTTTAAACCTTTCCAACAGCTCGGTTTTATTGTAATCGTGGAATGTGTCCACTATTTCGTCGGCAAAACGTACAAACCCGTAAATACCACATATGGGGTCTCTCAATTCCGGTGACAGACATCGGATACCTAAGGAAAAAGAGGTGCTGTAGGACCGGGTAGCGAGCCGGCTACATTTTGACGAAACCTTGTCAAACAATTGCTTCATTGGGCGTTGATTTTTTTCATGATTTCTCCGGCTACCACCTGTCCTGAGATCAATGACGGAGGCACGCCGGGCCCTGGCACAGTTAACTGGCCAGTGTAGTACAAGTTCTTTACTTTTTTATTGATCATTGACGGTTTTAATAACGCCGTTTGCCTCAAAGTGTTTGCTAGACCATAGGCATTTCCTTTATATGCATTATAATCGCCTGTAAAATCCCTGTGAGCATAGCTTCTTTTATACACAATGTGGTCCCTGATCTTTTGCCCTGTCAGTCCCTCCATTCGATCCATGACAATATCGAAGTAGCCATCTCTTGTTGACTGTGTATCCGCCAGTCCAGGCGCGGTTGGGATAAGAATGAACACATTTTCCATCCCCTCCGGTGCTGATGTGGGATCTGTTTTTGAGGCACAGCATACATAGAACAGGGGCCTGGAAGGCCATTTGGGATTTTCATAGATCTCCTTTGCATGCGCCTCAAAGGATTCGTCAAAAAACAGTGTGTGATGCCTGAGATTGTCCAGCTTTTT
The DNA here is from genome assembly GCA_001657315.1 of Flammeovirgaceae bacterium BBD 1991-12. GTDB lineage: Bacteria > Bacteroidota > Bacteroidia > Cytophagales > Cyclobacteriaceae > Fulvivirga. Next base: position 45,962 of record LYSV01000011.1, on the reverse strand, counting down.
GTTGATGCCCAGGTAGTAGATAAGACTTGATGGAGCCATGTCACGTTTATCCCAGTATTTTTCATCATACATTCTGAATTTTTCAGGGAGCAGGTGCTGCTCTACATGATGATAGTCCGCTCCACCCACTATGAAGTCAAAGGTTCTGGTTTCTCCATTGACAATAAGACCCCTGGCCCGGACAGCATTCATTTGTATCTGCTCTACGGGAGAATCAAAGTGAAATTTAACGCCCAGTGAAACCGCCAGATCATGCATCGCCTTTACGATCTCATACATCCCACCCATAGGATACCACGTGCCCAGGGCAATGTCGGCATAATTCATCAGGCTGTAAAGTGCCGGAGTCTTGCTGGGCATGGCCCCCAGAAACAGTACAGGAAACTCAAGGAGCTGTACCAGCTTGGGATGTTTGAAATGCTTACGTATATAGGAGGAAATTGACTGGAAAACATGCAGCCTGAAAATGCCCTTGATCAATCTCGAGTCTGCAAATTCCGACAAGGATTGGCCCGGTTTATACACCAGGTCATTGATGCCCACATCGTATTTGTAAGCCGCCTCTTTTAAAAATCTTTTGAGCTGAATACTACTTCCGGGCTCCAGTTCATCGAACCACTCATAAAGCTGATCAAGACTTGCCGGGATATCTACAGGCTGCGCATCGGAGAAATAAATTCTGTATGAAGGATCCAGACGTCTGAGATCATAGTAGTCTGAAGCTTTTTTGCCGAACCTGTTGAAGAACTGCTCAAACACATCTGGCATCCAGTACCAACTGGGCCCCATATCAAAAACAAAACCCTCGGAGGTAAATTGCCTTGCGCGGCCCCCGGGGGTACTGTTCTTTTCGAAAACTGTTACATCACAGCCTGCGTCCGCCAGACAGCACGCCGCCGATAGTCCTGCAAAGCCCGATCCAATTACAGCAATTTTTTTTGTCATGCTTATTTCCTAATAAGCATAAGCTACTAATTTTTTCTGAATTTCTTTTCTGGCATGGAAGATTCTGTTCTTCACTGTGCCAATGGGTATGTTAAGATGTTCGGCTATCTCATGATATTTATACCCATCCGTGTGCATTTTGAAAGGGATGAGCAGATCTTCCCTGATTTCACTGACACATTTCATAATGTCCTTATACTCATAACTACCATCCGGCGTATTAAAGGTATAGTTATCCGGAACATTGAGGTAATAGGACTCTTTGGTATCATCAAGTGTCGTACGAGCGCGCTGCGACTTTCTGTAGTTGTTGATGAAAGTGTTGCGCATTATGGTATAAAGCCAACCCTTCAAATTTGTATTCTGCTTGAACTTGTCTCTGTACGTCAGCGCTTTCAGGATCGTGTCCTGTATCAGATCTTCTGATTCTTCCTGATCCTTGGTGAATCTTCTGGTAAACAGCTCCAAAGTCTCTTGCAGTGAGGCTATTTGATGGTTGAACTCTACTGAAGCCATACTGTTTAATGTTTGTTTGTTAACGTTAAACAAATATAACCAATCCGATCGGAGATGCAATGATTTTGTTTAATATTTTTAGTTATATGTTAAACAACAAGTTTAAACATCTAACTTTTAGCAAGTTGTACTGTTGGATCCTTTTGAATGACACATTCAGTGTGCCCGTTCATTTCTACAATTCTTTTAAATGATCAGCCGTCATTTTTCGAATCAGACGTGTTCAATACTTCGGTTTTCACCCGGTCTGTTCCAACGGATCCGTTTTTGTAGGTGGTATTTTCAGGTGACAGCTTTTTCTGGATCTCTTTGCGGGCATGGAATATCCTGTTTTTCACCGTACCCAAAGGTATATTCAGGATACTTGCAATTTCATGATATTTAAATCCCTCCATATACATCTTGAAAGGGATGCTTAGCATGGGATCTACCTCATCAATGCACTTTATCACATAACCGTACTCATAGCTGTTATCCGGTCGGTTGAAAGTATGGGTATCTGCAATATTCAGGTAATAGAGCTCTTCCGTTACGTCAATGGACGTTCTCATGCGCTGATCCTTACGGTATCTGTCTATGTATGCGCTTCTCATGATCGTATAGATCCAGCCCAGGAAATTTGTGTTTTGTTTGTAGTGATGCCTGTAGGTGAGGGCCTTGAGAATGGTGTCCTGTACAAGGTCCTGAACGCCCTGATAGTCAGTGGTGAATTTCCTCGCCACTGCCTCGAGGGTTTCTTTTATTGAAGCAATACGCTCGTCAAATTCCTTCTTCGTCATGCGTGTAGCGTTTAATCGGGTTTTTTATTGTGTGAAAAGAAGTTTTTTCTTTCAACCCAAATTTCTCAGGAATGTGACCGCGCTGTGTAAGTGTTGCGTCTTAAATCAGGAATTACGTGAAACACGTAATGGATGCTTTGGTTCAGTACCTTGGTGTTGTTGTTTTAAAAAAAGCAACCGTTAATAGCTAATGCTTGAGGTGAAATCAGAAAAAGGGGATCCACAAGACTCCTCACCAGGTCCGCAGGGTTCTGTGAATGCGAATCGGAATGCGAGAAAACAGGACGTTAAATAGTGATAACGTTTTCTAGTCGATGAATGTAGTGAAGATCTCCTTCAAGTGAATGGCATCTTTGAAGTAATGAAGATTTTCGTATTTGGAGATGCCTTGTTCCAGAAGTGGCTGGCCGGTTACGTAGATATCTGTATCGGCAAATCTTTCATTTAGTCCATCCAGGTACCTTAACAATTGCCTTGCTGAAGGGCTGTAGGATACTGAGCAGATCATGGTATCCGGCTTAAGCATTTTTACACTCTCCTCCAGATCGTTCAATGGTACATACTGTCCTAGATAATATGTTTTGAACCCCATATCCTTCAATAAATAATGAAAAAACAAAAGCCCTATCTCGTGCATTTCATTTTCAGGAAGAAAAAAGACCACTTTTTTAGTAGATTCCCGGACATGTACATTCAAGCCGTCAATAGCTACTATCACTTTCTGACGAACCAGGTTGGTGATAAAGTGCTCCTGAATGGGGCTGATGTTATTGGATAACCACAGTACTCCGATTTTTGTCAAAAAAGGATAAACTATTTCCAGCATTGTACGCTGAAATCCAAGTTTCAGAATAAAAGTGGAGATAAGTTTCTCAAATCTGGCCTCATCAAAATCGATCATACTTAGCGTCAACTGATCAATGTAGATACCGGTGTCCGACTTTTCCTCGGATAGCTTTTTTACTTTTTCTACCAGATCGGCCCTGGTCAGGCTGGCTATTTCCGATATTTTATATCCATTGTTATTGAGGATGGATATATTCAGGATCTTCTTAAGGTCTTCGTCGGAGTAGTACCGGATATTGGTCTGGGTACGGGAAGGCTCAATGATATTATGCCTCTTCTCCCATATCCGTATTGTATGCGCCTTGATACCAGACAGTTTTTCCAGCTCTTTTATCGAATAATTTCCCATCTACAACGACTGTGTTGGTGTTACAACAAAAAGTTCTGTGTAATGTTTGTCCAATTTGTTTTTTTCATCATACTGAACGAATATATTCCGCGATGGTGATTTCATAATTTTTTCATAGGAAATATGATAATTCTTAACTAAAATGGATATTGTGGTACTATTATTGAAGTTAACTGATTAATTTATAACAAGCTTGTTTTAAATATTAGGTCAAAAATTTTCAAAATTTAGTACTATAAATCGTTTTTTTCAACCTAAACCCAAAATCAAAATGAAAGGAAGACTACTCTTTTTGTCGTTGCTGTTGTGCATTTTTTTTAAACTTCAGGCACAGCATCCACCGAGAAACTGTGCGGCAGAGACCGTGCTGGAACAACAGAATCAGGATCCTGAAATTGCAAAGAGACGTGATCTGATAGAGCAAAGGACGCTGGAGTTTTTGAAGAACAGCAAAGACAAAGCCAATGCCAGAACCGGCATCCTTGCTATTCCAGTCATTGTGCACGTGATCTACAATACCGGCAGACCTCAGGAGAACATCAGTAATGCTCAGATCTAGTCGCAGATCGATGTGCTCAATGAGGATTTCAGAAAGCTGAACAGTGATGTAAGCGGTGTGCCTGTGGAGTTCACTGCTGCTGATGTGGAAATTGAGTTTACTCTGGTACAGGTGACCCGTAAGGCAAGTACACGGTCCTCGTGGGGAACAAATGATGCCATGAAGAGATCGTCTCAGGGAGGTGTAGACCCCATTGACCCAGCTGGTAATATGAATGTGTGGGTATGTAATATCGGAGGAGGTATACTGGGGTATGCGCAGTTTCCGGGAGGCAGCCCGGCTACCGACGGTATTGTGGTGAGTCCTCAGTATTTTGGTAGCTCCGATAAGGGCACAGGATTTTACCTTTCCACTCCTTTTGACAAAGGCCGCACTACAACCCATGAAGTTGGCCACTATCTGAATCTCAGGCATATCTGGGGTGATGGGGGTTGCAGCGTGGATGATTTTGTGGCTGATACGCCTGTGGCAGGAGGGCCCAATTATGGTTGTCCCAACTATCCATCCCGGTCCTGTACCAACAATGGCGGGTTTACCAGTGATCAGTTCATGAACTACATGGATTACGTGGATGACGCCTGTATGTTCATGTTCTCTATGGGCCAGAAAGCCAGAATGGACGCCATTTTTGCTCCGGGAGGGCCAAGGGAGGGCCTGGGTACCATTGTCGATGGATGTCTGCTTCCCCCGCCGGGTGGTCTGGCTTCATCGAATGTAGGTGACAATGGTTTTACATTGTCTTGGAATGCCGTGGCGGAGGCAGTGTCCTATGATGTAAGCATTGATGGTAATATTTTCAACGCTACCGGTACATCCTACAATGCTAGCGGACTCGATCCTGGCACAACCTATAGTACAAAAGTCCGGGCGCGGTGCGCATCAGGTAGTGGCGATTATTCCCCGGACCTTACGGTAACTACTACAGGCAGCAATTGCAGAACAGCGCCGGTAACCTTTACGCTCGTACTGGACAATTATCCATCCGAAACCAGCTGGAGTCTGACCAGGAATGGTACTACGGTAGCATCAGGCAGTGGATACAGTACCAATGGACAGACCATCACGGAAACTTTTGATTTTGGTGATGGTAACTATGTTTTTACCATTAATGACAGTTACGGTGATGGGATCTGTTGTGCCTATGGTAGCGGATCCTACGCACTGGAAGATGCCGGTAGTAATGTGATTGCCTCAGGCGGTGCTTTTGGATCGTCCGAGTCTGTTAGCTATTGTGTGGAAGGCGGATCATCAGGCGGACCTGGTGCTGTCACGTTGCTTCAAAGCTTCTTTGAAACCGGCTGGGATGGCTGGACAGATGGTGGTAGTGATGCCGCAAGATACAATGGGTCATTCTCTTATGAAGGCAATTATTCCATCCGCATCCGTGATAACTCCGGTGTTGCTTCATCCATGACATCCGGAACGTTCGACGTGAGCACCTACAGCCAGATCGATATCGAATTTTACTTCTATCCCAATGGCATGGAGTCGGGGGAAGATTTTTGGGTGCGATATTTTGACGGATCTGTATGGAACACCATAGCCGCCTATGCCAGCGGATCTTCTTTTACCAATGGCAATTTCTATGTGGCCAATATTTCCATCAACGCCGGTGAGTACAATTTTCCGTCCAATGCACAGTTCAGGTTCCAGTGTGATGCCAGTGCCAACAGAGATGAAATATACATTGACCAGGTCACCATTACTGCCTCTTCCGGAGTCCGGTCCGCAGGTAATTCCATTACGATGCTGAATGGTTTGAGAAATTCCGGTGGAGGTACCTTTGAACTGGAAGGTGAGGTACTGCGTCTCTTTCCAAATCCCACCCATCATCAGTTGAACATAACCATTGATATGGATGAGGTGGCAGAAGTAAACTTTACCCTCTACGATATGAGTGGACGCATAATGAGAGAGCTGAAGTGGCAAAATGTGGATGGCCAGCTATCTGAAAGTATTGATGTCAGTCAGCTCAGGGAAGGTTTGTATTTTGTGAATCTCAAAACCTCTAACGGGCTCAATGAGACAAGGAAGATAATGATCAAAAGATAGAACAAGTATTTAAAGATTGAGAAGGGAGGCTGCCCTGAGCACAGGCAGCCTCCTTTGTTTTTGTTGTTATAGTTCTTGTCGGTTGCCAGAGAGATATATTGCCGCCGGAACTGTATATGTGGATGGAATGGACGGCGTCTGCCAGCCTTTCGCTGACGGAAACCGGAGAGGGGTATACCCAGGTAAACCTTCATTGGCAGGGTCCAGAGCCCCGAGAGGATCAGATGGCTGAGGGATCAGCTATATTTTGGTGGTGATCTCACCCAGGCTCATTTCACTACATATTATCGACGGTTGACTACACCAATTCCCGAAGTGGGGTCATTGTTATTTTAAATCTGGAATAAAAAACGAAATCTTAAATATCCGTTTCCTAAGGTCAAAAAAACTCAAGCTGTCATGTTTAAAAACTATCTCCGGGTCGCTTGGCGGAACATTTGGAAATCCAGGCTGCACTCCTTCATTACACTTACCGGACTGTCAACGGGTATCGCCTGTTGTATACTCATAGTGCTTTTCGTAAAAGATGAGTGGACATTCGATGACTTTCACTCCAAAGCGGACCGCATTTACCGTGCATGGGTATTTGAAGACTATGGTGAAAATGAGCAATTCTTCAATACAGTCACGCCCTATCCTCTGGGGCCTGCCCTGGTAGAAAATTTCAGCGAAGTAGCCGGATATGTGCGCATTAATCAGACTAATCAGGTTGTAGAGGTAGGCGTAGACCAGTTTAACGAGCAGGTAACCGTGGTTACCCCATCATTTTTCGATGTCTTTGATTTTGAAGCCCTCTATGGTAAACCGAAGCAGGTGCTGAACGATAAGGATGCCGTGGTCATCACCCGTTCGGTTGCTCAGAAGTATTTCGGTATGGATCAGGCCGTAGGAGAGACACTTATCATGGATCCTGGCGACGGTGAGCGCATTTTTACGGTGAAAGCAGTGGTAGATGATGTGCCCGGTAATTCCAGTGTTCAATTTGAACTGCTCATATCTGAACTCAATAATCATATTTTCGTGGGTGAGCGGGAGCTTGGCAGTTGGTACCACGTAATGCCTGAAACCTATGTGGTACTCAGAGAAGATCAGCAGGCAGAAGAGGTTATTGCCAAAACTCCCTTAATGATGCAGCAGGTGCTGGGAGAGGATTATGTGGAAGGTGAGTATACTATTGGTCTTCAGCCTCTTTTGGACATTCATTTGAATAACGATATGCCCGCCGGTATCGCACCTGTTAGTGATCCGCAGTATGCCTATATTCTCGGAGGCATTGCCCTGCTCATCCTCTTTTTGGGTTGTGTTAATTTTGTGGCACTTTCCATAAGCAGATCGGTCAACCGGTCGAAAGAGGTGGGTGTAAGAAAGGTTGTGGGGGCGCAAAGAAGCCAGTTGATCCTGCAATTCCTGTGTGAGGCAGTTATCATGGCCATGATCGCTACCTTGCTGGGACTACTACTGGCTATGTCCAATCTGTCTTTATTCAATGAGCTTTCTGGTAAGCAACTGGTTTTTGAGTTCAACACTTCTCTTTGGCTTACCCTGGCGGTGCTAATGGTAGTGATCGGTATTATTTCCGGCAGCTACCCGGCCTTGTTGCTGTCCGCCTTCAGACCTGTAGCCATTCTAAAGGGAAAGCTTACCGGTACCGGTGGCAGACCAGCACTCAGACAAGCTTTGGTAGGCATACAATTTGTGCTCACCATCTTCCTGATCAGCACCACATTACTCATGAAAGATCAGCTAAACTTCCTGCAGAACAAAAATCTGGGCTTTGATAAGAATCAACTGGCAGTAGTGCAGATGAACATACCCTCGGGAGAAGGGCTCATGAAACGCCTGAGGGTAGGATTTGAAAAGGGAACGCTACTGTGCAATGAACTGAATGGAAAACCCGGTGTTATGACCACAGGTATTGCCAATCATACCTTTGGCTCAGGTGGCTGGACCAATGTGGGCTTCACGGATAACAGCGGCAATTACCGCACTTTTGATATGCTGGTGGTGGACGAGGATTTCATGTCCACTGCAAATATCCGCATCACTGAGGGCAGAGGTTTTACCGATGACCATACTTCTGATGCACGCCGGTCCATGGTGGTGAACCGTGCGTTTGCCGAGGCCTTCAACATGACGGAGGCGATAGTAGGACAGAAGCTTCCCGGGGATAAGTTTGGGGATCATGAGATCATTGGCATGGTAGAAGATTTTAATTACAATTCCCTGCATGGAGCAGTGGATCCTTTAGTGATGGTGATCAATCCCATGATCGTCATGGAGGGTATTGAGAATATCGGTATTGGCAGCAATCCGTTGCCAAAGGTATTTGCCAGGCTACAGGCCGGTCAGGTTAAGGAAGGCCTGGCCTCTCTGGAAAATGCATGGAAGAAAGTGACCGGTGGCGAGGAATTTGAATATACCTTTGTAGATCAGACCCTGGCTGCTCAATATGATCAGGAGCAGAACCTCTCCCGGATCGTTACTATTGCTGCCGCTCTTGCCATTATCATAGGCTGTATGGGCCTGTTCGCTCTTGCTTCCCTGAACATGGAAAACCGTACCAGGGAGGTAAGCATCAGAAAGGTGCTGGGAGCGTCACAGCAACGGATTCTGGTATTGCTTTCCAGAGAATACGTTTATCTTATACTTATAGCCATGTTCGTGAGTATTCCCCTCACGGTCTACGTGACCTCTGGCTGGCTGGAAACCTTCGCTTATCGCATCAGCGTAGGGCCCGGAGTATTTGCCGTCACCGGTGGGTTGACGGTTATGATCGCGTTGTGTACCATTTCATGGCATGCCATACGAACAACCATGAAGCAGCCTGCAGAAACGTTGAAGTATGAATAATCGTCACCGACGGTATCGGAGAGTATTTGTGACGGGTAGATAACCGTCTGTCATCGTTTTTAATGGGTTGCCGGTTATCCGTTGTCCCGTTATATCCACAACCGGCAGCTCAACAACTCAATGGCCCACTTACCCCCTTAAGATGTAACTCTTCACTTGTTTTTCCAGTATATTCATTATCCTAAACTTCTTACACCATGATCAGAAACTATCTCAAATCGGCGGTCAGGAACTTCCTGAAACACAGGTCTTTTACTTTGCTGAACATTCTGGGGCTGTCCCTCGGATTATCAGCCAGTGTGCTCATTCTTCAGTATGTCAAGTATGAAAAGAGCTATGACACTTTCCATGCTGACATCGATAACATTTACAGAATACAGTACAACACCATTCAAAACGGCAAAAAAACCGTAGAGTGTGCTGCTGCTGTACCGGCAGTAGGTCCGGCACTAAGGGATAATTTCGCAGAGGTGAAACAGTTTACAAGGCTCTTTCCTGTCAGTGGGGTGATCTCCTATGAAAGCCCTCAACGGGGATTCATTTCCTTCCGTGAGGAAAAGATGCAGATCACTGATCCCGCCGTTTTTGAGGTCTTTGATTTCAACCTGCTAAAAGGGAATCCTGAAACCTGCCTGGAAGGTCCCAATAAGGTGGTGATCACAGAAAGAGCTGCGGAGAAGTATTTTGATAATGAAGACCCCATGGGTAAAACCATTGAATGGGATGGGGACATAGAGTTTGAAGTCACCGGTATACTGGAAAACGTGCCTCAAAACTCCCATATCAAATTTGACTTTCTCTTTTCCTACCAGACATTGAATGACCGTACGGACAACGCCTCTGAGACTGCCTGGGGTTGGTACGATTTCAATACCTATGTAATGGTGGATCCCCAGGCGGATATTGTTGACCTTCAGGCCAAATGGGACCTATATCTGGAAGAGGAGAGAGGCGAGAACTGGGAAAAATACAACTACAGTCAGGAATTCATTCTCAGGCCGCTGAGGAACATCCATCTGTATTCCAATTTATTACAGGAATCCGAACCTGATGAACAGGGTGATGGGGATTCCGTATATTTTCTTACCATTATTGCATTTTTCATCCTCATTATCGCCTGGGTGAATTATATTAACCTGTCCACAGCCAAGTCCTTTGAGCGGGCCAATGAGGTAGGAGTGAGAAAGGTGATGGGTGCTGAAAAAGGACAGCTGATCAAACAGTTTATGGCCGAGTCCTTCCTGATCAATCTGTTGGCTACACTGATCGCCGTTCTGGTTGTACGCCTGAGCTGGCCCGGTTTTGCGGATCTGGCCGGCCGTAATATTCCGGTGAGCTATATTTTGAATGTCGATTTCTGGATATTGGTTTCCACTTTGTTCCTGGTAGGTACCTTCCTTTCGGGATCTTATCCTGCCCTGGTGCTCTCTTCTTTCAAGCCAGTAGCCGTACTTAAAGGCAAGGTGATAAGAAGCGCTGGCGGTAACATCATGCGAAAGGGTCTGGTGGTGTTTCAGTTTGCTGCATCTGTGATTTTGATCAGTGGTACGGTGATCGTATATCAGCAGCTGAACTATATGAAAAACCGCGAGCTGGGCTTTGATATTCACCAAACGCTGGTTATTGAAGGGCCGGGCATCACGGATTCACTTTATGAAGAAAACCTGGAAGCTTTTAAGCTTGAAGCACTGAAAATAGCCGGCGTGCAACAAATGACCGCCGCCTCGAACGTACCGGGAGACGAAATATTCTGGACAAGGACTATTCGGAGGCTGCAGGGGGGACCTGAGAGTAGCATTACCGTTTATAACGTAGGTATTGATCACGACTACGTAGGAGCTTTTGACCTGAAAATGGTGGCCGGACGAAATTTCAGCAAGGATTTTCCCAATGACCGGGAGCGTGTTCTCCTGAACCGGGAGCTCGTAGAATCCCTTGAATTTGAAGATCCGGAGTCAGCCATAGGAGAAAAGTTACGGCTGGGGGGTGATACCCTGGAGATTGCCGGAGTGCTGGAGAACTATCATCAAATGTCACTGAAAAGTAAGGTTGCTTCTCTGGCGTTTCGTCTGGTGCCCAGCAGCTCCTTTTATTCCTTTAAGATCGGATCAGGTGATCACCGCGAGGTTCTGTCAGGACTGAAAGAGCCATGGGAGGCCTTTTTCCCGGGCAACCCTATCGACTACTTCTTCCTGGATTCGTTTTTCAACAAGCAATATGAGAAAGACCGGCAGTTTGGGCAGGTGTTCGGGCTCTTTTCACTACTCGCCATTTTTGTTGCCAGTCTGGGATTGTTTGGGTTGGCCTCTTTTCTCACCATCCAGCGCACCAAGGAAATCGGCATTCGTAAAGTGCTGGGTTCTACCGTGCCCAATATCGTCATGCTCTTATCAAGAGGCTTCATTCAACTGGTCATTATCTCCAACCTGATCGCATGGCCTCTGGCGTGGTGGCTAATGAATAGCTGGCTGCAGTCTTTTCCTTATCGCATAAGTATTAACCCGTTGCTGTTCCTGGGGGCAGGTTTTGGGGTTATTTTTATTGCATTTTTATCCGTAGGCTTCCAAACCCTGAAGGCGGCGCTGCTCAATCCGGCCGAAACTTTGAAGTATGAGTGAATTGGTTGAAGGAAAAAACAGGACTATTCATGCCACGGTGGATGAGCGTCCTGTTCTTCCTGCTGGAAATATAGTTGTGGGTTGCGAGTAGTCCGGTTAAACGCACTCACTGATCAACTGGCAACCCGTAACTCGCCATATTGCCGATATTTCTTTAACAAATTATATACAAATAGAAGAAAAACGACTATACTTGTTCATTACTTTTACATTTTATATACAAATGGGTAAAACATATCTGGGTGAGTTTGAGGAATTGATGCTGACCATGGTTGGTATACTAAAAGAAGAAGCCTATGGCAATGCCATTGTACAGGAGGTAAAGGAGCAGTTGGACCGAAAGCTCAACCTAAGCGCTGTTCATGTAACACTGTATCGTCTGGAAGATAAAGGGCTGGTGAAGTCACACATGGGCGGTGCAACCAGTGAAAGAGGAGGAAGGAGAAAACGGTATTTCGAGCTGACCAGCTCCGGGATAAGTGTATTGCAGGTGCTACAGGAACAGCGGCTCAAGCTCTGGAAACTCATGCCTGAACTAAAGATAGCCAGGTCATGAAGCGCATCACACCGCCCGGCAAGATCACTGATCTTCTCGAGAGGGTCTGTCCTGCTGATTTGTTTGAGGGCATAGTGGATGATCTTGAGGAGCAGTTCTATACTGATATCGAGGAGGTAGGGGAGAAACGGGCGTGCCGCAGGTATTCGTGGAACGCTGTGAGATTCATCCGGCCGGAGATTATACTTCGCAACAAGGCAAAACTCAAAATAATAGATACCATTATGTTCGTAAATCACGTAAGGATAGGGACAAGAAGTCTGCTGAAAAGTAAACTCTACTCTTTCATCAATGCCTTCGGGCTGAGTATAGCCATTGCTTTTGGTGTATTGATCTGGTTGTTTGCTCAGGATGAAAAGAGCTTTGATCAGTTTCACCAAAACAAGGAGCGTATCTTCCGGGTGCATCAGGTCAGGACCAAGTACAAGCCGGATAAGGACGGCCGTACAGTATTTAAATCAGCCTGGCTGCAGACCGGGCTTGCCCCCACGCTAAAAGAGGAGCTGCCTGAGGTGGTCCGGGCAACAGGATTCAACGCCGGAGCCAGTGTGATTTTTAATGCAGGTGAAAAAACCTTTCGCGAATACATCACTTATGTGAATCAGGATTTCTTTCATATGTTTGATTTCAAAGCCATAACGGGGAACCGTCAGGGATTTCTGAAGGATAAAAGTGAGATCGTGCTAACTGAATCGACTTCCTTCAAATATTTCGGCGATGAGGATCCCATAGGTCAGGAGGTGGAGCTGAGCATCTACAATGAATCAAAAGTATTTACGGTAGTTGGCGTTATTGAAGACGCTCCCTCAAACTCGAGTCTTAACTATCAGGCTGCAATCATCCGGGCAGAGCATAGGCCATATTATGATAAGAATATAGACGAATGGCAGTCGTGGAACACCCCCACCTTTGTCATGCTGGAAGATGAGTCACAGTTTTCTCAGTTCGGGTCCTCTTTGAAGGATATTTATGTCCGGTTCGTTCAGCCCCAGATAGATTCCGATATAGAGGCAGGCTACGAGCCTTCGGGAGAGTCACGTTATGAAGCGCTTAACCTTAAAGGTATCCATCTCTATCCGGAGGTAAACTGGGCCCGTGTCAGCGACCCTCAGTACGGGTTGATCCTGTCCGGCATAGCTATATTGATCCTGATCATTGCGTGCATTAACTACATTGCTCTTGCCATGACCAGTGCCGCTGGCAAAAGTCTGGAGGTAGGCATAAGAAAGGTGGTTGGCGGAGGCAGAAAACAGCTCATCGGCCAGTTCATGATCGAATCATTCCTGTTAGCTCTTGTGGCCATGCTTATGTCTGTGGTGTTGCTGATCGTATTTCTGCCCTGGTTCAATGATTATACGGGTAAGTCCATAACACTTGCTGCCAACGCCTCACAGATCGGCATAGCTATCGTAGCCTTTGGCGCTGCCATTGGTCTGCTGGCCGGTGTTTATCCCTCATTGGTGTTGTCTGCATTCAGGCCTGTTTCCATGCTCGGTGCGCGCCGGTCATCACGGGTGAAGACATCCGTTACCCGTCCACTGGTAGTGGTGCAGTTTGCCATCTCCACTTTTTTGATCATTTGCTCCGTCATTATGTTCCGCCAAATGAACTACATCACCACCCGTGACCTTGGCTACGATCAGGAGCAGATCCTGGTCATCCCCACCTATACTGGCTGGTCCGATGAGGGAGAGCAGTTGCTGGAAAGATTCAAAACCCGGGTGGCTGATAATCCGGATGTTATCCGGGTAAGTGGGACCAACTCTTCGTTCAGTCAGGGGTGGTCACAGAATGGTTACTACATAGATGGTAAATTATATCAGGCCTTCAACTATCGCGTAGACCCCGATTATATCAAAACATTAGGCATTAGCATTAAAACAGGTCGTGATTTTGACGATAAGATCATTACTGATCGTAAAAAAACGCTGATCGTAAACGAGGCGCTGGTGGCTGACATGGGATGGGACGATCCGCTTAACGAGACCCTGAACTGGCGGGAAGACAGCCTTGGAGGCTGGAAGATCATCGGTGTGGTGGAAAACTATCATTTTCTGTCGCTGGAAGAATACATTGAACCCATGTTCCTGCACCTTGACCCGGAGGAAGGTAAGATCACCACTATGATCATAAAGATCAGCCCTGAAAATATGCCTGTTACCATTGATTATCTTCGTTCCACATGGAAGGAACTGGCAGAAGACAAGCCCTTTGACTACACCTTTCTGGATGAAGATGTGGCACGGCAATATGAATCCTATGAAAAGTGGAGTAATATCATGTGGCTGTCCACGCTGTTTGCCATCCTCATTGCCTGTCTGGGCCTGTTTGGTCTTGCCGGTATCAATGCCCTTAACCGCACGAAGGAGATCGGTATCCGTAAGGCGTTGGGAGCTGAAATGCAGGACATCCTCATGATGATGAACCGGCCTTTTGTTTTCATGGCCATATTGTCCTTCGTACTGTCTGTACCGGCATCGTGGTGGGTAATGAAGCAGTGGCTGGGCGATTTCAAGTTTGCCATCGCCATGGGGTGGCCCTTGTTTCTGGTTTCCCTGCTGGCAGCCCTGTTCTTTGCCCTCATTACGGTTAGCTATCATACTGTGAAGGCGGCTCTTATCAATCCAGCAGATACGCTGAAGTATGAATAACTAATTTAGTTTCGGGTGGCCGGTTGTCCACGATTCAACCGGACAACCGGCAACTCATCAACCCGAAACTGACAAGCTCTCCAACATCCATCAAAGTCTTTCCAAAGAAAAAAAACCAAACCAGTCCAAACTCTTCTCCCCTTCAGGCGAACATTCTTACTTTTGTACTCGTTTGAAAGAAGTCATGGACGAATCCTTTTTGAACAAAATATACCACGCCCATCAGGAATGTGACAAGTGCCCCCGGTCGGAAGAGGTGGTTGGTTTTTTCGAATCATTACTCGGGCTGCTCTTTCCCAATTTTGCCAGCCGGTCAATAGATAAGATCGAGAAGCTGAGTGATGGATTTGAACAGCTCAGGGTGCGGCTGGATACCCTGCTGAAGGAAGTGGTGGATACGGACCGCAAAAGGGTAACAAACGCTTTTTTTCAATTCATCCCTGAGCTGTACGATCTTTTGCAAAAGGATATTCAGGCTACCTATGAAGGTGATCCTGCCGCCAAAACCCGTGAGGAGGTGATCCGTTCCTATCCCGGGTTTTATGCCATAGCTGCCTACAGGGTGGCGCACCGGCTTCAGGAACTGGGGGTGATGAACATTACACGCTCTATTACCGAACATGCCCACAGCCGTACCGGCATCGACATACATCCCGGCGCACAGATCGGTCAACACTTTTGTATTGATCACGGTACTGGAGTGGTGATCGGTGAGACGACCATCATTGGCGATCATGTAAAAGTATATCAGGGGGTAACACTTGGGGCACTGAGTGTAGACAAGCACGATGCAGAGGTGAAAAGGCACCCAACCATTGAAGACCACGTGGTGATCTATGCCGGGGCTACCATACTCGGAGGTAATACCACCATTGGTCGATGCTCCGTGATAGGCGGTAATGTATGGCTCACCCGTAGTGTACCTGCCCACTCCAAAGTTTACTATCAGGTGAGCCTGCATCAGGAAGGAGAATCACCTGACCTTATCATTATTAAATAATACACATGACCTTATTTGATCTAATAGGCAATACACCGCTGGTGAAAATTGAAAAGCTGAATCCTTATCCCAATGTGACCATTTACGGTAAGCTGGAAGGGCAGAACCCCGGCGGAAGTGTAAAGGATCGCGCCGCGTACAGTATGATCAAGGGTGCGCTGGACCGGGGCGAAATAAAAGAAGGCGACCGGCTGGTGGAAGCTACCAGCGGTAACACCGGCATTGCTCTGGCCATGATCGCACAGTCCATGGGCGTACATATGACCCTGTTGATGCCTGAAACGGCCACTGCCGAAAGACGACAGGCCATGCAGGCATATGGCGCGGAGGTAATACTTACTCCTGGCGACCGTACCATAGAGTACTCCCGTGAACTGGCAGAAGAGATGGCTGAAAAGGAAGGGTATCACATCCTGAACCAGTTTGCCAATCCGGACAATTATAAAATGCACTACCGTACCACTGGTCCGGAGATCTGGAGGGACACGGAGGGTAAGATTACTCATTTTGTATCTGCTATGGGAACTACCGGTACCATTATGGGGGTATCGCGATACCTGAAGGAGCAAAGTACCGATGTACAGATCGTAGGCACACAACCTACGGAAGGCTCGAGGATCCCTGGCATAAGACGCTGGTCTCCCGAGTTCCTGCCCAAAATATTCGAGGCGGAGCGTGTGGACCGCACTATAGACGTTAGCGAAGATGAGGCCCGTGATATGGCTCGCAGGCTGGCCCGGGAGGAAGCCATTATGTCCGGCATGAGTAGTGGTGGCGCTTTGACAGCTGCCTTGCAAGTAGCTTCTGGGCTGGATAAGGGTGTGATCGTTTTCATCGTCTGTGACCGCGGGGACCGCTATCTGAGCTCGGGATTGTTTGAGTGACTCTTTTCCCTACACTGTCGTTCAGGAATTTGCGCAGTGTAACAGAGTAAATATCCGTTCAGAGAACACCGTGGGTCCGCAGGACTCTGCGAGCCCCGCAGGATCCCGTGGGGAATCTATCGGGTCGTTAATTTTGCATCGTCCACTCCGAAGAATCCCCGACGTTTCGTTTTGTTAGGAATCTACGCTCTCTCAAGATCCTTTCTTGAATTCATCATGCTGGCGTTGCGGTAATGCTTATTGACTTCCACTTTAAGCTTATAAGGTTTATTAAAAGCGCTTTGCCGCACCTTAAATCTTTCCGAAAGAAGACGAATTACATTTTTGGAAAGACCTTTTTTGTAGTTTAGAATGTCAGAAAGATGCCCCCTGGATATACGGAGCAATTTGACCAGGTCTTTTTGAGAGAAAGCGTTTTCCGCCATCAAAACCCGTATCAATTGAATTGGGTCTATTTCCTTAAGCTGAGAATGTTCTTCATCGTATTTTTCGATTAACAGGGTAATGGTATCAATCATGTCCAATAGCTCATCGGACGGCTTATTCTGATACTTGTTGGTAAGCTTTTCCAGGTCATTGCAGTACTTAACGTACTGATCTTCCGATCGTATGATAGTATATGCTTTCATAGTTGGTTCTGCTTCTGCTATTCTTTAAAATCGTCTACGGTGTACTGTAAATTCTGCTTGCAAAGCTTTGAATAATCTGCATGCGTGCCTATCCACTTTACATAAAGATGGATCATTTTGGGACCAAACCAGTAAGAACATATTAGCCTGTAATTATTACCTCCAACATTGAACACTAACCGGTTGTTATCAATTACGTCTGCTGAACCAAATGTTTTCTTTACATCGTGAATGGACTCCCAATCAGCTGCCTTTACTGCTTCCTTGAATTTTTCGAATGAAGCCCTGGACCTTGCATTGTTTACAACAAAACTCTCAATGGATCTCCATTTAATAATATGTACTTTCATGTACTTACAACAAAGTTAATTAATAAGTTCGCATAAAGCGAACATTGTTTTTACGAAGTTATGACCTCAATTGAATTGCTCATCACTGATAACCCAATGGGGTTGGATTATTTCAGGTAGGTTATACCCGACGGTTCACCTTTACTTTGCAAGAACATTCTAAATCAAGAAGTGTCATTTGATACTCCAATACCTTGTTAAACCAGCCCCGATTCCGTAAATTAAATACACATCACAGCTGAGCTAATGTCATAAGCTTAGCTAATAAGGATATAAAATTTATAAATAAAGTTTATTGGAAATTTACCGCTGTAAGCAATCAATTCATTCACCTTATAACCTATCAAAAATGGAAAGTAATACACATCCGGGCACATCAGCACACCATAGCAATGGTGCAGGCAAATGCCCGTTTACAGGGGGAGCCCTTAAGCACAGCGCTGGCGGTGGCACATCAAACCGGGACTGGTGGCCAAATCAGTTGAAATTGAACATTCTTCGCCAGCATTCTTCTCTGTCCAACCCTATGGGGGAGAAGTTCAACTATGCTGAGGCGTTCAAATCCCTTGATCTGGATGCCGTGAAAAAGGACCTCTTTGACCTGATGACCGAATCCCAGGACTGGTGGCCGGCCGATTATGGTCACTATGGCCCTCTCTTCATTCGTATGGCATGGCACAGTGCAGGTACCTACCGGATCGCTGACGGTCGTGGTGGCGGAGGCTCTGGTACACAGCGTTTTGCGCCATTGAACAGCTGGCCTGACAATACCAACCTGGACAAGGCGCGCCTGCTGCTATGGCCTGTTAAACAGAAATACGGGAGGAAAATTTCATGGGCCGATCTGATGATCCTTGCAGGCAATTGTGCCCTTGAGTCAATGGGTTTTAAGACATTCGGTTTCGGTGGTGGACGTGAGGATGTATGGGAGCCTGAGGAGGATGTCTACTGGGGTTCCGAAAGCGAATGGCTGGGAGACAAACGCTACACAGGTGACCGGGAACTTGAGAATCCGCTGGGGGCCGTTCAGATGGGGCTGATCTATGTCAATCCGGAGGGACCGAATGGTAACCCCGATCCGGTGGCTGCGGCAAAGGACATTCGTGAGACATTCGGTCGTATGGCTATGAATGACGAGGAAACAGTTGCACTTATCGCCGGCGGACATACCTTTGGTAAAACCCATGGCGCTGCACCTGAAGCAGAAAATGTAGGCCGGGAACCTGCCGGTGCCAGCATTGAAGAGCAAGGCCTGGGCTGGAAAAACAGCTATGGCACAGGCAAAGGCGCTGATACGATCACCAGTGGTCTTGAAGGGGCATGGACCACTACACCCACCAAATGGAGCAACAACTTCTTTGAGAACCTGTTTGGCTACGACTGGGAGCTAACCAAAAGTCCTGCCGGTGCTCATCAGTGGAGACCGAAGGATGGTGCCGGTGCCGGTACAGTTCCTGATGCACACGATCCATCAAAAAACCACGCACCTTTCATGCTCACCACGGATCTTTCCCTGCGTATGGACCCCATTTACGAACCTATTTCAAGACGCTTTTACGAAAATCCGGATGAATTCGCCGATGCCTTTGCACGGGCATGGTACAAGCTTACTCACCGTGATATGGGGCCACGTGTTCGCTATCTTGGTCCGGAAGTACCTGAGGAAGAACTGATCTGGCAAGACCCCGTTCCTGCTGTAACGCATGGACTGATCAATGATCAGGACATCGCTGTACTGAAGGCTAAGGTCCTTGATTCGGGGTTATCCGTATCCCAGCTGGTCTCAACCGCGTGGGCGTCAGCCTCCACGTTCCGAGGCTCCGATAAGCGTGGTGGGGCTAATGGGGCACGCATTCGCCTTGCACCGCAGAAGGACTGGGAAATCAATAATCCGGCTCAGCTGGCGGTTGTACTGGAGAAACTTGAAAGCATACAAGAGGAATTCAATACTCAGTCCGGCGGTAAGATGGTTTCACTGGCCGACCTGATTGTTCTGGGCGGATGTGCAGGCATAGAGAAAGCAGCAAAGGATGCCGGTCATGACGTGATGGTGCCCTTCACACCGGGTAGGACCGATGCCTCACAGGAGCAAACCGATGAGGAATCGTTCGCTGCCCTTGAGCCGGCCGCCGACGGATTCCGTAACTATTTCAAACCTCGTCATAAGGTATCCGCAGAGGAATTGCTGGTAGACAAGGCACAATTACTCACGCTCACCGCACCTGAAATGACTGTGCTTCTGGGCGGCATGCGTGTCCTGAACACGAACTTCGATCAGTCCCAACATGGTGTCTTTACCGGGCGTCCGGAGGTGCTTACCAATGACTTCTTCATCAACCTGCTTGACCTAGGTACAACGTGGAAGGCAACCTCCGAGTCTCAGGATGTGTTTGAGGGCCGTGACCGTGCGGCGGGTGAACTGAAGTGGACCGGTACCCGTGCTGATCTTATCTTTGGCTCGAACTCCGAACTCAGAGCCCTGGCCGAAGTCTATGGAAGCACGGACTCCCAGGAGCAGTTCATAAGTGACTTTGTGGCGGCATGGGACAAGGTAATGAACCTTGACCGTTTTGAACTGGCCTGATTAGCAGGCTGAAAGGATGAAAACAGTTATTTAATGTTTAAAGGTGGTCTGGCAACGGGCCACCTTTTTTATGACGTATCTATTGAAATTCTGGAAAACGGATTTCGAACCCGGATTCACAGGTCACCCTCGTCATGCTGAAGCCCGACAAGGCCGTAGTTTCATTTATTCAGTCGTTCTTTTAAATACTGTTCTAATGTTGTTGACAATTTAACCGTCTTTTCATGGTGCTCAGGGGTTACAACATTGTCAATAACAGCTTGTGTCATCTCCATCAGGTTTGCTGATGTGTTTTGTGTAAAACCGGCAGTGGCAAGCGTTTCATTCCATTCTTCTCTCGGAATAGATTGTACTTCTGTATTCTTATTAAGTAGCTTCGAAAATGTTTCAGCTACGTGGCGGGAGCTGTACTTTTGTGGGCCGACCAGTTCAAATATCTTTTTGTCCTTTGATTGATATTGAGTTGTCATTGCTTTTGCAATGAATTGAGCTATATCAACAGGTGAATTCATATCAATTTGTAAACTCTCCGGAAAAAATGTTGGCAGAATACCGTATTGCTCAATAGTTTCCCTAAAACCTAACCAATTGCTGAAATAATATGATGGACGAATAAATATTTTGTCAATATCAAGGTCGTCAAATCCATGCTCGAGCATTCTGGACATCAGAATGTTTCCTGTGTTTTCTTCAATGTGAGCACCTACACAGGACAAGCCAACAATTTTGCTGATACCATTTGAACGAATGGCCTGTCTGTAACTATCAATTATCCGTTTTGTATCTCCAATAAGATCATGGGAAGTAGGATCTTCCGGTGTCAGGAGAAAAGCAGTTGTGCCTCCCTCCATGGCATCCGTCAATTGTGCTGGATTGAAAAGATCTGCTGTTCTGACTTCTGTTTTGCTATCGAAAACGGTATTTTGATCTCTTACAATTGCCCTGACTGGCGAACCACTGTTTATCAATGCTTTGACGATATGGGAACCGACCTGTCCTGATGCACCTGAGATTATATTCATAAGTGTTATATTTTAAATTCCAGGCAAGAATAACCCCTCTTTGTGACAGCTATGTGTCAGGGGTGGCGTAGTGTTTTTCAAAAAATTACCGAAGGGTCATGGTTTTGGGGCTTGAATTTTTCATCAGGCAGGCTCAATGTTACTATTCTGTCGAGCCTGAAAGCCCTGAAATCATTTCTTAACCAGTAACGGGCAAATAACAACCAGTTTTGACCTGTATTGTACAATGCAAAAGGTTCGGTCACTTTCCACATGAAATTGTTGGCTTCATCGAGGTACCCCATATTTGCGAGCTGTATGGAATGTAAAAATCAGACAATGCTCTTTGAAAAGAAAAAATGTAACTACTCATTAAGTCGATAACATCAGATAAATTCGTAGATTACGCACAAAAAATGTAATTTGAGTACTTTTATCGGTAAGGAGAGCGGTTATGAAGAGATTGCTAATGCTCATAATATCACTGAGCCTGATAGTGATTGCCTATTTTCAATATGAGAATTATCAACGTTACAGACCCCCTTTCGATCACTCATATACGGCAAGCGACAGTATAGATCCCAACTATTATGACCCGTTATTGCTTGATCAGTATTACAGGAACTGCTATGAGCTGGGCGCATTTGCCAGAAGGATGTGGTTCCAAAAAGGGATAGATGTGCAATATCCCGGTGATTCGGAGGAAGCCCGGGAAGCCTCAACACGTTATACCCATCTTACAGCTACCACCATGAAGATGGAGAAACTGCTGATCTATTCAGCAGACCTGAAGGAACAGGGGTATGATAACCCCGCCATTCAGAAGATCATAGAAACAGGACTGGCCCCTCGCAACTATTTCTTTCATGAAAACGCCAGATACCTTTATCTCAAACCCGGTGACAGATCAAACGAGGTGTACGACATTCAAAAGATCCTGATCGATAAAGGCTATGACATTCCATTGGACGGCACCTTCGGCCCTGAGACTGAAAATGCCATTAAATCATTACAACGGGATGCCAACCTTTATCCCTCCGGCATAACTGATAAAGAAACCATTACAGTATTAAAGACGAAGTAGCATGAGTGATAACAGCAAAGAAAAAATTCCAGTGGACAAGAAGCTGGATGCTATCAAGGAGATCATCTTTGGAGAGAACATCAAGGAGTACGAGAGTGAGTTCAGGCAACTGAAGGACCATATCAATACGCTGCAGGAAAGTAATGAAAAAATGTGGGCCGAGGCCAACAAGAAGCTTGAGGCTGAGATCAGGAACCTTAAAAATGAAGTGGAGTCGTCTATCAAAGATTTGACAAAATCCGTTGATCAGCTCGCAGCATCCACCACGGCCAAAGCGGATCTGTCGGCATTACTCGTTGAGCTGGCGGAAAAATTAAAATAACAGCCGGTAAAAAAGAAATAGCCACGGTCCAGACCATTTTTATCCATTTCAAGTAAACCTGTCATATGTCAAAAGCACTTCTCTATCATAAACTCAAGCAGATCCTTCTGGAAGATGAGAAAGAGGAGTGGCAGGCTATCAACCAACAGCTACGGTTAACAGATGAAAAAATAGAGGACAGGGAGCAACTGGAAACACGGGTACAGCCCATACTGGATGATCAGGTCGTTCATATAAAACGCAATTTCTCAACGCTCTTTGGAGAAGAGGTCACCCAATCCATTCGCGATCAGATCAGGGATTCACGTGAAGAAGTGATCGAAGCGCTGTATCCAATTATCGGTAAAATGATAAAAAAATACGTGGTCAAAGAGCTTGAGCTGCTCTCCGAGCGTATTGACAGGCAACTTGACGCTGCGTTTTCATGGAAAAATCTCATAGCTCGTGTCCGGGCGTGGTTTGGTGGCGCAAAGCCCAGCGCAACGATCACCAAAGACCTGCTGGAGCCTACACTGGAGCAGATCCTGGTGGTGCAAAAAGACTCTGGCATACTGGTGGGCAGCTATACCCGGTCCAAAAGTGTAGACAATGATATGGTGGCCGGCATGCTTACGGCCATTAAAGCATTTGCCGAAGATGCCTATGAAAAGCACCAGGACCTTGAAAACATTGAGTACGAAACCTTTAAGCTCGCCATCCGTTCCTTTCGGAGTTTTTACGTGGTAGCCGCGGTGGCCGGAGGGTGGAATGCTACTTTCAAAAACAGACTTGATAACCTCATACTTGATTTTGCAGCTAAAATACTGAACCAGGATCAGCGCGAAAACCAGGAAAACTCCCAGCTTAGCGAATCCGTTCAGAGGTATTTCGATCAGGCATTAAATGATTCTAAATAAAAAAATAATCCTGCTGGGACATTTCGGGGTCGGCAAGACTTCATTGATCAAACGCTTCATCCACCAGATCTTCGACGAGAAGTACCAGACTACCATTGGGGTAAAAGTGGATAAAAAGGTGGTGGATATCCATGGTGTGGAACTTACCATGCTTATCTGGGATATTGCCGGAGAAGTAAAAAATGAAAGAGTATACAAAAGCTATATGCTCGGTGCTCACGGCATTCTTTACGTGTTCGATGTTACACGACCTTCAACCTATGAAAATCTCAGCAGTGAGATCGACCAGATACGTAAGACCCTGCCTGTCGCCCCCATCCGGTTAGTAGGCAACAAAATTGACTTGCTCACCGAAAACTCGCTGGATTCGCTCAAAGGTGAACTATCTTCATTCAATATTTTGTATTCCAGTGCTAAAACAGGGATCAGCGTTGAGAATGCCTTTTATGATCTGGGCAAAGCCATGCTGCAATGAATATAGAAAAGTATAAAAGTGATTACCTGGACCGGCGGATGCAGCTTGTTCTCTTCTCACGGGATACTGGTAATATTTTATACTCCTCAGATACCCTTATCCCCGTTTTAAACGAAGAGAGCATTTTCAGTATAAGTCCGTTCCTTGAGTCGCTCAGGGATGTTTTCCCTACCCTGTCTGCGAGTGACCAGCTTGTGTATTCCTGTGTGAACATGCCCTATGGAGGCAAAGATTACTATTTCGACCTGATCCTGGATGTGCCTGCTGACTCTCCTGATATGATGGTGTGTCAGCTCTTCGACTTTACGGACCACTATGAAAACCTTACTGTGGTACAGCAGGAACGGAACGAGTCTGAAATAAACCGCGAAAAGCAGCTCCTGGAAAATGAGCGTGTAAAGCATGAAAATGAGCTGCTCAAATTCAAAAATGAGGAGATAGAACGGCTTCAGAAAGCAAAAGCACAGTTCTTCTCCCAGATCAATCATGAAATAAGGAACCCTGTGAACGCCATCGCAGGACTTACCGAAGTGCTGAGCAGGAGCAATTCCATAAGCCAGATAAAAAAACATATTAAGGCGCTTCATAGTGTAAGCTCCCATCTGATCCACCTGGTGAGCAATGTGCTGGACATTTCTAAAATTGAATCGGGCAATCTGAAGGTGGAAAGCGTAGACTTCGAGCTTATCCCCCTTGTCGATGCGGTGGTCCACGCTTTTAAATATACGGCTGGTGAGAAAGACGTTCACCTGCAATACCACATTGAGCGACAGCTGCCTGAAAAACTGAAAGGTGACATACAGAAATTGTCACAGATCCTGTATAACCTGGTAGGGAATGCTGTAAAATTCACTCGTCAGGGACATGTGAAATTGCATGTAAACCTTGTAGACGTTATTGATGACCGGCTATACATAGCCTTTAAGGTAGAGGATACCGGCAAAGGAATACCCAGGAGCCTGCATGAAGAAATATTTGAGCCTTACAGACAGGGTACCAGGGACACAACAAGGAAGTACGGAGGTACGGGGCTTGGGCTTTCCATCACCAAAAACCTGGTGGAGCTCCTGGAAGGTGACATCTATCTTGAAAGCCAGGTGAACAAAGGCAGCACTTTCAGATTTGTACTTCCTTTTGACTTCCACGAAGAAAATGATGCCATTACTTACCAGCCTGGCGATGACCAGGGACTGGAAAAGGCAAGGCGTGTTCTGATCGTTGAGGATGATCCGATCAATGGCATGATACTGGAAGAGATCCTTGGAGAAGAAGGGCTCAGTACTTCGCTGGCAAGCAGTGTGGAGGAGGCGATTGAAGTAATACACGATCATGATCTTATCATTACGGATTATCATCTGGGTGAAGAAACCTGTGTGCCTGTTTTGGACCTGCTGGAAGCACAAAAGTCCTCAAAACCGGTGTTGGTCGTCAGTGGTGAGCATCAGGCTACGTTAACAAAAACGATCCAACGGTACTCCAATGCCCTGTTTATTCAAAAACCGTTGCAAAGCGATAAGGTAAAGGCAAAGATAAACCAACTGCTGGGTAGTGAGCATTACAAAAGATATGACCTCAGTCAGTTGCAAAAGATCTACGCCAACGACCAGGAGAAATTTCACGAAATGCTGGACATGTTATGCTCGGAAATTTCCACCTCCACCAGGCAGATGCTGGAGCATTTGGATGCAGGCGAGTTTTCAGGATTACAAAGGCTTGCTCATAAACTTAAAACACATTTTAGTTTTGTTGGAATGAAGGAGCCCTTCGATGAACTGTCCGTTATTGAAAAAGAGATCAGTGGTGGGACACATATAAACCTGAAAGACCGGTTGAAAAACCTGCATGCTCATTCGAAAACAGTAGTTGAACAAATCAAAACAGATCATGGATAACATTCGTTGTGTGGTAGTTGATGATGATCCGGTCTCTATTGAGATCCTGCGGCAGTTGATAGAACGCACCAATTTCCTTGAGCTGCAGGAAGCATTTAATGATCCCGTGGAGGCTATCGAATACATTAACCAGGGAAATACACACATGGTCTTTCTGGATGTGGAAATGCCTACCCTGTCAGGGCTGAAACTCATGGAATCATTGCAGCATAAACCAGAAATAATTATTGTGAGTGGCAAAAAACAATATGCCCTGGACGCATTTGACTTTGAAGTGTGTGATTTCCTGTTGAAACCCGTCAATGACTACAGCAGGTTCCTGAAAGCTGTACTTCGTGCAAAATCCAATATCGGCACCACAGCACAGGACAGCTCGCTGACCAACATTTTCATCAAGGTAGATTCCCTGTTGGTCAACCTTGATCTGAACGGGATCAGGTGGTGTGAGGCCTACGGAGATTATGTGAAGATCCACACCGCCGAAAAGGTATACACTGTTTATTCCACACTTAAATCCGTAGCTGATAAACTGCCGCCCGATCGCTTTCTGCGGGTACACCGGTCCTATGTAGTGAATCTCAGCAAAATAGACAACATAGACCACACGAACCTGCAGATCGCCGATAAGATCATACCCATAAGCGACAGCTATAAAAACACGCTTATGCAGCGGATCAAAACACTGTGATCTGTGCCGGGAAGAAAAGCTTGTGGTGATAGATGTTGCAAATGGGTCTTTTGCTATCCTGCGCCTGTGATAGGGCCGTTTTTATATTCTTAGGTCCAACTCTCCCCAATTCCACCCCTCCGATAACGATCGGAGGGGTGGAATATCCCCTCTCTAAGCTTAGAGAGGGGAACCGGTCAAACGAAGTTTGAGCAAGGGGTGAGTTGACCCGGAAATACGGATATTGCCGGTATTGATAAACAGATAGTTTTTGTCAGTGAGTTGCCCAAAGGTCAGACTTACAGATACTTATGTATCCAGAATTTGCTTCATCCACCAACCTTCCCTATTCATCCCATATACTTCCGGCTCCGTCGAATTATCACAAAAACAGCTTGGTAAGACAATAGCTTTACAGTAAAACAGAAAGCTATGGTAAGCCAGGAACGATACGAATTTAAACTACTTGTTTTTAAGATATTCCTTCTGGGGTCCTCCGTTCTCCTGTTTTGGAATACAATGGATCTTCTTACAAGGTGAGCAGGCCTGAAGCAGGTCATATCTGTCTACAGGACCTGGATGAGGTGTCCTTCACAGAAAATATCTGTTTGCGATGAAAATGAGCATGCTTTACAAAAGAGTACCGGCGGAGGTACGGCTCTATAATATTATAAGCCTGTTATCTGAAAAGCCTTTTGTCGAATGGGAAAGGATATGTTCCGGTTATCTTAATTTTTTTAAAGTCAGAATGCTTTGGATTGATAACAAAATTGTAATCTCCTTTCACTACAACACTTGGTACTTTTAACACTGCAAACTCATTTTCAAGAACAAATTTATCCCCGACATATTGACTACCCGGATGATTTGGTATGGAATCCCACCCATCCGGTAGATCTGTAGTGGAAAGTTCCCTGATCTTTACTGTGGATGGAATTTCAATTTCAACCATAAAGTAGTCTTTTGGTAAAATTCCGATCGGTATATGAACAGCTACCTCACTGGTTGCCAGGGCCCGGGATTCAGCAGTGTAAATTACTTCAGTTCCTTTGGAATTCCACCTCTGACCGTTTAGAGAAGCTCCGTAGCCGGATAGTTCATTCCTGTACTTTTCCCTGCTTAGGCGGAATACTTTCATTAAACAAATATGCCGTATTCTATTCTGTTTAATTCCGCAAGGACCAGATCTTTACCGTATGATGTGTCAAGCAGATTAACAGGCTTTTCATTACCCAGCGCTGTAGACGGACTATTTAACCAAATGTTGAAGTTTTCAGAAGAATCAAATACTTCATATCCCATATTGATAACTTCTGCCAGTTCAAATATTTTTTCACTTTGTATAGGCTTGAATACATGATCCTGTGCCTTCTTGTATCTTTGTAAAGTCCGTACATTGATATTGAGGAAATCCGACCATTGTCGATCGTCAAAAGGCGAATTTTTTTTAATTTCCTCAAACAATACACTGGTTACACCTTTTTTAACGGCATGAGCTACCAATAGCTTGTCCTGCAAAAAAACCTGGTAATTGATGTCTTTTGGTTTTATATCCCTGGCACGTGCAAATTCTTTCGCATAAATTTTCAGCTCCTCATTTGCCTTGGTTACAACCTGTGATTTTATTTTATATTTTGACATTTGTACTTTTTAATACGACAAATATACATATTTGTTTCGACAGATAAGATAAATTGCGACTTAATCCGGAAAACCAAAGGTAGCTTAAAGTCAGTCAGGTGAATCGTCATAATCTGTTCCTCCTGCCCTGAGGTTCTTTCGAAGCGTGCTGAAGCTTTTACAGTTTTCAGACTTTTTTTCGATGTTCCTATAAAACAAACGCAATTACGCTGTAAGAGACAAGGTTTGCCGACCCATGCGCGATCCACCCGGGCAGGATACTTCCTCCCGCAATCTTTTCATTGAGTATCACCTTAAAATAAGCACCCACGGCAGGTATGATAAAGCTGATGGCAAGGAAAAGCGGGTCGCTGGTAATGCTCAGGAAAAGCAGGATATGAATGGCTCCAAAGAGTACCGCCTGAATAGTATTACCGATCGTGAAGTTGGAAATAGCAATCAGCCTTTTTGCCACAAATCCTCTGAAAAATATTTCTTCGGATAAACCGGTTTTGATAAGTGCAACCACAAGGATGGTTGCAATGGCTTCCAGGCCAAATCCCATTTGGCGAATACTGCCACTGACACTTGACGGGTCAGTTAACGCACTTTTAAAATGTTCATCCAAAAATAAAAGAATAACCACAGGTGAGGCAAGGAGCAGCATTAATTAATAAAGCCAGTAAGTTAGCTCTGGTATTGGATGCCTTTAAACCAAGGTAATGGAAAAACCCTTTCATACTTTTCTTCCGTAGCAGGTACACGGTGAACGGGATCAGTGAAAAAAGGATGACTTGCCCTAAGGATGAAATAATGGTGTTGATCATGATCTAATCTTTATCGATGGTCAGAATATCGCCTGGCTCGCAGTCCAGCACTTCGCAAATAGCGAGCAACGTGCTGAAACGAATGCCTTTGGCCTTGCCGGTTTTGAGAAGCGACAGATTGGTCACGGAAATACCTACCTTTTCCGAAAGCTCATTAAGTTTCATTTTACGCTTTGCAAGCATAACATCGAGGGTGACAACAATTTTCATATAATTGAATTGCTGTCTTCTGACAGCATTTTCCCTTCCCTGAAGATCTCCGCCAGCAGTTTGCAGGCAAGCACGTAGCCAATGGGTCCCAATGGAATGGCAAACTGCACATCACTTACATCACCTTGAATGAAGAAATTGAAACTGCTGAAAAAAGCGATGACCAGCCCCAGCTTGCTGAGGATGAGAAAGCCGGTTATATTTTTTTCGTAAAACGATGATCTGGACTGAATGGACCGGACGATGCGTAAGACAATCTGTAAACTCTTCAAAACCAACGAAAAAAGGATTATTCCGCGGACCAGTAGCCAAAACTTCATGGCCGGGCTCAATGCTGAAACAGCCAGATATTGGTCACTGTCACAGGCTGAACAAATGCGAAAATTCCCGATGTCAAGCCCCGGACTGAATCCATCCTCAATGGTCAGTCCGGAAAATGCATCCGTATTCATCAAACTGTAGATAAGAGTAACAGTAAACGCCACCATGAAGATGGAAATCAGTAGTTTGATGACCTGGATAAAATAGATGGATAACTTAAGAGGACGAGTCTTCAATGCGTATGAATTTTATTTTGAAGGTAATATTTTTTATGTAAAACATAAAATTTTTGGATGTGTTTTACTGTAGAGGCTATGGGTAAGGTTTTCCCCTTAAGAAAAAGCCTCCTCATCTCCACAGCATTCCCCCAGCTCCTGCTCCACCACGGTCAGAAAGTCAAACAGCAGAAAATAATCCATGATCATACAATCAAAATCCACCGGCAGCGCGTGGCACTCGTCGATCAGGAACTGTAGCAGTACCCGCAGCAGCCGGTTTTTCAGACGGGTAGGCGGTACGGTTTCCAGCAGGTTATTCAGTTGCTGAGAAAGCTGGAAGTACTGCTAAGATAGTTATTGAGTTGCTGAGTTATTGGTTATTTAGTTATTAGGAATATCTTTTCCTTGGCGAGGAAAATAATCTCACAGTACCAACCTTCTTAAGCCTCAAAGGCTTAGGAGGGTTTTTTTCTTCACGAAAGTGCCAACAGGCACCAAACAATGACCCGATTGATTTCTACAATTTACGATTGTATTGTCATAGCTCTCCCGGCAGGCACCACCATATCAAGGACATTATTTAATATTCTGATCGATGCATCAATTTCTTCTTTTCTGATAGAAACACTTTCAATGTTAAATCCGATAGGAATCCCTTTTTTAATCGAAAAGTTGAGCAGTTCCTCGGCTATTTTAAGAGAGGTGCTCACAGATGCTTCCAGAATATCCCGGGAGTGTTTCAGATCATTATACAGCCAGTTGGGCACCTCAATGCCCAGCCACTGCATAAATTTTAGCGTTTTTATTGAACCGCAGGGGCTGAGGGTAAAAATAACAGGTGCCATAGTATATCCGTTTTCCAGCGAAAAATAGTAGTAGTCGGAAAGCAGGTTTTTAGCTTCAGTAATACCGTAGACACATTGGGAAACAAAGAAGCTGCAACCGTTCTCCGTTTTGTTTCGGAGTCTTTGGTGTTCATCACCCTTTTTTCTGTGTCGCTCAGGTATGGTTACACCACCGAGTAGCAGGTGACTGAAATTCTGCCCCCGTAGATCATATGCGTCCGAGAGAGAAAAATTCGTATGCCTGATCTGTTGCTGCGACGAGGCACCCACAAAAACCACACTTTCCAGATCGCTGTTCTTATGTAGCCAGTCATGGAACATTTCCTTCGTGTGATTGGCAATGCTTTTATATACTATCCTGGGAATTTTTAATTCAGCCAGGTATTTTTTGCTGTAGTCATCCGGTGCGATGGTGGGTATATATGGAAAAGTCCGCTCTTCATTTGTGCGTAGGCTTTCATCCTGAATATCATACAGGATCAGCGCATCTATATCCAGTTTTGAGAGCTGCTCCGTTTGCTTGCTGGCAATAGCTTCAACTTTGGTTTCTTCCGTTGAGATCTTTGGCGGAGCAAAGCTGTAAAAGATCAACCCGCTTTCCCTGTTGAGGATCCTGTCTTTAAATGTCATGTTCTACTAAGTATGTGCAATGCTGGTAATTTCATGAAAAAATCAAAAAGGTTAACGGTAAAGCCTGTTGAAGTGTTCTGCGTTTATACACATTAAAATAGATAGTTGAGAAATAATGTTCGAAGAGAATAAAAAGCACTTTAATTACATAAAAAGCTTCACATAGATCATTACGCCAACCTTCCTAAGCCTCTGAGGCTTAGGAAGGTTTCAGCCCTCATGAGCCCCCCGCCCTAACAAAACAAAGAAGGCACCTCATAACAGGCGCCCCCTTCTACTTAAATCAATATGAATGTTTGTGGATCTACCTACACAGAGCCCGCGAGAGAACTATGTTATATGGTTATAAATTTGATCAGTTCTTCGCTATGTTTAGAGACTTTGTGATTTTTTAGTGTCTTCGTGACCTAGTGGCTAAAATAACTGTGCTGTCAAGCCACTAAGTCTCAAAGACACTAGGTTTCACTAAGCATGATCCAATACACCACATTGGTATTCAAATTATTGAGTCCTTACAGACACTACATAAGCGCCATTTCCTTAAAACTCATACTTTAAGCCCATCATCACCGTAAACCCGTTCCCTTCCTTTCTTACCTCGCCATAGTTGGTACGTACGCTGTATTGTATCTGCCGGGTAGCAGGGTCGAAGCTTTCAATGTTGTAAAGGTCTTCATTGATGATATTGTCATACCCTCCCCATTCTTCATCCAGCAGGTTGAGGAAATTGAAAAAATCCACATTAAATACCAGCCTGTGTTCCTTCACTATGGGGATCTCCTGGGTTACACGCACGTTCATCTCCTTTCTCCAGGGTTTCAGTCCGCCATTGGGCTGGGCATACCTGCCGATGTTGTCCTCCAGGTACTCCCTTATCTCCGGGGCGGCGTTTTCAAATACAGAGCGCAGGTCAGCGGCAAACTCTTCGCCCTGCAACGCTACCGTCTGCGGATCGTAGGGATCATAAATAAATGCTGTAAATCCTGTGCCCGAGCGAACTTTGGAGCCGTTGAGGTCCGTCCTCGTTACATTGGCTGAAAATCGGCCCCGTCTTACGGCATTGAAGAATACCCCTACCGTGGTGCCTCCAAACCTGGGAGTGGTCAGGTTGACCAGGACCTTATCACTGAAGTCCTGTGGGGAAAAGCCGTCATTGATGAAATCATAATCAAAATAGGACACCCCGGTAAAGCGCTGGTCGTCCTCATTCCTGAACCTGTCCGCACCGCGCGCTTCCGCCATGGTATAGCTCACGTTCAGCTTTCCATTGCGCGGCAGGATCAGGGCAGCATCCAGTACTATGGACTTAAAGCTTTTCTCATAACCATTCGTGAACATCAAAGCATCTTCAAACTGGTTGGAGATCCGTGCAGTCCTGAAATTGCTGGCGCCCCGGTTGTCTATGCTAAAGTCTGCCAGAGGGGTATATACTTCCCGGCCTCCTTCACCTTCCAGCCGGAATTCCACATCGCGCTGAAGGTTTACATTTTCCATAGTATACAGGTTGTTCGTTTTGCTGTAAAACAGGCTGGCGCCTACCCGCAGCCAATCCGTAACATAACGGTGATAGCTGAAGCTGGTACGGAATGACATGGGCAGCTGAAAGTCTTCATCCACAAACCTCACTACCTGCGCCGCGCTGCCTTGGGAGGGATACAGCTCCCGGTTGGTCAGTCCCTCGCCGGGAATACTGTTGTAGTCACGGTCGTATAACTCGTAGTCAGGGGTAGGCAGCACCACGGGATTCCCGCTCTCATCCACATCCCCGCGAAAAACGTCTACGCCGGTATAGCGGATACCATTATCGATAAGCGAGTAAATGTAGGGCCGGGTCACCACCTGGCCTACAAACCAGCCCGCCCCGGCATTGATGACATTTCTGCCGTCGCCGGTCACATCCCAGTTCAGGTTCAGGCGGGGCTGAAGGTTATTCCAGTCTACGGGAGAGGTATCGTTCCTGAAGCCCAGCTCCTGCTCCAGCGTAGCATTATAGTCAGCTTTCGTACCGAATATGTTCACGTCATAGCGCAGCCCCAGCGTAGCTTCCAGGTTAGGCAGCACCTCAGACGACATTTGCCCGTAGAGTGAAAGATCATACATCCAGATATCCACCGGGTCGATCAGCTCCTGCCCGGGGTTGGTGAACTTTCTCCTGTACCGGTCAGGCTCGCCTCGCTCCAGAGCGTCCAGCGTGAAGAAATCAAACCGGCCCTGGGTATCGTGGGTGTAAATGCCCTGGCTATTCGTGATCAGGTTGTTCGTACCCAGCGTTACATTCCACCGGCCGGCGGAGAAATAGGTATTGTTGATGATGTTGTATGAATGGTTCGTCTGGTCCTCGGGAGTCCAGCGGTTGTACCGGGGGATCAGCGTGTAATCTTCCATCACTCCGGGCGACGTTTCTGACTGGCCCAGGATCCAAAGCTGCGGGTGGCGCCCGGTAGTGATCTTATTACCCCGCTCGTTATAAAAATACCCGATCTTGAACTCATTGGTGAGGTTGGAGGTCAGCTGCGAACGAAGCGCCAGCATACCGTTCGCCCCCTTGTTGATAAAATCGTAGGAAGCCGAGATCAATCCATGACGGCCAATATCGCTGTTGTTCATATTGGGCCGCTCGAAATTGTTGGTATTATACCGGAAGGTAAGCCGGTGAATATCATTAAGCTGCCAGTCCAGCCGCAGAAACCACGTGTCCAGCTTGCGTGTTCTCTGGAAAAAACCATACTGCTGGCCATCTCCCACACCGTACCGGGGTGTTCTAAGGATCGAAAGCGCACGCTCCATATCGGCCACGGATATCCGGCCGCCACTATTACTTTGCAGCACACCCTCCTCATCCGTTTGTGACCAGAGGTCGAAATCCTCTTCAAACCGCTCCCCGTCATAGGCAGCAAAAAAGTGGAGCTTATCCTTGATAATGGGACCACCTATGGAAAACCCCCGCTGGTTTTTGGTATCTCCCAGTACATCGCGCCCCCGCAGGTCCTGGTCGGCCGCCAGGCGGGTATCCCACCAGTAGGAAAAAACACTGCCGTGGAATTCATTCGTTCCTGACTTGGTGACTGCTTTTATCGCGCCGGCTGCACCCATACCGTCGATAACATCGTAGGAGTTGGTAACTACCTCGAACTCGCGCAGTGCCTCCAGCGAAAGCGGGTAAGGTGAATCACCCGCCCCTCCGAAACTGGCCTCTCGTGCGTTTACACCATCGATCAGGATACCATTGGACCGGCTGCTGGCACCCGCGATATTCGTGCCGTCGCCTACCAGCGGAGAAAGGGCCGCCAGGTTGTTAAAATTCCGGTCGTTGGCAGGCAACGATTTTACGTCTGCGGCTGAAACGGAAGTAGCGGCGGAGAGCCGGCTGTCCCGGCTTTTAAAACTGGAGCCACTTACCACGATCTCCTCCAGCTCCACCGCCGATTCCGATACGGTAAAGTTCACTTTCAGCTTCTCTCCCTGGCTCAGTGAATACCCTTTTTTAACCTGTTTTTGATACCCTACATAGGATACTTCCACTACATACGGGCCTCCTACCGGCATCTGCTTCATATTGTAGACGCCATCGATATTAGTGATGGTCCCGGTAAGGAACCCGGTAGATTCGTTCTTTACCATTACCGTGGCACCCGGTAGCGGTTCATTTCCCGGGCCTACTACGGAGCCGGAAATGGATGCATCGGTTCCCTGCGCCAGCAGGATAGCGCCCTGCGCAAAACCGATCATAAAGAGCAAGACAGAACGGTAAATTTTTTTCATTTGAGCTTATGGTTCATTTTAAATTTTATGCCAAGCTAGGCATTGCGGAAAAGCCAAACCGACAAAGTCAATGAACGGGCTCAAAAATCATTTAAACGTATCAATCTGTAGACTTTAACAGATTGACGGCTAATAGGATTAACAGAAAAATAATGTTTTAGTAAAATATGTGGATCAACGTTGTAAGCTCATGGCGACTAGGTTTGTATGGACCAACGGTTCGGTATGTTCAAGGCCTTTACCTTCCTGCTTTTTCCTTGCGCATATATTTTTGTGCAGCAGCCTGCAAGGGCAGAAACGCAGCTGGCAGTTCCTCCGGATTTTGCCACCTTCAGCGCGTTACCCATTCAAACGGGGCTCACCAGCTATTCCGTAACCGATATTCTGAAAGACAGGTACGGGTTTATCTGGATTGCCACAGTGAACGGGATCAACCGTTTTGACGGGCACAGGATCAGGCAATTCCTTGCTACCTCTGCTCCGGGTGACGGCCCGGCCAGCAATCGTATATCACAACTGGTGGAGGACGACCAGGATCACATCTGGATGTTTGACAGCTATAACCAGGTGTTGGTCGCGTATTCTTCACGATCCTCCCGGTTCAGGCCTGTAGCGCTCCCCGAAAATGACCTCATCCTGCGCCTTACAAAGGACAGCCGGCAGCGTATCTGGCTAAGTTCAGCCGACTACGCCTATCTGTGGGACTCCGCGGACTCCCTGTTTCAGCGGCATACGCTGGGCAGGCTGAACAAAAAGCTGGAAGAGTATGTAACCCCTCAAAAGCGAATACGCCCGATCGTGACCCGGCTTATGTCAACACGGGAACTAACAGACGAATGTTTCAATGCTGACAGAGTCGATTCGGTATTCTCCGTAGCGCAATCCATACTCCATCTCCTGGACGATCTTTTGCAAAACTCAACCCCGGCAAAGACGAGTATTACGCTTATACGTGATGTGGTGGTAAGCCGTGACAGCGCCCTTTGGGTAGCCACGGAGAATAACGGACTTTTCCGGTTAAAGAAAGCCAAAGCTAAACACCGGACTGATGCCGGGCTGATCGTTGAACAGGCCTCTTACAATACATATGAGCAAAACAAGCTCCCCAGCAACGATATTATGTCGTTGTACGAGGATAATGAAGGCATTCTGTGGGTGGGCACGAGGGACAAGGGGATATTCTCCCATCATAGGAACAGGGAACTCTTTGGCAAAGTGAACCGGGTAAGGCTGAAGAATGGCTGGGTAGAGATAGGCACGGTGAGGGCCATCACTGAAGATAAAAAAGGGCATACGTGGGTAGGATCACAGGAAAACGGCGTGTTCGAATTTGATACGGCCTTCAACCTGAAGAGGATCATCAGGGAGGAGCTGCCCAGCAACATCATCAGGGCGCTGCACTTCGACCAGACCGGTAAACTGTGGATCGGACATTACGAAGGGCTGAGCCTTTACGACCCCTCCACCGGGCAGGTGGAAAATGACCTGCTTTCTGCGTACAGGGATCTGGCTGCCGAATACGGTCACCCGGGCCACTGCAGGGTATACGAAATCATTGAAGATCCCCAGGGGAACCTGTACATATCGTTCTGGTTCTTTGTGGTAAAATACAATCCCTATACGCGACACAGCGAGATTGTTGACCTGTCGTCCGGAATATCTCCATCCCAGCAGGCAAGGGATCCCATTAAGACCCGGTGCATGTTCTTCAGTAACGATGGCCGGGTCATTTTAGGTAGCGAAAACTATGGTATTTTCATTTATGATCCTGTCACCGACAGGGTAGAGAAGCCAGGACCTGCTGATGTCAATCCTGCACTGAGTAACAACATTTTCAAGATCACGCCGGGGCACACACCAGAGGAATATTTCCTTTCTTCCTCCGGAGGTATGTACAGGCTGAATATCGCCACGCTGCAGGTCTTCAGCGATCACAGGTTAGCGGAAAACCATGCCCGTACGTATGCCACATTACAGGATCATGAGGGTGCTCTCTGGATCAGCACCGTCAATGGATTGTGGTACTATCATGTCATCAGGGACAGCCTCCAGAAATTCGACTTTTACGATGGCCTGCCCAGCAATGAGTTTACCAAAAATGGCTTGCTGCATAAGCAAAACGGTCTGTTGGTCTTCGGCACTAACAGGGGTCTGGTGTATGTTGACCCTATGAACTTTAAGCAGCAAAAGCTAGGAAGAACCAAAATGATGCTCTATTACAAGGAGCGTTACGTGGATGACCTGACCAAAATAACGCTCTCAAACAAAGAAAAATCCCTTAGGCTCAACGTGCATTTCCCCAGCTATGTTACCCCCGAAACCAACCGGATCAGCTACCGGATCAAAGGCTGGGAAGAAGCGTGGCAAATACAGGATGCAAGGGAAAACCTTATTTTTTATGAAAATGTACCCTATGGAAGCTATATCCTGGAGGTAAAAGCCTACAATGAAAAAAACCTGGATTTTGGGGATTACCGCACCATTGCCATTGTCAATCCGCCTCCCTTCTGGAAATCATGGTGGTTCATCGTTCTGCTGGCGCTGCTGGCCGCTCTTATTTCGTTCTGGATCCATCACCAGCGTGTGGCATTTTTAAGAAAGGAAAAAGAAATAAAACTGGCGAATTATCAGTCGGAGCTGAGTCTGCTTAAAAGCCAGATCACACCGCATTTTTTGTTCAATACGCTGAATAACATCTACTCTTTGTGTATCCTTGATCCTGCCCGGGCCGGGGATATTGTGATCAACCTCTCCAAAATGCTACGCTACATGCTCTATGAATGCAGCACTGACCGGGTACTGCTGGCAAAAGAGGTTAATTTTTTAAGGCAGTATGCGGCGCTTCAAAAAGAAAAAGGCTTCCGCGATGAGAGCGTTACCTTCAACATCACCGGGAAGATAGGAGATCAGGAAATTGTCCCGTTTTTATTGATCAACTTTGTGGAAAACAGCTTTAAGCATAGTGATCTGTCATGGAATGAAAACGGCTATATTTATATTTTAGTAACAATAGATAACAATGTACTTACATTCAATGCCAGAAATAGCTACGGGCAGAGTAGCGTGCTGGAAGGCGGTGATCTTCACCAGGGGTTGGGCATTGAGCATACCCGCAGGAGGTTGAACCTGTTCTACCCCGGGCAACATGAATTTGACATCAAAAGAGAGGCTCAAACCTTCGAGATAAACCTGAAAATCAATCTTTCCATCTAATCGATATATTATGACTTTACGGACATTGGTAGTAGATGATGAAGTACATGCCAGGAATATACTCACACATTATATTGACCAGCTCCCGTTCATGACCCTGGCCGGGCAATACAGCAACTGTCTCGACTGCTTTGAGGAGAATGACCTGGATGAAATAGACCTTATCCTGCTGGACATTAATTTGCCACAGGTAAGTGGGCTGCAGTTTTCCAGGACCATACGCACCTATAAAACAGAAGTGATCTTCACCACTGCCTATTCTGACCATGCGCTGGAAAGCTATGCGCTCAATGCTGTGGATTATCTGCTCAAACCAATAGAATTTGAACGGTTCAGACAGGCGGCTGAAAAGGCCAGGGGTCTGGTGGAAATGAAGACCCTGAAATACAAAAATGAAAGTCAAAATATCAGTGAGGCTACACAAAGGGCGTTGAACAAGGGCATTTTGTTCGTGAAATCAGACTACAAAATCCACCGTATACGGCTGGACAAGATATGTTTCATAGAAGGTTACCAGGAGTACGTTAAGATTCATTTCGAGGATCAACGCAGTATCCTGACGTTGCTGTCGCTAAAAAGACTGGCCGACGTCCTGCCCAAAGGCCGCTTCATCAGAATACATAAATCCTATATCATTAACGTTGATTACATTGAAAACCTGCACCTGAAAAATATATGGGTGGCAGGAAGCGAGCTGAAAATAGGTAAAAACTACGAAGAAGAACTGAACAGGTATATCCATGACCATGCTCTTTTCAGGTAGTTTAGGTCAAGGGAGGTATCCAGCTTAGTGTAAAAAACATTTGGACTCTATCAGATAAATAAGACGATCTTATCCAGCTTTAAACTGGTCCGTGTTTGCAACGCGGACCCTTTGAGTACTACAGGGCATTGACGCCAGCATTTGTAATGCGGGTATCCAACGCTCACCGTGATCAGTACGGAAAACTCCCCTTTGCAAAACCAGCACTCACCCGGTAGTTCTCTACAGCATCACATTATTCAGAGCTCCGTTGCTGCATGAACTCGTGGTATGCCTGCAACCGGTCTGTATTAATATAGTCCACACCCAGTGAGAGCAGGGCTTCCCAAGCTGCCGGCGTATCAGGTATCGCCCATAGCCTCAGTTTTTTTCCCCTCCTTATGCACGCGTTCTGCCAGGTGGGAGATAGCCTCTTTATCCCTGGCCGGCATTTCCCCGGTACCGTCCCAGCGAGCATGTCTTTTATAATGATCACTGATGATGGGCATAAGAGCCGGAGAAATACTTTTCCCAAGGTTAGCAGGGCGTCCGTCCAAAGCGGCGAATTCGCTGTTACCAGCCAGTACCCTATCGATCGGCCGGTTCCCTGAAATAAATACATGCACGGGACCTGTATCACCTTCAGCGGACGTGCTGGCAAAGATATGCTTGTATTTTTGCAGGTAGCGTTCGAGTACCCTGTACGTAGGCTTAGCGGCACTTTTAAAATCTACCATGAGGAAAAAGGGGCCATTGTCACCAGGATATACCTGTCCGTCGTTGCGTTCGATATGGCTGGCCAGCAGAGCGAGATACACATTCTCCAGGGTACGTTTTTTGTCTATAGTTGCGGGAAGATCATGATAGACATACAGCTCGTTATCCACGGCATATACATCGGCCTCCACTATCGTAAATCCAAACTTCAGGGCGTCCATAAGCGGGCGTTTGTGCTCATAATCATTGTGCGCATGGGCATTCCGAAGCGGGAAAATCTGTGCAGGTGAGGTATGGTGTACACCCACAAAAATCAGTGACAGATACAAAATCCTGGCGAACATATGAGGTATGGTATAAGGTTATTTTAGCACATACACCGGATAATCCCAAAATATATACTCTTCCCTGGGGTCAATGTTTCAGGAAAACAATAATAGGTAAACCTGTGCATTATCCTGTTGTAACGTGGGTAAAAAGATAGCTACCTGTCCCAACCCTTGTCCTTTGCGGCAGACCGGAATGACGGCAGGGAACAGAGAAAACCCAACCTCCCCGAACCCCAAATCATGTCCGTCGAGTCTTCAGTGTATCCGGACCATCAACGACCGACTATCATCTAACCCCCAATAACCAATAACTATTTAGGGTCAAGAATAAGATCAATCCTTTCCAAAGCATCCTCCAGATGATAGCGCGTCATACGGTCAGATGTCCTACCTACCGCTGCCCTTATCTGCCGTTGCAGCGCTTTGAGCTCGGCCCTCACCAGTGGGCGGATATCCGACTGACTTACGTCTACCCGGGTGTTGCCAAAAGAGTTCTTCTGCTCTTCAGTCATGAAATAGTGCAGACGCTCGATATAGGCACGCTGAAGATTTCTCCTGTACGTGTCGATCCTGCGGCCCCTGCTGAGCTCGGACCAAAGGCCGTTACGCAGATCCTGCATCATTTCGATGGGTGTGTAGGTAGCGTTACCCAGTTTAGCCTCCGCTTCGATCAACCGGGCCAGCCGGCCCTCGTCCAGTACCTGATTAAGTGCACGCACCTGTAGCTGCCGGATACGCTCCACAGTGCCGGCCCCCTCGATACGGTTCAGTACATTCTCGTTCAGCATCCAGGTAGGGGTGGAGAAGGTTTCTTTCAGCATCCAGTTCATGGCCCTCTGCTGTGTGGCTTTGGGTACATATGCATACACTGTGCCCTGCTGGTCGTAGGTTTTATGTGTTTCATACAGGCCGCCGATATTGGACTTTACGTGGCCGTTGTACCGGTTCCACTGTCCCAGCACCTGCCCATACAGCTCACGCAGGTCATCATAATCCTTACCATTTTCATTGGTCCAGGATACCAGGCTGGGGATAATCCTCTTCAGGTTGGCGATACCATAGTCGCTGGCCTTCATGGCGTCATTGCCCAGGTCCTCCGTTTGAGCCCGCGGGTCTATGGGATTGAATGCCTGCCGTCCATACCAATACATAGAATTGTCCGCGCGTTCTTTTACCCACTGGTGTAGTGTTTCCTTTTCATCATCGGCGCTTTGTGCATCCGGGAGAGGGGTGTAACCCCACTTCACGGCCCATTTGTCGTACTCGCCGATGTCCGGATATAATGCTGCTCCGTCGCCCGGCTGTGCTACGTAGTTAAATCGCGCATAATCCATAATGGAAGGCGCCGTACCCATTCTTTGCGTAAAGCCCTGCGACCGCAGTGAGTCGACAGGATAGGAGTAGCTGGCGCCCATATTGTGCGGGAAACCCAGCGTATGCCCCACTTCATGCGCAGACACAAACC
Source organism: Flammeovirgaceae bacterium BBD 1991-12 (assembly GCA_001657315.1). Lineage (GTDB taxonomy): Bacteria > Bacteroidota > Bacteroidia > Cytophagales > Cyclobacteriaceae > Fulvivirga. The sequence goes on along the minus strand of LYSV01000011.1, from coordinate 4,558 downwards.
GGATCAGCCGGCCCATAACATCATCGTCAAACTTAACACCCCGGGCATCTTCGTTCGCCGCCGCCGTTTGCACAAAAAACCAGTTGCGCAGCAGGTTCATCACATTATGATACCAGATGATATCACTTTCTATGATCTCTCCGGACCGGGGGTCATGTACATGCGGCCCCTGAGCATTCTGAATAGGGTTCGCCGTGTAGCGGATCACCGAATAGCGGACATCCTCCGGGCTCCAGTCCGGGTCCTCTTCCTTGCTGGGAGGGTCCTTGGCCATTATAGCATTTTTGAAACCTGCTTCGGCAAAGGCGACATTCCAGTCTTCTACTCCCTGCTTGATGTATTTCCTCCATTTTACCGGGGTGGCCGGATCGATGTAGTATACAATGGGTTTCACCGGTTCCACCAGCTCACCTCTTTTGAAAGCCTCCATATCCTTGGGCTCCAGCCGCCAGCGGGTAATAAAGCGACGTGTGGTGGCCTTCTGCTCGTCCATGCCGTAGTCGATCTGCGATACGCTGAAGAAGCCCACCCTGCGGTCATACAGCCGGGGCGTCATCGGTACTTTAGGCAGCAGCACCATGGATTGGTTCATTTCTATGGAAAGTGTGCCTGTATTTTGATTGGAAGGCAGCTTTGAGGCGTTGTAGGTGAGGACATGGCGCACCTCCGTATTTAGCGGAAAGCTCTTCGACCACATGATGAGGCTGCGCTTCTTGTCCAGCCCCTTCACCTGAAAGTCCTTGCGCTGGCTCTGGCGCAGCGGCCCGATCATGGGGATATCCGTAGTGAACAATTCATTTATCTCAATCACATAGGATGCCGAATCCTTTCCAAACGCCTTCAGGTTAAACACCATGATCACCGGCTCGAAGTTGTTGTTGCGCACGGACTCGTAGATGGGCTTTTCCTCGTTGGCCACACTGTTGTGGGAAACGGACCGCAGCAGCAACTGATTATCTTTCTTCTGCCACCGCCATACCTGCTGTCCCCGCGCCTTCATACCGGCTCCACCAAAGTTAAAGCCGTCAATAGTTCCGGAAATACGGCTCACCACCAATATCTCCCGGTCTATGAGTGAGTCTGCGATCTCAAAATAGTATTTATCGTCTACCTTGTGTACCGTGAAAAGCCCGGTGTCTGAAACCGCCCTGTCGGTGATCACTTCCTTATAGGGCTTGATACCATTATTATTCCCGTTCTTTTTTTTCTTAGTCTCCTCCGTAGGCTCCGGATCCTTTTTGCCTTTTTTCTTCTTTTGCGTCCAGCCGACCGAAAAAGAAAGGCACAATGTGAGCGTCAGAAGTATTGAATATGTCTTCATGATTCCAGTAGTTTAAGTTCTTTCAGCGAATTTGTAACAGAAAGATGAGCCCGTTAAAGCGTTATTTGACAGGAAGGGATATAGTTTGATGACTGGATGCTGGTGGACTGGTGGACTGGTCACTGGTCACTGGACGCTGGTGGACTGGTAGCTGGGTACTTGTTTCTGGTAACTGGTTGGATGGCATGGAGCATGGAGCATAGAGCATAGAGCATAGAGCATAGAGCATGGAGTCACTCTACCTTGTAAGTTCTGCATTACGAGCACACCACTTTCCTATCCGCCTACTTAATACTTATGACTCATAACTCAGGACTTATTTCCTAAACTGATTCGCTCTCACATTCTTCGCTGCCAGAGATGCTGTTTCCACTATACGCTTCTTCCTTGTTTCCGGTCTTTTGGCGTTGATGATCCATTCAAGGATGCCTCGCTTTACGGATCGCGGGAATTTTTCGAAGTTTTCTGCGGAGGAGAGATAGTTGCTGAATTCTGCTGTCAGGTCGTGTGGGATCTCCAGGTTTTCAATAGCATCCAGGGCAGTCCAGGTGCCGGTTTCTTTGGCAATCCGGATCATTTCCAGCCCAGCGGGCGCCATCCGGTTTTCGGCCAGCAGTCGCTCCACCTTTTGTTTGTTGACCCGGCTCCAGTTGCTTTTGGGACTGCGGCGGGCAAAGAACTGATAGTAGCTTTTATCATCTCTTTTGTTGGGCTTGCTGTCGATCCAGCCGAAACACAGTGCCTCATCCACGGCTTCGTCGTAGTACACGCTGGGCACATCACTGTCCTTTTTGTAAATGATAAGCCACACACTCTTTTCCATGGCATGGTTTTCTTCCAGCCACTTCCGCCACGTAGCCCCGTGCTGGGCATGAAACGTTTTGACACCATCTTTTTCCACAAAATGAAAATCAGCATTTCAGTGCTTTTTTACAACTCATCCTGGGAATTCCACAGTTCAGTAACTCATTTTTTCCTGCACGGGCTATTCATCAGACATTAGCATCAGAATTGATCATCAAACGAAACAAAAAAATACAACTATGAAAAAGCTAACGATCATCATCGGACTACTTGTAGCGGCTCAGATCGCCTACACTCAGAATACGGTAAACATCACACTGAACGTAAAAGGTATGCTGAACAGAGCCGGTCTGCTCCAGGTAAGTGTGTTCAACTCGGCGGCCAACTATCTTAAAGAGCCCGTTCGGTCCATTGAATTTAAGCTGGAGGAGCATGATGGAGACCAGTTTATTATTGAAGGCCTGCCAAAGGGAGAATATGCTATCTCCGTGGTGCACGATGAAAACAGCAACGGCGAGCTGGATTTCGGAGCCATGGGACCGGATGAAGGTTATGGGTTTTCCAACAACCCTCCGGCAGCGTTCGGTCCGGCGCCTTATAACGATGCCCGGCTCACGGTAGAGGAAGACATCGCTTTAACTATTACACTGAACTGATGGAAATACTTGTAAAGATCTCACTGGTCATCCATATAGCAGCGGGGGCGACAGCATTGCTTGTCGCCCCCATAGCCATGGTGGTGAAAAAAGGTGGGAGGAGCCACGCCTTCTGGGGCTTAACCTTCTTCTGGTCTATGACGGTCATCTTTATTACAGCGCTGTTCCTGTCTACTGTAAAATGGATCCCGTTTTTGCTGATGATAGCCGTATTCAGCTACTATTCCGTATTCAGCGCTTACCGGTGGAGATCCCTGAAGAAGCTACACCACGGACAGCAACCGGCGTGGTACGACTGGGTGGCGATGACGGTAAATGGCGTTTTCAATGTAGCATTCTTTACGTGGGGTGTTGTTCTTATCATCCGGGGAGTTTCCGGACCTTTTCCTTTTTTGGCGATCGGCTTTGGTATCTTTGGTCTGCTGATATCAAAGGACAATCTGCAATTATTCAGGAGAGCTCATGAACCTCAAACATGGCTCTACCAGCACATGGGCGGTATGCTGGGGGGATTTATTGCTACGCTTACAGCCTTTTCCAGTCAGGTGATGAATTTTATGCCCACGTGGCTGCAATGGAGCTGGCCTTCAGTCATAGGGGTGCCACTGATCTCATACTGGATCGCGCGCTACCGTCGAAAATTCAGAACATCAGGAAGCTCAATAAATGGGTAGTTTATCTGATTTTTTTCTATCATTAGGGAATGATGGTATCACAATACGGAGGCTCGTTCTGGCTGCGGCAGTTCAAAGATATTCTGCTCCTGGCCCTGGTAGGTGTTCCGTTCAGTCTGATCACCTGCCCTGACTGCTGGGAGGCCGAACACATGCACGAATTAAAATATGCCATTCTCGTTTCTTCAATTTTCTGGATCGTTCTGGCCAAGGGTAATTCATTTGTTAATCATGTGGTAAGTCTGTATGTGTCCTGGCTGAAGGAACCGGTGAAACGTCTGGTGATAAGCTTGGCTGCGCACACGGGATTTACAGTACTGGCTGTATTGTTCATGTCGTGGATGTTGGAGCTATTTCTGAACATCAGCATGGGCAGTCCTGTGTTTGCGATTGCGTTATCACTGGGGATCTCCCTGCTGATCACTTTTGTTTTTCACAGTCGCACTTTCTTACTTTCATGGCGTAACCTCGCCATAGAGAGTGAGAAGATGAAGAAAGAGGCTATCACGGCAAAATATGAGTCGCTGAAGAATCAGGTGAACCCGCACTTTCTCTTCAATAGCCTGAATACGCTGACCAATCTTGTGTACGAGGATGCTGACCTGTCCGCCAGATTCATCAAGAAGCTGTCGGAAGTATACCGCTATGTGCTGGAGACACGGGAAAAAGAGATCGTTCGGTTAGGGGAGGAGCTGAACTTTGTACGTTCCTACATCTTTCTGCAGCAAATCAGGCATGAGGACAGCCTTGTCTTTGAGCTGGCCCCGGACATTGATGAAAATTCAGGTGTTATTCCACTGGGGGTACAGATGTTGGTGGAAAATGCCATCAAGCACAATGTGATCTCCGGAGAGGCACCGCTGACTATCCGTATTTTTCAGAAAGAGAATTTTTTGATCATTGAAAACACATTGAAAAAGAAGAATATTCTGAAGGAGGAGTCCTCGGGTGTAGGTCTGGAAAATATCAAAGCCCGGTACAGCCTGCTCTCAGGCCGGGCGGTGGAAGTGAGTGAAGCTGCAGCTCTGTTCAGTGTTAAATTGCCGCTACTGTCTGTGTCGGCTAACAAATAGGAAATAGGAGGAATTTATGGAGATAATCAT